>JALHPU010000121.1 GCA_022842325.1 Sulfuritalea sp. | reverse complement strand
ACCATTAAGCGCTGCGCAGCTCTGAATCCCGTTCTTTTCCAGGCTGGCAACTTGATCGGACATCAAGGCAACCAGCGGCGAAATCACGACAGTGAGCGCGCCCGTTTTGTCGAAGCGGGAGAGGGCGGGAATCTGGTAGCAAAGAGATTTGCCGGTGCCAGTCGGCAAAACGGCCAGGGCATGTTCGCCACGCATCGCCGCTTCAACGATGCTTTGCTGTAAGGGGCGGCCGTCGATATCGGCCGGTTCGGGGCGAAACTCGGTAAAGCCAAACCAGTGCGCCAGTTCCTTTTTTGCATTGTGCCTTTCGCGACACCACTCGCACGTGAGATCAGCGCAGGCGGTATCGCGCAGGCGTTTGATCAACGCGCCGGCTTGCGGAAATTGATGGCGCACCCACGGCGGCATCACGGAGTTGCCGCCGGCAACCGACAACCAAGCCAGTGCGTAAGCCAATGGCCATCCGCACGTGGCCGCGTCGGCCAGAATTTCTGCGCCGTGAGTCTGGCAGGCATGCCCGGCAAGCTGCCGTCCTATAGCTGCGATCGCTTCTTTATCGCTCGGACGAGTGCGTTTGCGCAGGGTCGAGAAGAAGCTATCGAGTCCTGACCCGGGGGTGCCGACTGTCGTCAGCCAATGCCATGCAAGGGTAAGGTCCGGAGATGTTTTGGCTAGCGCTTCGTGCTGATTGCGGAAAACTTCAAGAGTCAGCTGCGCGTCGAGCAATGGATCATTCAAGCGCCCGCGCTTCAGCTGGCCGTCCTGATAGTGCTTGACCAAATGGTGGTAAGGGTTCCGTGGAAAAGCCAGCGGGTTGAGCCGCAGCGAATCGACGACAGGCAATTGCAGCAGGCGCAAATCGGGTTTGGCGGCGGCCAGATGTGGCAGGTCAAACGCGATCAGGTTATGGCCAAGCAGGAAACTCGCACCTTCGGCAAGCGTATCCAACTTTTCCAGTGCCGCAAGCAGTTTGCCTTGCTTGAAATGCAATGTTGCGTTTGGATTGTCCCCGCGAACTGCGGCAAAGCTATGAATACGACTATCGCGCAACCCGACTTCAAGGTCTATTGAGAGACAGCGAGGCGCAAAACTGCCCATGGACGTTGTCGGGTAGGCTTAGCGCAACTCGTACCAGACACCCCGGCCGGCGCCGCGCTGGCTGAGGTGGCCTTGCTCCACCAGAGCCCGGAAGTGCTGCTTGAGGGTGTTGCGATTGCCGCCGGTCAGCCGGATCGCATCGCCCATCGTCACGCGGCCATGTTCCCGGGCGAACTCGACGATCTGCAGCGAGAGTTCGGGCAATGCGGCCAGCACGATTTTTTCGCGCTCCACCTTGCGATTCAGGCGTCGTACCTGCTCGGCCAGCGCGCGCAGGAAAAAGACCAGCCAGGGCTGCCAGTCCGGTGTATCGGTGCGGATCGTCCCTTGCGTCTGCCGCAGCGCGAGGTAGTAGGCTTCCTTGCTCTGCTCGATCACGCTTTCGAGCGAACTGTAGGACGCATAGGCATAGCCGGCCTGCAGCAGCAACAAGGTGGTCAGCGCCCGGCTCAGACGGCCATTGCCGTCCTGAAAGGGGTGAATTTCCAGAAACACCACGACCCAGATGCCAAGCAGCAGCAGCGGGTGCAGACGCGCGGCGGCGCGCTCGTCGTTGAACCACGCGACCAGCTCGGTCATCAGGCGCGGCGTGTCGAAGGGCGTGGCGGTTTCGAACACCACGCCCAACTGTTTGCCATCCGCGTCGAAGGCGACCACGCTGTTCGTGGAGGTCTTGTAATTGCCCCGATGCCTGGCATCCTTCTCGCTGTAGGCCAGCAGATCACGGTGCAGTTGCTTGATGTGGTTCTCGGTCAGGGCGATGTCCTGCCATGAGGAGAAGATCAGCTCCATGACCCCGGCGTAGCCCGCCACTTCCTGTTCGTCGCGAGTGGCGAAGGACTTGATCTGCAGATTGGACAGCAGGCGCTCGACTTCACGGTCCGACAGCCGGCTGCCCTCGATGCGAGTGGACGAGCCGATGCTCTCGATGGTGGCGACGCGCAGCAATGCCGAGAGCCGGTCCGGCGCAAGGGTGCCAAGCGCACGCCAGGCCCCCTTGAATTCATCGATGCCGGCGATGAGGTTCAGGATCTCGGATGTGATCTGCACGGCATGGGATCGGATCATGGACACCAATACTACAACCATTTACACCCATTTCGCCAAATCCATTGGATTGGCATCTGGCACGTCGCGCCGTACCACCAGCGCCGACTCTTCACAGCTCCCCGTTCCGCGCCAACCCGCATCCCGAAAGCGCACCCTCAACCCTATCCCGCCGAAACGCCGGGAGAAACCAGCCCCGGCGCCTACAATCAACCCCGCACGGCAAGCCCCCACTCCCCACAAGGACCGCCATGGCCTTCTCCCTTACGGCTATCCTGCCGCTACCCGACATGCTGGCGCTGGGCTGGTTCTTTCTCTGCTGGGTCGGCTACGCCTGGTATGCGGACCATCGCCGCTGGGGCACGCGCGAGCTGGCCAGCGTGCTGCACGAATAGCCCCGACACCGGTGGG
>JALHPU010000120.1 GCA_022842325.1 Sulfuritalea sp. | reverse complement strand
GGCGCCGTGCCGCTGGCGCCGACTGTTGAAAAAGGGCCTTGCCACGTGTTCTCATTATTGCTACATTTGCAGCAAATTTGAGAACATCCTGATATGTCATCCCTGTCACTCGCCACTCACTTGCTGGGAGGCACCCGCTCCGCGGTGCTGGCCGCCCTGCTGCTGCACCCCGAGGCCGCACTTCATGTGCGCGAATTGGCGCGCATCACCGGCGCCTCGCCGGGGTCATTGCATCGCGAGCTGCGGGCGCTGACCGAAGTCGGCCTGCTGCTGCGGCAAGAGACGGGGCGCCAGGTTCACTACCGGGCGAATACCGCCTGCCCCGTATTCGAGGAGCTGGCGGGGTTTCTGCGCAAGACGCTGGGGGTTGCCGATGTGCTGCGCGAGGCCCTGGCGCCGCTGGCCGACCAGATATCCCTGGCCTTCGTGTATGGGTCGGTGGCGGCGGGACAGGAGGGGCCGCGCAGCGATGTGGATGTGATGGTTTTGGGACGCGCCGGATTCGCGGCCGTGGTGAAGGCGCTGGCGCCGACGCAGGAGATCCTGCGCCGCGACGTCAATGCCACCGTGATGAAGCCCGCGGATTTTGCGCGCAAGCAGGCAGCCGGCGACGGCTTTGTGGTCGGGGTGATTCGTGAATCGAAGATCTGGCTGATGGGTGGCGACCATGACCTTGCAGAACTTGCTCAAGATCGGCCGGCTTAAGCCGCATGCGCCGACGGCCGAGGAGATCCGGCGCCTGCTGTCGGCGGCGGAGCGCAATCTGGCGGATGCGCGAGCCGAAATCATCAGCGACGAAACGCGCTTCGATGCCGCCTACAAGGCCATCATGCAATTGGCGCTGACCGCGATGATGGCGAGCGGCTACCGGCCGTCGACCAATGAACCGGGGCACCACCAGACCATGATCCAGTCCTTGCCCTTGACACTGGGTCTGCCCAACACGACGTGGGTGGTGCTGGATGCCCTGCGCCGCAAACGCAACGTCAGTGATTACCAAGGTGACCCGATCGAGCCCGAAGCCGTGGGCGAGTGCATTGCACAGGCGACGGCCTTGCTGACAACGACGCGCCGCTGGCTTGTGGAGCATCATCCGGACTATTTGTAGCGCCCCCCAGCCCAACAAGGACCACCATGACCTCCACCCTCACGGCTATCCTGCCGCTGCCCGACATGCTGGCGCTGGGCTGGTTCTTTCTCTGCTGGGTCGGCTACGCCTGGTATGCGGACCATCGCCGCTGGGGCACGCGCGAGCTGGCCAGCGTGCTGCACGAGTACCGGCTGCGCTGGATGCGGCGGGTGCTGGAGCGGGAGAACCGGATCGCCGACACGGTGGTGCTGCAGACGGTGATGCGCAGCTGCAACCTGTTCATCACCACCACGCTGTTCATCATCGCCGGCCTGCTCAGCAGCCTCGGCGCGGTGGAGCGGGTGCAGGCGATGGTCTCGGGCATCGGCTTCATCGCCGTGTCGTCGCGCGAGACGCTGGAGGTGAGGCTCCTGGTGCTGATCGGGATTTTCGTGTTCGCCTTCTTCAAGTTCACCTGGTCGCTGCGCCAGTTCAACTTCACGCTGATGCTGTTTGCCTCGGCGCCGATGCCGGCGGAGAAGGATGCGCCGGACCGCGCCGATTTCGCGCCGCGCGCGGCAATGATGGTGACGCACGGCTTCGCCAGCTTCAACCGCGGGCTGCGTTCGTATTTCTTCGGGCTGGCGGCGCTGGCCTGGTTCATCCAGCCCTGGGCGCTGGTGCTGGCGGCGTCCTGGGTGGTGGCGGTGCTCTACTGGCGCGACAGCCGTTCGGCAACGCTGGCGACGCTGGCCGGCCCGGTGACGGAGAAGGGGCTGCCCTGAGCCGAGGGTCGCCGCCATACAACGCAGACGGGATGGATTCCGGGTCAAGCCCGGAATGACGAACCGAAGCGCGTGCGCGCGTTTGGGGATGAGCGCCCAGGCGAAGCCCGGCTGTTGAAACTTTTATAGTGCGCCCTACCGTCCGTCGTCCTGAGAGTCCACGCTTGCGCCCCAAATTGCGTCATCCGATAGTGTTCTTGCTGCTTATCGCTGCCTTTTTCGTGGTCCCGCCGGCGATCAGCGTCGCCCTTCACTCGCCTTCGACGGTGTCGTGGCGCGAAGCGGCGCTGACACCGAGCGGCCTGTCGCCCGACCCGGCGAAGGTCAAAGAGCCGATCGTCCAGGTCTTTGCCGCGCCGGCTTTCGGCCGCCGCGGCGCCTTCGGGGTGCACACCTGGATCGTCGCCAAGCGCGCCGGCGCGCCGACCTTCACGCGTTACGACGTGGTCGCCTGGAGCGGGGCGCCCTATGTCCAGGTCGACTATCTCGATGCCGACGCGCTGTGGTTCGGATCGATGCCCGTGCTGCTTGCCGACCGCCGCGGCGAGGGCGTCGAGGCCTTGATCGGCCGTATCGAGGAGGCGGTGCGCGACTATCCCTACGCCGAAACCTACCGCACCTGGCCGGGGCCGAACAGCAATACCTTCGTCGCGCATGTCGCGCGCGAGGTCCCCGAGTTGCGGCTCGACCTGCCGGCAAATGCCGTCGGC
>JALHPU010000119.1 GCA_022842325.1 Sulfuritalea sp. | reverse complement strand
TCGCCTTATCGACGGTCGGCAGCCTGCTAGGGACGTGGGGCACCGCGTTCTTTCTCTTGTCGTGGATCGGCAGCCAGTCGTTGGTTGCATGGCTGGGCGGCATTCAACTGGGACTCGGCTTCTGGTGGCTTGTGAGAGGAACGCCGGCCCGTCCATTGATAGCAGGCCTGGGCGTTGTGTATGCCACGCTCTTGGGAGCGTTGGCACTGCATCCGCTCCAGCGTCTGAACCAGCCCGTCTATCAAGAAGACAGCCCCTACCAGCAAGTACGAATCCGTGAGGATGACTTGTTCCGGTATCTCGTGTTGGATCGGACCTTTCATGCCACGATGTGGAAAGCCGATCCCGTGTGGCTGTTTCTCCCCTATAGTCAGTTAATGGTGTCTTCGTTGGCATTGGCCCCCGAGCCGAAGCGCGGGCTGATCCTCGGCCATGGCGGAGGATCGATCGCAAAGTGGCTGGCGCAAAACTGGCCTGCTTTGGAACTTGATGTCGTGGAGTTCGACCCGACAGTCGTACGTATGGCTGAGGAATACTTCGACTACCATGCGCCTGCCAACCACCATGTTTCGGTGAAAGATGGACGCGCCTTCCTGAACGGGACGGATCGCACCTACGATGTCATGTGGATTGATGCCTTTGCGCGGGACATGATTCCGTTTCATTTGACGACGGTGGAATTCTTCTCGCTGGTTCGCGCGCATTTAAATCCTGACGGAGTCGTCGCGGTGAACCTGGCATCGTCCGGCACGGAAGGCGATCTTGCCCGAGCCGCGGCAGTGGTGCACACCATGACCCGCGCCTTCCCGGTCCTGCAATCCTTCGCCGTCGAAGGCCCCTGGAAGACCGGCATGTCCCAAGCCAAAAACATTATTTTCTTCGGAGGCCGTCCGATCGAAACCGGCTCTCCCGAACGTACGATCGAGAACGTCACGGCAATGGCAATGAATCGGCAACTACCGATGGAGGCCATCGCGCTCTTGAATACCCGCCGAACTGAACCATGGCCGACGGGTGTCGAATTAACCGACGATTTCGCTCCCTACGATCTGCTGATCGGGCGAGAAGGATACAGGACGCAACCGGACTAGCAGCTACGGGAGGAATACGGAACGAAGCCGTCCGGCAGGCAAGGTTCGGCCAACAGTTATCCTGCTCGGGATGACCGGTTGAACGAGCTGAAGAATAACCCTCCGAAGACAAATGCAAAAATTCCACAAAAGAGGATGCCCGCCATGATCAATAGCATTCCAGGGCCATCACTGGTCCAGTGAGCCTTCTGTCCCACAACGAAAAGAGCGACCGCAGCCGCTGCCGATACCAGGGTGAGTAGGCCTGTAAAGATTCTGGCCAGAGTCCGGACGATCGAATATTTCGACACGAGCATCCAGATAAGTAAGACCAGAGCCCCGGCGCATAATAGTTCAACCATGGGACACCTCCGCAGGTAACCGCAACCCAGAACTCTACTGTATGCCGGGAGAGGCTATTCGAGAAGGGAAAACCGGATTAGGTCCATGGACAGAGGCGAGAAAAGTTCCGTAGAGGCGTTATCCTGCAGCAATAAGAGAGGGGATCGCTAAGAACGCAGTTTGCTCAGGCGTTTGAGCTTCTGGATGTTCCCAATGATGAGACTTCCCTTCTTCGCCGCACTCCAACACTTGCGACTCGCACGAAGGAGTCTACCAGAGAATCAGGGCCTGCCATGAGCGCGCAGGGCTGTGCTCCCCAAGCCATCGTTGCTAGCCTGCCTCAGCCCCTCTCTCACCTTTACAATCCAAGGGACAGTGCCTGCCGCATGACACCGAACTCGGTGCCCTTGAGCCTCCCGCTTGATCGCATCTTCTCGGGCTTGTCGAGGTATATCCAAATTGGTATAATTGAGTCGTGAAACCGTTGCGCCTTCTCGGAAACTCGCTGGAGTGGCTCCGACAGTTTCCGGAAGACGCGCGGCATGATGCGGGGTACCAACTGGAGCAAGTCCAGCACGGCAAGCAGCCAACCGATTTCAAATCGATGTCGTCGGTTGGAAACGGAGTTCAGGAACTCCGAGTGTGGGATGGCTCCGGTACATATCGCGTGGTCTACATAGCTCGCTTCGCTGAAGCCGTCTACGTGTTGCATGCATTTCAGAAGAAAGCCCGGGCCAGGAGCGAGCGCGACATCGAGCTGGCGAGAGCGCGGTACGCTGAACTCAGGCGAGGGAGACATGACTAAGACAATCCACAGTTTCAAGAGTGTGTGGGATGCCTTGGCTGATACACCCGAACAAACCGCGAGCTTGCGGGCGAGAGCTGGGCTCATGCGGCAAATCACCGCTGTCATTGAGGAGAACGGATGGACTCAGATGGAAGCGGGTGCCAAATGTGGAGTCACGCAGCCGCGCATCAATGATCTTCTCCGCGGACGGATCTCACGCTTTTCATTAGATGCACTGGTGAATATAGCCGCGGCGCTTGGGCGACCGATCCGAATCGAATTAGAGCATCCCAAGCACGGGCGGCTGACCAGGGTGCGTCGTTCTGCATAAACCCCATCTTCGGACAGGGGCCCATCCTGCCGGATCA
>JALHPU010000118.1 GCA_022842325.1 Sulfuritalea sp. | reverse complement strand
ATCGCCATCGTAATCATCTTGAAGATCAGGTGGTGCAACGCACGCGGGAACTGTCCGCGGCACGGCTGCAGGCCGAGGCGGCCACCATTGCCAAGAGTGCTTTTTTGGCCAACATGAGCCACGAAATCCGTACGCCGATGAACGCCATCATCGGCCTCACCCACCTGATGCAACGCGCCGGAGCAACGCCGGAGCAGGCGGATCGGCTGACCAAGATCAACAACGCGAGCCAGCACCTGCTGTCGATCATCAACGACATCCTTGATCTTTCCAAAATCGAGGCGGGTAAGCTGCGACTGGAGGATTCCGACTTCAACCTCTCGGCCGTTCTAGACAACGTCGCGTCCATCATCTCCCCCACAGCGCATGAGAAAGGCGTCGTGGTCGAGATCGACCGCGACGGGGTGCCGACATGGCTGCGCGGGGATGCGGTGCGGTTGCGGCAGGCATTCCTCAACCTCGCCGGCAATGCCGTCAAGTTCACTGACAAAGGTCGTGTCATGTTGAGCGCCAAGCTCCTGAAGGACGACGACGAAGGACTTCTGGTGCGATTCGCGGTCACGGACACCGGTATCGGCATCACGCCGGAAGCCAGGCAGCGGCTATTCCAGTCCTTCGAACAGGCCGATGTCTCGATCGCGCGCAAGTACGGTGGCACCGGACTCGGGCTCGCCATCACCAGACAGCTGGCGCAAATGATGGGCGGAGAAGTCGGTGTCGACAGTACGCCAGGGGTGGGCAGCACCTTCTGGGTCACCACCCGCCTGCAGCGTGGACACGGTGTCATGTCCTTCGATTCGACCGGTCCCACTGGCAATTCCGAAACGCAACTGCGCCGGCAAGCCCCCGGCAAGTGGCTGTTGCTCGCCGAGGACAACCCCATCAATCGCGAAGTGGCGCTGGAGCTTCTGCGCGGCGTGGGTCTGGCCGTGGACACGGCCGAGGACGGTCAGCAGGCGGTGGCGAAGGCAGCGGCCCGCGAGTACGACCTGATCGTGATGGATATGCAGATGCCCATCATGGACGGCCTCGAAGCCACCCGCGCCATTCGCAAGCTGCCCGGCTGGAAAGACCGGCCGATCCTGGCGATGACGGCCAATGCCTACGACGATGACCGCCAAGCCTGCAAGGACGCAGGAATGGATGATTTCATCATGAAGCCGGTTGAGCCGGACGCACTCTTCGCCGCCTTGCTGAAATGGTTGCGTGCAGCGCAAGAGTCCACACATGCCGATCACGCGATTGCGACGCCGCACACTCTGTCGCCGCCTTCGACTGCGTTGCCGCGCGCCTTGGCTGAATTTGCCGGCCTCGACACCGCTCGAGGGCTGCGGGCCCTGGGTGGCAAGGCAGTCGCCTATGTGGCCTTGTTACGGCAGCTTGTCGCCAACCATCGCGAAGATCCGCAATACCTGCAAGACGAGCTCGCCGCGGGGCATTCCGAAGCCGCCAGACAAAGGCTGCACAAGCTCAAGGGATCGTCCGGAACCCTTGGCGCAACCGCCCTGCATGCCGACGTGCTGGCGCTCGAGCAAGCTTTGCGTGGCAATGAGATGGAATCGGTGCCTGAACTCGTGACGTCCCTGCAGACAGAACTGCAGGCCCTCGAAGCGGTACTTGCGCAATTGCCAGAGGCGGTCGCCAACGCAGCTCCCAATCCCGGGAGGGCGCGCGAGGTGCTCGAACAGCTGGCACCACTGCTGGCCAGCGACGACAGCGCGGCCTCCGATCTATTTGAGAGCAGTCGGCCCCTTTTGCTGGCGACGCATGGGGCGGCGGTCGTGCAACTGGAGCGGCGGGTGGCGGCGTTCGACTACCCCGGTGCGCTGGCGGCGGTGCGTGCCCTTCTGCGGCAGGCGCCAGAAAAATAATAAGGATCGAAACATATCCTTAAATTGATTCGGGGTATTATGGCAACGTCCTTAGGTAACGCAAATTTGCCAAAGAAAGTTACTCATGACTACGCCGATTGAAATTTCTGTAACTAGGGACTACGGCAATTCGCAAACCACTGCAAAACTAGTGGCTTTGGGTTCATCCGAACCACCGTCGCCGCCATCGCGTATCGCGGCCCCATCATGAGCACGTCAGACGAAAATCCGCTGCGCGCCTATTCGTCGCTCAGCATTCTCTTTGTCGACGATGATCCCCTGATCACGTCGATCGTCGTCGATCACTACACGGAAATCGGTTTCTGCGTCAGCACGGCTTGCAACGGAGAAGAAGCGCTGCGCATGCTGGAGCAGGAGCTTGCCGACATTATCCTGTGTGACCGCAGGATGCCGGTCATGAGTGGCGCAAACCTGATCGAAACCATACGTGAGCGCGGACCCGAATGGCAAAAGCCGATTTTCGTCTTTGTCACGGCGCTAACCGATCGCCGCGACCGCTACGCCATGCTGCCCAGCAAGCCAGACGGATTCATCTTCAAGCCGCTGGACTTCGCCCGCGACGACCTGCGCCTGGCGCAAATCCTTAAGGAACGCAGCGCGCTGTCGCCCTCCTGACTGGCAGCCCGCTGTGAAACAAGCCCGCCTGGGGCAGGATCCGCTTACGCGGGATCCGGAATCTCTCCGCCCGACAATTTCTATCTGACGCCGATCCGGCTTCTCGGCGTTCTCGTCCGTTGTAACGCTTGCTTGTTGTTGAATAATACGGCGGCCGGGTCGAGGCAGTGTCACCCGCAATTTGCCGGCCGAATACCGGACACTGACCCGGGCCTGAGCCTGCATCGACTATTCAAATTGGAAGGCGACATCGAGTGGCCGGTTATGGCC
>JALHPU010000117.1 GCA_022842325.1 Sulfuritalea sp. | reverse complement strand
GATTGCCGTGTTTGAGAAGTCGGGGAGCAGAATGCAATCATCCGAGTGCTCTGGCGGAGGACTATGGGGCAGTGAGCCACTATCAGCGGGCAACGAGTGGCCGTGCGAATGATCGTGGCCTCCGTGAGCATGATGCGAATGATCGGCATTCGCTCGGCCGCCATGATTCAGCCAATCCGTCAGCCAGCGCCCATGAAAATGAGGCTGATTTTCGTGATCCGCATCCGATGCTGCATGCGCGTGCGGCACCATCGCCAGTTGTCCGGCGAAATAGCCCGCAAGCACCAACATCGAGATGAATCGACGAAACATTGTCAAACTTCACTCCCTCAACGCAGTCTACGATGCGAGTGTCAGTTGTGCAATCGAACCGCGGTTACCAAGTGCGGCAGGTTCCGCTGAGCACTTGGCAGTTTGTCGAATCGCCAGATGCGGCGATGACGCTACGGATTCTTCACAACGTCTGGTTGCCCGCGACTAAAACCCGATCCGCACGCCGAAGTTGTTACCGCGAAGGTAGACGCCGTTTTGTTGGTACTGGTTGGGGTAACCACCGTATCCGTAGCCGCCGTTGTACGGGCGATTGTAACCACCGTGGTTGTGTTGCTGACTCCCATGATTGTAGCCACCGTGATTGTGGTGCTGACCACCATGGTTGTAGCCACCGTTGTGGCTGCCGTGGCCGCCGTGATGACCGCCATGCCCACCGTTATGGCCGTGCCCACCGTGGCCGCTGTTGTGACCATGTCCGCCCCCTGCAGCCATGGCGGAAGAGGTAAACACGCTACCCATCGACAGGACAGTGACAGCAACCAGGGTGAATAGGAAACTTTTCATCGCAGAACTACTTCCTTGAAAGTGAACTCTTGTTTTGATTGAGCAATATGCTCAAGGCAACAATTCACTAATAAAGCAGAGGCTGTGCCAGAATTCTCGCGTTTGCTGCAAGCGGTTCCTGCTTCAACACTTGCGCGATTTCAGTTCTCTGTGATAAGCACAGGATCGCCAAAATCTGCCATCGCATTGACGACAATCGGTTGTCCCTTTGAATGAATTGAAGTGGCCCTTGTGACCATCACCGTGGTGCCATTTCCACCGTAACGACCATGCGGCGCCCGGCTGATCGTTGACGCTTGCGAAAAAACTATTTGACCAGAAGCGCGAGGTTTCATTCTCCCTCGACGGGTTGAAATCCAAATTCCCGAGAGCGGGTCGGACCCTAGTGCCGAGCGGCCATGTAACGGACAAAATGCAGTGAAGTCACAACGCCCGCTGAAGACGCAATCCTGATGGATTAAGCTACTTGGCAGTTTGCCAATCAGCGGCTTTCCACCGGCTTGATCTTCAGAATTCGCGGCTCCCAGTCTTGATTGAGCTTCATGTGTGACACGACATAGCCGGCGGCTCCAGCGGTTTCTGTTTGGGAAATTTGGGCTGCGACCTGGGCTGGTGTCACGTCCCAACCTTGGAGAACGGCGACGATCCGCTGCGCCGGCACCCCCGCAGCCTTGTAGCGCGCGGGCATGGTGGAAAAGGATTCGAGCGCCTCCTTGATCCAACCAGCCTCCGTCCCGTAACGGGGCAGGTCGCGTTGAAACTCGCGATATGGCAGCAACGCAGCGATCGTGTCTGCCTCCGTCGCGATCGGCATCAACTGCGACGTCCACTCGCGCCAGCAGACGCCTTTGAAACAGTTGACTCCTGCGCAGAGTTTATCCTTGTCGTGTTCCTCACATTCAGTGGCCCAAACAGGAATTATTTTTGCTTCCGGAGACAGCTTCTGGATCGCAGCCAAGAATTTGGCAGCGGCATCGTTGGGCAGACGTTTCGCGGTCGCCTTTTCGGGCGGGCCATAATCGGTCGCCCAGCGACAAAGGTGATGGCCGCAGCCGCACGACGAAGGGGGGCCTTGGAGGTCGTTGAGAAAAACTCCGCGCGGCGTCGGCTTGTCGGTGAGCAACTTTTTCACGCGCTCCACGTGAACCGGAAAACTTTCCTGATAGAGAACCGGCACCCAGGGATAGTTCTTTACCACCTCGCCTTCCTTGGCAATCGGGAACTTGGGGAACAGGCGTCGCCATTCGGAATGATGCACATCCAGACTCGCCATCCATTCAGGATGTGCGTCCGCGAGTGCCGGGTTGCGGCCGACCTCGATCCAGTAGTACAAATCGAAACCCGCCGCCCCAATCGCCCGCGCGACCTCCCGCTCTTTCGCGGCGTCCTCGCCATCCAGGGCCAACACGACCGCGTTGCAGTGCTCGGCCTTGAGCGAGCGCAGTCGATCGGCGTCCGCTTGCTCCACGGAAATCACCGCGCCCTTGAGCCGAGATGGGGCTGCTGCGGCTTTCGATGTCGCATAAACCGTCGTCTCAGGGTATTCCGCGGCCCAGGCGAACCACTTGACCTGCGTGCTCTCCAGCCAGGCCAGGGTCCACCCCTTCAACTCGCCCTCGACAGCGCGGCCCGCGATGTCCCAGCGCGAACCGGTTTCCTGATCAACGAACGGACCGGCCCCGGTCTTACTGGCTAGTTGCAGGTTCAGCTTTCGCGCCGGTGCTTCAGGGGTGCCTGCTGGCAGCGGAATGCCCGGGTCGAGTGGTGAGACGCCGGCTTTGTCTGGTCGCGGCGTTTTGAACTTCCGAGGCTGATGAGCAATCGGCTGGTACGCTGCCGCCGTCTTTGTTTCCGGCTCCCACAGCACGACGATCAGCTCGCCGTCCACTTCATCCAAAACGAATCCCTCTTTGGCGAGCCGGGCCAGCGGGTAGGCTTTCGCGACCTTTCCAGTCCAGACGCCGAGCACCATCTCATCAGCGGGCAGCCGATTGTCCGCCGGACCGCGGCTCTTGCGAGAGTCCTCGTTGATTTCTTTGGGCAGTTCGATCGGCCGGTACTTCTCGAACATGTTG
>JALHPU010000116.1 GCA_022842325.1 Sulfuritalea sp. | reverse complement strand
GCCCCACCGCCACCTGCTCCAGCTCGGCCTGGATCGCCTTTTCGGTCTTCGAGTCGAGCGCCGATGTGGCCTCGTCGAAGATCAGGATGGGTGGATTCTTCAACAGCGCGCGGGCGATCGCGACGCGCTGCTTCTCGCCGCCCGAGAGCTTCAGGCCGCGTTC
Organism: Sulfuritalea sp.; assembly: GCA_022842325.1. Lineage (GTDB taxonomy): Bacteria > Pseudomonadota > Gammaproteobacteria > Burkholderiales > Rhodocyclaceae > Sulfuritalea. The sequence goes on along the minus strand of JALHPU010000116.1, from coordinate 2,857 downwards.
GCCGACGCGGGTCTCGTAGCCGTCCGGCAGGGCCTGGATGAATTCGTGGATGTGCGCCGCCTGCGCCGCGGCGATCACCTCCTCGCGCGGCGCCGTCGGCCGCCCGTACTGGATGTTGTAGAAGATCGTTTCGTTGAACAGCACCGTGTCCTGCGGCACGATGCCGATCGCGGCGCGCAGGCTGGCCTGTTTCAACGCGCGCAGGTCGGAGCCATTGACCTTCACCGAGCCGGAGCTCGTGTCGTAGAAGCGGAACAGCAGCCGCGCCAGGGTGGACTTGCCCGAGCCGCTGTGGCCGACCACGGCCACCGTCCTGCCGGCGCCGACTCTGAAATCGATGTCGAACAGGATCTGCCGGTTGGCCTCGTAGGCGAAGCCGACATTCTGGAACTCGACCTCGCAGGGGCCGCTTTCAGTGGCCGGGAACAGCGGCCGCGCGTCCGGCGCATCCTCGATCTCGCGGTTCTTGCCGAGCAGGCCGAACATGCGCTCGATGTCGGTCAGCGACTGGCGGATCTCGCGGTAGAGCACGCCGAGGTGGTTGAGCGGCATGTAGAGCTGGATCAGGAAGGCATTGACCAGCACGATGTCGCCCACCGTCATGCTGCCATCGACCACGCCGACCGCCGCGCGCCACATCATCAGCGTCACCGCGGCGGCGATGATCAGCGACTGGCCGAGGTTGAGCCAGGACAGCGAGATCTGGCTCCTGATCTGCGCCGCCTCCCACTTCTGCATCTGCTCGTCGTAGCGGTCGTGCTCCCAGCGCTCGTTGTTGAAGTACTTGACGGTCTCGAAATTGATCAGGCTGTCCACGGCGCGGATGTTCGCCGCCGAATCCAGTTCGTTGACCTCGCGCCGGATCAGCGTGCGCCAGTTGGTGACGACGATGGTGAAGCTGATGTAGAGCACCAGCGTGACCAGCGTGATCAGCATGAAGTCCTTGTCGTAGCGGAAGCCGAGGATGCCCAGCACCAGCAGGATTTCGACCAGGGTGGGCAGGATCGAATACAGCGTGTAGCTGATCAGCGAGCCGATCGCGCGCGTGCCGCGCTCGATGTCGCGCGTCAGGCCCCCGGTCTGGCGGTCGAGGTGGAAGCGCAGGCTGAGCGCATGCAGGTGCTCGAACACCTGCAGCGTGATGGTGCGCACGGCGCGCTGGGTGACGCGGGCGAAGAAGATCTCGCGCAGCTCGGTGAACAGCACGGTGGCAAAGCGCAGCGCGCCGTAGGCCGCCAGCAGGCCCAGCGGCACCAGCAGCACGGCCTGCTCCAACTTGTTCCTGCCCGGCAGGGTGAAGGCGTCGATGATGTCCTTGAACACCAGCGGCACCGCGACGCTGGTCAGCTTGGCCAGCAGCAGGCAGCTCAGCGCGAACACCACGCGCCACTTCCACTGCCAGAGGTAGGGCAGCAGCGTCTTGATCGTTTCCCAGTCGTGGCGGGTCTCGGGAATCGGCCCGGGCAGGGCCATGGTGGGAGGGGCGCGGCGCATCATGGGGCGATTCTAGCCGCTGCTGCGCGGGGCGATTACCTTGGGGCGGGTGCGGTCTTTATCGGTGCTTCGCCGTGTCGTCAGCGCCGACTTCGGCGAACCTTGCTTGGCCGGCGGGTCAGTGGGGGAAGGGCCGGCGCCCCGGACACGCTGCCTTAGCAATCCCACCGCGGTTCAGAACAGACTGCCGCTTCGTGCCCTCAAGCGGAAGTAGCCAATTTGAAAAAGCGGACACTCAGACGTCTGAGTCCACCGGCGCGGCGCGGCTTCATAGCGCAGCGTCCGATGACCGAGGGGCGCGAGGTCGGCAGCAGGGTTGGGCGTCATGCAGTCTTCTGCCGCACAAGCTTCACTTGAAGCTCACAGCCAACTGCTTGCGCGTAGCGCTTTAACGTTGCGAGCGACGGAGCATGCTTTCCAGCAGACTCGAGCCGCGAAACTGCACTCTTGGTTGTTCCCATCCGTTCCGCAACGGCGTCTTGCGTCAGGCCGGCACGAGACCGAGCCTTGAGCATTTGCCCGGCAACCTGGTATTCAAGGGCAAGGGCGTCATAGGCTTCGACAAACCCCTTGCGGGTTGCCGCCTTAGCAAGGAATTCTTTGTGTGAATGGCGGACGGGCTCGAATTTCAGTTCAGCCATTTGAAACCTCCTTCATGCGCTTTCGCGCTAACTCAAGTTCTCGGTCGGGCGTTTCCTGAGACTTCTTGATGAAGGCATGCAGGACGACAACCCGTTTGCCAATCAGAAAGCAGTAGAAAGCTCTACCTATGCCGGAACGACCGCGAGGCCGAAGTTCAAACAGGCCATCACCGAAGGCCCGCGAGTGCGGAAGCCTGAGACTTGGCCCATGTTCAATAAGCAGTTCAACCAAGCGTGCGTGGTCGGCGAGAACGTCCACGGGCCACGACCCAATGTCGTGTAGCACCCGCTAATGGAAGTACTCGATCTCGAATGACATGCGCGGATGTTAGCAAATACGCGAACACAGATCACTGAGCGCTAGCCCTGACCTGACGCCCAACAGTTACTCAGACGCAGAAGTGTCCAGGCTATTTTCAACAATACAGACAGGCGGATGAACGTTTTGCGGCGATATCCTCACCGACTGGTTCTGGCCGAAATGAGACCCAAACCCCCGGCTTTCAACACCGCACATGCCGGGCCGAGTCCCAGCAAGTCCAACCAGGAAAAAGACGCTTTAAGTCGGCGCTGATGGCACGGCGACCGTCCCCGACTTTGTTCCGGCGAAATGCAAGCAAGTCATGACTATTTTCGCCGGAAAAATAGTCGGAAATGCGCCGACGCTACAACTGCGCCTCCTGGTAATCCAGCAATTCCTCCTGGTGGCGCATGACTTCGTC
>JALHPU010000115.1 GCA_022842325.1 Sulfuritalea sp. | reverse complement strand
GCGTCTGCCGCTCCCGAATCGCCTCCGAGACGAGCGCGAATGTTCTCGGGGAAGGAACGGAGAGGTCCGGAAAAGCGGCCCAAATGGCTCGACTCTGGGAGGGCTCGGTGACGGAATGCGGGATGCCGACGAGCCCAAGGTACTGCGAGAGGGAAGTTGCATCACTTTGCTTGCGCTGCTCCCCACTCCCATCGGAGCGATACGCCTTCATTGTGGCGTGGTAACTGCGCGTCTTGCTGTTCCATTCGGTCCAGCCAGGGTACGTCTCGCGGAACTCCCTGATCCACTCGCTTGCCCGCACGCTGCTCAAGTCGAAGATGTCTCTGAGGCGCGCGTTATTGAGCCGCCCCTCCCACAGGAGGATCGAGGCTAGGAGCGTCAATCGCTGTTGATTTACCTCTCCGCGAACCATATTACGAATATCCATAAGATACGATTATCCGTATAATACGGTTTTCCGTAATATCAATGCAACCCCTGCCTGTAAGCCAATTGGGAGCCTTGCCTTTTGTCAGAATTATGTGCATACTTCTGACAGTTTTGGAGGCCAATCATGCAGACCCTGACCAAGCAAGTCCTGGAACACGCCGCCGGCCTACCGGAGGGCACCCCTTTGGTCAGCAAGGAACTGTTGCACCTGGGTAGTCGAGCAGCGGTGGATCAAGCGCTATCCCGCCTCGCTCGACGCGGCAAGCTGCTTCGAGCAGGTCGCGGCATCTACGTCCAGCCAGTCGAGAGCCGCTACGGCGCACGCGCGCCGTCCGCCGTGAAGATGGTCGAAGGCTTGGCAACCCAGCGCGGTGAAACAATCGTGTCCCATGGCGCTGCAGCCGCCAACGCACTCGGCCTCACTACGCAGGTACCCATGCGGGCTGTCTATCTGACATCCGGCCGGAGCCGTCGCCTGAAGCTTGGAGCACAGACCGTCGAGTTCAGACACGCACCGACGTGGCAACTGATCTTCCCCGGCCGCGTTGCTGGCGATGTGGTGCGGGCGCTGGCGTGGCTGGGGCCGGGAAAGGCCGGCGAAGCAATTGGGACGTTGCGCAGCAAACTACCGCCGACCGAACTTGAAGAGATCGCAGCGGCACGCGGATGGTTGCCGACATGGATGGCCCAAGAGGTCAGTGCTCTGGTAACACATGGCTGAGTTCTTCCAACTCAGCACGGCAGAACGTTTGGACGCGCTCAACGCGGTCGCTGATCTATCGGGCCTGCCCCCTCACCTGCTGGAAAAGGACATCTGGATCGTCTGGACCTTACACCAGCTCTTTACCGGTCCGTATGCGAAGCATCTCGTCTTCAAAGGCGGCACGTCTTTGTCGAAGGCATACGGAATCATCCGGCGCTTTTCCGAGGATGTAGACCTGACCTACGACATTCGCGCCATTGCGGCCGATCTGGTAGGCGACTCAGATACACCATTGCCCGAAACAAGAAGTCAGGAAAGAAAATGGAGCAAGGCGATTCGTGCACGCCTGTCTGACTGGGTCACGACCGAGATTCTGCCGAGGATCAAGCAATCCCTCGAACAAGCAGGTTTGCCGGCAACAGCACGTGCCGATGGCGACAAAGTATTTATCGACTACGCTTCGTTGACTGCGGGAACCGGCTATGTGTCCCCCGCGGTCATGCTTGAATTCGGCGCCCGCTCCACCGGCGAGCCTAGCGAACTACGGGACATTCGCTGTGACGCCGCTGCATTCCTCGGCGCCGTAACTTTTCCCACCACCACGCCGGCAGTCATGCGCCCGGAGCGGACGTTCTGGGAAAAGGCCACAGCGATTCACGTGTTCTGTGCTCAGGGTGCGTTTCGGGGAGGCGATCGATTCGCGCGTCACTGGCACGATGTAACCCGCCTTGACACTGCCGGATTTGCCGATGCCGCGATAGCAGACTTAGCGCTTGCGCGTTCGGTCGCGGATCACAAAAGCGCTTTCTTTGCAGAGAAGAACTCGAGTGGGGACACCATCGACTACCACGCCGCGGTATCAGGCAACCTGCAACTCGTTCCCCATGACCAGTCCCTCGCAACATTGGCTGTCGACTATCAACAGATGGTCGATGACGGTCTGCTGTTTGATGAACCCGAATCTTTTGAGACATTGCTGGACCGATGTCGGGAAATCCAAGCAAAAGCCAATGCAATCCCCTCGCCCAAGTAGTACGTCATCGGATGTACCCTACAGTAGCCAACGATAGATGGCGTTAGTCCGCGCGATTCTGCTGCATCATCGATTAACGATTCGGCTATAAAAAGTGCTTACATCGCAGATATTCAGCGCCATAAAGTCTCAATCGATGACAAACGACGGCTGGTACGTCTTATGGCTTCGGCGATCAAAATCGAATTCGTAAACGATGCATGGCGCGATACTTTGATGGTGTTGACCCAAGAAAAAAAGGAAACTGTTCGGGCACGCCGCAAAGATATGAACTACGGCGTCCGGTTTCTCCACCTTGATCTCTCTTAGACCATTCGATACACGCTCGGCCAGCATGGCTGCATGCTCGCCGCCGGTAACGGTCTGCTGGCCCGGCCCTGACGGCAAAGCGTATGACATCATCGTGCCGACATTCGGCAAATGAGACGCGATGTAGGCGCGCGCCTGAGCATTGACCGATTGAGAAATGCTGACCGCAATCGCAATCTCAGCGCCAGAGCCAAAATGATCAACCGTCACATTAAATGATGCACCACACGCAGCTGACCCGTCATCTGCTCCCCACGCCCGGAACCCGACACGGCCCTTTTGAATAAGCTCGACCTCAACACCCGATTTGAGATCAAGCACCGCGCCGGCGAGGAACGCGATCGACGCATGAGCATCGAGGATGAGGCGCAGACGCGGTGATTTGACGACCGAAGCCCGAATAAATCTCTCCACTTTGGGCCGAATGTCCCGCTGCCATTCGAGATCGTCACGTAGATAGCGCTGACGGAAGTCGTCGGTGAGCAATAGTGAATTTTCCGGTAGCGCGCCGACGATGTCTGCGGCAGGTCCTAGAAAGCTACGAATTGCAATCGTCAAAAAGCGGTCGGTATTGACCGGGCGATCGACGAGAAGCCCCTCGTCGC
>JALHPU010000114.1:1619-3135 GCA_022842325.1 Sulfuritalea sp. | reverse complement strand
GTTTCTTGAGCAGGATCGGGTTAGCGAGCCGCACAAAGAATGGTACTTCCAGTTCAACCACGAAGCTCACCGGGTAGCTCTTGGTCCCAGGTGTCGGCTCCTGTTGCGAATGGGTGACCACCGCTGTTACTTGGGAAGCGCCAAGCGCCTTTCCTGTACTCGCGTTGCGTAGGGTGAGCGGCGAAACGTGCAGGGCACTCGTCGTCCCCAATTCCGTTGAAGATCGGCAAACGAGCGCATAGTGGTGTACCTTGCGACGGCCCGATGGAAGTGACGCCCTACTCGTCACAAAGGAATGCTCTGGCAACGACCGGCTTTGGCCCGCAGCGTCGATCCACGAATTCCATAGGACGACGTCGACGGGCGCCACATCGATGTCCTTTGGCTTGCTCAGCATGGGCGAGAAGACTGCTTTGAGCGACTTGCCATCGGCCGCTGCTGCATCGGCGTTAGACCCAAGCGACTGCCCTATCCCCCAGAGGAAACGCCCATCGCCGAGGCGCCGTTCCCATTCTTTTCTCAGGATAATGTGCGAAAGATCTTCGCCGGACTCGGTGCCCATCTTCGTCCAGCAGAAGGTGGTCGGCAGGTGCTTTGGTGTCATTGGTTTCCCCCGCAAAGAGTGTAACACGCCCAATTCAATTATATCTATTGTATTGATATAATGAATAGGATGAAAATCGAACGGGATTTGGGTGCTTTTCAGCAACTGGTAGCGAGAATCAAGGCGGATAGTCGCTCAGATAGCGATATTGCGCGCCTTTCTGGCGTGAGTCAGCCGACCGTATCGCGCTTGCGCAATTCACTGGAACAGCGATCTCGCGGCAGCAAACCATTCAATAAGCTATGCAGTTTCTACGGTATTGCCATCGATGTGGCGAGGGGTGCGGGTGGATACAATGAATTACTTCGCAATGCCATCATCGACGCATGGGACGGAACCGAGGCACATGGCCGCGCTTTGCTGCTTGTGATCAAAGGACTGAGGGACCTGCAGGAACCCACACGAGAGAACGCAGGAGAGTGACATGACGGCCCCATCGAATCGGTTGAACGCAATCTTCGGCTCGCTGGAAGCAGCAGGTTTCCCGCGGGACCTCCAACGGCTGCTCCTCCCCGAGTGGGTGACCCCGGAGGTCTTATCTGATGAAGCGGTATCCGCCGAGGTTGCAACAATTCTTGCTAAGCGTCTTGGGCTTCGGCCTACCTCGCTATTCTCGACGACCCCGCTTATCGAGGCACTACGTCGCCGAGACACCAAGTACAAGCGATCAATCCCGAATCGCTCAAAAGATCTAACGGCTGCGACAGCAGTTGCGGTAAACGTTGCCGAAACGATAGCAGCCGCCTGCCGCATTCCATTTTCACCGTTCCCGACCGATGCGCAGAACTTCCGCCTAGGCGTATTGACGGACTTCCCGGGAAACTGGCTCGGGCTTCGCAATTTGCTGATGTATTGCTGGGCGCATGGGGTCCCGGTCATCTATTTGGCTGAAATTGGCCAAGGCGTAGCGAA
>JALHPU010000114.1:0-1609 GCA_022842325.1 Sulfuritalea sp. | reverse complement strand
AAGATGGATGGCATGGTGGTCCAGACCGATGATCGCCCTGTAATCGTCCTATCGAAGACCGCAGACTTGTGGGCGTGGCAGCTATTTGTGCTCGCTCACGAGGTGGCGCACGTTGCCCTTGGTCACGTTGAATCCGACGAAATATTGATCGATGAGGAGTTGGGCAAGGAGTCCTATGCGATGGAGGACCCCGACTCTGACGAACGAGCAGCAGATGCTTTCGCGATCGCGGTGCTGAACGGTCGTCCCGACGCCACTTACCGCGTTTCTTCCGAGCGGATTAATGCCCCGACCTTAGCGAAGGCGGCGTTTGAACACGGCAAACCGCAGAAAATCGATCCGGGTCATATTGTTCTGAACTTTGCGCACCGTTCTGGAAACTGGCCGGTCGGTATAGCCGCGGCGAAGATATTGCAGGGCGATCAACCGCCCGCCGCAGTCGTAATTAACGATGCGATGTGGCGCCAGTTCGCATCTGATGATTTCTCCGATGACACATTGGAGTTTCTTCGTCGCGCCACAGGGACTTCAACCGGCTGACGCTCGATGACTTTGTTCATCGACAACGACGCGCTCCTGAAGCTGGCAAGCTATGACCTGCTTGACACTGCGCTCATCATGTTCAACATCCAGTGGGAAGACATTCATGTGCTGGCAACAGCCAAGTACGCACTTTTCCCAGCCAAGGATCGGTTGCGTCGATGCAAGACTGAACAATGTGCCACGCGGCTTGAGTCGTTCCTCTCCAGGGTAACAAAGCTGAGCGTAGATGACGCAGACGCCACGACGTTAGACGCACTTGCCGAAAGACCTGGCATTGACGCGGGAGAAGCAGTGATGTTTGCAGTCGCAGCCTCCAAGGCCGATTCTTTCATCATCACGGGCGACAAACGAGCGCTCGAAGCCCTGCAAATTGGGCAAAGTCTCGACGGCGTACGCGAGGCACTGGCTGGGCGCGTCCTTTCCCTCGAATTGTTGTTCTCGTTTATGGTGGAAGGCGACTTCGCGCAGGTGCAAGCATGTGTCAGAAGTCAACCTGGCGTGGATAAAGCGCTAACGAACATCTTTGGTGTTTCGGCGCCGGCAAGCTTGGAGTCTGTTCGCGTCGCGCTCGACTCCTATGTTGTGCATCTGCGGCGCTTAACCGGAACGCTATTGCACCCTTCTCCGGCTAGTTCCTGACAAGCACCGCAAAGGGTGACTTCACGCGCGCTACAAGGCTGACAGACTTAACTATCCGCTCCTCCGGTGGAACAGGAATCTCCCGTTCGGAGAAGACAAAGCACCCCTTGTCGTTTTGGCCTACCAAGTACTTGTCTCCCCTTCTTCCTCGACTTGGCCCGACGCCGACCTTTAGTTCGCCAAGGTCCACGTCGAATTCCTCAAGACGAAGTTCGTCCAGCACGAGAGCAAATCTCGATCCGCGCACTTCAATTCCCCGGGGAATCGGTTTCCAGACCACGCCATCATCCGAATACTCCTTCGCGATCTCGGGTGGCGCCTTGTGCTTGGAATCCATCTTTTGCATGACGATGAGGACTTGCTCTCCTCGCGCCTCAACCTCTTTGGCGAAAGGCTGGACCGCCCGTATTGGGTGACAGGCGCCACC
>JALHPU010000113.1:1638-3172 GCA_022842325.1 Sulfuritalea sp. | reverse complement strand
AGGGTCGCTCACGCTCGAGCACGCGATTAATCCACCGCAGAGCATACTCGGGTTGCGTGCCGAGCCCTCGGTCGATATGGTGCGTGTATCCTTCACGACCGTGCAGGCTACAATCCCAACCGTGCGGGTCGAGACACTTGACGGCGAAGCCGTTGGAATAGTGGTGCCCTTCTTGGAAGGCGAAAAGACGAAGCACGCTGTGTTGATTGGTCGTAACGATCCCTTGCCACAGGATACGAAGCTGCGACTGGTCGTGAAGGTGCCGGGCAAGCCACATCCATTGACCGGCAAACCGGCTAGGGATGTCGTTCGTACGGTTGAGTTCAGGACATGGGCGCGATCGATCTGGGTGTCCTTTGACCGGCTGCAGGTGAGGGCAGACGGCGACAGCGGGAACAAAGGGGATCTTACATTTGCGTTCAGCGCGACACCAGTCCCCGATGGTCCCACCTACCTGACTGATCCGTTTGAAGAAGACATTCCTGCCACCGATCCCCGCGCCAACGTCTGGCGGGCGCTCAATCGAAGCATTTCAGTTCCTGAGGCAGGGCGGGAAGTGAATATATCCGTCGCCGGCACCGACGATGATTCCATCCCTGTCCCCAATCCTTTCACCGATTTCGCTCTCTATCCCAGGCCTGATCCCGTAATAGGAAGTTTTCATGAAGTCCGCGGACAACATGCATCAACTCTTGTTGGCCAAAACATCTATGTCGGCGACATGCAACCTGGCGGCCCCACCAGCATTCCCTTCAGACTCAATACTGGTGACTACGACGTAGCCTTCACCGTGGAGGGGCAAATTCACGCGCTCTTGCGGGCAGGCGAAGGCTATGCGGAGGCAACACGCCAGATGGCCCTCGCCGTTCCAGTGAAGGCAGGCGTTGCGCGCGCCGGAGGAAAGTCCGCCATGGCCGCCGGCAAGGAGCCTGGCACCGGCGCCAAGATCCGGGTCGGCGATGATGGCGCGGTGTGGATGAAACACTATCAGATCGGTCGCGATTCCTCACGACCCGTCCGCTGGGAACAGGCAGCATCAGCGGCGCCTGGGCCTGTGACCTTGACGCTCGGCCCAGACGAGGAACCGCTGCTATTCACTGTGGACAAGGACGGTGAGCCCAGGCTGTGGCGCAGCCAGGGTGAAACCGGCGAATGGACCGGACTGGGCGGACGGCTGGTTGGTGCGGTCGTGGCCACCACGGGCCGTGATGGTGGCATCACCTTGCTTGGCCTTGATGCCGAAGACCAGCTGCTGCAGCGGACGTTAAACCCACGCGAGCCAGGCACCAGCACATGGCAGGCCATCGGCGGCGGCATGACGGGAGACATCGTGGCATTGCCGCAGGAGGCAGGCACTGCGCTCTTTGCTATTGGCCGTGAAGGACAGATGGTCCACACGCTGCTGCGGCCCGGCGAGGATCGGCCGAAGTGGCTACAGCTTGGCGGTCCGCACGCGGAATGGTTTAACGCTCTGGCGCTGGCCGATGAACCAGGCGGGCTGCTGCTATCCGCACTCACCGCCGAACGCGTGCTG
>JALHPU010000113.1:0-1628 GCA_022842325.1 Sulfuritalea sp. | reverse complement strand
CCGCCTGAGGGCGGAGCCAGTCCCCTACAGTCCAGCCTCTTTGAGCACCTGCCCGGTATACGACCGCTTTGACTTGGCAATCTCTTTCGGCGGGCCTTCGTCGACAATCTTGGCACAATTACCATGGTCGTTGAATGAGGCTCGATCTGGATTCTATGAGACCTGCTGCTCTGCCCAGTCACGAACAGCTGCTACGACTGCCCGCGCCTGCTCTCGATTCAGTGGCTCAGTTGCCATCAGATCGTATCGCAACTCGACCGCGAACGGACCTAGCGCGTCGATTCCCTCACACTGCGGTGGACTCGGAAGATTATTCTGGGCTAGCAAGTCAAGGAGAAGCTGAAGATCATGGGTTTTGCGCAGTTCTACGCGGTGCTTGGCCAACACCGCCTTGAGACACTTCTCTACTGCTTGCTGCGCGTGAAAGCCGACAACCTCGTCGTCTATTTCCGAGTCGCTGGACAGCTTGCGGAATGCCTTGATGTCACGGTCGGCCAGCACAAGAAAGCGCTGCGCGAGATCCTCAGGCCGCTTCATAGAGGATCTTGCCTTCTTTCAGAGCCCAGTACATCGCCGTTCCAGGAAGATGTCCCCAGTCGGACACTTCTCCCTCTGAAACGACAAGCACATCGACGGGAAGCCCGATCGATCCAATCGCCTTTCGTAAACGCACCATCTCCGCGCGTTTGGAACTAACTTCATGTTCGATCACAAGTAGATCCACATCGGATTCGGAGGTGGCAGTCCCCTCTGCAAAGGAGCCAAAGAGAATGACCTTCCTCGGGTTGGCGGCACTCACGAGCCGTCGAACCGCTGTATCAATGGCCTCTTGAGCAGTCATCGTGGTTTATTCTGAGCCGAGTGCGGTTACTGATCACTTAGTTGGAGACTCGCCAGCACCCGTTTGATGGTAGCACTCCTGACTATTAAAGTCAGCCGGATGCGGCACTCCTCGTCTCATCGAGACAGACACCGCCAAACGGCGGAACCAGTCCCCTTTATCCCACCTTCCGCTCCGGAGCGGGACGGGTGGATCGTCCTTCACTGCGCGCATGCAACGAGCAACCCCCGCTTCGATAAAATACAATTGCAATAGTGTGCGCGTGGCGCGAGCACGAAGGATAACCAGCTGCCCCGTTTTACAGCCCCGCTTCCTTCAGAACTTGTCCCGTATACGACCGCTTCGACTTGGCGATTTCTTTGGGCGGGCCTTCCGCCACGATTTCGCCGCCGCGGTCACCGCCTTCAGGCCCCAGGTCGATGATCCAATCCGCATTCTTGATGACATCCAGATTGTGTTCGATCACGAGTACAGTGTTCCCAGCTTCAACGAGTCGATCCAATACGTCCAACAATCGCTGCACATCAGCGAAATGGAGGCCCGTTGTCGGTTCATCAAGAATGTACATCGTCCGGCCGGTTGCTCGTTTCGAAAGCTCACGAGACAACTTCACCCGCTGCGCTTCACCGCCCGAGAGCGTGGTTGCTGACTGGCCGAGCTTCACATAATGTAACCCGACATCGTGCAAGGTCTGGAGCTTCGTCTTGATCAACGGAATGTGCTCAAAGAATTCCAACGCATCGTCTACCGTCATGTTCAGGACATCGGCGATACTCTTGCCTTTGTG
>JALHPU010000112.1 GCA_022842325.1 Sulfuritalea sp. | reverse complement strand
CGGCGCCGCGATTTGCAGCCGCCCTGCGCAATTCGGGCGCTTCGCGCCCTCATCGCTCCGGTCAGCTGCAAATCGCAAAGTCGTTCGATCCGAAATTACAGAAAACATGTTGCACTAACAGAAATGCCGGCTCCCGTTGAATTGCGTCGGCCATGTTCGTCACCTCGCGGTTGGCAATGGAAGATGGCAAGATTTTTCCATGGCGACGCAGCGCCGGCGGTTCGAATCGAGGCGTCAACGAAGCCGCAAAAGCGCTTGACAGCCGCGCTTAAGGCGACAACCAATCCAGAGTGCAGAGTCCGTGCATTGCCGGGTTATCCACAGCCCGATGCGTGCGGCCCCTCTGTTGCAAGCACGGGTCGGGTTGTGGGTAACCCGGCCTGTCCGAAACACCAGCAACTATCTGTCAAAGATTGCGATGCAGAATGCAGTGGATTTTGCAAGATCGATTTGGGGCTTCATCGAAGCCACGATACGAATACTCAACGCTAGAGCATGGCCAGATAGCCTGAGAAAACGTTGAGCGACGTATAAACCAGACCATTTGCGCGGGGTTGCGCCCTCTGACATTTCCTCGTACTCTGACTGCAAAACGCAGTCGCTTTGCGTTCCACGAGCAAATTCAGCCAGGAGCAGCATGTGTCTCGCGGCCAAACCAAGACGGCGACTCTGACCCTGCGGGTTGACCCGCAGATCAAGAGCATGCTCACCGCGGCTGCAGAAGCAGACCGACGTAGCTTGTCGAACATGCTGGAAGTCATCGTGCTCGAATATTGCGAACAGCATGGTATTGCGTCGATTAAATCTCAGCCGACAGCGAAGCCACCTGTCGCGTCCAGAAAGAAGCGAGTGCCCGCGTGAGCGCGCATCAATTGCTCAGCAAGCTGCTTGATTACGTCCTTGAGCAAGCCAAGGACATAGACCCGCGCGGCTTCAACCTCGCTGGTCACAAGGGTTTCAAGAGGGCCCGTCCTGACCTCCAGGGACTGCCGGGAGTCGACTTCGATATCAAAATCGAAGGCGATCACATCTGGCTGCGCGTGGCACGGCTTGAAGCACTGCAACCTCCAGCCTTATCCGAGGAGAAGCTGAGAGATCTGATCATTATTGATGCCGAACCCACCGGCCAAGCACCGCGCATCAATGAGATAACCCTCAAGCACCGTCTTGCCGCGAGGCCCGCTGGCCGCCCTCCCGAAGAATCGACGGCCGACGAGCAACGAATCCGGGCCGCCCTGCAGCGGGCGCTCGCCGAATACATACCCCTATGGACCGCCTGGGCGGAAGGTGAAAAGCCGCGGCGCAGAACTATTGGTCTCTATGGCGATCTGTTCGCCATCAAGCATCAGCTGGAGGCCGAGGAAACCGCCAAGCCGCATGAACTGGTATGGGGCATCGGCGTCAGCGCCTGGAAGATAAACTACGAAGAACGCGCCGGCAGGTCGGTCGTGGAGTTTCAATACCCACTGCTGACTCAGGCCGTCGAGGTGTCGCTGGATGAGCGGACACTCGCCATCGAGTTACGTCCCCGGTCCGTGGATCCGCGTTTTGAGTTCGATGCATTCGCCGCATGCCAGCTGAGCAGCACGGCGGAAGTCGAAAAGGCCGCAAAAGAAAGCTTGGCGAGAAGCGCCGACCGCCCCATTTCGCCATTCGACGTTGGCAGCTTTGAGCCCATTCTCAAGCTGATCGCGGGCAATCTCCATGAACAGGGGCGGTATGTCTCCGGCGCAACCGGCTTTCCCGGCGCAGCGGATGCCCTGGTGGTGTCGGATGCTTGGGTGGTGCTGTCGCGGCCACGATCAAACAATTACCTACACGAGGATATCGCACGTCTGAAAGCGCGGCTCGGAGATGGTGGCGCGATTCCGCTCGGGCCTCTGGCCTTGGTGACACCGCCATCGGATGAGTTGACGAACTACGAACCAGTGTCTTTTCGGGGCTTGTCGGGTGGTTCCGGTTCCGGCTCCAATGGCCAAGTGCAGGAATTGTTCTTTCCGCTGCCGTACAACCATGAACAGATCACCATCATCGAACAATTGGAGCGCTCCAGCGGTGTCGCTGTCCAAGGGCCGCCGGGTACAGGCAAGACGCACACCATTGCGAACATCGTTTGCCACTATCTGGCGACGGGACGGAAAGTGCTCGTCACCGCAAAGGGGGAGCAGGCGCTGGAAGTCCTGCAATCGAAGATTCCCGAGGAGGTGCGGCCGCTGACCGTCGCCTTGCTGGCGGGAGATCGAGAGGGCATGCGCCAGTTCCAGTCATCCATCGAAGCCATCATTCACAATGTGTCCCAACTGAATCCGGATGTTGTGAAGACTCAGATTCAGACATATCGCAGCGCCATCGATCGCGCGCACACCGAATTGGCGACCATCGATCGACGTGTAGACGACATCGCGGTGTCGCAATTGTCCGAGGTCGAAGTAGACGGCGTACCGATGCGCGCCCAGAAAATGGCCGAGTTGGTCCTGTCCGGCACCGACAAGTATTCCTGGTTCGACGACGTGTTGTCGCTGGATGCGGAAAATGCTCCGCCGCTCAGTGGAACAGAGGCCGCTCATCTGCGTGAAGCGAGGCGCCGATTGGGCAAAGATCTCGTATATGCCGCGGCACGCATCCCGTCCAGCGCGGCACTGCTGCCGGCGGCCGATGTTGGACGTTTGCATGACGTTCTCGTCGGCATGCGTGAAATTGAAGCGGCTGAGGCCAAGGGTGGGCTTCTCGCTCTAAGGGCAACAACACCCGAAGTGCTTGACCTCGCACGAAAGCTTCTGAGCCAGGTGGAGGCGGCCGCCAGCCTCGCCAAAGAACTGGAGGATACAGGAGAAGTCTGGACTGCCGAGTTGCGAAAGAAGTGCAGCCAACAGGTCTTTGCCAGCGAGCGGCAGGCATTGGAGGCGCTGTTCAGCGAAATTGACGTCCTCATTGAAGCACGGGCGGAATTCATGAAACGCCCTGTCGATGTTCCGGAACCTGCATTGGGGGAGCCGAAGGCTCATGAAGCCGTCAACCGCGGCGCGCAGTCAGGCAAACCGTTCGGGTTGCTGAGCTTCGGCAGTGGCGGCGTTAAACAACACGTGTCTGCCATTCGCGTCGCAGGACTGGCGCCCGCCAATGGCGAGGACTGGATGCATGTTCAGCGATACATCAGACTGCACGAACAAGTGCTGTCGTTCAGCGTGCGCTGGAACGAGTTTGCGGAGCTTCTTTCTATCCCAACCGTCGAGGGTGGTGTACAGGCGTTGCGGCGTATCGAGATGGTATCTATCAACGCGCGCAAAGCCCATCGCCTGGCAATGAATCACGATGC
>JALHPU010000111.1 GCA_022842325.1 Sulfuritalea sp. | reverse complement strand
ATCGCGCCCGCAGGCACGCGCGCGGTGATCACCGGCCGTTGCGCGTCGCCCGATTGCCGCGCCGTGCCCAGGTCGGCCGCGCCGAACAGCAAGCCGAGATCCGAGGGGTTGAGCGGCGCGGCTTCCATGCGCACCAGGACCTGATCGACCTGCGGTTCGGGCCGCGGCAGGCTGACCAGCGACAGCTCGAGTTCGCCGTCGGCTTTGATGTGTGACTGCAATTGCAGCATGTTTGCGGGGAGGGCGGTTTTCATGGCGTCTCGTTATCGATATGCGTCGGGTAGGGAGGCTGGGGACGGCTTTCAGTATTCAACGGCGAACTCGGTGGCCTGCCAGATCGCGCGCTTGGCATCGAGTTCGGTGGCAACGTCGGCGCCGCCGACCAGGGTGTACTCGATGCCGGCGGTTTCGAGCCCGGCCACCAGTTCGCGGCGCGGTTCCTGTCCGGCGCAGATGACGATGGTATCGACGGCGAGCACGCTGGGCTTGCCGTCGATCGCGATGTGCAGTCCGGCATCGTCGATTTTGAGGTACTCGACGCCGCCCTGGAAATGCACGCCGCGTTTTTGCAGCAGCAGGCGCCGTGCCCAGCCGGTGGTCTTGGCCAGGCCGTCGCCGACCTTGGTCGCCTTGCGCTGCAGCAGCCAGACTTCCCGCGGTGTGGCCGGCATCTGCGGTGCGGCGAGGCCGCCGCGATTGTCCGTGTACTCGGGATCGATGCCCCACTCCTTGCGATAGGCGTCGATCGAGTCGCCGTGTGCCTCGGCATTGGTCAGCAGTTCGGCGACGTCGAAGCCGATGCCGCCAGCGCCGATCACCGCGACCTTCCTGCCGGCAGTCTTGCGGCCTTCGATGAGGTCGATGTAGCTGGTGACTTTCGCATGCTCGATGCCGGGGATAGCCGGCGTGCGCGGCACGATGCCGGTGGCGACGACGACGTGGTCATAGCCCTGAAAGTCGGCGCTGGCGACACGGCGATTGAGCTGCACGTCGACCTTCAATTCCTTCAATCGCGTGCCGAAGTAGCGCAGGGTTTCGGCAAATTCCTCCTTGCCCGGAATGCGCCGCGCCAGGTTGAACTGGCCGCCGATTTCGGCGGCGGAATCGAACAGGCTGACCTGGTGGCCGCGCTCGGCCAGTTGCGTGGCCGCGGCCAGACCGGCCGGGCCGGCGCCGACCACGGCGACCTTTCTGGGCGTCGCGGCCGGTTCGACCGTGACGTCGAGTTCATGGCAGGCGAAGGGATTGACCAGGCAGGAGCACAGCTGGCGCGAGAAGATGTGGTCGAGGCAGGCCTGGTTGCAGGCGATGCAGGTGTTGATCGCGTCCGCGCGTCCGGCCGCGGCCTTGTTCACGAATTCGGCGTCGGCGAGGAAGGGCCGCGCCATCGAAATCATGTCGGCATCGCCGCGGGCGATGATGTCCTCGCCGACCTGCGGATCGTTGATGCGGTTGGTGGTGATCAGCGGAATCCTGACCTGACCCATCATGCGCCGCGTGACCCAGGTGTAGGCCGCGCGCGGCACGGCGGTGTAGATGGTCGGGATGCGTGCCTCGTGCCAGCCCACGCCGGTGTTGATGATCGTGGCGCCGGCCTTTTCGACCTCCTTCGCCATGGTCACGACTTCGTCCCAGGTGCTGCCGCCCTCGACCAGGTCGAGCATCGAGAGGCGGAAGATGATGATGAAGTTGGCGCCGACGCGGGCGCGTACGGCGCGGATCACTTCGAGGCCGAAGCGCATGCGGTTCTCGAGGCTGCCGCCCCAGCGGTCGTCGCGATGGTTGGTCTGCGGCGCGAGGAATTCGTTGATCAGGTAACCTTCCGAGCCCATGATCTCGACGCCGTCGTAATTGGCGAACAGGCACATCGCCGCGCACTGGGCGTAGTCGGCGATGGTCTGCTGGATTTCATCTTCCGTCAGCGCATGCGGCGTCGACGGATTGATCGGCGCCTTGAGTGCGGAAGGCGCGACCGGACGTTTGGTGTAGGCGTAGCGCCCGGTGTGCAGGATCTGCACGCAGATCTTGCCGCCGTTGGCGTGTACTGCCTCGGTGATGACCCGGTGCTTGAGAGCTTCGGTCTCGTTGTCGAGGATCGATGCGCCCTGCATGACGATGGAATCTTGATTGGGCGCAAAGCCGCCGGTGACGATGAGGCCGACGCCGCCCTTGGCGCGCGCGGCGTAGAAGGCCGCCATGCGGTCGTGGCTGTTGCCGATGTCCTCCAGGCCGGTATGCATCGAGCCCATCAGGACGCGGTTCTTCAGCGTGGTGAAGCCCAGGTCGAGCGGGGCCAGCAGGTGCGGGTAGGGATTGCTCATGGGGTAGTCCTCCTTGATTGATCTTGTCCAAAGCTGCGAAGAACTTCCAGGGCTTCTTCGCACCATTCCAGCCAGCCCTGTTCGAAGCGGATGCCGCTTTTCAGGACCATGTATTGCAGGGCGCGCTGACGATCCAGCGTGCCGGCAAAGTCGCGTGTCTCGATGATGCGGTAGGCAGTCAGCCGGTTGGCGTGTGTTGCGCGATGGTGCTCGAGTTCGGGCAGCAGGCGCGCCGGGTCGTCGAAGGCCGCGCCGCGCAGCTTGACCATCAGCGCGTCGCGCGTGCCTTCCGGGTCGGTCGGCGCCGCCAGCCAGCGCGAAAGTTCGGCACGTCCGGGTGCCGCGACCGAGTATTCCTTGCGGTCGGGCGCCGTCGCGCCGGCCTGGACTTCGGCGACGATCCAGCCGGCTTCCTCCATGCGCGCCAGCACCTTGTAGATCTGCTGATGGGTGGCATGCCAGAAATAGCCGATCGAGCGGTCGAAGCGGCGCGCCAGTTCGTAACCGGAACTGGGCTTTTCGAGCAGGGAAACCAGCAGGGCATGATCGAGCGCCATGCCGCGCACGATACTATGCAACGAGTTGCAATGCAACCCGTTGCATAGGAATGCGGCGAATTCGGGTCATGCGGCAAGAGTCGGCGCTGGCGCGACGGCGGCGCAGCGGGAATATCGTTCCGCTTCCGCCGGTGCGGGACATATCCCGCCGGGGGATACCGTCCCGGCATCCTGCGGGGACATATCGCTAGGATACCGTCCCGCCTCTACCGTGGCGGGACATAAAAAAGCCGGCCCGCGCTGCGAACCGGCTTTCGAGGCGAAACCAGGCGAGTTACTTGGCGGCCTTGGCGTCTTTTTCGCACTTCTTCATGAAGGCGGCCTTGGCGGCGCCGGCGAGCGGCTTGCCTTCCTTGCTGACGGCCTTCTCTGCGCAACCGGATGCCGCTGCCGGCTTGCCGGCGTCCGCGGGCTTGCCGCCGCCCGCGCACTTCTTCATGAAGGCGGCCTTGGCGGCGCCGTGCAGGGGCTTGCCATCCTTGCCGACGGCCTTGGCTTCGCAGTCGCTGGCGGCGGCGGGTTTGGCAGCTGCGGCGGCTTCGGCAGGCTTGGCCGGTTCAGCGGCCTTGGCGGGAGCCGCGGCGGGGGCGGCGGCTTTGGCCGGC
>JALHPU010000110.1 GCA_022842325.1 Sulfuritalea sp. | reverse complement strand
ATGGAGGTTCAAGCCCGGCTATTGAAACTGCCGATGCTCAATTCACTGGAGGTTGCTCAATGAACCTGCGTCGTCTCTCCGCCTTGCGCGTTGGCAACTTCAAGGCCTTTGCTGATACCCAGCGCATTCCTCTCAAACCGATAACGCTTATCTTCGGCCCCAACAGCGCTGGCAAATCCAGCTTCATTCACAGCCTGGCGCTGGCGCACGAGGCCCAGTTCGGGCGCGAGAAGCGCAGCCTCGCCCGGCTTGATGTCCATCACACCGATGTCGGCGGTAGTTCCATCGATCTGGGTGGTTTCCGCCAGTACGTGCATCGCGGGCAGGCCAGCAAGCGTGTCGAATGGGGGGCGGAGCTTGACGTCGCTGCGCTCGAAGGCCGCCTGGGCCAGTTGCTGGCCGCTGTGAAGAAGGTCTCCGTCACCATCGCCATCGGCATTGAGCTCGACGATCAGGATCGCCTCGAGCCGGGCGCCGAGCCGCGCGTGGAGTCAGTCGAAATTGCGGGCGATGGCGAAGAACTCCTGCGCATGAGTCGCCGCCGTACCGATGCTCACGGCAGTCTGCTACGTCTCGACCGGCTCGCCGCCGATCATGCGGTGTTCCGGCAGGTGCTCAAGGCCATCGTCGAATCGGCCACCACGTCCGAAGAAATGCGGCCGGAGGATTTCGAAGGCGCGAATGAGGCAATTGCCAGCCTGTTACCTGACCTGCACGCCCGCGTCGAACAGTTTTTTCCAAGTTCAGTGGAGTTGCCTAAGGTCACCGATGCCGAACTCGCCCCGGTGAATATGTTGTTCCCGGTCAGCAAGGGCAACCGCAAGGAAGACATTGCCCAGGCTGTTCGCTTCTATCTACCTCGCACGCTGAACGACCTGGTCAAAGGTGTTGCCGACACCCTCGCGGATGATCTCAGGCGCCTGCAATATCTTGGCCCGCTGAGATCGTTCCCGCCGCGCCACCTGGCATTTGCCGAACATGAGGACGCCAACTGGTATGCCGGCGGCGGTTATGCCTGGGATGTGGTGCGCCGCGACGATCAGGTGCGCGAGGCGGTCAACGGCTGGCTCGGCTCCAGCAAACTGAAGACGCCTTACAAGCTCGTGGTGCGTTCGCTGGTGGCGGTAGATCAGATGGGAGACATCGTCGAAGCGAAACTCGACCAGTTTCGTTTGGAGGCTGAAGAGCCTGAACCTCGTGACATGATTGTTTTTCGTGACTCGGAATCGGACGCGCAGCAGATTATTCAAGCCATTGACTCCTCCGACGCCGACCGTATCCGTGAACTGGTGCTCGTCGATCAGCGTACCAATACGGTTGTCACCCACCGCGATGTAGGCATCGGCATCTCGCAGGTGCTGCCGGTGCTGGTGATGGCGTTCGGGTCGCAGGGCAAGCTGCTTGCGATGGAACAGCCCGAGATTCACCTGCATCCAGCCCTGCAGGCAGAGTTGGGCGATGTATTCATTGAGGCTGCGCTGGGGGATCGCAAGAACACCTTCATCCTGGAAACGCACAGCGAACACCTGATTTTGCGGCTGATGCGCAGGATACGAGAGGGGCGACTCAGTCCCGATGATGTCGGCGTGATATTTGTCGAGCCGTTGGCACGCGGTAGCCGCTTCGTTGAGCTCAGAATTGACGAAGATGGTGACTTTATCGACGAATGGCCTGGTGGATTCTTTGAAGAATCCTTCCACGAGAAATTCACGGGGCGATGACGATGCTGGTTCCCTTTGTCATCGACGCCGATAGCTTTTTGCCAGACCCGGTCTGGACTCCAGCTCAGGTTCGGACCTGTCACGAGTCGCTTTTGGATGTTTGGCAACGCATAGGTTTGCTCATGCACGATGCCGACACTTTCGAGAACTCAAAGCTGAATCAGGCCGTAGATCAGCTACCGCAGAAACTTAGGCCGCTTTGGCAGGCCATGTTGGGAAGGATGCCATTGCGCGCCTGTGGCAACGGTTGGGACGGTACCGTCGGTAGCCACAATATAAGTCGGCTGAGCGGCAACATACCATTGGCGTTAGTCGACGATGCACATGCCGAAGTGGAATTCGGCTTGGCGGAAGATGAACTATCCAAATCTGCCGACGGCGCAGCGGACGTTGAAGTATGCAGAATTATTTCCGCCGGGCAGGCGCACGCATTTCAGCGCGCCTTTATTCAGTCGGGAATTCATATCGAGGCCGGTGACAGATTCAGCGACATATGGACGTTGCGCTTCAAGTCCCTTGCGACTGCGCCGATCAAGCGCGTCATCATTGTTGACCGTTATGCGGTTTCACAACACTTTTTGTGCCCGCAAACACAGCTATCTGGCCTAGAGCGCTTCTTACGCCTTCTGGATCAGGACGCAGAGGGCGCGCGGCACGTGACGCTTTATTCTGCATGGACTGCTGATCTTTCCCAGAAGAAACTGGCCGATATAGAGGCCGAGCTACGCATTGCGATGGGCAGACTCGCGTCAAAGAACGTCAAACGTCTGAAGATCTTCATGGTACCCAATGCGGGATTTCGAGACGATGGCCATGATCGCTTCGTGCGCTTCGGGGAATATGTATGGGATATTGGACTCGGTCTGGAGGTCTTTGAGGGCGCGTTTGCTGCGAAGCGATCTTCTGCCTCATTCAAGACCGGGGCTCCTGTAGTCGGCTACAAGCGAGTCGAAGCAGATCTTGCCGGGCACCTGCAGGCAACTGCGGTAGAGGTGTCATCGTGAGGAGGAACTGGCTGAGATTTTCCTCCGGGCGGCGCCGGATGCTTTCCGAGAGGTCGATAGCGCGGAGGCGGCGTGCCGACTAATGTCTCTCAGCCAAGCAGTCAGACCGCCTGCATCTATTTTTCTGATTTCTTCGCGGTTGCACCGAAGACGCTGGAAGACTATGGCGCATTCAATGTTTCGCTGATCAACGACCTGCCGCTGTTCATCGACCCATTTCTGTTGTTCGACAGCGAGGAGGCGCGTTATCAGGCACTGCACGACGAAATCATCCGCTATCTGAAGTTCCTGCGCGATGCCTCGGCTGACGAAAGCATCTCTGCGGGATTGCTTGACAGTTGGTTCCGCTTCCCCGAAGTCAAACAGAACTGGCTCGGGTTCAGCAAGACCGGAAACAATGGGAGCGGCCTCGGTGCCGATTTCGCGCGCAGTCTGCGCCGGAACTTGCATCATGTATTCAGCGATTTCGGCAGTGAGTCCATCACCCGTGGCAGCCACTTGGAAAAGCTTTGCCTTTTCGGTGATGGCGTGGGGCGTGACCACCTCAGCGACTTCACGACGAATCTGATCAAGAGGTTTCTGCTGGAGTACACGCAGGCCTTTGCGCTAGCGCACATTCGT
Source organism: Sulfuritalea sp. (assembly GCA_022842325.1). Lineage (GTDB taxonomy): Bacteria > Pseudomonadota > Gammaproteobacteria > Burkholderiales > Rhodocyclaceae > Sulfuritalea. Next base: position 142 of record JALHPU010000110.1, on the reverse strand, counting down.
CCCGAGTTCAGGCGCGATTTTCCCGTCGAAAAAGTTGCCTTCGACTACGAGAAGCGTCGATGGGTACGTGGCATATACAACCTTCCAATTCACGGCAACGACTTCGTCTTGCTGACGCCAAAGGACATCCTGACCAAGGATG
>JALHPU010000109.1 GCA_022842325.1 Sulfuritalea sp. | reverse complement strand
CGGCACCGTGGTTGCCGCGATCTTGAGCTCCTTGCCCGTCTGCGGGTTGCGTCCCACGCGTGCGGCACGCTTCGACGACTTGAATGTACCGAAGCCGACCAGGGTCACGGTATCGCCTTTGGCAACTGCTTTCGTGATGGCGGCTACGACAGCGTCAATGGCATTTCCGGCTGCGGCTTTGCTGAGGTCGGCAGCGGTGGCAACGGCTTCGATTAATTCGGATTTGTTCATGGAAGGATCTCCCTGAGTTGTTGGATGCGAGATACTACCTCAACTAGAAGCACTCAAATGTGCACTCAAGAGTGGGCATAGTTCCGACGAACGAACCTCCCACCTAAATTCGTGGTTGAGCCAGGGCTACTTCTAAACATCCCTACGTTCACTTCAGCGCTGGACGAACTGGCATTTGCGCTCAGAGAAGCGAGCTACCGACCGGATCCAATCCGGAGAGTGTTTATCCCGAAGGCCAATGGCAAACTTCGGCCGCTGGGTATCTCGACCCTACGGGATCGGGTGTGCATGACAGCAGCGATGCTGGTGCTCGAACCGATCTTTGAAGCCGATCTTCCCTCCGAGCAGTATGCCTACCGGCCGGGCCGTAATGCCGAGCAGGCGGCGAAGGAGGTGCAGGAGCGTCTTCACCGTGGTCATACGGACGTTGTAGACGGCACGCCGTTGTTTGCTCTCGCGTAGGTACATGACCCCTATCGTAGCGGCCTTCAGGGGCGAAAATCAACAATCCATGTATCTAGCGTTTGACGACTCCGCGCCCGGAAACCCGCACTGTTGCAGGGTGTCACTGAAAAATGTGCCTCGAAAGTGTCAAACTCAGGCCAGAGTCGAAGATACTCTTGGATGTCGCGTTGGATTTCCTATCCTTTCCTTTATCCTTAAAAAATGACCAGGCAGAAAACATGAGCGCGGGGCAGCCCGTTAAGTCCGACGGTATTGCGGTGTCTGCTGCGAGCGGCTGGCGCCTGTCCCCCCCGTGGCTCGCGGCATTGATCGTGTTTGTGCTTGCCGCAGCCGTGGCAGCCCGGTTGGTCTCGCACCTGGATCAGGGCCGGCGCGATGTTCTGCGCGACTTCGTCGCCACCCAGACCGGTGATCATGTGCAGCAGATCCGGCAGAACATCGAACGCAACCTGTCGGTCACCTCCGCACTCGCGGCGCTGGTTCGTCACTACCGCGGCAGTGTTCCCTATTTCGAGGCCGTGGCGAACCAGTTGTTGCCGTTCTATCCTGGCGTGGCGTCGCTGCAATTGGCGCCGGACGGCATCATCCGGCAGATCGCGCCCTTGGCCGGTAATGAAGCCGCCATTGGCCATAATCTGCTGCTGGATCCGGCGCGGAACAAGGAGGCTTTCCTGGCGCGCGACAGCGGCAAGCTGACGCTGGCCGGGCCGTTCAAGCTGCTGCAGGGAGGCGAGGGCGCGGTCGGGCGCCTGCCGATATTTCTGGACGATGCCGACGGCAAGCCGGTCTTCTGGGGCTTTGTTACTGTCTTGATGCGCTTTCCCGACACCCTGGTGGGCGCCCGGCTACCGCAATTGGCTGACCATGGTGTCGACTACGAACTCTGGCGCATTCATCCGGACAGCGGCCAAAAACAGGTCATCGCCCGATCCGCGTCCGTCGCCCTGGTCGACCCGGTGCACGCCGTGGTGGAACTGCCTTATGGCAATTGGACCCTAAGCGCCGCGCCGATCAAAGGATGGGACGATCCATTGATGCTTGCGATGACTTCCGCGCTCGGACTGTTGTTCAGCCTGCTGCTGGCATTTCTGGCAAAACTGCTGCTTGAGTCGCGGCGACACGAACGCTGGCTGGAAGCCGAAGTGGTGGCGCGCACCACCGAAATACTTTCGACCCAAAGTCAGTTGCAGGCCACCTTCGCGGCGATTCCGGACCTGTTGTTCGAGCTCGGGGCGGATGGCCGGATTGTTGCCTTTCATTCCGCGCGCAGCGAACAGATGCATTTGTCGCCCGAAGAGTTTCTTGGCCGTCCCCTGGTCGATTTCTTGTCGGCCGACAGTCGGCCCATTCTTGAGGCCGGCTTGCGCGACACACTGGCCACCGGCTACGTATCGGGAATTCGCTACCAGGTGCCGCTGCCACAGGGAGCGCGCTGGTACGCGGCGTCCATGGCCCGCAAGGAAGCCGCTGCCGGGGAGACGCCACGCTGCATCGTCGTTGCCCGCGACATCACGCGTGCCCGGCAAGCGGAGGAGACGCTGCGCGCCAACGAAGCACGTTACCGGGCGGTGACCCGGACTGCCGCCAGCGCCATTGTCACCGTCGACAGTGCCGGTAACGTGGTGGGCTGGAACCCGGCGGCCGAGAGCTTGTTCGGCTATACCGAGGCCGAGATCGTCGGGCAGCCGCTGACGCCGATCATTCCGCAGCGATTCCGGCAGCGACATGCGGAAGGCCTGCGCATGCGCACCTACGACAAGGCCCCCTGCCTGGGCGACAAGATGGTCGAAGTCGCTGGGCGGCGCAAGGACGGCAGCGAGTTTCCGCTGGAACTATCGGTCGCGCGCTGGGAGACCGAGCAAGGGCAATTCTATACCGGCATCATTCACGACATTACCGGGCGCAAGCAACATGAGCAGGATTTGCAGGATTCCCGCGAGAGCCTGCAGCGGCTGCTCAACTCGATGGCTGAAGGCGCCTACGGAGTGGACACCCAAGGGAACTGCACCTTCGTCAATCGCGCATTTCTGGAAATGCTGGGTTACCCATCGGCCGACCTGGTAATCGGCCGACACATTCACTCACTGATTCATCACTCTCACGCCGATGGCAGCCTTTACCCGGCAAGCGAGTGCCGGATGTACCGAGCTTTTATCGTCGGCGAACCGAGCCACGTTGCCGACGAGGTGTTCTGGCACAGGAACGGCAGCGCGATCGCGGCGGAATACTGGTCGAATCCGATCGTCAGCAAGGGCGAGGTGGTCGGTGCGATCTGCACCTTTATCGACATCACCGAACGCAAGGCGGCCGAAGCGCAATTGCGCAAGCTTTCCCTGGCCGTGGAACAAAGCCCAGAGAGCATCGTCATCACCAATCTCAAGGCCGAAATCGAATACGTCAACGATGCCTTCGTTGCGGCAACGGGCTACGGTCGCGACGAAGTTATCGGCCAGAATCCGCGCTTCCTGCATTCGGGCCGCACGCCGGCGGAAACCTACAGCGCCATGTGGGCGGCACTGGCCGCGGGCCAGTCGTGGAAGGGCGAGTTCTACAACCAGCGCAAGGACGGCAGGGAATACATCGAGTTCGCCATCATCACGCCGCTGCGCCAGCCCAACGGAACCATCACGCATTACGTCGCGGTGAAGGAAGATATCACCGAGAAAAAGCGCGTCGGCGAGGAACTGAATCGCCATCGTAATCATCTTGAAGATCAGGTGGTGCAACGCACGCGGGAACTGTCCGCGGCACGGCTGCAGGCCGAGGCGGCCACCATTGCCAAGAGTGCTTTTTTGGCCAACATGAGC
>JALHPU010000108.1 GCA_022842325.1 Sulfuritalea sp. | reverse complement strand
AATGCACAGCAGAAAAAGTTCAACGAATGGGGAATGCCGACGCCATACGATAGCGTGTCTGCAACCTCGATCGCGTGGCTCAAGCAGAAAGGCTGGTGGCCGCTGAAGGTGGGCAGCCAGCCCGGATTCACATCCCTGCCGGTTGGGGTGCCAAAAGGCTTCTACAAGGCACGCGGGCTCGAGGTCGAGGTGATCGCGTTTTTGAGTGGCCCGGCAATCAACGAGGCCGCAGCGGCGGGGCGCATCCAGGGTGGCATCGAAGGAAATCTTCCATTCACCAGCCTGATTGCCAACGCGACTCCGATACGCTGCCTGGCGGTTGCCAATCCGGTATTGAAGCATTCCACGCTGGTCCCCCTCAACTCGCCGCTGAAGTCGCTTGCCGACGTGAAAGGAATGGCGACCAAGCCGGCATTCGGAATCGTGTCGGGCTCTTCGGCGGAGTTCTACTTCCAGGAGGCGCTGCGGGTGCACGGACTGGAGGTTGGCCGGGACCTGATCCTAAAGAACCTCACACCGCCGGACATGTTGTTGATGCCGGAGGGACTCACCGGCGTCGTGCAATGGGCTCCCTATACCTGGGAGCACACCATGGTTCGCAAGAATGCGCGTGAGATCGACACGATTTTTCCTTACAACTTTTATCAGGGCAATGTCTGGATGAGCAAGGAAATCATAGACAATGCACCGGACGTCGCGCAGGCATTCATCGATGCCTACGTGGAGGGCATTCTCTACTCGCGCTACGACGCGAAGGACGCCATTGCAATCACGCAGCAAGACGCGATGCACAAGCGCTTTTCGCCCGAACTCGTCACGCGATTGGTGACTGTCGTCGGCAACAACTACAAACCCACCTGGTTCTATCCGAACCGCGCCTTCTGGTCTGCGGAAAACTCACGGGTGGCGCTTTGGCTCAATCGGTCCGGGCGACTGCAAAAGCTGGTTACGGAACAAATGTATTCCGACTACTTCGATACGCGATTCGCCGATAACACCCTGCAAAAGCTTGGCTGGAAAGTGCCGCAGATGCCACCGTGGATCCCAGCCAACTGGAGCGGGAAGGTCGGGCAAATCCCGTATCCGGCCTATGCGAACGAGGACAGCATGACTGCTGCGCAGGCCTTCCCCGAGAAAGGCGATCTCATCCGCCCCTGGCAGTTTGCTGGCCGCAATTACGACGTGTGATCTTTGTTGAGGGGCCGGGCGGCTGCGCCGTCCGGCGTTCTGGCAACTTTTCGAGGCATCAATAATGAGTGCAACTACTTCCCCGCCAAAGACCGTTCCAACTGTCGATTCCCAAGAACTCGAGGATCTGGATACCGGATCGAGTCGCTGGGAGGAACTCGAGAAGCGCTACGCCGGCATAGTTGTCATCGTCGGACTGCTGGCATTGTGGGAGATCTTTGCCCAAGTCATCATTCCCCGGATCAATCCGCAGTTGGCTGTCCTGATCCCCCCGCCTTCGAAGGTATTCAACGCAGCGGTGTCGTCCGCGGGCTCGGGGGAATTGCTGGAGCACGTCTGGGAGAGTTCGAAAAGAGTATTGATAGCCTGGGGGCTGGTCGTCGTCGTCGCGGTACCGCTGGGCATCGCCATGGGTTGGTGGTCGCGCTTCAACAGCTATTTGGAAAAGCTCATCGAATTGCTGCGACCGATACCGCCGCTGGCTTGGATTCCGATCAGCATTCTCTGGTTTGGCATCGGTTTGACGCAAAACCTGTTCATCATCATGATCGGAACCTTTTTTCCGGTGCTGCTCAACACCATCCATGGCGTTCGCGGAATCGACCCAATTCTGATTCGTGCCGCGCGCAATTTTGACGCCCCTCCCGCCAAGATGCTGTGGAAGGTGGTACTCCGTGGCGCATTGCCGTCGATTTTTACCGGACTGCGGGTCGGCCTCGGCGTCGCCTGGATGGTCTTGGTCGCTGCCGAACTTGTGGCCGCCACATCCGGGCTAGGCTTCATGATCCAGGATGCCCGCAATTTCCTGCGGACCGACATCATCTTCATGGGAATGATCATGATCGGAATAATGGGCATCCTGATGGATTGGGTGCTTCGACTGCTTGCGCGGCCCATGCTCGCCTGGTACCACGGAACGCTGGAATGAGGGACCCGACATGAGTTTCGTGACCATTGAAAACGTCAGCAAGACCTTCCTTAGAATGAGGGACCCGACATGAGTTTCGTGACCATTGAAAACGTCAGCAAGACCTTCCTTACCAAGGCGAAGAAGCGGGTTCCAGCTATCGCAAGCGCATCCTTGGTGGTGGAACGCAATGAATTCGTCTGTATCGTTGGACCCAGCGGTGGGGGCAAGTCAACCCTTCTGAATATTGTGGCCGGATTCGAGCGCCCCACCCGCGGCCGGGTGCTGGTACACGGCGAAGTGGTTACCGGGCCCAGTTCGAGGCGCATCATGGTCTTCCAGGAGTTCGCCCTGTTTCCATGGCTGTCGGTTCGCGAAAATGTCGAGTTTGGACTCGACATGAAGAGCATAGGACGTGCCGAGCGCAGGGAACGGGCAAAACACTACATCGCGCTGGTCGGACTCGAACGCTTCGCGGACAGTTTTCCGTCGGAGCTTTCAGGCGGGATGAGGCAACGGGTGGCGATCGCCCGCGCCTTGGCGGTACAGCCTGAAATTCTCCTGATGGACGAGCCTTTCGGTGCGCTTGATGCTTACACCCGGGACAACATGCAGCAGGAGTTGCTTCGCATCTGGGAAGCCGAGCGCAAAACCGTCTTATTTGTCACCCACAGCGTCGAGGAGGCGGTTACCTTGGCTGACACCGTGGTGGTAATGGCCGGGCGGCCTGGCACGGTACGCAACATTGTCCGCATCGACCTTGAGCGACCACGTGCCAACACCGAGCATCGCTTTGTCGAAATCAAGGCCGAGATACAGGAGTACGTGCGAATCGCATCTGGTGGCAACTTATCCGAACTTGAGTCCCTTCCGGACACAAGTGAATCGTCCGTCGATTCCGTAACATGAGCCTGATCGGCAAGTCGATTGTCATTACCGGGGCGGCGAGCGGCATCGGACGCACGATGGCGCTTTTTTTTTCCCGCCAGCAGGCCAAGGTCTGCATTGCCGACCTCGGCATAGAGGCAGCAGAGGAAGCGGCTGCCGCAATCCGACGAGAGACTGGCGGAACAGTGATTGCCCTGCGAATGGACGTTTCCGACGAGGCTGAAGTCAATGCCGGCATGGATGCCGCGGCAAAGCTGCTTGACGGGGTTGACGTGCTTGTGTCCAACGCGGGTATCCAGGCCCTCGGTACAATCGCCGACATCAGCTTCGAGCAATGGAAAAAGGTGTTGTCGGTCCATCTGGATGGCGGATTTCTGACCACGCGCGCAGCCCTTCGTCATATGATTGCGCAGCGGCGCGGCGGTAGCATCATCATGATGGGCTCCTTGCATTCATACATGGCATCGGCGCGCAAGGGCCCCTATGTAGCAGCAAAGCATGCCTTGGTCGGTCTTTGTCGCACTGTCGCCAAGGAAGCCGCCTGCCATGACATACGCGTCAATGCCATCTGCCCG
>JALHPU010000107.1 GCA_022842325.1 Sulfuritalea sp. | reverse complement strand
TGCTCTTCCGATCTTGTACATATAAACCTGCCCTGAAACGACGGCTAAATCCGCAGCCTGGGGAGAGCCGACATATCGCCGCCACAATAGCGATCCATTCGAGGCGTCGCGGCAGACCAGATCGCCGCTCTGGCCGTCGAAGGTGACGAAACGGCCGTCGGCGATGCGCGGGACCTTCCCATCCGCAGTGCCGTCTTCGAATGCCGGGCCATGTTGCCACTGGACAACCTGCGGTGCCGCAGCCAGCCGATCCTGGCTCACACAGTTGTTACTGGCGTCGTAGTAGCGGTGCGTCCAACCATCGAGCCTCGCGTTGTGCGGTGCAGCGCTGACTTGCCACTGGCCATCCTGGCGAACATAGGCGGCTCCTCGGACGGCCAGTACCCGCTCGATCTCAGCACGTTTTATCGGATGTGACGCTAAATCATCGAAATCGGCTATCGCCAAATTGACGAACCGATCGGGGTGCGGCAAATGCCCATCGGCGGGCAATGGTTGCACGATCACTCGTCCGCCCAAGCCGCGCGTTTGCACGGCTGCCCTCAGCCGACCGACTGAATCCGGCTGAATGACCAGCAAGTGGACCAACCACTTGCCCCCCTCAGCCAACTCACATGCGAGCCCGACGTCCTTGCCGACGACAAGAGCCAAGCCAGCTTCCAGGGCCGTGGCTTTTTGAACTGCCGCGGCGGTGGGTAGATTCGTGTGCTTCTCACCTGAGTCCAACGCCGGTTGGTCAACGGCAGACAGCACACACCATCCCGTCAAAATCAAGACCGCGATCGAGAGGAGCCTGACTGCAAACTGAAGGTTGATGTGGTGCATGAATATTATCCCCGCCCGTTGGGCAGAAAGAGCAGCTACCTGCCTGGTTTTCGCATCATCATTGCAGATCGACTATGCTGAGGCATTCATGGTACCGCCTTTTGTTCTCTGAGTTCTTCTGCATGTTTCGTTACTCCGCACTGGTCTTGGTTGTCTTTTTCTACTCTAGTTCTCCAGTTGGCGCTGAATGGACGTTGGCGGACATGCGCGGCAAGGACGCCGAGGGTAACCTGATCATTGTGCCCAAGCCGATGGAGGCGCGGTTCAAAAATCCCATTTCGGCGGCGGATGAGGTTGTGTTTCAATCGCGTGCCCGAGCGATTCTGGCAGCGCAGAGCCAAATGAAAGTGGCAGCGGGCAACACCTACTTTGAGAATGAGAAGCGAACGTATGGCTACCTGATGGCCCAGATCCTCGCTGGCAGGGAACAGGCTATTCGCGACATCCAGCTCGAAGATGCCCAAGCCAAAGAGTGGCACCGGGAGACGGCAGGCATCGACTTTTTCGCCGCCTTCACGATCAAACACCAGACCCGCAAGTATTTCTACTTCGGCGATCTGCTCGAACCGGAGTATCGCGCTCGGATGTTGCAGGGCGCGAAGAGCTGGACTGTGGAGGATCCGCTCAGACGCCCCCACTACGCGTTCAAAGGACCCGGCGGTGGTTGGGGACCGAGCGAGAAAAACAGTTGGGTCGATGTGCGCTCGACGGAGAACCTGTACCTGATGCGTGTCACGTCGGTCTATTTGTTCGCCGAGGCGGCCGAGAGCAAGGCCGTCGCTGCGAAGTACAAGGACGAGATCAAACGCTATGCAGTCGCTCTGTATCGCGTGGGCATGGGGGAGTGGGACTCCGAAAACTATCACGGCCACTCGCTGGCGCCGCTCTGCAACTTGTATGACTTCGCGCAGGACGACGAAGTTCGTCTGCTCGCCAAGGCCTGCCTCGATTGGATGTTTACGGCGGGCGCCGTGAAATACTATCGTGGCGCTTTCAACGGGCCAACCAAGCGGGACTACAACCACCCGCAGCCTTTCGGCGGCAGCGCGGCCAACATGCTCTCGGTCCACTTCGGCGATTGCCCGGCCAAGGACAAGGACTGGGAATCCGACGAAGTGCATCTGATCACCAGTAACTACCGCCCGCCCCCGGCGGTGCTACAGCTGGCTCGCAAGAATTTCGCGAAGCCTGTCGAACTGCTGTCCTCGAAGCCTCCTTATTCAGCTACCACTTCAGGCTACAGCAAGGCACAACCGGAATATGCCGAAACGCAATACTTCGGCCACTCATTTCAAATGGGTTTGCTCCCTACCGGTACCAGTGAGGATGGCGGGGATGTGAATGGCTTCAAGCTCGTGATGTACGACGGCCCAAGTGGCGCCATCGCGCTGCAGGGCGTGCCAGGGCCCGATCCTAAATACTGCGGTTCACCTAAGTACGAGAAAGGCAAGGTCGCCGGACCCAATCGCGTGAGCCAGTACGGCAATCTGGCGATTTGGCTCGTTCAGAATGGCAAGGCGCCATGGTCTTGGGTGGTGCCAAAGACGGTGAAGGTGACAACAAAGGACGATGTGACCTTCTTGCAAGCCGAGCGAACCTGGATTGCGTTGCGGCCAATCGGTACAAGCCAAATCGAAATCAACGAGCCGTTGACCAAAGATATTAGCGACGGCGATAAACCGGCCTTTCCCGGTCACCAGGTGCTCACGGCAACGGGCAATGCAAAGGAGTTCTGCGGCGTTGCGATCGAAGTCGGTGAGAAGGAGTCACATGGCTCGTTCGTGGACTTTCAGAAGCAAGTGCTGGCTGCGGAAGTCGACGTTTCGAAATTGGATGAGGGCGTTGTGCAATACAAGGCTGCCGATCGAGATAAAAAGTGGCTCGGCATGAACTGGGGCGATCGAACTCGCGGCCTGGGTGTGTGGCGAAACGGCAAAAGACACGACTGGGCGGCACACGCGAAGCTCTTGTATGGCAGCGAACAGTCGGAGACGGGCATCGTTTCCTCACCGTGGGGCGAGGGCCGGCTCAACGTCAACGCCGGCGGAGAATCATTCACTTGCTCAGTGTCTGAGGATGGCAAGGTTTCCTTTCGAAACGAACCCGCAGCTAGCAAACCCCGGTAAATTGTTTGCCAACTCCATCACCTCGTTAAGGAGTCCCATGCTACGCCGCGAGTTTCTGAAACAGTCGGTGGCGTGCTCCGCCGGAATTGCTGGGGTTTGCGGCTGCGTCGGTGAAAGCCGCAGAGCCATCGGCGCTTCGAGTCATGATGGCGGCTCGCTGGCGCGCCCAGCTCTTCGCGTCCACACACGAATCGTTGCAGCCTCGACAGAAGGTGACGATTAGTAAAACCGCCTCGGTCACATCGGCCGAGCCCGAAACTCCGATCTTCAGCCAGTTCTCGCCCGTGCCGCCGGCTCTGCGAACGCGGGATCGATAGGGAGACGCCTTCGATCGCAGAACATTGAGCGCCCGGCTGGCTGCCGCTTCAAGGTTGTGATGCGGCCTTTCCGCGGATGAGTTTCTCCGCTTCACGACGCAGGATTTCCGGGGTCAGCCAGTCGGGCGAGATGCTGCCTGGCGAAACCGGGAGTGGGCCAGCATAGCTCTCGGCACCCAGGCTACGAAGCTCGGGCGGGATGACCGTTTCGACCTGAGCCAGTGTTTCGCGGGCCTGGTCAACCTGACCAAGCCGCTGCTCAGCGAGGGCGCGGACGACTAGCGCCAATGCGCCGGCTTGTTTCTTGAATTCGGTCATTTCTTTGGT
>JALHPU010000106.1 GCA_022842325.1 Sulfuritalea sp. | reverse complement strand
AGGGATTGCAGGCATATCAGCAGCGATTCCATCCAGTAGTAAAGGAATCGTCAAAAGCGGCACCCCGAAAACTTAGCGTGTCAGCCCGTTCAAGGGGTATCTGGGTGGCCTCTTTTGAAACAATTCCAGCGACGGCCCTTGCCGGGTCCAGCCCACCGTCTGAATCATAGTCCACCTATGGGAACGGCGGGTCGACGCAGTAAGCGGCCCGTCAAAGCCTCGACGTTTCAGGACTGTCAATGACCGCAACCGCTGCAAGGTGCCGATGGAGAAATTGAACGTGGACGCTGCTCGCGGTAACAAAGAACTACGGTCTCAGGGGCTTTCGACGTCGACGCAGACCACGCTCTCGTAGTCGAACTTGAGCGCCATCCATTGCCGCGGCAGCATTTCCTGCACACGGCCAACGATCACCTTCATAACTCCGGCATGGGTGACCAGCGCTGCACTTTTCAGGCCGCGATCTTGCGTCTCGCAAAGAAAGTGGAGCACCCTCCGCTGCAATTCGCCGACGGATTCGCCCTGCGGCGGCGCGTAGCCGAGCGGATCGGCGCCCCAGCGGTCCAGCGCCTCGCGCTCAATCAGGTTCCACGGGCGCATTTCCCATTCGCCGAAGTTCATCTCCTGCAGTCGCGAGTCAGTGTTCGGCACGGGGTCCAATGCGTCTGCCAGTAGCTGGCAGCGTTGCAGCGGGCTCGTGTAGATGGCGAGTCGCGGAGGCAATTGCGCGGCGATGCGGGTTGCCGCTGCGGCAACATCCTCCGCCAGCGGCAGGTCGGTGCGGCCGTAACAGACGCCTACAGCGACCTGCGGCGGCGGGTGGCGGATCAGCCAAAGCTGCACAGCAGCCCCAGGTAGAAGGCCAACTCGCTGACCTGCTGCGTCGCGCCGAGACAGTCGCCGGTATAGCCGCCGATGCGGCGCACGAAGTAGCGCGCGGCGAGCAGGGTGACGACGAGCACCGCAGCCAGCGCGGCCAGTACGTCGGCCAGCGGCAGCAGCAGGCAGGGCAGCAGGCCGAACAGCGCCGCGACGGCGAGTTCCCCCGGCGCCATGCGTTGCGCCAGCGGCTTGGCGCGGCTGCTGTCGTCGTCGCGCACGTAGTCGAGGAAAAAGATCAGCACGGTCGAGGCCAAGCGCGATACGGCGTGGCCGGCGATCAGCGCCAGGGCGAGAAAGGGCGGGCCCAATGCCGCATCGAGTTCGGTCAGCGCGTTCCATTTGGTCAGCAGCATCAGGCCGACGCCCAGCGTCGCATAGCTGCCGACGCGCGAATCCTTCATGATCGCCAGCACCTGCGCCTTGTCCCAGCCGCCGCCGAAACCGTCGCAGGAATCGGCGAAACCGTCCTCGTGGAAGGCGCCGGTGGCCAGGATCGTCGCCGCCATGCCGAGCAGCACCGCGACGCCGAGCGGCAGCGCCAGCGCCGCCAGCTCGGTGACGCCGGCGCCGATGCCGCCGATGATGATGCCGATCAGCGGAAAGTAGCGCGCGGCATGGTCGAGCTGGTCCTGGGCATGGCCGACCCAAGCCGGCACCGGCAGGCGCGTGAAGAAGCGCAGCGCGGCGAAGAAATACTCCAGCTCGCGTTTCATCAGGATTTCTCGCTGACCCCCGCCGACTCGAAGCTCGCCATTTCGTTCATGAAGGCGCAGGCGGCGTTGAGCAGCGGCAGGGCCAGTGCCGCGCCAGTGCCTTCGCCCAGGCGCAGGCCCATGTCGAGCAGCGGCCGCGCCTGCAGCCAGTCGAGCTGGCGGCGGTGGCCGGCCTCGTTGGAGCAGTGCGCGAACACGCAGTAATCGAGCACCGCGGGCGACACCTGCTGTGCCACCAGCAGTGCACTGGTGACAATGAAACCGTCGATCAGCAGTGTAATGCGCGCTTCCGCTGCGGCCAGCATGGCGCCGGCGAGCATCGCGATTTCGAAGCCACCGAAGCGGGCGAGGACGCGCAGCGCATCGTCGGCAGAAACTTTTCCGGCGGCGGGCCGTTGCGGCCAGATCGACAGCGCCTGCGCCAGCAGCGCGCGCTTGCGCTCCAGCCCGGCGTCGTCGAGCCCGGTACCGCGCCCGACGCAATCGGCCAGCGGCAGGCCGGTGATGCAGTGGGTCAGCAGCGAGGCGGCGGCGGTGTTGCCGATGCCCATTTCGCCGAAGGCCAGCACATTGCAGCCGGCGGCGGTGAATTCGCGCACCAGCCGCGCGCCGTGCTGCATCGCCGTGGCGCACTCGGCCTCGCTCATGGCCGCACCTTCGAGATAATTCGCCGTGCCGCCAGCGCCGACTTTGGCATCGACCAAGCCGTCGCGCGGACCGAAGTCGTGCGCCACGCCGGCGTCGGCCACCACCAGCGTCATGCCGGACTGGCGCGCGAAGACATTGATCGCGGCGCCGCCGGCGAGAAAATTCTCCACCATCTGCCAGGTGACGTCCTGCGGGAAGGCCGAGACGCCGGCCTTCGCCGCGCCGTGGTCGCCGGCGCAGACCAGCACGTAGGGATTGACCAGCTTCGGCGACAGGCTGCGCTGGATCAGGCCGAGCTGCAGGGCCAGGGTTTCGAGGCGGCCGAGCGCGCCGAGGGGCTTGGTCTTCTGGTCGATTTTGTGCTGCAGATCGGCGCTCGGGGCGCGATCCAGCGGGGCAATCTCGAAGCGGGGAAAGACAGGGGAAACTGCGGCAACGGAATGCATCCGATTCATCCTTTTCACAAGCGGCGCGGCCTTGCGCCGCGCGTCCAAACGCGGCGCAAAGCCCGTGCCACGGGCTTGACGAAAATCATCGGTCGGTCTTCTGGCTCCCGGATCGTCCTTGGGCTGCGCCTTCCCGGGCAATTCGCCCAGTGGCATCGTGCAGCCTTCGTCCCCGGTCACAGCGGCGGGCCCGCCACGGAATGAGGTTTTACCCTGTCACCGTGTTCCCTGGAGGCCCGGTACCACACCGCGCCCCCACCGAATCGCCGCGAATTATGGGCCCAGATCATCCCTTCTGCAATAATCCGCCCATGATCGAACTCATACTTGGCGGCGCCCGTTCGGGCAAGAGCGCACTGGCGGAACGGCGTGCCGCGGAATCCGGCCTGGCCGTGAGCTACATCGCTACGGCCCAGGCCGGCGACGCGGAAATGGCGCGGCGCATCGCCCACCACCAGACGCGCCGGCCGCCGCACTGGGCGCTGGTGGAAGAGCCGCTGCATCTCGCCGCGGCGCTGACCGACCACGCCGCGCCCGACCGCTGCCTGCTGGTGGATTGCCTGACCCTGTGGCTGACCAACTTGCTCTACGCCGGTGCCGCCGCGCGCCAGGCCGAAGCCGGCGCAGAAGTGAATTGCCCGCTGCTCGCCTTCGAGACCGCGGCGCTGCTCGACTGTTTGCCGAAGCTGCCCGGCCGCGTGATCCTCGTCAGCAACGAAGTCGGCTTGGGCATCGTTCCGCTGGGTGCCGCGACGCGCTTGTATGTCGATGACGCCGGCCGCCTCAACCAGTCTATCGCGCGCATCGCACAGCGCGTCAGTTTCGTTGCAGCGGGGCTGCCGCTGGAACTCAAGCATCCAGTTGCTTGAGTGGCTTCAAGGACCGCCTGCCGCCGATCGCGAGGCTGCTGTAGCCTTGAAGGTCGGTCGGCTAGGGCATTGTCGGGTCA
>JALHPU010000105.1 GCA_022842325.1 Sulfuritalea sp. | reverse complement strand
CTCTTCGAAAGAGAGGTAATGTCTGCACCGCAAATAGAGCAGGTGCTGACAGAGATGTTCCGACGAATGAGAAAAGAGCAAAATGACAACGGGAACTCGGCGCACCCGCTCTAACTCCCTGCTGCAGGCGACGCGCCATCAGCGACTTCATGTTTTCAATCATCGCGCTTGGCGCGCGCCTGAGCGATAACGTTAGCCGCTAATGCGCTCAGCAAAGTCGAACTGCTGTCGATGAGCCCCAACATCCTCATATACGCCAACGAAAAGCCCGCTCGATGGCGGGCTCCTGTATTCTGATTCCGTACCGGTTACTTCTTCTTCGCCGCTTTTTTACCGGAAACGGCAGCCTTGAATCCAGCGCCGGCCGTGAATCTCGGCACCGTGGTTGCCGCGATCTTGAGCTCCTTGCCCGTCTGCGGGTTGCGTCCCACGCGTGCGGCACGCTTCGACGACTTGAATGTACCGAAGCCGACCAGGGTCACGGTATCGCCCTTGGCAACGGCTTTCGTGATGGCGGCTACGACAGCGTCAATGGCATTTCCGGCTGCGGCTTTGCTGAGGTCGGCAGCGGTGGAAACGGCTTCGATCAATTCGGATTTGTTCATGGAAGGATCTCCCTGAGTTGTTGGAAGCGAGATACTACCTCAGCTATAAGCACTCAAATGTGCACTCAAGAGTGGGCATTGTTCCGACGAACGAACCTCCCACCTAAATTCGTGGTTGAGCCAGGGCTACTTCTAAACATCCCTACGTTCACTTCAGCGCTGGACGAACTGGCGTTTTCGCTCAGAGAAGCGAGCTACCGACCGGATCCAATCCGGAAAGTGTTTATCCCGAAGGCCAATGGCAAACTTCGGCCGCTGGGTATCTCGACCCTACGGGATCGGGTGTGCATGACAGCAGCGATGCTGGTGCTCGAACCGATCTTTGAAGCCGATCTTCCCTCCGAGCAGTATGCCTACCGGTCGGGCCGCAATGCCCACCAGGCGGCGAAGGAGGTGCAGGAGCGTCTTCACCGTGGTCATACGGACGTTGTAGACGGCACGCCGTTGTTTGCTCTCGCGTAAGTACATGACCCCTATCGTAGCGGCCTTCAGGGGCGAAAATCAACAATCCATGTATCTAGCGTTTGGCGACTCCGCGCCCGGAAACCCGCACTGTTGCAGGGTGTCACTGAAAAATGTGCCTCGAAAGTGTCAAACTCAGGCCAGAGTCGAAGATACTCCTGGATGTCGCGTTGGATTTCCTATCCTTTCCTTTATCCTTAAAAAATGACCAGGCAGAAAACATGAACGCGGGGCAGCCCGCTAAGCGGGAAGGCGCCGCGCTGTCCGCGGCAAGCGGCTCGCGCCTGTCCGCGCCGTGGCTCGCGGCATTGATCGTGTTCGTGCTTGCCGCAGCCGTGGCAGCCAGGCTGGTCGCGCACCTGGAGCAGAACCGGCGCGATGTTTTGCGCGACCACGTTACCACCCGGGCCGGCGATCATGCGCAGCAGATCCGGCAGACCATCGAACGCAACCTGTCGGTCACCTCCGCTCTGGCGGCGCTGGTTCGTTACGGCCGCGGCAGCGTTCCCGATTTCGATGCGGTGGCCAGCCAGTTGTTGCCGTTCTATCCGGGCGTGGCGTCGCTGCAATTGGCGCCGAATGGCATCATCCGGCAGATCGTGCCCCTGGCCGGCAATGAAGCCGCCCTTGGCCACAATCTGCTGCTGGACCCGGTACGGAACAAGGAGGCTTTCCTGGCGCGCGACAGCGGCAAGCTGACGCTGGCCGGGCCGTTCAAGCTGCTGCAGGGCGGCGAGGGCGCAGTCGGGCGCTTGCCGGTATTTCTTGACAACGCCGACGGCAAGCCGGTCTTCTGGGGCTTTGCCACTGTCTTGATGCGTTTTCCCGACACCCTGCTGGGCGCCCGGCTGCCGCAGCTGGCTGCGCATGGCGTCGACTACGAACTCTGGCGCATTCATCCGGACAGCGGCCAAAAGCAGATCATCGCCCGATCCGCGTCCGTCGCCCTGGTCGAGCCGGTGCACGCCGTGGTGGAACTGCCTTATGGCAGCTGGACCCTGAGCGCGGCGCCGATCAAAGGATGGGGCGAGCCGTTGATGCTTGCGATGCATTCCGCGCTCGGACTGTTGTTCAGCCTGCTGCTGGCCTTTCTTGCAAAACTGCTGCTCGAGTCGCGGCGAAACGAACGCTGGCTGGAAGCCGAAGTGGGGGCGCGCACTGCCGAAATCCTTTCGACCCAAAGGCAGTTGCAGGCCACCTTCGCTGCGATTCCGGATCTGTTGTTCGAGCTCGGGGCGGATGGCCGGATTGTTGCCTTTCATTCCGCGCGCAGCGAACGGATGCAGTTGTCGCCCGAAGAGTTTCTTGGCCGTCTCCTGGTCGATTTCTTGTCGGCCGATAGCCGGCCCATTCTTGAGGCCGGCTTGCGCGACACACTGGCCAGCGGCTACGTATCCGGAATTCGCTACCAGGTGCCGCTGCCGCAGGGAGCGCGCTGGTACGCGGCGTCCATGGCCCGCAAGGAAGCCGCTGCCGGTGAGGCGCCACGCTGCATCGTCGTTGCCCGCGACATCACGCGTGCCCGGCAAGTGGAGGAGACGCTGCGCGCCAACGAAGCACGTTACCGGGCGGTGACCCGGACTGCCGCCAGCGCCATTGTCACCGTCGACAGTGCCGGTAACGTGGTGGGCTGGAACCCGGCGGCCGAGCGCTTGTTCGGCTATGCCGAGGCCGAGATCGTCGGGCAGACGCTGACGCCGATCGTTCCGCAGCGATTCTGGCAGCGACATGCGGAAGGTCTGCGCATGCGCACCAACGATGATGCCTCCTGCATGGGCGGGAATGTGATCGAGGTCGCGGGGCGGCGCAAGGACGGCAGCGAGTTTCCGCTGGAACTATCGGCCGCGCGCTGGGAGACCGAGCAAGGGCAATTCTTTACCGGCATCATTCACGACATCACCGAACGCAAGCAACATGAGCAGGAATTGCAGGATTCCCGCGAGAGCCTGCAGCGGCTGCTCAATTCGATGGCTGAAGGCGCCTACGGGGTGGACACCCAGGGGAACTGCACCTTCGTCAATCGCGCATTTCTGGAAATGCTGGGTTACCCATCGGCCGACCAGGTAATCGGCCGGCACATTCACGCACTGATTCATCACTCTCACGCCGATGGCAGCCTTTACCCGGCAAGCGAGTGCCGGATGTACCGAGCTTTTATCGCCGGCGAACCGAGCCACGTTGCCGACGAGGTGTTCTGGCACAGGAACGGCAGCGCGATCCCGGCGGAATACTGGTCGAATCCGATCGTCAACAAGGGCGAGGTGGTCGGTGCGATCTGCACCTTTATCGACATCACCGAACGCAAGACGGCCGAAGCGCAACTGCGCAAGCTCTCTTTGGCCGTGGAGCAAAGCCCAGAGAGCATCGTCATCACCAATCTCAAGGCCGAAATCGAATACGTCAACGATGCCTTTATTGCGGCAACGGGCTACAGCCGCGACGAAGTCATCGGCCAGAATCCGCGCTTCCTGCATTCGGGCCACACGCCAGCGGAAACCTACAGCGCCATGTGGGCGGCACTGGCCGCGGGCCGGCCGTGGAAGGGAGAGTTCCACAACCAGCGCAAGGACGGCGGCGAATACGTCGAGTTCGCGATCATCACGCCGCTGCGCCAGCCCGACGGAACCATCACGCATTACGTCGCGGTGAAGGAAGATATCACCGAGAAAAAGCGCGTCGGCGAGGAACTGGATCGCCATCGTAATCATCTTGAAGATCAGGTGGTGCAACGCACGCGGGAACTGTCCGCGGCACGGCTGCAGGCCGAGGCGGCCACCATTGCCAAGAGTGCTTTTTTGGCCAACATGAGC
>JALHPU010000104.1 GCA_022842325.1 Sulfuritalea sp. | reverse complement strand
CGTGTTCCGGGGGCGGAAGCGGGTGCGGGAGGAGGAGGCTGGTGCTGCGGAGCGGCGGCGGTATCCGGGAGCGGATTCGGAGTTCTATGCGGTGGAGAAGGCGTTGCCGGCGCGGGATCTCAGCGAGTCGCATGCGCGGTGGATTGAGAGAATCGGGAAATCCGTTCCACCGGAGAAACTGGTGGCATTGCGTGATGCGCTGCGCTTGCATAGCCGGTACCGGTTCGATCCGGAGGGAATCAAACCGGAAGAGCGGCTGCGGCTGCGGGAACTCTGTGCTTCGCTGGCTGCCGTATCGCCATGAGGGCTGCGATTGTGTTGCTTCTGCTGGTGTCCCCCGCCCTCGCGCAGGACCAGGCGATCCAGCGCGAGTTGATCCAGCGGCAGCAGCAGTCCGAGCAGTTCAACCTGCAGTTGCGGCAGTCGATCGAGGTGTCGAAGGTTCCGCCGGGGGATTCACAAAGGCGGATGGAAGTGGAGTCGGGGCAGTTGGGGGAACGGCAGCGACTGGAGAATGTGAGCGAGCGGCAGTTGCGCGACGTGAAGCCGGACACCCCGCAGGAGTTGAGGCCGCAGGAACGGACGGGGGCGGAGCAGGAACGCGCGAACTGATTTGTCTGGTGCCGGCTGCAGGAATCGAACCCGCGACCTTCGGTTTACAAACGGGGCCCTTGAAATCGGGGCCATTGCAATTCAGCAACTTGCAGCGCTTGCCACCTTCAAAACCAATGTCACACGCGGTACGCCGCAGCACCTTCAGGAAAATCGTGGCACGTTTGCGTCACAGCCTGCGATCTCCGTGAACAGCAACCATCGCGCCCTACTACCGGCGACCAGTCCGTAAAGCGCGGGTCGAAATCAATCCAACGACCAAGCGATTATGAGTTGAAAGCGATTCTCTAACTTGTTGTATTTACGGCCCGCCCTCACTCGCCAAGGCCCGCTAATACTCGCAGAAATGGCATGTTTTCGTCACGTTTGATCTTACCCCTGATAGCCAGTCTAATCTCTGGCAGAGAGGTCAACATCATTCATTTGAGTACGCAATGCCCGACGTGCGCCGAGTGTGGTTTCAACTATGTTGTCGGCTCGCCCGATGACGAGGCATCCCACGACCGACTCCATGCTGAATATCAGTATGGTCCCGAGATCGCGGCATTGGAGCAGATTCCACCTTTTCAGACCTTAGGCGTTCTCACGCTTCATCTAGTTGATCAAGCCATTCCGCAAGCGGTAAGACGCAATTTCTACAACGTGGCGCTGGTGGCGTGTCGGGAGATTGGCGGTCCGGCTGGATTCGATGGAACCGTAAATGAGGAGGAGCAGCGGCTCTTTGTTGCTGCAGAAGGTCGCCGAGCCGTAGGGATGGTGCTGACCGCTGCGGACGATAGGTTTTGGCCGCTTGCCTGGAAATCTGATGGCTCCATGGAATTACGCGGGAAAATGCCGTCCACGCACAGGGGCCAGAAGATAGCCAGAGCTTGGATCGCTGCCGAGTATCGACGGCGCGGCTTAGTGTTTAGCATGGTGCGGGCCACGATTCGCTTATTCGCGTGCAACTCGATCGATCTGGGATGGGAACTACCCTTTACAGAATCTGGCGCTCGGCTTGTAAGGCGGATTAGTCCAGACGTTTTCTGGGGTTGCCGTGACCCGTTCACCCTTAACGAGGCACTACACCCGCGACCGCCTGGGAAGGACACTTAGCTGCCCTGCTAGCAACACCTAGCGAGGCTATTTCGTATGGCATAAGGCCAAAACGCCTAAGGCCTAGTGAATGATCTTGCCTTTTGTCTTAGGCGCAATGTAGTGCTCGAAGGCTCGCTCTAGGAACTCGTGCCGCCTTTTAATGGCGTAGGGCTCTACGGAGGCCTGCGATATGTATTTCTGAAACTCTTCAAGGACCAGACGATTTGTTGGCGTGCTGTACGCTGCCAAACGCTTGAGGTCTTCGTCGATTTCCCGCAGCAGCTTGACGTAGAACTTTGCGAATTGCGGAATCAAGGGCGTCTGCTTCTGTGTGTACAGGTCCTCGGCGAAGAGATATGCCGAAACCGCCACAGCTCTACTTGAAATTTCTTGAGCTGTTTTCTTGAATCCCTTGTCCATTAATTCGAGAACCTTCCTAATCCGGACCAGGTTTTCGTCTTTCTTGCTGAGGTCGTACTTCTCTTTGAAGAAATCGCCCAGATCATCATATCGGGCGCGGACGAAGTCCTTAGTCTCCTTTCTCTTGAATGAGTTGATGCAGATTTGAGCAAGAGTGAATTCCCGCGAGAAGCGTTTCAATGACAGATTCGTGTTCTTGAGGAAGGGCGCCTTCTTTCCCATGTCCTTGAATACAAAGTCGCGCATCGTTCCCATATAAGTCTTCAGCATCTCGCCGGAATTAAGCCGAACACCCAGCTGCAGGCGGCGAAATATCAACCGAAGGAATTCTTCGTCTTCTATCTCAGGATAGATGACGAGAGAAGTGGCCCCGCAAATCTGAACAGCGGTATAAGTGGAAACTCTGGGTTCAACGCTGGGCCGGAATCGGCCTGGCAACGAGGAGTTTCTGATGAAGAAGAAGGCATCGGGGCGGCGCGGCCGCCGCGTTCTCAATCCGGCGTTCAAGGCACAAGTGGCGCTGGCGGCATTGCGGGAAGACCGTACCATGGCCGAGCTGTGCGAGAAGTTTGAAGTGCACCCGAACCAGATCAGCGACTGGAAGCGGCAACTGCTGGAGCGGGCGGCGGAGGTCTTTGACGGCGGCGCGCGGCCCGATCCGGTGGATCTGGCGCCGCTGCATGCCAAGATCGGCCAACTGGCGCTGGAGAACGATTTTTTGGAAGGCGCGCTCACCAAAGCGGGATTGCTGAGCGCAAAGCCATGATCGACCGTGACCACGAACTGAGCGTCACGCGCCAGGCGAAGCTGCTAGAGATCAGCCGCGGGACGGTGTACTACCTGCCCCGGCCGGTGAGCCCGGAGGATCTGGCGCTCATGCACAAGCTCGACGAGCTGCATCTGGAACACCCCTTCATGGGGGCGCGCATGCTGCGTGATCAGTTGCTGCGCCAGGGCATTCGCGTCGGCCGGCGTCACGTCAGGACGCTGATGCTGCGCATGGGCATCGAAGCCCTGGCGCCGCAGCCGGGCACGAGCAAGGCGGCACCGGGACACAAGATCTACCCGTATCTGTTGCGCAAACTGGCGATCGTTCGCGCCAACCAGGTCTGGGCGCTGGACACGACCTATATCCGCATGGCGCGCGGTTTCGTTTACCTCACCGCCGTGGTCGATGTCGCGAGCCGCAAGGTACTCGCCCACAAGGTGGCGATCACGATGGAAGCGGTGCACGCCAAGGAGGTGATCGAGCAGGCCTTTGCCCGGTATGGCACCCCTGAGATCGTCAACACCGACCAGGGCAGCCAGTTCACGGCCGAGGAGTTCACCAGCGTCGTGCTGGCCAAGGGCTGCAGGCTGTCGATGGACGGACGGGGCGCCTGGCGCGACAACGTGTTCGTCGAGCGGCTCTGGCGCAGCGTCAAGTACGAACGGGTGTACCTGAAGGCCTACGACAGCGTGAGCGCAGCGCGCGGCGACATCGCCGAGTATCTGGACTGGTACAACGCGCATCGCAGTCATTCCAGTCTCGAGCGGCTCACGCCGAACGAGAAGTACCTCGCGGCGTTGCCGCAGTTGAAGCAAGCCGCGTAGGATGGCATTCTCGGTGTGCCCCGAGTTGTCCACCGCGGCGGTCGGTTCGTCGCAAGCGCCGACCGCCGCCGTGGACAACTCTGCACCGTTCGCGACCCGCCCGGCGTCCACTTATAAATCGGGGAAAGTTGTTCAAACAAACGGGGCCACTTCTTGTTTCGTGAACGCGACATGTCAA
>JALHPU010000103.1 GCA_022842325.1 Sulfuritalea sp. | reverse complement strand
GCAAGCCAAGCTCAATGCCATAGCGAGGAAACTGAATGAGCGCCCTAGGAAAACACTAGACTACGCCACACCCGCTGAACGATTTCACCAATCCGTTGCATCGACCGGTTGAATCCAAGTATCCATTGCCGCCGTTCCAGAAACCCCGCATCGCCCCGGCACGCGGGCCACCGCTGTGGGAGGCGGCGGAACAAGCGGGCAACGATCCGCAGTGGGATGCGTTTCCCAACCCGCACCGGAATTTGAGTTCAATCAGCGCCTCGCTTGGTAAGTCCGGGGCAGTGGAAAATCAACACGAGCTGCCTCTCGTCGTGGGGAGACTCGTGCCTGTAGCCGGGAACGGCGCCGCTGGCGGCAACGCTCCCGACTACAGGCGGTACCGGTGGAACGATACGGGAGCTTTATGGCGGCGCCCAAGACTTCCTGATGCGAGAGCGGCGATTGACTCAGTCCGCCAGTGTCGAAGATACTCCCCCATGTCGCGTTGGATTTCCTATCCTTTCCTTTATCCTTCACACCTGTCGACCCCGTCGATCTGGTACGGGATCCCGCCGTCGTCCCTGAGGATGCGCCATGTTCAGTGCAGTCGTTGCGAGCAGTGAAGATATCGATACCGGAGACGCGATTGACCAAGTCCTGACGGATTGCGCCGAGCGCCTTGATGGTCGGCTTCCGATGGCCGGTCTGCTCTATTGCGGAACCGAGTACCACCATCAGGAAATCCTGAATCGAATTAGCGCACGCTACCCGGGACTGCAACTGATCGGTTGCACCACCGACGGCGAGATGAGCAGCAGCGGGGGTTTTACCGAGGACGCCATCACGCTGACTCTGCTGTGTTCCGACACTATTCGCATTGCCGCCGGCTGCGGAGAAAAGGCCGGTGCCGAGCCGACGGCCGCGGCGGCGGCGGCGGTCGATATGGCGCGCCGCGGGCTGGACGGCGAGCCCGTCCTCGCCATTGTTCTGCCTGATGGCCTGACTTCAAGCGCTTTCAAGGTCCTGGACGGCTTTGCCGAGGTTCTCGGCGATGGCGTACCGGTGGTCGGTGGCATGTCGGCCGATCGCGTGACCGGAGGCAAGGACAAGTACTCGACGTTTCAGTTCATGGGCGACCAAGTCTATAGCGATGCCGTGCCTGTGCTGCTGTTCAGCGGCCCCCTGATCCACTCCCTGGGCGTGGAAAGCGGCTGGACGCCGATCGGCAAGAAGATGACCGTAACACGGTCCGAGGCCAATGTTCTCTACACGCTGGACGACAAGCCGGCATTTGATCTCTATGTTCACTATCTGGGCGAAGTATTCCAGGAGAGCATGGCCGGTATCGGCTCCTATCCGCTGGCGATCTTTGAACCGGGTCAAGACGATTACTACCTGCGCGTGGCCAAGGCGGCCAGCAGGGAATCCGGCGTCATGACCTTTCTCGGGGAGATTCCCGAAGGCGCCGTGGTGCAGATAACCCAGGCCGTGCGCGACAACGTCATCGCCGGCGTCACGCAATCGGTCGAAAGCGCACGCTCGAAGTATCGCGGCGAGCAGCCAGCGCTGGCAATGATGTTCTCCTGCACCGGTCGCAAGGTCGCCCTCGGGACCAAGGCGACCGAGGAGATCGGCCGCGTTCGCGCCGGGCTGGCCGCCGGCCTGCCGATGACCGGCGTTTACACCTTTGGCGAGATCGGGCCGGTCAGCAGCCACACTCGCGCCCGCTACCACAACACCACTTTCGTCACCCTGCTGCTGGGTGAGCGATAACAATGGATCCAGGCGAGGCGTCGGTCAGCGGAGAAGAAAAGGACCTGGAAAAGGAGGTCATGAAGCAGCGTCGTCGCGTCGAGCGCGCCGAGGCGCAGCTTGCGAACTACGAGCGCATCGTCGACCGAACCCAGCATCTGCTCAATACGCGCATCGAGGAAATCGAAACCGCCCGCGCGGCGCTCGCCGCACGCACGCGGGAACTGGAGCTGAGCGAGCAGCGCTTTCGGCAACTCGCGGACGCCGCATTCGAGACCATCATCATCCATGCCGACGGGCTGATCATCGATTGCAACGATGCCGCCGTCGAACTCTACGGAATGAGCAAGAAGGATCTCGTCGGCAGACGGGTGATCGATCTTGTGGCGCCATCCCATACCCTGGAAGCGGAGGAATGGACGCGGCAGGCCACCGACGCGGCAATCGAAGGCGTTCACCTCTGCGGCCAAGGTCAGGTGCCGGTCGAGTTGCGCAGTCGCGCGATCGAGCTCATGGGGCATACCGCGCTGGTAACCGCGGTCCGCGATATCACGGCCCACAAGCAGATGGAGGCCTACCTGAAGAGTATGGCCAACACCGACCCGCTGACGGGCGTTGGCAATCGCCGCTACTTCATGGACGAGGGCCGGAAGGAGTACTCACGATCGAAGCGCTACACGCAAGCCTTGTCGCTGCTGATGATGGATATCGACAAGTTCAAAAGCATCAACGATACCTATGGTCACGACATCGGCGATATCGCGCTCAAGGCGCTGGCGAACATATGCGTCGCCACCTTGCGCACCAGCGATGTGTTCGCGCGCCTGGGTGGCGAGGAGTTTGCCGCGATTCTCTCGTGCACTACGATCGACGGCGCTGTGCTATTGGCCGAGCGGCTGCGGCACGCCGTCGAAACGATGGTGACGCCCAGTGCGAAAGGCGATATCCGCTACACCATAAGCATCGGCATCACGGAGATGCTGGGCGATGCGGGGGAAGACATCGAAGTCATGCTGAACCGCTCCGACAAAGGCATGTACCAGGCCAAGGAAGGGGGCCGCAATCGGGTTGTCGTGGTTTAGTCCCGCACAGGCCTGATCACTTCCGCCAACGGCAACGCGGCTGGTGGGAAGGGCGGCGTTGGACGCCTGGAAAGCGGGTTCCACACGCTGGTCCGCCGAAAGGCTGCGCTTCTTCCTCGACAAGCAGCTTCTTGCTTCCTGCAAGTGCCGCCCTAGGGCGTAGCGTTTCCCGAACTGCGGCGATCCACCATTCCCATCCGAGCGCAAACAACATATAAACAGGATCGGCATCTATCGATGCCGCGCCGCAATTTGATCTCCAGCTAACGGGAGAAGATATGAAAGTGACTTTTGATGGCAGCATCTGTGGTCGGGCCGGCAAGTGCGTCGGTGGGCTTCCAAACGTCTTCTTTGTTGAGAATGACAATCTGATGATTGACACCAGCAAGGCCAGCGAGCAGGAGATTCGCGACTGCGTGGCCCAGTGCCCGTCTGGCGCGTTGAAGTGCGTCGACGGCTGACCCGGGACATCGGTCGCCCCGGTGAACCCGGGGCGCACCTTATCTAGGTTTGCGGGTTGGCGAAGAGCGACTGCATCCTTCAGGAAAAATGGTTCGAAATCTCGATGGCAGGTCATCCTTCGCACTGTTGCTGCCAACGCCAGGCATCGGCGCACATGACATCAAGCCCGCGCGTCGCCCTCCAGCCCAGCAAACGATTGGCCAGCGCCGGGTCCGCCCAGCACTGGGCGATATCGCCGACAGGGCGGGCGGCGATCCGATAGGGGATTTCCCGTCCGCCGGCCACGGAATACGCCCGCACCATCTCGAGCACAGAATACCCGCGCCCGGTGCCCAGGTTTACCGCCAGCAGCGGCATCCTCGCTCACGGCTTCGCCCGGGCGTACTGCGACGAGTGCCAGCACGATTTCCTGATCACCTACTCCCGCAAGTGCCGTGGCGTGTGCCCCTCCTGCAACACGCGGCGCATGGCCGCAACTCCCGCGCATCGGGTCGATCACGCTTTCCCGCCGCTACCGGCGCGCCAATGGGTGCTCGCCATACCCAGACGGCTGCGCTGATGAGCCAACTGCGTTACAAGGCGGTCGAGCAAAAGACGCTCTCCTCGCCGTAGCGGATACTTCCTTCAGCGTGGAAGGCCAAGGACCGGCCGTTGTGCATCGGTAAGCCGACATTTGCCATCGAAGCCTCGCGACATCTCGTTGGCATAGTATTGATCGACTGCTTCGGATTCTGACCGGCCGTTGTCAGTCTATTCTGTTTGCAAGGACTTCCCATGAGAGTCAAGTGTTTTGACGTGTGAATTGGATGCCCGCCTCAGCGGGCATCTGGTTTATGGAGGGCCGGTTGTGAGTCTGGTGTTATTGGGAG
>JALHPU010000102.1 GCA_022842325.1 Sulfuritalea sp. | reverse complement strand
ACCCATCCAGGCTCGGGGACGACGGTCCCCAACAACGAAGCCGAATATGCGTTCGCGTTGTTCTCTATCCGCCATCAAAAACCGGTTGCGCCAGAGGAGGAGTCCATATACACCCTACCCGAGAACCCACCTTACGCGTTACCCGAGAACCCACCTTGCGCGTTAAATTTCCGGCAAACCGTAGGGTGGAACCCGCCCAGGACAAGTCGCCGATCCTCGCGACCAAGCCCCACAGGCGGATTCCACCACCAGCGAAGCGCCGAGGCCAGGTCGAGCCCATCCGCGGTAAACGGTGGAATCCGCACGATAGAGCCGTGCGGGTTCCACCCTACCCGAGAACCCACCTTACGCGTTTACGCGTTTACGCGTTTGCGCGTTACCTGAGAACCCACCTTACGCGTTTACGCGTTACCCGAGAACCCACCTTACGCGTTTACGCGTTGCAACATCTCTACAATTGCCGCCTCACCCAAAACGCCTCGAACGTACCGACCATTCTCCGACCGTATGGAATCAATCGAGAAACTCGCCAAGGTCAAATCAATCAAGCTTGTACCTTTCGCCCGGAGCAGATCGTCCACTTTTGTCGCGAGACCACCGCTCAACCCGACCGTAGTCGCATCAAAATCAGCATCTATAACCCATAGCGCAGAATCGTCATAGACAATGTATTCGGGAGAGTAGTTCTTTAGGTCACTCATGAAACTCGTGTACGCAACCCATTCCGCTACGATCCGCCGACTTTCACGCACCCCAGAAAAATCGCCCCAGATGAACATTTCTTGACATTCGCTCACCGACACAACGGCTTGCCACAGCATTTCTGGCAGTCTGGCACTATCGTACAGGTCTCTGTCCAGAACGCAACCACGCCAATCCAGGCCTTTGAACGGTGTTGTCTTCCAGCTTCCGTCATGGAAAAAACTCTCTCGAACGCAATCTCTCGTGTTTGCGGGATCCACTGATAGCACCTTTCTCATTTTTTTGGATAGCGAATCGTTCTGACAACTTCGCGACCACCATCTGGCTTGACCTTTTGAATCTTGATTGTCCGAGTGCCCTTGGGCACTTCTGGATTACTTCCGGTGCTGTCGTGCATTTCTATTACACCACCATCTTTCAGGATTTTTACCCGAGCACCATTTTTCGTCTTTACTTCTTTTCCATCGACGCTATCGAAATCTTTATCGGCCTGGTCGCTCCCGCCATCACCGTGCAAAACCCCTTTCTTGCCATCCTTTCCAGGGGCCAAACCCTTGCCCTCTGAAAGTTTGCTTTCGGCGTCATCGGTCTCACTTGCTTGATAGACAGGAACACCCTTCCAAGCCAAATTACCTCTTACACCCTCACTCCAAGCATTGGCAACTGCATTATTAAAGGAACCCTTTGGATCAGAGGCCACCGCGACGGCGATCACTACGGCCGCACCGCAATAAATTGAGGCTGCGCACGTCTCAACTGCTACTACGGCTGCCTCAAAAATCGGATATGCAACCTGTGCAATCCGCCCATCCGGATCCACAAACCTCTGCGGATTGTTGTTCGCATACCAATACCGATTAAAGTTCCCTCCCGTGCTGGTGTCGACGCTGACCGGATCAGGGCTGATGAACCGGCCGACGATGCCGCCATAGTAGCGCGCCTTCATGTAGGTCATGCCGGTGGCGTCTTCGAAGTGGCCGGCGTAGCCCGGGCCGCGTTCGGTGGCTTCGCTCCAGCGCTCGCCGAAGGGGGCGAAACGGCTGCGTTCGATGATGGCGCCGGTCTGGTCGGCCGTGGCGATATTGCTGCCCAGGTGATCGTCGAGGTAGTAGGTGGTCACCACGCTCTGTGCGGCCTTGTCCAGGAAGGACTTGATCGCATTCATCATGCTGCTGCCGACCAGCGCCTCGAAGCCGCTGCTGAAGATCAGGTCCAGGCGCTGGCCGATGCCGCTGCGGGCGATCAGCTGGGTTCCGAGGTAGTAATAGGTCTGTGTCTGTGTGCCGTACTCGGCGCGCAGCAGGCCGTCCTGGGTGTAAACGGGGTAGCTGATGCCACTGCTGTTGCTGACCTGGATGCGATGATCGTTGGCATCGTAGAGGTAGGACTCGAGGCCAGTGGGTCCGTTGTACTGGGTAACGGTCTCAGCGAGGTCGAAGGTCAGTTGCGCCGGGCCGGCGCTGGTGACCGCGCCACGCGAGTTGTAGAGGTAACTCAACACTGGCGTGCTGTCGGGCAGCGTGATCGAGGTCAGACGATTGCTGCCGTCGGCATACTTGTAGCGCAAATCGCGGGTGCCCAGCACATGCCGACGGATGTTGTCGAAAGCATCGTATTCATAGCTGACGGCGCCGTAGGGGCCGCTGCCACTGATCAATCGATCGAGCCCGTCGTATCCGTTCTGGAAATTCTGCGAATCAGTGCCGCCGGGACGCATGTCGCCAATATTGGTGACATTGCCGTTCTCATCAAAACTCAGGAGCAGATCCACCTGTGGCTGGGTGCCGAGCTTGTAGCTCAGCCGCTGCGGCAACAGGCGGGTATTGAGCGTGCGGTTGAACAACAAGCCATTGCCCAGACTGGCCTGCTTCACGCTGCCATTGGCGTAAAAACTGATCGTGTTGGCATAGGTGCCGACCTGCGTGATCTGACCGAGCGCATCGGGACTGAAGCCGACCAGCTCGCCACCGGGATAGGTGATGCTCTTGCGATTGCCCAGGCTGTCGTAGCCATGCAGGAACTGGCGGGTCTGACCTGCGAAGCTCAGGGTCTCACTGGCCAGCGCGCCCAGGCTGGTGTAACCGTAGGTCCAGATGCTGTTGTTGCGGCTGGCAGTCTCTACCTGACCGTCCCTCTTGTAAGTATACGAGGTGTCGGCGGTGGCTCCCGGGTAGTCAATCAGAGTGACGCGATTGCGCGGGTCGTATTGACGAATGATGCGATCGGCCACTGCGACGGCATTGCGACTGTTGTTGCAGTCGCCTGCCGCGCTGCGGCCATGGGCGGACCACCAGAGATTGTCGGCGGCGTCGTAATTGAAGACGCTGAAGCCAGTTTCCGGCTCATAGCGGGTACACAGGCGCTGCTGCGTGTCGTACTGGTAGGCGCGGCCGACCGTGGTCGAGCTGCCATCCACCAGTGCGGTGCGCGAGATGTTGAGCGGCTTGCCGTACACATCGCGCTGGATCACCGTGGTCT
Source organism: Sulfuritalea sp. (assembly GCA_022842325.1). Taxonomy (GTDB): domain Bacteria; phylum Pseudomonadota; class Gammaproteobacteria; order Burkholderiales; family Rhodocyclaceae; genus Sulfuritalea. The sequence continues at coordinate 1,096 of JALHPU010000102.1, read as the reverse complement.
GGCTTTCGGGCGCTTCGATGCGAATAGCGCGCAAGGACAGCCAGGAACTGCCGCGCCGGGAGCGCGGCGCCTTGCCAAGCGCATGGATGCGCTGGCGGCACGTTGCACATAACGCGGGTTGGACGGGCGCGGCGCTGTGAGCGCGGCAGGAGCCGCGCGCCGCGCCATCCAGGCAGGACGCCTGCGACCAACAGCGCGTTATGTCATGGGCCGCCGATAGCCCCGTGAGCCGCCACGTTGCGCGTGCTACGAAGCGCGGACTATCGCGGCGACGCGGGGATGGGGGCTGCACAGGTTGATCGCAGCCGCAGGCGCGCAGGGGCACCGCCGCTGCGTGCCTGCTAGCCCACCTCGTGCACGCGCGCAGCGGGTGCACTCAGGCGCGAGGCACGACGCCGAGCGTGTCCGATCGGAGCACCGTGTTCAACGAAGACGGGCAGGAAGCCCGGCGGCAGCCGGCGCGGCGCTTGCTGCGTAGCGCAACGGAGCCGCTGAACGCGGCGCAGTGGAGCGCAGCTATGCAAGCGGCGTGACGGCGATGAGAGCGCGAACAGGGCTCGCACGATCGCCTCGCGGCCAGGTCGGAGCGGGCTCTCCGTCACGCTGGCCGAAGTGCCAGTTCGGCGTCGGCTGCAACGCAGTTCAGCCGCGCCGCGTGGGTCGGGGGTTTGGGCTTGCCGTGCAGAAAGTCGTGCAGAAAGTGGACACCCAAGCGTTGCAGAAAGTGGATGCAGAAAGCGGAAAGTGGACACCCAAGAGCCAAGATTGGCAATCAGCTCCGAGACTCGCGGTCTCGACGGCATCGCAAGTGAGCATCTGGACTGTGGATCCGCAGCTTTTTGATCAGCCCACCTTGCAGCCGACGTACGATTCCGGTGATGTTCGCCGAGGTGGCCTTGTTGACGGAGATATCGGAGACGCGTCAGGGTGGTCGAATGATGTCTGACGAAATCTGACTAGGCAGAAGCCAATCGCCGGGCCGTCGCAATGCCGCGCAGCCAGCGCTGGCCCATCTCCGCCGCCTTCTCGACCAAGGCCTCCACGGCTCCCATCGCCCGGCTGTAATCGCACTTCACCGCCAGCACCTGGCGGGTCC
>JALHPU010000101.1 GCA_022842325.1 Sulfuritalea sp. | reverse complement strand
AGCAGCTTGCTTCAGTCGCGCTACGCGCTCCTTACGCAACCTGCTGCGCAACATCACGCCATACGTCGAATTCTTCATGGAAAAATAATACAAGGGCGGACTTCAGTCCGCCATCCACCGCTGGCCGACTGAAGTCGGCCCTACACCGCCAATCCACCCGTGGCCGACTGAAGTCGGCCCTACACCGGTCCTACGGGGTCGGGATGGGTTGCCGCGTTCAATGCGTCTTGGCACCGTGCATGCTGAGCGTGGTGGACGGCGCAGCGAAGCTGTCGGCTCGCGCCACGTCCCAGAACACCTTGAACACCGGGTGGTCGGGTACGCCGGAGAGCAGTTCGCCGGGCCGCGCCCAGTGATGCAGGGTCGCCAGCGAGCGCACCTCGGTGGCGGAGACGCGGCGGATCACGTGCTCGGGGCCCAGTTCGCGCGGATGGTTCAATCCTGCCGCGCCCAGCATTTCCTTGAGCGCGCCCAGCGTGTTCTGGTGAAACCGATGCACGCGGGTCGATTTGTCGGCGACGTCGAGGGCGCGCATGCGTTGCGGATCCTGGGTCGTGACGCCGGTCGGGCAGTGTCCGGTGTGGCAGGTCTGCGCCTGCAGGCAGCCGAGCGCGAACATGAAGCCGCGCGCGGAGTTGCACCAGTCGGCGCCGGTGGCGATGGTACGCGCCATGTCGAAGGCGGTGACGATCTTGCCCGAGGCACCGATGCTGATCTGCTGCCGCAGATTGACCCCGACCAGAGTGTTGTGCACCAGCATCAGGCCTTCTCGCAGCGGTGCGCCGACGTGGTCGGTGAATTCCAGCGGCGCCGCGCCGGTGCCGCCTTCGCCGCCATCGACGACGATGAAATCCGGCGCGATGCCGGTCTGCAACATGGCCTTGACGATGCCGAACCATTCCCAGGGATGGCCGATCGCCAGCTTGAAGCCGACCGGCTTGCCGCCCGACAGTTCACGCAGCCGGGCGATGAAGGCGAGCAGTTCGAGCGGGGTGGAGAAGGCCGCGTGCCGGGCCGGCGAGACGCAGTCGACACCGATCGGCACGCCGCGCGCCTCGGCGATTTCGCGCGTCACCTTGGCGCCGGGCAACACGCCGCCGTGGCCGGGTTTGGCGCCCTGCGAGAGCTTGATCTCGATCATCTTGACCTGGTCGAGACGCGCGTTCTCGGCGAACTTTTCCTCATTGAAGTTGCCGTCGGCGTCGCGGCAGCCGAAGTAGCCGCTGCCGATCTCCCACACCAGGTCGCCGCCGTTCTGGCGGTGATGGCGCGAGATCGAACCCTCGCCGGTGTCATGGAAAAAGTTGCCGCGCCTGGCGCCTTCGTTGAGCGCCAGGATCGCCCGCGACGAGAGCGCACCGAAGCTCATCGCCGAGATGTTGAACACGCTGGCGGAATAGGGCCGGGTGCAGGCCGGCCCGCCGACCGTGATGCGGAAGTCGTGGCTCTCGATGTGCACCGGCGCGATGGAATGGTTGATCCATTCGTAGTGCGGTTCATAGACGTTGAGCTGGGTGCCGAACGGGCGTTTGTCGAGTGCGTGCTTGGAGCGCTGGTAGATGATCGAGCGCTGGGCGCGGGAGAAGGGCAGCTCCTCGGAATCGGCTTCCATGAAGTACTGGCGGATTTCCGGCCGGATGTACTCGAAGAAGAAGCGGAAATGCGCGAGCAGCGGGTAGTTGCGCCGGATCGACTGCCTGGCCTGGAGGAAGTCGGCCAGGCCGACCAGGGTCAGTGCGCCGCAGATCAGCGCCGGCCAGATCCAGAGCGTGGAGAGCGAGAGCAGCGCGAGACAGATCGCGCAGAGGATCGCGCAAATGCTCCAGGCCCAGTAGCGCTGCGGAACGATGTTTTCGAGAACGTTAAACATGGCGCCCTCCTGCAAGTTGTCCGGCTGCTTGTTCGCTGCCGACCTACTTTACCTCATGCTTGACGCCTGAAGCGTTCGGAGAGCGCGATCGACAGGCTGCTGGCGGCGATCACGGCCATGCCGGCGATCGACAGCGCATCGGGCAGGTGCTGGAAGAACAGCGCGCCGAGCAGCATGGCCCAGATCAGTTGCGCGTACAGGAAAGGCGACAGGAAGGAGGCGGCCGCGTAGCGGAAGGCGCGGGTCAGCATCAGGTGCCCGGTGCCGCCGTACAGCCCCAGCGAGGCGATCAGCGCCGCATCGATCCAGCCCGGCATCGGGCCGCCCCAGTACAGGGGTGCGGCCAGCGTCATCGAGACCGTGCCCACCAGCGCGGTATAGAACAGCATGGTGACGGTGTTTTCGGTCGGTGACAGTTGCCGCGTCTGGATCTGGTAGATCGCATAACAGGCCGCGGCCAGCGACATCCAGATGATGCCCTGCAGGTTCAGCGCGCCGCCGGGGCGGGCGATCAGCAGGGCGCCGCAGAATCCGGCGATGACCGCGATCCAGTGCCCGCCGGTGATCGATTCCTTGAGCAGAAAGTGCGACAGGATCACCACCACCAGCGGCGTGACGAACAGGAAGGCCGTGCTTTCGGCCAGCGGCATCAGGGAAAAGCCGGCCATCGCGAATCCGGTGGTGCCGGTCAGCATCAGCGCACGCGTGATCTGGGCGACCGGGCGCGAGGTAGCGATCAGTTGCAGCCGCATCGAGGGCGCGAGGAAGATCACCATCATCAGGCAGTGGAAGGTATAGCGGCCCCAGACCATCATCGGGATCGGATAGGTTTTCGACAGATGCTTGGAGGTGGCGTCGAGCGCAGCGAAGCACAGCGTCGCGCCGAGCATCAGCAGCACGGCGAAGCCGACCTTGCGGCTAGGCATTCGCTGCGATGAGGCGATTGAGCAGTGTGCGTGCGGCGGGAATCAGTTCGCCGGCGGCGATGCCGATCGGGCCATCGCCTTGGGCAGCGAGCGCATCGGCGGCGGCGCCATGCAGATGCACGGCGGCGGACAGGGCGGCAGCGGCCGGCCAGCCCTGCGCCAGCAGCGCGCCGACGAAGCCGGAGAGCACGTCCCCGGTGCCGCCAGAGGCCAGGCCCGGGTTGCCGCCGGTGTTGATGCGCCAGCGTCCGTCCGGGTGGGCGACGACCGTGCCGCAGCCCTTGAGCGCGACATGGGCCTTGAAGCGCTGCGCCAGTTGCAGCGCGGCGGCGACACGGTCGGCCTGCACCGCTGCGGTGGCAGTGCCGAGCAGGCGTCCGGCTTCGGCCGGATGCGGCGTGATCAGGGTCGGCGCCTCGCGGCGGGCGACACGTGTGGCCAGCACCGGATGCGCGGCGAGCAGGTTCAGCGCGTCGGCGTCGAACAGGCTTGGACAGTCGGCGCTGGCGGCACGGCGCAGGATATCGAGCGCGGCGTCCGACGCGCCCATGCCCGGGCCGACCACGGCCGCCGTGGCGTGGGCCAGCGCATTGTCGGGCGAACGCTGCATCAGTTCAGGTTGCAGCGGATCGACTGCCAGCGTCTGCAGCAGGCCGACGAAAACGCGGCCTGCGCCGAGCTTGAGTCCGGCGCGGCCGGCCAGCAACGCGGCACCGCTCATGCCGGCTGCGCCGCCGATCACCGCCAGCGAACCGTAGCTGCCCTTGTGGCTGTTGCGCGGGCGCGGTATCAGGTAGTGGCGGAAATCGTCGATCGAAAGCAGGGTGCCGGGCAAGCCGTCGAGCGGTAGATCCAGATTGGCGATGCGTACCTCGCCGCAATGGTCGGGGCCGTCGAGCGTGTACAGGCCGGGCTTGCCGCCGATGAAGCTCAGCGTGTGCGTGGCGCGCACGGCGACGCCCAGCACGCACCCGGTGTCGCCGTCGAGGCCGCTGGGGATGTCGAGCGCCAGCACCGGGCCGGCAAAGGCGTTGATGCGCGCGACGAGCTCGGCCCAGGCGCCTTCGAGCGGGCGGGCGAGGCCGATGCCGAACAGGCCATCGACCACCAGAGAGTAATTGCCGGTTGGCACTGTCTCGCCGGGCCCGACCAGGACTACCGCGATGCCGCGTTGCTGCAGCACGCGCGCCATGACTCGCGCATCGCCGCCATTGTTGCCGGGGCCGGCCAGGATCAGCACCGGCGCGCGGCTTCCCTTTAATAGCTGCCGGGCAAATTCGGCGGCGGCGCGACCGGCGCGTTCCATCAGCGGCGGCCGGGCGTCGGCGTAGCGGATTTCGAGGTCGCGCAGATCGGCGCTGCGCAGCAGGGCGGTGGACATGACGCGATTCTAACCTCGCAGGGTCGGGCTTCGCGGAGTAGAGAATGTGGATTGGTTGGCTGGCGGACTGAAGTCCGCCCTTGTATTATTTTTCCATGAAGAATTCGACGTATGGCGTGATGTTGCGCAGCAGGTTGCGTAAGGAGCGCGTAGCGCGACTGAAGCAA
>JALHPU010000100.1 GCA_022842325.1 Sulfuritalea sp. | reverse complement strand
CAGTTCAGCTGTTCGAGGCGCATGTGGGCATCGCTGTTCAATGCCGCCTTCACCGCAAACAAGTCGCCCCCTAACATCTCGCGGAGGCTGTCGAGGGCATTCAACTCCATCACATGAAGGATGCAGAGTTCGCTGTGATTACTGGCGGCCAGGAGAAAGGCACGCTCAACGGCATGGCGGGCCGGAGCGGAAAGATCGGTGGCGACGAGGACCGTCTGGGCACTTGTCATTTGGTATCCACCTTCGTTTTAGTTTCAATCACGGGCTGGTAGTCCCCGTCGCGGATGTCCTGCAGCATCTGGTCAATATCGACTGTGGAAATCCGCAACATTCGCAAGGCGGTCGCACCGAGACGCAAGCTGGATTCGATGGCCTCGGGATAGGCATGGATTGCCCCGGCTTCGACTAGGGCCGAACTGGCTTGGAGGTCGCGGGCGCGCGCGATCACCGGTACGTGAGGGCAATGCTGGCGTAACGCGGCAACCGACCTTAGCGCGATGGCATGGCTATCGACGGTGACAATAGCCAGGCTGGCACGCTCCGCCCGGGCCGCTGCAAGCAGTTCCGCGTCGGCAATGTCGCCGTAGAGCACGGCATGCCCATCGGCCTGCCCTTGCTTTACCCGCGTCGGATCGGTGTCGAAAGCCACGAAGTCGACACCGCTCGATTTCAGCAGTACTGCGATGGTGTGACCGACCCGGCCGTAGCCGCCGATCAGCACCTGAGGCACTGGCAGGCCAGCGACTCGGTCGGCCAGCGAGGGCCCCTCGGTGGTCGGCCTGGCCAGGCTGGCGGCAATCGCCTCGTTGTAACGGATCAGCAGGACGCCGATGATCATCGAGAACAGGACGGCAGTCAGCACGATCTGGCCGACTTCCGGCTCGATCACGCTGGATTCGAGCGCGATGGCGAGCAGCGCGAAACCAAACTCACCGCCCACCGCCAGCAACAGGGCGGTTCGCCAGGCGGCGAGTGCATCCATGCCGCTGCGCCGCACGATCACGGCGACGACCACGATCTTGCTCCCCAGTAGCAGCAAGGTACCCAACAGCGCCCAGTGCCAGATGCGGGGCAGCGTACTTGGGTCGATCAGCATGCCGATGCCGACGAAAAACAGACCGAGCAGCACATCACGAAATGGGCGGATGCTGGATTCCACTTGATGACGGAACTCGGTCTCACCGAGCATCATGCCCGCCAGAAAGGCACCGAATGCCAGCGACAAGCCCAGGCTATTGGTCATCCAGGCGGTTGCCAGGACCACCAGCAAGACCGTGAGGGTCAACAATTCGGCGGAACGGCTCTCGGCGACCAAGTGGAAGAACGGGCGCATGGCCCAGCGCATGGCATAGAAGACCAGGGCGAACGCCAGCACGGCCTTGGCCATGGCCCAGCCGAGTTCACCGGCAAGAGCGTTCATGCCGGTGGCGGCGCCAAGCACGGGGATCAGGATCAGGAACGGCACAGCCGTGACATCCTGGAAAACCGAAATGGCGAGGCCGAGCCGACCATGCGGGGTGGCGTCCTCGCCCTGCTCGGCCAGTTGCCGACCGATGATGGTTGAGGATGACTGTGCGAAGACGGCACCGATGACGAAAGCCACAGCTGGACTCAGTCCAGCCAGCCAGAGCAATGCGGCTACAGCAGCGGTGGTCAGGGCAACCTGCGCGGTACCGAGGCCGAGGATCTGGTGGCGCATCGCATGCAGTTGCGGCAACGAGTAGTTGAGCCCGATCGAGAACAGCAGGAAGACCACGCCGAACTCGGCCAAGATCTTGAATTCCGAGATTTGTACGGTCGGTCCGGTGGTGTAGGGGCCAAGGATCAGCCCGACCAGCAGGTAACCGAGGCTGGAGGGTATATGCAGTCGCTGGAATGCGACCATCACCATCACGCTCACTACCAACAGTAGGATGATTTGAACCATAGTATCCATGCGGCTTATTTGCCCCAGATGACTATTGGTGTTGGTACGTTGTAGAAGTGGCTCATGTTGCCGTTTCGTTGTTCCTGTTGATCGCAATTAGGGCCCGTCGTAGTCGACGGCGTTGCGCATCGGGTACAGGATCGTCCGGGCAGCATAGGTCCTTCAAGGCCGCACCCTCAATCTCTATCCGCGCCATCACCGCGAACTCACAAGTAAAATCCGATTCGCGTGGGTCGCGCACCTGATCCAGGTTCGAAGCCTACAACAAGAGGACGAAACCTGAGTGGCAAGGTGAGCGTCAGAGGGGAAAACTAAGTGTGGGCATGTCATGTGTCAATCCTCGTGCGGCGGCCCGACCGACACAAATACCTGTCCAACCTCGAATCAGACGGGTTTAGACACCCGAGTCGATAATAACTTATAGTCAGGGGCCGAGGAAGCCATTGTCGGATGACGAATGCGGTGTCTTATCGCGCACGGTGACGTAATCAATGAACAACACAATAGGTATGGACGAGCGAGCGACGCTTCTTGTTGGCGTATTTCGCCAGGTCACTGTAGGACTGGCGATCGCTATTGCGTGCTTCGGAAATTCTCGTGCACAGTCCAATGAAGGGTGGAGCTTCGTCGGGCAGGTCGGTGCTGCCAAGGCTGTGACACTGGACAGGAAGTCAAAAGCCAGCGTTGAAGAAAGAGTCTGGACTGCCTTGCGGTCTGTCTGCACCCGTTCACACTGTATTGCTCATTTTTATTGGGAGGACGAGTATTCGTTGCAAAAAGGATTACCTGAGAGGGCGTTATCGAAGCACGCAATTCTCGTTTATTCAACGAACTATGGCTTTCAATGGAATTGTGCGTTTCGTCCGTTCGCAGACAACTGCTTCAAAAAATAGGAGTCGTGGCAACTGCATCTGGCCGCCATCCACCCCCGTCAACGGTCATACTTGGTAGGTCACGAAGCGCATCGCGGGATGCTCCAAAAACGCCAATCGATTGCAGTGGCGTTTTCAGAAGACGAATGCACAAAATGTCAGGAATCGTCCTTGGTCATCTCAAGCAGTGTCCCTGCATCGATTCTTCGATCTGTCCGGAGATCAATTGCCAGTTCAATGGTTTGTTGTGTAAGTATGATTGAACCGATGTTCCCGGCCCGTTACTTGACGGCACACGCCATCAAATGAAGCGGGAGCAGCCAGATATACAAGTAATAATTCTGCCGTCGTGCTTCTAGCGAAAGCGATGTCTGTGGAACTCTCACGACGTGAGCCCTTCCTGCTCAACGGTAAATCCCGCCAATTCAATTTCTCGCGCCAAATCATGCCAGCCCGCGCAGGTTGCGAAGTGTTGCATTCGTTCAAGTGTCTGTCGCGATGCCTTTCGGCGCAGCTGCTGTGGAACGTCCTCGGGACGCATGGACCAGGGTTGGAGAATGTGCCCAACCGTGCGTGAATCCTGCGAGAGCGTCGCTGCTATTCGAAATCCACCTTCATCAATGTCCCCCCAGTGAAAGACCGGCACGTCCGAGGGCAACGCAGCCAGGATGCGGATGTACATCGCCCGCCATGCCGGCGATGGCATACCCGCCGTGTAGATCAACAGCAGTTCTTCATTTGAACGTCTTCTCGCTTCGCTGTGGAACGTCGTCAGGTTTTCTATCGTCAGAACCATTTTCGGGACACTCATCAGGCGCCTCACCGTACCTGCCGGCAATCCCATATAAGGTGTGTCCAAGCGCGCGGTGACGCCTTCGCGTTCGGCGACAACGTTGCCGGCAAGCAGCACCGGGTGTTCTTCGCGAAAGAGGCCGAGCTCTTGCCAAACCGAGGGGCCATCGCGCGCCTCCCCTTCAATGGAATTGGCCAGCAGAATATCCAGGGGAACTGTCAGCTTTTCGATGCGCTTGCTGTCATTGAAGAGCCTTGCACTGGCCTCGCGAATGGGCAGGGACAACGGCTGGTCAACCGAGAATGACTGGCAAAACTCTATCGTTCGGGCCGCGGATTTCCAGTCCTCAACGCTTTCCGGACCGAGTCCTCGTGTCTTTCGCAGTTCAGACCAGCGCTGTAACACTTCATGGACGACCGGGAAGCGGGTTGCAATCGCCGCCAGCCGCTCCTGCGCTTCCGCTATCTTGTCCTGTGCAAGCGTCAGCCCGAGGAAATTGCCAAGCCGCCTCGCGTCCGCGAGATTGATTCGCTCAATGAATCCGGTTTGGGTAACTCCACCGTCCCAAACGAGATCGACCGCGCCCTCGACGCGCGCAGCCGCCATGGTCGATTCAAAGGATTCCTTGCGCTGGAGTGAAGTCAGTCGCCTGTATTCGTCCAAATCGCCCTTCGTCAATGAGGCGGCGCGTGAACGGCGTCCCGCCGCCAGTTTCTCGCCGGACGCGAGCAACCGCTCAAGACAGGATCGGGCCAGCGCATCCATGCCTTAAGCACCTGCTCCCTGCATCACGGCGTTACTACGCCCGGACCGCGCTGCGGCAATTTCCTGATCGACCAGCGACGGATTGAACTCCGGAAGATCCTCCCTGAACTG
>JALHPU010000099.1 GCA_022842325.1 Sulfuritalea sp. | reverse complement strand
CTCACCAAATAGGGATATCCCCTAGCGCGGAAGGGAAGCCCCCAATTTCAAATGTCAATGAATTGGCTCACATTCAGCGGCGGGCAAAAAATCTTAGACCCGCCTTGTTGTCATCTCGCACGTAATGCGCGGCGACATGAGGCATCGCCCGAGTGCCATGTCGATCAAACCAATCAGAGGAGATAAATCATGTCGCAAGCAGCCTTGAAGCAAGCACTCAGCAAAACCGTGCAGGGTATTCAGGACAATCCCGTCATGTCGCGTGTGGTTTTTGAAGCCGAAACGGCACTGGTCGAAGGTGTCCGCTGTACCGGCAAGGTGCGCAACTTTGCGCCGATTGTTGTCGACGAACCTCCTGAACTCGGCGGGCAGGACAAGGGAGCGAATCCGGTGGAACTGCTCCTGGTGGCTCTCGGCTCATGCCAGGAAATCATGTATGCGGCAATGGCAGCGATGATGGGAATCAAGCTCGACGAAGTGAAGGTCAATCTGAAGGGTTCGCTCGACCTGAAGGGTCTGTTCGGCATGGATCCCGCGATACCGCCGGGGTATCAGAAGATCAGCTTCGAAACCTTTCTCAAGAGTTCGGCCCCGGAGGAAGAACTGCGCAAGCTGATCGAGGCGGTCGAAACTCATTGTCCCGTGCTCGACACACTGGTACGGCCGATTGAAGTGACTGGCAAAGTGACCATCAACGGCGCCGCCGTGATGGTGCCGGCCTGACATGAATTCGTCGGCGCATTGCGATGCGCCGACTATCCACTCGAGGCGGGAGGCTCAAGATGGCTCAGGTTCATGAAGTTGTCGTTCCAGATGTCGGTAGCAAAGAGGCGCTGTCAGTCGCTGAAATCCTGGTCAACGCCGGAGATCTGGTCTGGGCCGATGACCCGCTGGTGACGGTCGAGTCCGGCAAGGCGGTCGTCGACGTGGCAGCACCTGTGGACGGCACCATCACTGAAATCAGGATCGCCATTGGCGACAACGTGACTCCTGGCAGAATAGTGGTCGTGATGACGGCAAGTCGGGAGCAACGACCAAAGCGCCAATCGGCGGATGCTGCTGCTTCTGCGCCACGCAAGTTTTCACTGTTTGCGGCCTTTGCTGCGGCGTCGCACGCCGACACGCCGCCGGAGGAACTCTCGTGTGAGTTGCTGGTATTGGGCGCTGGGCCGGGGGGGTACTCTGCCGCGTTTCGCGCCGCCGACCTGGGGCTGGATACGATCGTGGTGGAGCGCTATCCGATTCTGGGGGGTGTCTGCCTCAATGTCGGCTGCATTCCATCCAAGGCTTTGCTGCATCTGACCATTGCCATGGAAGAAGCCATTGGTATGGCCAGGACGGGTATCGATTTTGCCCCGCCCCACATCGACATCGACAAACTCCGTGCCCATAAAGTGAAGGTCGTCGGCCAACTCACCGGAGGGCTTGCCGGAATGGCAAAGGCACGCAAGGTGCGCACGGTGTTCGGAAACGCCCACTTCCGCGATGCGCACAGCGTAGAGGTCGAGCTTGACGAGGCTGCGGGTAAGGGAATAGGCGCGCGCCAAGTGATCCATTTCAGGAAGTGCATCATCGCTGCGGGTTCGCACCCGGTGCACCTGCCATTCCTGCCCAAGGATCCACGCATAGTCGATTCCACCGGCGCACTGGAACTCCGCTTTGTGCCAAAGAAGATGCTCGTCATCGGTGGCGGCATAATCGGCCTCGAGATGGCCACGGTCTATTCCGCCCTTGGGGCGCGCATCGATGTGGTGGAGATGCTGGACAGCCTGATGCCGGGACCGGACCGCGATCTAGTCAGAATATGGGAAAAGCAGAACCGGCACCGCTTCGACGACGTCATGCTGAAAACTCGAACGGTAGCGGTCGATGCCCGCGACGATGGGTTGTGGGTCAGGTTCGAAGGGGAGGACGCACCGGCGGAAGCCCGTCGCTACGATATGATCCTGCAGGCCGCCGGACGCCGTCCCAATGGCCTGGATATCGGTGCGGACAAGGCTGGCATTGCCGTCAGCGCAGCCGGCTTCATCCAAGCAGACAGCCGGATGGCGTCCAATGTGCCTCATATCTTTGCCGTCGGCGATATTGTGAGCATGCCCCTGCTGGCCCACAAGGCTGTGCACCAGGCCCACGTTGCCGCGGAATCCGCCGCCGGGCTGGCCAGCTGCTACGACTCTACGCTGATTCCGGGCGTGGCCTACACTCACCCGGAGATTGCGTGGGTTGGCTTGTCTGAGGACGCTGCAAAGCAGATGGAGGTGGAGGTAGACGTGGCCAGATTTCCCTGGGCCGCCTCGGGGCGGGCAATCGCCAATGGCGCTGACTACGGAATGACAAAACTTTTGTTCGACCGAACCAGCGGCACGATACTTGGAGGCGCCATCGTCGGGCCCAGCGCCGGCGACATGATCGGTGAAATCACCCTGGCGATCAGTCTGAAGTGCGACGCCGTCGCCATAGGCAAGGCGATTCACCATCCTCATCCGACGCTGGGAGAGACCATCGGCATGGCCGCACATGTCGCTCACGGTACGTGCACCGATCTGCCGGCGCTGCAAAGCAGACGCGCATAGATTCATGGTCAACGCGCACCCCCGCCGCGAGAGCTACGATTCGGAGCAGCCGGGCTTGAGTGAACCTGCTATTCCACCTGGTTCTGTATCGCCATCTTCACCAGGTCCGCAACGGAGCGCGCATGCATTTTTTCCATCACTTTGGCGCGATGAACTTCGACCGTTTTCGCACTTAAGCCTAGCGAATTCGCGATGGCTTTGTTCGACATTCCCTCAACTACGAGGTCCAGCACTTCACGCTCGCGTGGGGTCAGGCTGGCGAACAGCGATCCTAACTGCACGCGCTGCGTATTCTTGCTGCGCCGCCGGGCATCGAAGACGATCGCCTTCTGGATACGGTCTAGCAGATCCTGGTCGTTGAACGGCTTCTCGACAAAGTCGAAAGCTCCGGACTGAACCGCCCGTACCGCCATCTGCACGTCACCATGGCCCGTGATGAAAATAATCGGCACATGGATCCGCTGTGCCGCCAGGCGTTCCTGCAGATCCAGGCCGCTCATGCCTGGCATTCGCACATCGAGAACCAGGCAACCCGGCTTTGACGACTCATAACCGTCGAGAAACTCTTGGGCCGAGGAAAACGTCTCGACCTTGAGGCGTACGGATTCGATCAGCCAACGCAGACTGCGGGCAACGGCCTGATCATCATCAACTATGAATACTGTTGGCTCGCTCATGCTTATTCGCTTGCTGTTCGCTGGCCTGCAGCGTAAAGCGGAACGTCGCGCCGCCCTTTCTGCCCGACTCGGCCCGGATGCGGCCGCCGTGTGACTCGACGATTGAGCGGCTGATGGAAAGCCCCATGCCGACGCCTTCCGGCTTGGTGGTAAAGAACTGGTCAAACACCTGATCTATGATTGCACCGTCGATTCCGGGTCCGGTATCGCCAACCTCGATCTCGACGACAGCGTCACCGACCAGCCGCGTAAGGATGGTGACCTGACGCCGTGACCATTGCGAGTCCGCCATTGCCTCGACTGCGTTGCGCACCAGATTGCAGATCACCTGCTCGATCATGATCGCGTCGGCCTGTACCTGCGGCAATCCGGAATCCAGATCGAGTCTAACGATTGAGCCTTGCTGCCGCGCCTCGGACTCGGTGAATTTGACCACCGTGCGCACGATCTGGTTGATGTCGAGCGGCTTCATCTGCAGTTCGCTCTTGCGTACGAAATCACTCACATGTCGAAGAATTTCTCCAGCGCGCTCGGCCTGCTCGCAAACCTCTTCGAGCGGCTCGATGAGTTCTCCCGGACTCATGCCGTCCGCGTGCAGCCGACGGATGCAACCGCGGGCAAAGTTGGCGATCGCGGTCAGCGGTTGATTGAGTTCGTGGGCGATACCGGTAGCCATTTCGCCCATGGTAGACAGGCGCGCTACCCGCGCCAGTTCCGTCTGGTGCCGCCGCGCCTGCTCCTCTGCATTCTTTTTTTCGCTTATATCGCGTGTAATTCCAAGCAAGGCGTAGATCGTGCCTCGCGCATCGCGTAGTGGCACGGCATGTGATTCCATCCAAGCCGTTCTGCCTTTGAAGGTATGAACCTTGAACTCGTAGACAACTGACTCACCGCAGAAAACACGGCGCATATTCTCCCGATAGAAATCGATGTATTCCGGCGCGACCACGCAGTAAATCTTCTTGCCGACAATGTCTTCCGGTCGGTCGGCATCCAGCAGTTTGAGTCCCGCCGGATTAATCTCGAGCACGGTGCCGTCTGCTGTCTGCAGTTTTACACATTCCGGCTCGGACTCGATAATGGCACGCAGACGGTACTCGTTCTCGTGCAGGCGATCCAGCACGCCTTGGTGCTCTGCGTCTCTATTGCGGATGAGTAGCTCCGCTTCATGCAGGCGCAGAAACATAACGCCTGAAACAATCAGCGCCATTGCTAGTCCCCCGCCCAGCGCGACCAGTGCGAACAACATCGATTCACTTCCAGAGATCATCTCACCGACACCGATTTATTGTGCAATGCAACCTTAGCAGACTCCCTCTACGGTTCAATCAGGGA
>JALHPU010000098.1 GCA_022842325.1 Sulfuritalea sp. | reverse complement strand
TGGGCGCGCGAGCGGCTGGCGCGCAGCCCGGGCTGCCGGCTGCGCATCGCCGTGGCCGACCTGCCGGCGCGGCGACGCCTGCTGGAAGCCGTGCTGGAGGACGCCTTGCAGCCGGATGCCGTCGGTGCCGCCTGGGCCGCGCAGGAGGGGGCCTGGGAGTTCATCGCCGGCTCGCCGCTGGCGGCCGAGCCGCTGGTCGATGTCGCGCTGCGCCTGCTGGCACTCGGCCTGCACCCGCAGCGCGTGGCGCAGGCCGAGGTCGGCGCATTGTTGTGCGGCACCGGCTGGTCGGCCGATGTTGACGAAGCCGATGCCCGCGCCCGCATCGAGGCCGGCTTGCGCGAATGGCTGCCGCCCGAGACCAGCCTCGAGCGACTGCAGCGCGCCGTGGCGCGTCTTTGTTCCGGCGCCGACGCACCGCGAGCGCCGCAACTGGTCGCCCATCTCGCCGCGCTGAGCGATGCCGGCCGCAGCGCGTCGCGGCGTCAGCTGCCCTCGGCCTGGGGCGTCGTTTTTGCCGAACTCTTGCGCAAGCTGGACTGGCCCGGCCAGCGCGAGCTGCTGCCGGCCGAGCGCGCCGCCTGCGATGATCTGGACGATGCCCTCGGCGGCCTGGCGACGCTCGATGCCGTGCTCGGGCGCGTCGCCGCCAGCGAAGCCTTGCGCCAGTTGCAGCGCCTGTGCCGCGACCGGGCCTTTGCGCCGCCGCGCCAGCGCAGCGCAGGCGTCGAGATCTGCAGCCTCGACGATGCGCTGGCGGGTGCGGTCGATGCGCTCTGGGTCATGGGCCTCAATGAAGGCGCCTGGCCGCCGGCGCCGCGGCCGAATCCGTTGCTGTCGGCCGAGTTGCTGCGCCGCGCCGGAATTCCCGCAGCGCGTGGCGACAGCCTCGCCGCCGCCGCACACAGCCTGCTGGCGCTGTGGTGTGCCAGCGCCGGTGACGTGGTGCTGTCCTGGGCGCAGCGCGAAGGCGAGCGCCCCTTGCGGCCCAGCCCCCTGCTGGCGGAAATCGCGCGCGGCGAACTGCCTTCGGATGAGGTGTCGCCGGAGTGCGTCGATGACCAACCGATCGAGCGCATCGATGACGCGCGTGCCCCCCCGGTTGGCTCAGACGAGCGCATCCGCGGCGGCACCGCGCTGCTCAAGGCGCAGGCCGTATGCCCGGCCTGGGGTTTCTATCAATATCGGCTCGGTGCCGCCGTGCTGCCGGCGCCGACTTTCGGCCTCGATGCGCGGGCGCGCGGTTCCCTGCTGCATGCCGCGCTGGAAGAGTTCTGGCGCGGCCGCGGCCTGGCCGACCTGCTGCAGATGGATGCCACCACGCGCGGCGCCGAACTGCAGCGCGTGGTGGCGCATGCGCTGGCGGACTTCGAGCGGCACGCGCCCGAGCCGCTGCCGCCGCGCCTGCGCCAGCTGGAGTCGGAGCGCCTGCAGGCGCTGCTCGCGGTCTGGCTCGAGGTCGAAGCCGGGCGCCCGCCCTTCCGCGTGATCGCCTGCGAAGAGCGCCACACGCTCGACATCGAGGGCCTGCCGGTGCGCGTGGTGGTCGACCGCATCGACCAGCTTGATGACGGACGGCTGGTGGTGATCGACTACAAGAGCGGGCGCAACGATACGGCCGAGAGCTGGGCCGCGCCGCGCATCACCGAGCCGCAACTGCCGATCTATGCCGCGCTGGCCTTTCCCGACCGTGAGGTGGCGGCCGTGGCGCTGGCCCGCGTCACCCGCGACACGCCAGCCTTCCTCGGCGTCAGCGCCGACGAGGGCTTGCTGCCCGGCGTCAGGACGCTGGCGCAGCAGGGCGCGACCTATGCCGAGGACGAATTCCCCGACTGGGACAGCCTGCGCGCACTCTGGGCGGAACGGATTCGCGAAGTCGCGCGCGAGGTAAAGGACGGTGTGGCGGCGGTGGTGTTCGAGCGCGAAGCCGACTTGAAATATTGCGAGGTGCTGCCTTTGCTGCGGCTGGCCGAGCGCCAACTGCAGTTCGACGAGGGCGCCGAACCATGAGCGCCGCCCGCCGGGCCGCCCCAAGGGCGGCGCAGCCAAACCATGGAGCCGCGCAGCGGCGAACCACCAACACCCCCTGCCTTGGGGCGAAGGCAGGGTTTCGCGGAGCACTGCTCCGCGCTGCCGCAGCCGGCCGGCTATGCAGAGCCGGCCGTGGGATCGGGGCCGGGGGGAGGGTAGTCCATTGAGCGAGCTGCTGCGCGAAGACGAAGCCAGCCGCCGCCGCGCGCTGGAAATCGACTCCTTCATCGTCGAGGCCCCGGCCGGCGCGGGCAAGACCGAGCTGCTGACGCAGCGCTACCTGCGCCTGCTGGCGACGGTGGACGAGCCCGAGGAAATCATCGCCATCACCTTCACCAACAAGGCCGCCAGCGAAATGCGCAGCCGCATCGAGGAAAGCCTGGCGCTGGGGCGGCAGGGCGTGCCGCCCGAGGCGGCGCACAAGCGCATCACCTTCGAGCTGGCGCGAGCGGCGCTGGCGCGTTCGGCCGAGCTCGGCTGGCAGCTCGAAACCCAGCCCGGGCGGCTGCGCCTGACCACCATCGATGCGCTGTGTGCCAGCCTGGCGCGGCAGATGCCGCTCCTGTCGCGCTTCGGCGCACAGCCGGCGGTGGCCGAGGAAGCCCAGCGGCATTACGACGAGGCGGCGCGGCGTGCGCTGGAGCACCTGGAAGACGGCGGCGAACTGGCCGAGGCCGTGGCCACGGCACTGACCCACCTCGACAACGACGTCGCCCGCCTGGCGCGCCTGCTGGCGCAGATGCTGGCGCGGCGCGAGCAGTGGCGCAGCATTGCCGAGCTCGACGATCCCGAGGCGGCGATCGGCGCAGCCCTGCACGAGATGGTCGGCGAAGAACTGGCGCGCGTCGCCGGTGTGCTCGATGCCGGCTGGCAGGCGCAGTGGATGGCACCGGCGCGTTTCGCCGCCGACCAGCTCGGCGGCGGCATGCTCGTGGACTGGAGTGCGGCGCTGGACGGCGATCCGCAAACGCTGCCGCGCTGGCGCGCGCTGGCGGAGATGCTGCTGACGCAGAAGGATGAGCCGCGCAAGACGGTCACGGTGAAGAACGGCTTCCCCGCCGGGAAGGAATTCAAGGCGAACAAGGACGCCATGCTGGCGCAACTGGCGGCGCTCGACGAGAGGGCGGTCGCGGCGCTGCGGCGCCTGCGCGAACTGCCCGCGCCGGATCAGGATCACGATGACGTGGTGCGCGCGCTGGCGCGCCTGATGAAGCTGGCGGCGGCCGAACTCTGGCTGGTGTTCCGCGAGGCCGGCGAGGTGGATTTCGGTGAACTGGCGGCGCGCGCCATCGCCGCGCTGGGCGACGAACTCGACCCGACCGAACTCGGCCTTCGCCTCGACTACCGCATCCGCCACCTGCTGGTCGACGAATTCCAGGACACCAGCCCGACCCAGATCGAACTGCTGGAACGCCTCACCGCCGGCTGGCAGCCGGATGACGGCCGCACGCTGTTCGCCGTCGGCGATCCGATGCAGTCGATCTACCGCTTCCGCAAGGCCGACGTCGGCTTGTTCCTGCGCGTCGCCGCGCAGGGCATCGGCGCGCTGCGCCTGATCCCGCTGCGCCTGTCGCGCAACAATCGCTCCTGTCCGGAAATCGTGGATTGGATCAATGCGAGCTTCCCGGCCGTGTTCCCCGTCGCCGACGATCCGCTGCGCGGCGAAATCGCCTATCGTGAATTCGTCGCCACACGCGATTCGCTGCCGCAGGCCGGGGTGCAGATTCATCCGGTGCCGGCGGAAAAGGACGATGCCGCGCAGCAGGAAGCGCGAACCGTCATCGCCCTGATCGAGGCCGAGTGGCGCGCCGATCCGACGCGCCAGATCGCGGTGCTGGTGCGGGCGCGCGACCATCTCGCGGCGCTGGTCGCGGCGATCCGCCGCGATGCCGCCGGCTGGCGCTTTTCCGCGGTCGAGATCGAGCCGCTGGCGGGGCGCCAGGCGGTGCAGGACCTGATCGCGCTGACGCGCGCCCTGCATCATCGCGGCGACCGCCTGCACTGGCTGGCGATCCTGCGCGCGCCCTGGTGCGGGCTGCGCCTGGCCGACCTGCACGTGCTGGCCGGCGACGACCACAAGTCGACGCTCTGGTCGCTGCTCAGCGATGCCGAGAGGGTTGAACGCCTTTCGGCCGACGGTCGACAGCGCCTGGAACATTTTCGTGAAGTGCTGGCCGAGGCGCTGGCCGGGCAGGGCCGCCAGCGCCGCCGACGCTGGGTCGAGGATGTCTGGAAGAAGCTCGGCGGCCCGGCCTGCCTTGCCGGCGCAGGCGAGCTCGCCGACGCGCAAGCGTTCTTCAAGCGCCTCGACGCGCTCGACGCCGCCGGGCGCTTCGCCGTGGATAGCCTGGCAGACGACATGGCGCGCCTGTATGCGGCGCCCGATGCGCAGGCCGACGGCCGGCTGCAGCTGATGACGGTGCACAAGGCCAAGGGCCTCGAGTTCGACACCGTGATCCTGCCCGGCATGCACCGCGTGCTGCGCGGCAACGATCCGCCGCTGCTGGCCTGGGACAGTTTTCCGCTGGCCTCGGGCGAGCGCCTGGTGGCCGCGCCGGTCAATCCGCGGCGCGCCGGCAAGGCGGAGCAGCCGAGCGCGTATGACTTTCTGCAGCGCATGGAAAAGGAGCGCAGCCGCAACGAGGAAGCGCGCGTGCTTTACGTCGCCGCCACGCGCGCGGTGCGCTGCCTGCATCTGGTCGGCGCGGTCGGTCGCGATGGGGAAGGGGCGCTGGTGGCGCCGCCGGCGGCGTCGCCGTTGGCGCGGCTGTGGCCGGTCATCGAGGTGGCCTTGCAATTCCCTGCAGGGCCGGCTGCAGCCGGCCAGGGTGGATGGCCTGGTAGGGCCGGCTTCAGCCGGCCAGAGGGTGGATGGCCTGGTAGGGCCGGCTTCAGCCGGCCAGAGGGTGGATGGCCTGGTAGGGCCGGCTTCAGCCGGCCAGAGGGTGGATGGCCGACTGAAGTCGGCCCTACGGTCGGCCCTACGGTCGGCCCTATGGCGGCGGAATTCGTGCCACAGCTGCTGCGCCTCAAGGCACCGGCCGTGCCGCCGGCATGGCGCGCGCCGGCC
>JALHPU010000097.1 GCA_022842325.1 Sulfuritalea sp. | reverse complement strand
AACTATCGCGCTCAACTCCTCGGTCTTGTATAGGATTCATGCGATTGCCCTGAGCTTCCCCGCCACGACGGACGCCAATGCTCGGTTACCAACTAGCTTACAGGTCTTGGGACGCTTCGCTCGGTCCCAGGCGGCTTGGTCGGCTTGACTCGCCCGATAACTGCCCAGGCCACCATTACGATTGATCTCTCGGCTAACGGTTGAGGGGGCTCGCCCAAGTAGCGTCGCTATTGAACGAAGTGACTGCCCCGCCGCTACAGAACGGGATATCTCCTCCCGTTCAGCCAACGTCAGCGCCAAGCTTGAGCGATGTCGCTGCGCGGGTTGTATGCCACCCGTTCGCACCAGAATTCCCTGCACCGATGTGTGGTGTCGATCAAACAGGTTTGCAATCTGATGCAGGTTGTCCCCTGCGCGCCAACGCTCCCACATCAGCGCTTTCTGGCTTTCACTGTAATAGATCCTCGGTCTTTGCTTCATCTGCAACACTCCTTCTGCATACGCAGTTTTTAGTGTGTTGCATCCACCGATTGAATCCAAGCTGCATTGCCGCCTTCGGGGCAAGAATATCACCCGCGCATATCGAATGACGGCTTCTTGGTTTCGAGGGTTCGCCGTGAACGGCAGTTTCCGATTTTCTCCACTGACTCTTATGGGCACAATCCGGAAATCGAATCCTTCAAGTTCACCGCCGCGAAGCAACCATTGAAATTCCGGGGCCAGGAACCTGCCGGGGCCACTGAATGCACGGGGTTATTCGCCGGCTCGCCGGACTGTTGGCATGGACACCTCTTGAACTCGGGGAGGCGGCTTCACCTTGTCCCGGCCGAACGGCATGAAGGATGGGTGCAAGCTATTCGGCTCGATCCGTTCGAAGATCAGGGAATGGGTTTCGCCTTTGAACCCCCTCTAAAAAAAGATCTTGCGCTTGGGGGTCTGTGGATTTGTGGTCAGAGGGCGGCGCGGTGGGTAACGGTTTTGTCGTTATCCACGGCAAGACCGCCCGGTTCGCCTGCCGGCGAGCTGTCCACAAATCCATAGACCGTCCGCTTGCCGTATTGCTTTGTCACTCGTTCTGGTCGGTTGCAGGGTCGCTCCCAATTGGTTCGAGGACATTCGTACGCTGATCAATCGCGCTGCCAGGAGTTGCGGGGCAAGCTTTCGAGGCAACTGACTTCCAACTATTTCAAAGCATCCGCCAGATCCTTGTCCATCACCTTCCCCGACTGATGCAGCCATAACAGGATCGCCAATGGCTTCGGTATATTCCGACCGGATTCGTAGCGCGACCCACCCGACTGCGTGACGCCATAACCCTTCCAGAAATCCTTCTGATTGAAATTCGCCTTCTTGCGGGTAGTAGCGATGTCAGAAAAATCGAGCTTCTTCTTGCGGGCCATGGTGAGCTCCTTCGATGTAGGTGATGAAGGCGATATGCTAACGCAATGCCGACCCGTACGGCAACGCTATAGATGTTTCTTGTAGCAAGCCCACTGCAGTCGCGCCAGTATGCCGACAAGGAACGCGACGGGCACCCCTACCAGGCGTGGATCGATCGATACCGGCTGGATCAGAACCAGCAACCCGCCCATCGCCAGAAGCATGACCTGCAAATGCTTGGCACGGTGATAAAGACTCGCCGATTCCCGCCCACCGCATGCCCGGCGTATCGCGCGCTGCGTCAATCCGTCTGCGGCCGCGACGAGGTAGATCAGAAAAAGGATCGGCACCATCATGCCCAGCGTCGCCAGCCGAACGCCAAGCAGTTGCGTGCCGATCATCGACACCTCGATTGCTTCGGTGTTCGCCAGATAGCTATTGCGCACGATGGTGTCCGGAATGGAAAGCGCCGCACCCTCCGAAAACCGCAACCCCATGTCGTGGATCCCCGTCACCCCAAACACCAACCCATACAGAAAGTTCGCCGTTCCAGTTACCGCCTTCGACACCCCGTTCTGCCACTCCGCAAGTTCGAGCGCGCGCGCAAGGTCGGCAGCCAGGATGCCTTTCAATCGGCCGACACCCTCCGGCCAGACCTTGAACACGAAAATCCAATCAACAATCCAGGCCACAACGACGATTCCCAGCAAGCCCAGAATCAGCAGGAAGCCGAGCTTCAGCGGTGCCAGCAGCGCCCCGGCAACTACGCCCTCATGAAACGATGCATTTCTGGAAGCCAAACTCTTCTCCTCTACGGCGCCGGGTTCGCCCGGCCTTCCATGCGGCCCCGCACCTCGCTGCCGATCGCTTCGAGGCTGACCGGCATCAGCGGATCATGGCTGGCGTCCGGCAGAGGCATGCGAATCTTGTGCAGTTGTCCGCCATGGATCAGCGCAAAAGCTTGCCCCTTCGGCAACTGCACCAGGTCGCTCGGCGCCAGCATCGGAGCACTCTCCGTTGTGATGCGATCCTCATTGCGGCTGGCGAAGTCCGCAAAATCCCCCGGATCATTGGTATCGGAGACCGAGGACGAAACAATGGTCGAGACCACGCGCACCTCCGGCAACTGGCTGGTCAATAGTTCCGCCGTCGCCACTTCCTTGACCCGCAGCATGATGAGTGTATTGAAGTTCCCCGCAATCTGCCCGGCCTTGGCCTGCGATCCGATGCGCGCCTCCACGTCCGACCAGGTCTGGGTGTAGGCCGTCACCTGGAAACCCGCCCCGCCCGCCTTGTTGAGCAGCGGGATGAACTCGTCGCCGATCAGCTCATTGAACTCATCGGCATGGATCGCAATCCGGCGCGGCGGTGTTTCGCCCGGCAGCCCCCTCCCCGTGCCGAACTTGTAGATGCTTCCCGCCACGCTAGTGAGATCCGCGAACATCGAGTTACCCACCGCTGCAGCCACCTCGTAGTCGGACAGGGAATCGAGCCCGATATAGACGATGCCTCCCAGGTTGATCACGGAAGCCCAGTCGAACACCGGTCGCCAGTCGCCAGCGTCATCCAGATCCGGCGACAGCAGCGCGGCCGTGCGGCCGGTGGTGAGTTTCTCCATGAGAGGCAGGAGCGATGCTACCAGCTTGTCGAAGTAGCTCTTCTCGTAGTTGAGCGTCGACGCCAGCGCGTTGGCGATGGGGTCGTAGAGCTTCTTGCGCCGCGCGTATTCAACCAGGGTCACCGCACGAAACCCTCTCGACTGCAGCCCCTTGTCTAGGCTCTTCTTGTCGATTGCCATCGATTCGACCTCCTCTCGCCAGCCGGCGGCGCCCGGCTCACCGTCCAGCCAGTGCTCGAAGTAGTCAATCAGGAGCGGCTCGACGTTCGAGGCATAGCGATTGATCTGCTCGTAGTCGGGCTTGCGCCCCAGCGCGACCAGTGCCCGGGCCATGACGTTCACGAAGCGCCAGACAAACTCCTTGAACGCGGCCGACTGACCTTCGGACGGAAGCTGCCCGGCGATGCGCGTTGCCACCTCGGTGATGCGCGAGAAGCTCCCCACCGGGTTGTAGCGTGCCGAGACTTCCGGATGTCCGAGGTGGAACATGAAGAACTCATTGTGCCGTCCCGCGCGCTTCGCCTCGGCATAGACACGCCGCAGCAGGTCGATATCGCCCTTGGGGTCGAATACGATCACCACCTCGCCACGCCGGATGTCCTGCGTCAGGAGGACTTCGGCCAACCGGGTCTTGCCGACACGCGTGGTGCCGAGAACCAGGGTGTGGCCGACTCGGTCGCTGATGTCCATCCAGATGTCGGACTCCGCGGGTTCGACACCGTGAATGGCCGGATCGCCGCCGACGGCAGAGTGCTCCGGTGGCAGGTAACGCAGGAATTCTGCGGTCCTGCCAATCAGTCCGGGTTCCAACAGGTCCTGCTTTTCGGGGGAACGGGCTTCGTGGAGGCGCTGGGTGTGGCGCTGATCCCAGTGGAAACCCCGGCCCAGAAACAAGCGCTCGGCGGACCACGGAATTTCTTCGGATGCCACGACGTAGCGGCGCTGGCGCCGCAGGTTGGCGCGGTAACGCAGGATCCTCAGCCCGGCAAAGCAGCGCCAGGCGGCATGACAGACCAGAACACCGGCCAGCCCCCAGGCCAGCTCGCGCGTCAGCAGGAAGGTCTGTGGCTTCGTCATCACGACAGCGGCGGCGAGTACGGAAACAGCCGCCGCACGCAATTCGTAGGCGGGCCGAAGCAGGGATTCGAGCGGATAGGCCATGGGCTTACGCTTCTCCTTCCTTTGCGGGCAGGCGGACCAGCGCCGGATTGATTGCAGGAACGGGGGCAATGAAGCGTTCCGGGTTCGGGATCACGACGCCCGAGAGTTGTGACACAGCGCGCTCTCCGCGCATCACCTGGTAGCTCAGCATATTGACGCCCTTCCCGGCCCGCCGATGCCAGCCTGCGCGCAGGAACTGGCGCTGGATCGACTTGCCGATATCCGGGTCGCCGGCAGCGGGGGCCGGATCGTCTGTGTCATCTCCGAAACGCGTGGCGAACTCGCGGAAAATGCGGGGCGATACCAGCAGCATGCCCTCGGGGACGAAATGCACGAGCGCTCCGGCCACGTTGACCGGGAGCGTGCCATCGGCGAGTCCTTGCTGCAGCCAGGCCATGAAGCGATGCGCCCCATCGGGTGCTTGCGGCCCTGCTGAATCCGATGTCATGGATTTCCGCGACGGTAGCGAGGCAGATTCCGGCTGATCGTCGTCCACCCCTTCGAGGTACTCCGTTTCCTCGACCGGAAGTGCCGGCTGGTCCATTGCCACTGTCGCAGTCGAAGTGGTTGCGAAGTCCTCGACGTCACCTTCGGCATTCACACCCAGCGGACTCGGGACCGACGCCGCCTCCTGCACTTGGGGATCACCTCGACCGTGCGAACGAAGGTCGCGACTCCCCGGTTGCCCGGCGGCGTGCCGTACCAGCTCACGGATCGCCCCAGCCGGCGCCGAGTCGTCTCCCGAGAGGAACGTAACAAGCTCGCGCATCATCTCGGAATCGGCCGCCAGCCATTCGAGAGCCAGGGGCGGTACGAAGCGGTTCAGTAATTGCACCGCAAGCCCCTCGTGCCGTGTGTCGTGCAGCAAGGCGGCGACAAACACCGCGTAGGTCCAGCGATGCGCCTGCGCGCCGATCACCTCCGGCGCCGCCCCTCGCGGCAGGATCTGGCCACGTCTGAAATCGAGCGCGCGACTGCCGACCTGCAGGGCGTGCGTGAAGCGAGCGCCGGTATGCGCCTGCTGCCGTGATACCGTCGCCGGCAGCCCTTGCACAAACGCCGCATAACCCTCGATGACTGGGCGCACCACCGGCTCGAACACCTCCCTAGCCCAGCCCATCTTGATCCGAATGAGATCGACCAGAGCCTCGTCCTGCAAGCACTGAGGCGTGTTCGCCGGCAGTGGCCTGCGCAACAACGTCCCGGCGACCGCAAGTCCGCTTCCCGGCTCCGCTCTGCGCTCGCACCGGATCATCCACTTGAT
>JALHPU010000096.1 GCA_022842325.1 Sulfuritalea sp. | reverse complement strand
GAATTCGTAATCGCCAGTCACTCATTCGTTGGGCCGAACAGCTACGCGCCATCGCTGCCCGTCGAGACAATGCCTTCGTAGCTGAGGCGATCGAGTCTGCCATCAACCAGCTGCAGAGTGAGCGTTTTGTGATCACCGTCCTGGGCAAGGCCAAGCGAGGCAAGTCGACGCTGCTAAATGCATTGCTGGGGCGTACTGATGACATTGTGGCCCCGATCGATAAACTCCCGGCTTCAAGCGCGATCTCAAGATTCCACTGGGCCGATCGCGAGGTGGCCTCGGTGTCCTTTCGGGACGGTCGCTCTGCACCGATTGGCTTCCGTGAGATTCGCCAATACGTCACTGAAGAAGCCAACCCCGAAAACAAAAAGGGCGTGAGCCTTGTCGAAATCGGCGGACAGTTCCGCGGGCTTGAAAAGGACTTGGTGCTGATCGATACGCCGGGTGCCGGTTCGATCCATGAACACCACGACGCGCTTCTGCACCAATTTCTGCCGCAGTCGGACGCCGTGATTTTCTTGGTGACGGCGCGAATGCCGCTCGACCAAGACGAGCTGGAATTACTGACGTCCGTCAAGGCGGCCGACATTCGCAAGGTGTTCTTCGCCGTCAATCGCGTTGACGAGGCAACCGCGCAAGACATTGACGATGCCATCGCTCATAACCGACGACTGCTGGAGGAAGCCGGAGTCGCAGTCGGCGAGGTCCATCGCATCAGCGCCAAACGGGCATACCAGGGTGATCTGACGGGGAGCGGCATCCCAGGCTTGCTGGCTGAAATCCAGCGGTTCCTAGCTGCCAACAAGGCGCGCCTGCTCGAAGCGAGGTTTGTCAGTCGCGTCTGCCAATCCATCGAGGCGGTCGGACAAGGACTCGACGTCGAGCTAGCCAACGCGAGCCGTTCAGTTGCCGAAATCGATGCCGAACTGGCCTCCCTTAAACAAAAGCGCCAACAGGTTGATCGAGAGCGCGTTGTCAGTAACAAGGAGTTTCAGGCGAGCTGGCGCAGGGCAATTGAGGAGTTTGCACGAGCCCTGCCCGATGCTAGGCGTGACGTAGCAGGCCAAGTCGCTCGAGTAATCGAAGAAATACCGCTTTCTCAAGTTGGAAAGCTTGCCAAAAAGCTCCCCGGCCAACTGACCGATGCCGTCGAGCAGCGGTTGCAAACAGCCGTGAACCAGCTCGAGGACGCGATACGCAATGCCACGGCGAAGCTCGAAGCCGATTATCCCAGCCTCCGCGTCGGAGAAGTAGGAGCAATTTCTATCAAGGTGCGATCCGGCTCGGCATTGGCGGCCGGCGCCGTCGGAGGCGCCGCAGCGGTGGCAACGGGCGTCAGTCTCGTGGGCGCTGGAACCGCGGCGGCGGCCGCAATAGCAGCCGCGAACGCAGCCGCGGCCGCTGCTACGACCATAGTGACCGTTCCGACCATCGCGTCGACACTCTTGGCGCTACTGCCCGAGACTGGCTTCCTGGCGCCTTTGTTCGCGGGAACCGCCACGGTGTCGGCCCCAGCAGCCCTCACGACCACTCCCCTCTGGGTAGCTCTAGCGGGGCCCGTCGGCTGGACACTGGCCGGCGTCGGTATCTTGGCAGTTCCCATCGCTTGGCGAATCTCGAAGTCCAAGGCCAAGGACAGCCTGGACACGGCAGCGCGTGACCAAGTCACCGAAATCTTCGAGCAGTTGGAGCGGGTGCGAGTGCCGGATTTGCGCAAGTTGGGCGAATCGATCGTCGAGGAATTCCAAGTACGTCTCGACCGCCAGATTCACGATATCGAGACCGTTCTGCTACGGGCTCGCGATCATCGCCCAGACCCCGCCGCCCTCTCGGCATTGCAATCCCTGGCTGCCGAATTGCGAGGACTGATGACCGAAGCTGGGTCGTTATCTGCAGCTTCCGTCACCGCATGAGGTTCGTGCTATGGGGCCTGCCACACCTGAACCACTGCTCCGCCTCGTCGGCGACCTGCTGATGCTCTGCTCGGAGTCGGCAGAGTATCACCGGCAACCTGACGTGCGCGCCGTGCTGCAGCAAGCGGTGCGAACTTTGGTGACGTACCACCGGCGACTGGAACTGGCGGCCAGACGCTATGTCGTGGCCGTAGTAGGACTGACGAACGTCGGCAAGTCCACGTTGCTCAACGCCCTGCTAGGCAGCGATTTGGCGCCTCGCCGCAATGGTCCGTGCACTGCTGCCCCCATTGAGTTCGTGCAAGGGTCGGAACTGCGGGTCACGGCGTATTACCGTCAGACTGCAGGACGTCGCTCGGTCCTGTGCACTGATGCCGACGCGTTGCACGCCGCACTTGCTGCGTGGGCAGACGATCGAGGTGACGCTGCTCGCACGATTCGAAAGGTCGTCGTGGAACTGCCTAGTGAGCTGCTAGCCAGTGGTCTCGTAGTCGCGGATACACCAGGCTTCGGCGCCGCTCAAACAGGCGAAGATGCCGGCAGCCATGACCTGACGGTTAAGCAATACCTCCAGCAGGACGTCTCTCAGGTAATTTGGATCGTGCTGGCCGAACAGGGGATCGGCAAGCGGGAAATGCAGTTCCACGGCCAGTTTTTTGCCGAGATCTGCGACGACATCGTCGTGACTGGCTGTGAGGAATGGGAAAACCAGGACCGCGAACGTTTTCGCCAGCGGTTTGTCGCCCAGTTCGAGCAGCGGATTCCCGCTTTTCACTTCGTCTCAGGCCTCGAAGGCCTGCGGTCTCGCCAAGCGCAGGACACTGCGGGGCTGGAGGCCGCCGGGATCCCATTGCTGGAAGCGCGCATCCGGCAACTTGCCGATCCACGTGGTCGCTTGGCGGCAATATCCGAGGCGCTCGATCAACTCGTTGGTGACATCGCCTTCTGGCTGGGTGAGTTTCGTGATGAGCGCAATCAGCCATTGAGCCCCTGGTGGCGCCCCGATAGTTGGCTGCGCTGGTCTGGCGTGACTCTCGATGACAAGCGACAGCGAATCCATCAGCGCTTGATTCAGAAGTAGGTGATCAGGTGGCGCAAGTTGCAATCGTAGGAACGGAAGGGGTCGGCAAGACGGTCCTCATGACCATGATGGCCTGGGCCTTCAAACGCGACCGCGACGGCGTGCGGATGATTCCGATGTCGCGCCAGACGTCGGAGCACGTCGCTCGAGTTTGGACCGTTCTCAACGGGGGTGACTGGCCACCCTCCACGCCGCAGGGGCAGTTGCTCGCGCTGCACTGGGAGTTGCATGTCGATGGCGCGCCGGTGTGCGACCTCCGTTGCTTGGAGATCGCCGGACAAGACTTCCGCAGGCTGTTTGCGGACGAAGAAGTAAACAAGTTGGCCGAGCTGCCGGAGCAATTGCAGCAACTGGCCGGTTTCATCCAAGGAGCTGACGTCATCGTGTTCCTGGCCAACCTGCGCGATTTCGCCGGCGAAGCAGACGCCCAGCGAGAAGATGAGAACCAATGGGCGATCAAATTCGCCATGGACTGGGTGCGGCGACAGGCACGCCCCCGGCGCTGCTGCCTGGTCTTCACGCAGTCGGACCAGTTCGGCGAACTTAAGCGGCAGTGCGGCGGTTGGGACAAGCTTGCCGAAAAGTATCTGCCCTATGTCTATTCAGCGCACGTCAGCGCGGGGACAGTGCCAGTCATAGCGGTCGCGGCCGTGGGAGGTACGAAGGTTGTCGTGCGCGATGGAAGGCCGCTGCGAGTACCGGACGGCAAATGGCTGTGCAAGGGGCTCGACAAATTGGCGAAGTGGATTGGTGAAAGTGTTCGTGAACTGAAAAGTGAAGTTAAACAGCAATTCGCCGGCGCTGTGCAAGCCGCGCTGGCCGGAGCAAACGACACACCTCAAAAAGACGCCCCAAATCTTTCGTCCTTCGAGACCATTGGGCCGATTCCAATGGGCCGACCCAGCCAATCAAGCGCATGGCTTTTCTCGTGTGCTACCGCAGCAATTGTCATTCTGCTGCTCGGATTGCTATTCGCGGCTAGTCGCAAGTCGTCGCAGCAGCCAATCCCAGTAATCGTCAATCCCACCCCTCCCTTTACTAAAGACGATGGCGGCCCCATCGGCGAGGACAACATTCCACTAGACGACTGGTGGGCCGTTCGCGGTCAAGTACGCAATGACGGTGCCAATGGTTGGGTCCGTGTCCATGCCATTGCTCGTTGCCAGAGTGGCGAAACGGAAGAAAAGAGCGTTGACTTGCATCTGATGCCGGGAGAAAAACTCGACTTTGAGCTCGACTTCAAGACTCTATGGTACTTCGAGAAACCTGAAGTCGAGGTCAAAGCCAATGTGCTGCGTTGACCGGACCCTCTGCGTCAAGCACGCCCTATACGATAGTGCGCGCCGCTCTTCGCAGAGTGCTTGGGTGTGGCGACATTCCGATCTGAATGATCGGGTGCTAGACACTTTTTACTACGGCGTCGTCGCGCCCCGATTTGGGTTGGAACCAGAACTACAGGCTACGTTCGCAACGGTTGATGACGAATGGTGCTGCTGGTACCGCCTTTTCGATGGTGGCCGCGACTCACTAGGTCGACCAGGTCGCTTTCTCGTTGCGGCTGCACTAATGCTGCGTTCTGATGTTACCGAGGTCGATACGACGGGCATCACCGAGCTCCCGTTCTTTCAGGACGTTGCCTTGGCGGCTCGGAAGCCATTACTGATGACATCACCGTCAGAGACAGAACAGATGTATAAAGTCGGATCGGTTACAGTCGATGCGCAAACTTTGGGACAGCTTCAGCGCGGTGCCCTGGTCGAATTCCATGACCAGAATGGATTACGGGCGGCGGTCATTGCTTGCAGCTGCTTCACGCCACCAGCCCGATGGCGATTGGACATTCGAAACGACGCGAAGTGCAATCGAGTTGGAGGTGAAGCTTCAGTCGCTGTGCTCCCGAAGAAGCCAGAGCATCCGTTGACAGCGGCCGAGAACACGACCGCAATTGGCGGTCTATCCTCGCCGGAACCCTTATCGCAGAGTTCTGGCCTCAACATTCGATTGCTGGGTGCAATCGCTTTGTTCGCGGTCGCAATTGGAGCGGTGGGCAGCGTCTATTGGTTAAGGAGTCCGCCAGAACCTAGCGTGAAACCGCATGGGCCCATTGATGAGAAGGCGGTCAACTTACAGCCGCATCAATTGGGCCAACCTTTTGAACGCGAACGTGTCGGAGGTTCGGCTCCGTCCCGGGGCGTGCTGAAAATTCCGCCAAGTCCGTCACGCTTCCGCGGGCCGGAAAGCTGACTGCCTGGATACATTGCTGGTGGCTTGACGCTACCGCAGCCTCGCCAACACCCCGATCGCCGTCCTGACGGCTTCGAGCGAGCCCCAAGGCCCCGCGGTGTGAGGTACGCCGCAGACTTCGCGGCCTGCTGTGCTGCTTCCGTTCGGGCTCCGGCTGCGCCTAGGCCGTCACTCCAGCAGCACAGCGGAGTTCCCAACCCCTACCTT
>JALHPU010000095.1 GCA_022842325.1 Sulfuritalea sp. | reverse complement strand
GAGGCGCTCGCCGAGAACGGCAAGGTCATCGTCACCGGCTGCCTCGGCGCAAAGAAGGACGCCGCCGGCAACGACATCGTGAAGAGCGTGCATCCGAAGGTGCTCGCGGTCACCGGCCCGCATTCCACGCAGGAAGTCATGGAGGCAGTGCATGCCCATCTGCCCCCGGCGCATGACCCCTTCGTCGATCTGGTGCCGCCGCAGGGCATACGCCTGACGCCCGACCACTACGCCTACCTGAAGATTTCCGAAGGTTGCAACCACCGCTGCACGTTCTGCATCATCCCTTCCTTGCGCGGCGACCTGGTATCGCGGCCGATCGGCGAGGTGCTGCACGAGGCCGAGGTGCTGGCCGCCGCCGGGGTCAAGGAACTGCTGGTGATTTCGCAGGACACCAGTGCCTACGGCGTCGACGTCAAGTACCGCACCGGCTTCCACGGCGGTCGCCCGGTCAAGACGCGGCTGCTCGAGCTGTGCCGCGAACTCGGCAAGCTCGGGCTTTGGGTGCGCCTGCACTACGTCTATCCCTATCCCAGCGTCGACGACCTGATCCCGCTGATGGCGGAAGGCAAGATCCTGCCCTACCTCGACGTGCCCTTCCAGCATGCCAGCCCACGCATCCTGAAACTCATGAAGCGCCCGGCATCCGCCGAAAAGGTGCTCGACCGCATCGCCGCCTGGCGCCGCGAAGTGCCGGACCTGGCGATCCGTTCCACCTTCATCACCGGCTTTCCCGGCGAGACCGAGGCCGAGTTCAACGGGCTGCTCGATTTCCTCGACGAGGCGCAGCTCGATCGCGTCGGCGCCTTCTCCTATTCGCCGGTCGAGGGCGCGGGCGCCAATGCGCTGCCCGGCGCGCTGCCCGAGGCGATCCGCGAGGAGCGCAAGGCGCGCCTGCTGCGCCACCAGGAGGACATCTCCACCCAGCGCCTCGAGCGCATGATCGGGCGCCGCATCCAGGTGCTGGTCGACGAGATCGACGAGGACGGGGCCATCGCCCGTTCGCAGGGTGATGCGCCGGATGTCGACGGCCTGGTGTACATCGCCGACGGCCATGATCTGGAAGTGGGCGAGTTTGCGGAAGTGCATGTCGTCGATTGCGATGTGCACGACCTCTATGCGCAACTGGGCGCAACCATCGCCGTGCCGTGAGCGCCGACTTTCTTGATGGCCTGCGCGCCATCGTCGGCGCGGCAAAAGTACTGACGGAGGCGGCGGATGTCGCTGCCTTTTGCACCGACTGGCGCGGCCGCTATACCGGCGGCGCTCGCTGCGTGGTCCTGCCCGGCAGCACGCAGGAAGTCGCCGCCTTGGTCAGGGCCTGCGCCGAGGCCGGCGTCGCCATCGTTCCCCAGGGCGGCAACACCGGCCTGTGCGGCGGCGCCACGCCGACCGGCGACGAAGTGGTCATCGTGCTGACGCGCCTCAACCGCATTCGCGCCATCGACCCCGACAACAATTCCGTCACCGTCGAGGCCGGCTGCACGCTCCGCGCGGTGCAGGAGGCCGCGCGCGAGGCCGACCGCCTGTTCCCGCTGTCGCTGGCTGCCGAGGGCAGCGCCACGATCGGCGGCAATTTGTCCACCAACGCCGGCGGTGTCCAGGTGCTGCGCTATGGCAACGCGCGCGAACTGACCCTGGGTCTGGAAGTGGTGCTGGCCGACGGCACGGTCTGGAACGGACTGCGGGGCTTGCGCAAGGACAACACCGGCTACGACCTCAAGCACCTGTTCATCGGCGCCGAGGGCACGCTGGGGCTGATCACCGCCGCGACCCTGAAGCTTTTTCCCCGGCCGCGGGCACGGGCCACCGCCTGGGTCGCGGTGCCCGATCCGGCTGCCGCCGTCGCCTTGCTCGGACGCCTGCGCGCTGCTGCCGGCGACAACGTGACGGCCTTCGAGATCGTCGGCCGTCCGGCGCTGGAGCTGGTGCTCCGGCACATCCCCGGAGCGCGCGATCCCCTGTCCGGCAAGCCGGATTGGCAGGTGCTGGTCGAGCTATCGGGCGCCCGCGCCGACCTCGCGGCGACGCTGGAATCGGTGCTGGCGGACGCCGTCGCGGACGGCCAGGCGGCCGATGCCGTGGTCGCCGCCAGCGAGGCGCAGGCGCTTGCGCTGTGGGCCCTGCGCGAGAACATCTCCGAGGCGCAAAAGATCGAGGGTGTCTCGATCAAGCACGACATCGCGGTGCCGGTGTCGCGCATCGCCGAGTTCATCGCCCGGGCCGATGCCGCTCTGCGGGCCGCCTTTCCCGCGGTGCGCATCGTCTGCTTCGGCCACATCGGCGATGGCAACCTCCACTACAACCAGTCGAAAGCCGATGCCGAGTCCAATCCGGATTTCATCGCCCGCACCGGGGCCGTGAATCGCATCGTGCACGACCTGGTGCATGAACTGGGGGGTTCGATATCGGCCGAACATGGACTGGGGCAACTCAAGCGCGAGGAAATCCTGCGCTACAAGAGCGGAACCGAAATGGAGTTGATGCGCGCCGTAAAGCGGGCGCTGGATCCGCGCGGCCTGCTGAACCCCGGAAAGCTGCTCTGAGATCCTGCCGAAAAGCCCCGAAAAAGGCTTTACAGGCCCGGGCCGCCTCCCTATAATGCGCGCTCTCTTGTGGGGGTATAGCTCAGCTGGGAGAGCGCTTGCATGGCATGCAAGAGGTCCGCGGTTCGATCCCGCGTACCTCCACCAAACGATAAGTCCCTATCGTCTAGAGGCCTAGGACAATACCCTTTCACGGTATGAACCGGGGTTCGAATCCCCGTGGGGACGCCAGCATCAGGAAACACGCCCGATTCCGCAAGGAGTCGGGCGTTTTTCTTTGGAGGAACGGACGGCATCCGGAGGACGGCTAGAATCGCCACACCTTCCGCTTATCCGACACCGCCATGGCTCGCATCAAGCTGCAGTTTCCCGACGACCAGTTCTGCTACACCACCGACCTCACGGTGCGCATCACCGACATCAACGGCGCCAACCATCTCGGCAACGACTCGATGATCTCGATGATCTCCGAGGCGCGGGCGCGCTTCCTGTTCGACTTCGGCGTCGAGGAAAGCACCGACGACCAGATCATCGTCACCGACCTCGCCACCACCTATCTGGCCGAGGCCTATACGCGCGATGAGCTGCGCTTCGAGATCGGCGTCATGGACTTCAACAAGTACGGCGGCGACATCATCTTCCGCGTCACGCGGCCGGCCGACGCGACGCTGATCGCCATGGCCAAGTCGGGTTTCGTCTTCTTCGACTATCGGGCGAAAAAGGTGGTGGCCATGCCCGAGTTCTTCGCCGCCAAGTTTCCCCGGGTCAATCGCTTGTAGTCAGAGATGCTGCCCGACCTCGTCTCGCTGTCCCTGTTCCTGCGCGCGGTCGACGCGCGCAGTCTGTCGAAGGCGGCCGAACAGTCCCACCTGGCCCTGGCGGCGGCGAGCCGGCGCATCGCGCTGCTCGAGCATTGCTACGGCGTGCAACTGCTGTACCGCTCGGCGCAGGGCGTCGAGCCGACGCCGGCCGGAACCTCGCTGGCCTTCCATGCCCGGCAACTGCTGCAGCAGGAGGAGAAGTTGCGCGCCGAGCTTTCGGATTTTGCGAAAGGCATCCGCGGGCATATCCGCCTCCAGGCCAATACCTCGGCCATCACCCAGTTCCTGCCCGATGACCTGGCTTCCTTCGTCGCCGAGTTTCCCGACGTCAAGGTCGAACTCGAGGAAAGCCGCAGCAACGCCATTGCCCAGGCCCTGCGCGAAGGCAAGACCGACATCGGCATCGTGCTCGAGGGCACCGACCTGCAGGGTCTGCAGGGCTTCGACTACCGCAGCGACCAGCTGGTCGCCGTGGTGCCGCGCGGCCATGCCCTGCGCCAGCGCAAGGCGCATTTCGCCGAGCTGATCAAGCACGATTTCGTCGGCCTCGACAGCGGCGCGGCGATGATGCGCCTGCTGGCCGATGCCGCCGCGGCGCTGGGCGAGCCCTTGCGCCTGCGCGTCCAGGTCAGCAGCTTCGAGGCCGTGTGCAAGCTGGTGCAGGCCGGCATGGGCATCGGCATCCTGCCCGAGGGGGCGGCCAGGGATTTCGCCCGCGTCATCGGCTTGCGCCAGATCCGCATCGCGGATGACTGGGCCCGGCGTCGCATGCTGGTGGTGGTGCGCAGCATCGACGGCCTGCCGCTGGTCGGACGCAAGCTGGTGGAGCAACTGGCCCGCCGCACTGCCGCCTGACTTGGCCGCGGGGTCTTCGCATTTTGCGAAGACCCTGTTTGACGATCGGCAATTGCCCTTCGCCCTCACCTCCCCATACACTGCCTCCTCGGCTGCAGGCTCGGTTCGACCTGTAGCCACCAAAAAACATAAATGAGGAAGCATATGAAACCTATCCACTGGCTGTCGGCCCTGTTCGGCATCTCGGTCCTGGTCCTGCCGGCGGCGGCGCAACAGGCCGCCCCGATCGTCATCAAGTTCAGCCACGTCACCACCAGCGAAACACCCAAGGGCAAGGGCGCCGACCAGTTCAAGAAGCTGGCCGAGGAGCGCACCCAGGGCCGGGTCAAGGTCGAGGTCTATCCCAACAGCTCGCTGTACAAGGACAAGGAAGAACTGGAAGCGCTGCAGCTCGGCTCGGTGCAGATGCTGGCGCCGTCGGTGTCGAAGTTCGGCCCGCTCGGCGTGCGCGAGTTCGAGGT
Source organism: Sulfuritalea sp. (assembly GCA_022842325.1). Taxonomy (GTDB): domain Bacteria; phylum Pseudomonadota; class Gammaproteobacteria; order Burkholderiales; family Rhodocyclaceae; genus Sulfuritalea. The sequence continues at coordinate 853 of JALHPU010000095.1, read as the reverse complement.
GTTCGACCTGCCGTACATCTTCGACAGCATCGAGGAAATGCATCGCATCACCCAGGGCCCGCTCGGCCAGATGCTGCTGAACAAGCTCGAAGTCCGCGGCATCCTCGGCCTGGCCTACTGGGACAACGGCTTCAAGCAGATGTCGGCGAACAAGCCGCTGAAGAAGCCGGACGACATCAAAGGCCTCAAGCTGCGCATCCAGTCCTCCAAGGTGCTCGAAGCGCAGATGCGCTCGGTGAATGCGCTGCCGCAGGTGATGGCCTTCTCCGAGGTGTACCAGGCGATGCAGACCGGCGTGGTCGACGGTTCGGAAAATACCCTGTCCAACATCTACACGCAGAAGCATTACGAGGTGCAGAAGTACCTGACGCTGTCGGACCATGGCTACATCGGCTACGCAGTGATCACCAACAAAAAGTTCTGGGACGACCTGCCGGCGGACATCCGCGGCATTCTCGACGGCGCCATGAAGGATGCCACCAAGCACGCCAACGACATTGCGAAGAAGGAAAACGACGACGCACTCGAAGGCATCCGCAAGTCGGGCAAGACGCAGATCCTGACCCTGACGCCGGCAGAGAAATCCGAATGGAAGAAGGCCATGGTCAAGTCGCACCGGCAGATGGAAGAGCGCGTGGGTGCCGACCTGATCAAGGCCTTCTACAAGGAAACCGGCTTCGATCCCAACAAGTGAGCGTGCGGAGAGTTCCATGATTGATCTCGATCACCTGCGTACCTGGGTCGGCCGGCGCGAGGACGTGAGCGACCTGATCGCGCCCTCCAGGGTCGCCGCGCTGGCGGCGACGCTGGACCGCGACGACGCGCCGCCGCTGGCCGGCGACGCGCTGCCACC
>JALHPU010000094.1 GCA_022842325.1 Sulfuritalea sp. | reverse complement strand
GGCGTCATTGCCGTTTTCGAGTATCGATTCGACGGCGGCGCGGGCCACGCCCTCCTCGTCCAGCGCCGAGGTGTCGCGCGACACCAGCCAGCCGACATGGGTGCGTGCCGAACTCAAATCGCCCGCCGCAAGATCCTGCACTACCTGTTCGCCATGCTGCTGCAGGCTGCGCGCGCCGAGCGCCAGGTAGAGCAGCGCCACATCGGCGAGCCAGCCCCAGGCCTGACGCCCCAGCCAGGCTGCCAGCAGCACGCCGGGCACCACCAGCAGCAGCCAGCCTAAGACGCCGCGCAGGCGATTCGACACGGGATGCCCGGGCGCGCCGCAGCGCAGGGCCTGCTCGACCCAATCGGCGCAGCGGCCGAAGCCCACCAGTGGATGCAGGCGGCGCGGCTCGCCCAGCAGGCGGTCGACAAAAGTGCCCGCCAGGGCAGCAGCAACCAGGGACAACAGCGGGGGCATGGGATAATCGGGCGATGAATGACACCGCATTCTAACGATGGCCGGACACAATCGATCGCCGGCCCGCGCCCTCATGGTGCAGGGCTGCACCTCGGATGCCGGCAAGACGACCCTGGTCGCCGCGCTGTGCCGCATCCTCAAACGCCGCGGCGTCAATGTCGCGCCCTTCAAGCCGCAGAACATGGCGCTGAATTCCGCCGTCACCGCCGACGGCGGCGAGATCGGTCGCGCCCAGGCCCTGCAGGCGCTGGCGGCGGGCTTGGCACCGCGCATCGACTTCAACCCGGTGCTGCTGAAACCCAGCAGCGACCAGCGCGCGCAAGTGATCATCCACGGCAAGGCGGTCGACACCCTGAATGCGCGTGATTATCACGAGTACAAACGCATTGCGATGCAGGCGGTGATGGAGAGCTGGCAGCGGCTTACGGCGGAATTCGACTGCGTGCTGGTGGAAGGCGCCGGTAGCCCGGCGGAAATCAACCTGCGCGATCGAGACATCGCCAACATGGGCTTTGCCGAGGCGGCCGATGTGCCGGTGATCCTGGTCGCCGATATCGACCGCGGCGGCGTATTTGCACATCTGGTGGGCACCCTGGACCTGCTGTCGGCCTCCGAACAGGCGCGCATCAAGGGCTTTGTCATCAACCGCTTTCGCGGCGACATCGGCCTGCTCGAACCCGGCCTTGACTGGCTGGAACAGCGCACCGGCAAACCGGTGCTGGGCGTGCTGCCCTACCTGCAGGGCCTGATGCTCGATGCCGAGGATGCCGTCGCCACCGAAGTCATCGTCAAGACCGCCACCCGCCTCAAGGTGGTCGCGGTTGTCTATCCGCGCTGCTCCAACCACAACGATCTCGATCCGCTGCGCCTGCATCCCGAAGTCGATTTCGATTGGGTCGGCCCGGGGCAGGACATTCCGCCCTGCGACCTGATCGTGCTGCCCGGTTCCAAGGCGGTGCAGGCCGATTTGCGCTGGTTGCAGGAGCAGGGACACGAGGTCGCGATCCAGCGCCATCTGCGCTATGGCGGCAAGCTGATCGGCATCTGCGGCGGCTTTCAGATGCTGGGCCGCCAACTGCATGATCCGCTGGGACTCGAAGGGGCGCCGGGCAGCCAGGACGGGCTCGGCCTGCTCGACTGCGAAACTTCGCTGGAGCCGGAAAAGCAGTTGCACAACGTCACCGGCCATTTGCAGTTGCCGGGAACGCCCGCCGTTGCCGGTTATGAAATTCACATGGGCACCACTCGCGGCGCGGCGCTGGCGAACGCCGCGCTGCGCTTCGCCGACGGCCGCAGCGACGGCGCGCAATCGAGTGACGGGCAGATCATCGGCAGCTATTGCCACGGACTGTTCGACCATCCCGAGGCCCTGCGGGGCATGCTGGCCTGGGCCGGGATGGCCGCGCCGCTGACGGCTGACTTTGCGCTGCGCCGCGAAGCCGACATCGAACGCCTGGCCGATGCCACGGAAGCAGCGCTGGACTGGCAAGAGCTCGGCAGCCTGATCGGCTACATCGCTGACCCGACAATGCCCTAGCCGACCGACCTTCAAGGCTACAGCAGCCTCGCGATCGGCGGCAGGCGGTCCTTGAAGCCACTCAAGCAACTGGATGCTTGAGTTCCAGCGGCAGCCCCGCCGCAACGAAGCTGACGCGTTGCGCGAGGCGGGCGATCGACTGGTTGAGGCGGCCGGCGTCATCGACATACAGGCGCGTCACGGCGCCCAGCGGCACGATACCGAGGCCCACCTCGGTGCTGACCAGGATCACGCGGCCGGGCAGGTTCGGCAGGCAGTCGAGCAGTGCCGAGGTTTCGAAGGCCAGCACTGGGCAATTGACTTCCTCGCCGGCTTCGGCCTGGCGCGCGGCAGCGCCGGCGTAGAGCAGGTTGGTCAACCACAGGGTCAGGCAATCCACCAACAGGCAGCGGTCGGCGGCAGCATGGTCGTTCAGCGCCGCGGCGAGGTGCAGCGGCTCTTCCACCAGTGCCCAGTGCGGCGGCCGGCGCGACTGGTGGTGGGCGATGCGCCGCGCCATTTCCGCGTCGCCGGCCTGGGCCGTGGCGATGTAGCGCACGGCCAGGCCGGATTCCGCGGCACGCCGCTCAGCTAGCGCACTCTTGCCCGAACGGGCGCCGCCAAGTATCAGTTCGATCATGGGCGGATTATTGCAGAAGGGATGATCTGGCCCCATAATTCGCGGCGATTCGGTGGAGGCGTCGGTTGCATGGCGCCTCTTGGGAACACGGTGAAATTCCGTGGCGGGCCCGCCGCTGTGACCGGGGACGAAGGCTGCACGATGCCACTGAGGTAGTACTCGGGAAGGCGCAGCCCAAGAACGATCCGGAAGCCAGAAGACCGACCGATGATTTTCGTCAAGCCCGTGGCACGGGCTTTGTGCCGCGTTTGGACGCGCGGTGCAAGGCTGCGCCGCTTGTCAAAAAAGGATGAATCGGATGCATTCTGTTGCCGTAGTTCCGCGTACCTTTCCCCGCTTCGAGATTGCCCCGCTGGATCGCGCCCTGAGCGCCGATTTGCAGCACAAGATCGACCAGAAGACCAAACCCCTCGGCGCGCTCGGCCGCCTTGAAACCCTGGCCCTGCAACTCGGCCTGATCCAGCGCAGCCTGTCGCCGAAGCTGGTCAATCCCTACGTGCTGGTCTGCGCCGGCGACCACGGCTCGGCGAAGGCCGGCGTCTCGGCCTTCCCGCAGGACGTCACCTGGCAGATGGTGGAGAACTTCCTCGCCGGCGGCGCCGCAATCAACGTCTTCGCGCGCCAGGCCGGCATGAGGCGGGGGGTGGCCTATGCCGGGGGGGCGCACGACTTCGGTGCGCGCGACGGGCTGGTCGATGCCAAAGTCGGCGCCGGCGGCACGGCGAATTATCTCGACGGCGCAGCCATGAGCGCGGCCGAGTGCGCCACGGCAATGCATCACGGCGCGCGGCTGGTGCGCGAATTCACCGCCGCCGGCTGCAACGTGCTGGCCTTCGGCGAAATGGGCATCGGCAACACCGCAGCGGCCTCGCTGCTGACCCACTGCATCACCGGCTTGCCGCTGGCCGATTGCGTCGGGCGCGGCACCGGGCTTGACGACGCCGGGCTGGAGCGCAAGCGCGCGCTGCTGGCGCAGGCGCTGTCCATCTGGCCGGAACGGCCACCAATCAGTCACCTCCCCCTCACGGAGGGGGAGGACGGGAGGGGGAGCAATGAATTCCGCCCAGCGGGCGGGGATGCGCTGCGCGTCCTCGCCCGCTTCGGTGGCTTCGAAATCGCCATGCTGGCCGGCGCCATGCTGGCCGCGGCGGAAGCGCGGATGACGCTATTGATCGACGGCTTCATCGTCACCAGCGCGCTGCTGGTGGCGCAGCAGGTGTCGCCCGCGGTGCTCGATTACTGCGTGTTCGCGCACTGCTCCAACGAGGCCGGCCACCGCCGCCAGCTCGACTGGCTGCAGGCGCAGCCGTTGCTCGACATGGGCCTGCGCCTGGGCGAAGGCACCGGCGCGGCGCTGGCCCTGCCGCTGCTCAACGCCGCCTGCGCCTTCATGAACGAAATGGCGAGCTTCGAGTCGGCAGGCGTCAGCGAAAAGGTCTGATGAAGCGCGAGCTGGAGTATTTCTTCGCCGCGCTGCGCTTCTTCACACGCCTGCCGGTGCCGGCCTGGGTTGGGCACACGCAGGACCAGCTCAACCATGCCGCGCGCTACTTCTCGCTGATCGGCATACTCATCGGCGGCATCGGCGCTGGCGTCACCGAACTGGCGGCGTTGGCGCTGCCGCTCGGCGTGGCGGTGCTGCTCGGCATGGCGGCGACGATACTGGCCACCGGCGCCTTCCACGAGGACGGCTTTGCCGATTCCTGCGACGGCTTCGGCGGCGGCTGGGACAAGGCGCAGGTGCTGGCGATCATGAAGGATTCGCGGGTCGGCAGCTATGCGACGCTGGGCGTCGGCCTGATGCTGCTGACCAAGTGGAACGCGCTGACCGAACTCGATGCGGCACTGGGGCCACCCTTCCTCGCCCTTGCACTGGTCGCCGGCCACGCCGTATCGCGCCTGGCCTCGACCGTGCTGATCTTCTTCCTCGACTACGTGCGCGACGACGACAGTTCGAAATCCAAGCCGCTGGCGCAGCGCATGGCGCCGGGGGAACTCGCCGTCGCGGCACTGTTCGGCCTGCTGCCCTGCCTGCTGCTGCCGCTGGCCGACGTGCTGACGGCGCTCGCCGCAGTGCTGCTGGCCACTCTGCTCGCCGCGCGCTACTTCGTGCGCCGCATCGGCGGCTATACCGGCGACTGCCTCGGCGCGACGCAGCAGGTCGGCGAGCTGGCCTTCTACCTGGGGCTGCTGTGCAGCTTTGGCTGATCCGCCACCCGCCGCCGCAGGTCGCTGTAGGCGTTTGTTATGGCCGCACCGACCTGCCGCTGGCGGCGGAGGATGTTGCCGCAGCGGCAACCCGCATCGCCGCGCAATTGCCTCCGCGACTCGCCATCTACACGAGCCCGCTGCAACGCTGCCAGCAACTGGCGGACGCATTGGACCCCGTGCCGAACAGTGACTCGCGACTGCAGGAGATGAACTTCGGCGAATGGGAAATGCGCCCGTGGAACCTGATTGAGCGCGAGGCGCTGGACCGCTGGGCCGCCGATCCGCTCGGCTACGCGCCGCCGCAGGGCGAATCCGTCGGCGAATTGCAGCGGAGGGTGCTCCACTTTCTTTGCGAGACGCAGGATCGCGGCCTGAAAAGTGCAGCGCTGGTCACCCATGCCGGAGTTATGAAGGTGATCGTTGGCCGTGTGCAGGAAATGCTGCCGCGACAATGGATGGCGCTCAAGTTCGACTACGAGTGCGTGGTCTGCGTCGACGTCGAAAGCCCCTGAGACCGTAGTTCTTTGTTACCGCGAGCAGCGTCCACGTTCAATTTCTCCATCGGCACCTTGCAGCGGTTGTCGGGTCGACGCAGTAAGCGGCCCGTCAAAGCCTCGACGTTTCAGGACTGTGGGCTGGACCCGGCAAGGGCCGTCGCTGGAATTGCTTCAAAAGAGGCCACCCAGATACCCCTTGAACGGGCTGACACGCTAAGTTTTCGGGGTGCCGCTTTTGACGATTCCTTTACTACTGGATGGAATCGCTGCTGATATGCCTGCAATCCCT
>JALHPU010000093.1 GCA_022842325.1 Sulfuritalea sp. | reverse complement strand
CTGGTAGGCGCGATTGGACTCGAACCAACGACCCCCACCATGTCAAAGGGAGTCGGCCCAAAGCGCCACTTTTAACTAATTGATTTTGCTAGACTTCGACGCTTGCCACTTTTTGAAACTAGCCCAAAATAGCACTGTAATGCCCTGATTAGCCCCATTCACGTCACGTTTTAGCCATAGTTCAATTTGCATAACCTTACGTCATAAATGGTCGATTCCAAGGAATAGCACTACATAGCTATTGGATCAAAGACTTGAAAAGTGTCAGAAGTAGCCTCATACTTCTACCAGTCTGGAGATATCGCCATGGAAACCCTCAGCAAACAAGTCTTGGAACACGCCGCTGGAATGCCGGAGGGCGCGCCTTTGGTCGCAAAAGAACTGTTGCACCTAGGCAACCGAGCAGCCGTGGATCAAGTGCTGTCGCGCCTGGTGCGGCGAGGCTCCCTGCTGCGCGCCGGCCGCGGTATCTATGTCGTGCCCGTCGAGAGCCGCTATGGCACCCGCGCTCCTTCGGCGGTCAAGATGGTCGAGGGCTTGGCGAACCAACGTGGGGAGACCATCGTGTCGCACGGCGCCGCCGCCGCCAACGTGCTTGGCCTGACCACACAAGTACCGATGCGCGCGGTCTATCTCACGTCCGGCCCCAGTCGCCGCTTGAAATTGGGCACGCAGGTGGTAGAGCTCCGACACGCACCCATTTGGCAACTGATATTTCCTGGGCGGGCCGCAGGCGAAGTGGTACGGGCACTGGCTTGGCTGGGCCCGGAAAAAGCCGGTGAAGCAATCCGGAAGCTGCGCACCAAGCTGCCATTGTCCGATCTGAAGGAAGTCGCATTGGCACGAGCGCGCCTGCCGACATGGATGGCCCAAGAGATCAGCGCCCTAGTGCCGCATGGCTGAGTTCTTTCTGCTCCCCACTGTTGGCACGAGCATGGGCTGTTAGCTACCTTTTCAGCGTCCCCTGTTTGGCGTGATCCGCTCGACGGCACACCACCACGCTACGCCGCAGCCTGCCAGATTGGAAATGGCAAGGTTATATTCAACGCTCCATTTGCCTCTCAAGGGGAGACAAACTTGCCGCTAAGTATGGTTTATGTTATATTTCACGCTCAGTACGTTTCTTTTATGGACGCCAATTGAGCGCAAAGTATCACTTACAAACGAAGACACTAGGCCCACGGGCAGCGCAGCTATTCACTGAGCTGAATGAGCTGCGCCGGTCTACGTTTACCTTGGCGGATGTGGGCTCGATCACCGGCCTATCGGCGGCATCGGCCCGCAATCTCGTGCACAAGGCCCAGCAGCGAGGCTTGGTGACGCGACTGAAGCCTGGCCTGTACAACCTCGTACCCTTCGAACTCGGCTGGGCCACCGAGCACATCGACAGCCCGTACCTGATCGCCCGAGAACTCGCTGGTGCGGCGCCCTACTTCCTGTCGCACGGTACCGCGCTTGAACTGCACCGCATGGTGACGCAGCCGAACTACACCATGTATGTGTCATGTACGCGGCGCGTGCGTCCACAGACGGTGGGCGGCTATGATTTTCGGTTTATCCACATCACCACGGAACAAGAATTCGGGGTGGTGAAGCACTGGATCGACAAAGAGCGCTTCGTGATGATCAGCGACATGGAACGCACCATCATCGATGGTCTCCGACACCCGGCATTTTCCGGTGGCATTACCGAAGTCGCCAAGGGCTTGTGGATGAAGCGGGACGTACTGAAAGTCGAACGGCTGGTGGACTACGCACAACGCCTCGGCATCGGTGCCGTCGTGCGCCGCCTCGGCTACCTGCTGGAACACTACGGCTTGGCCGATGCTCCGGCGCTGGAACCATTGCGCGGCATGCTGACAGCAACTTACCAGCGCCTTGATCCCCTGCTCCCCACCGAAGGGGCATTCCTCTCACGTTGGCGGCTCCAGCTCAACGTGACTCCCGAAGAACTCGATGCCGTGAGGCTTAGCTGATGATTCCTCAACGCAACATTTCCCTGATCTCGAACACGCTGGTGACCGCTGGCGGACGACGCATCCCCGAGGCCGTCATCGAACGCGATTACGTGTTGGCCTGGTTCCTGACCGGTCTGGCCGGACATCCGCTGCGCGAGGTGCTGGCCTTCAAAGGTGGCACGGCCCTGCGACGCTGCTGGTTTGATGACTATCGGTTTTCGGAAGACCTGGATTTCACCTTGATCCGTCCGATCACCCTCGAAAAGATCCTGGCGGGGCTGAACGAAATCTTTGCGACCGTCGAGGCCGACTCGGGCCTGCGAATCGCGTTCGATCGCGAAGACCGCCACGGCCACCAGAACAGCCACACCTTTTACCTGCGCTATCAGGGGCCACTACCTGCCGTGAACGACGTGAAGGTTGACATCACGATCAACGAAGTCCTGTGCTTCCCCCTGCAAGATCGCCCGATTCAGCGCACCTACGACAGCTTTGATGACTTGCCCGAAGGGCCGACCGTGAAGGTCTACGCCATCGAGGAGATCGCGGTTGAAAAGTTGCTGGCCTTGAGCGATCGGGCACGCAACGAGCCTCGTGACTTGTATGACCTCTGGTATCTGTTCACCTCCACCAACATGCGCGTTGCGGAGATGCGTGCCGAACTCGATGCCAAGTTGGCGTTGCGGCAACGCATAATCGCAGGCATGGAGCAGGCAATCGCCGCCAAGGAAGATCGTCTACGACGGCTCTGGGCCGCCCGTCTCGCGCACCAGATGAACCATCTGCCACCGTTCGATGACGTCTTTCGGGAAGTGCTGCGTGCCGTTCGCGCCGCCGACTTGCCGAAGGCGGATGGCTGATCGGTTAGGCGTGCGCCAAAATGTCATCACGATAAATCTTGTCGTACAGGGCGTAGAAGCGGTAGCCGGACTCCGTCTTCGCTTTCGCGTGTAACGCCATCTGCAGTTTCTGAACATTAATCGGAGTTGATAGGTTGCCCAATCTCCACGCCCTTCCTACGTCTTGCGTCGGTCTTGAACCAAGGCCCCTTCCCTCCGCCGGCATTACCCGGCCTCCACGGTACTACGGGCCTCTCCGCCACCCCAAGTCGCCCGAACCTTCTCTCACGAGCTTTCGGTTGGTCATCCCTGACCACGCCATGGGGCTTCCCGTGTTGCGCGCGCTTTCCTTGTGTACATGCTGTCGCCACTACCCCGGTACAGCGACTGGTGGTCCTACATTGCTCGTCCATCCCAGTCGTATCAACCTTCCCCGGTATGGCTGCCAGGTCGGCCTGTGCATCGTCCGTTTCGCGGTTTGCTCGGCGTTCACTCGCGTTACGGCCTGCACACTCGCGCTGCCACCGAATTTTGTGGCCCGCTATCCGAAGGCTTCAACCATTTCGTTACCTCCATAGTTGCTCCGGTTGCTTCCGGCGGGAGCATTTCGCCGGGTGGGGCTTTCACCCACTGGAAAGCGCCGCCTTTGCACGGCGCACGCCAGGAAGGGACAGTCGAGCCGCTCCTCCAATTCTCAGGTTCGTTTGCCGTGTTTTCTCGGAAGCGGCCATTGAATTGGCGGCGCCATATTTTCTTGCCTGACCGGCTCCAATGCAGCGATTGCTGTCAGTGCCGATGCTACAAGCATGAGATTTGAGCGGCCGGTATCAGGGGCCATGAGCCGTTCCGGCGGCGCTGGAAGATTACCCTGACCGAAAAGACCATAGTAATATTAGGGTAGTTCGTTGCGTCTGGCTTTACTGGCAGAGCGACCATCTCTATCGAAAGATTTCCCGATGACTTCGCTGCGCCTCACGCTGCATTCGCTCAAGACCAGAATCACACTTGCCACACTGGCGATTTACGTTTTCGGTGTGATTTGCAGTGTTCAGGTTTCACCCGTGCTTGCTCAGTCGATAGCAAAAGAACCTTCGAAAGGGAGTGCAACCGACATCCTGAGCGAACAGGAACGCCGATGGCTGGTGGAGAACCAAAAACGAATAGTCCTTGCCGTAGAGACCGGGTATCCACCTTTTGTGTTTCTCGACTCGAAAAGCAACATCACCGGACTGGCCCACGACCACATGCTCTTGCTAGAGGCGAAACTTGGCGTTCATTTTGAGCAGCAGCGGTTCTCTTCGCTGGACGATGCCTTTGCCAAAATTCGCAGCGGTGAAGTCCATCTTGTTAATGCTGTTACTCAGACCCCGTTGCGATCAGAGTTCCTCTCGTTCACAACCCCCATCATTTCATTGCCGAATGTCATCATTGTGCGTAAGGAGCATTCAGGGCCGATACAGGAGCGGGATCTGCCTGGATTGAAGGTCTCGCTGGTGAAAAACTATGCGGTAACCGAGTACCTCACCACCAAGGACAACGGAATCGCTCCCCAATTAGTCCCGGATGACCTCAGCGGTTTGCTCGACGTGTCATTTGGCCGTGCCGATGCCACGGTTATTGATTTGGCAACGGCCTCGTACCTGATCCAGCAAAAGGGAATCACCAATCTCCGCGTAGCAGGCGAAGTAGAGCGGGGTATTCAGCTTTCGATCGGCAGTTCGGTGCGGGAACCCCTGCTAGGCAGCATTCTCCAGAAGGGATTCAGCGCAGTCACGGATGCGGAACGAAAGGAGATTCGTGATCGCTGGATCAATGCGGCTGGAAATAGCTTTCTCGGCTGGCGCTTCTGGTTAGCCATAGGGGGCATCCTTCTGGTAGTAGTGGCTGTCATTTCGGTCATTCTTCTATGGAACAGGGCGCTGCGAAAACAAGTCGCTTTGCGCACTGCCGATATCGCCAAGAAGACCGAAGCGCTAACCGAAAGTGAAGCAAATCTTGCCATCACGCTGCAATCCATCGGTGACGGGGTAATTGCCACCGACTCGGCAGGACGAATAACCCGGATGAACACGACGGCCGAGCGTCTTACCGGGTGGATACTAGCCGACGCCATGGGTCACACGCTAGTTGATGTGTTTCGCATCGTCAATGCGGACACCCGCCAGCCGGTCGCAGATCCTGTTCAACTGGTGATGGAACTCGGGCAGGTAGTCGGTCTCGCCAACCACACGGTATTGCTGGCCAGGGACGGAAAGGAATACCAGATAGCCGACAGCGCGGCCCCCATCCGGAATGCTGCTGGAGAAATCGCCGGTGTGGTGCTGGTGTTCAGTGATGTCACCGAGAAATACCAGATGGAAGAGGAACAAAAAAATCAAACGCAGCGGCTCCTGTTGGCCACCTCGTCGGCAGCGCTTGGCATATGGGACTGGAACGTCCGTGAAAACACCATGACATGGGACGACCGGATGTTCGATCTGTATGGGGTTACACGCGAGACGTCTCCCAACAACCTAGATGCATGGATGAACGGCTTGCATCCTGAAGACAAGGAAATGGCAATTGCCGAATGTCAGGCAGCCCTTAAAGGAGAAAAGCAATTTGATATCGTCTTCCGGGTGCTCCATCCGAACGGTACGGTGAAATATCTCAAGGCGAACGCCTTCGTAATGCGGGACAATGACGGCACAGCAAACCGAATGCTCGGAATCAACGCCGACATCACCGAAAGCAAGCTGGCCGAGCTCGAAATCAAACGTATCAACGCCAGCCTCGAAAAACGGATTCGTCAGCGCACCGCCGACCTCGAAACCACCAATCAGTTGCTCACCCAGGCGAAAATCCAGGCCGAAGCCGCCAACATCGCCAAGAGCGCCTTCCTCGCCAACATGAGCCACGAAATCCGCACACCGATGAAC
>JALHPU010000092.1 GCA_022842325.1 Sulfuritalea sp. | reverse complement strand
TTCGCCACCGAGCGGCTGGGCATCCTGGGCGAAGCCGTTATCGATCTCTCGGGCCTGGACGTCAAGACCCTCCAGCCGCGGCTCAATTCCATGAAGCGCTATGCGCAGACGCGCACATCGCTGGCCGAGGACGAACTCTACGCGATGGTCTTCGAACCGGTCTTTCGCCATACTGCCGACGAGTATCGGCGCACGTCTAGCTTCAGCATTGCGGCGGTATGCCGTGCATGCGAGGAGGAGTTGGCTGATGTACTTGGCGAGCCTGTTGCCGAACTGCGCACGGCGCTCGAACCGGTGGCACGGTCGCCACAAGTCTCAGTGGGGGGCTCGCCAACGGACCCGACTGTTAGCACGGCTAACACCGGAACGGCCGCTCCCAGGCGCCATACTCAGGCAGAAGGCGCGATTCCGGCCAAGACCGAAGGCGCTGCCGTTCATTCTCGGGTTATCGAGCAGGTGCGCTTGTGCGCTGGCCTTGTCGGAATCAGCGATTGTCTGCGCAGCGACGAAGCGGCGCCCCTTGGGTACTGCATGGACGCGTTGCCGATTCCGCTTCATGGCGATTCGCTGCATCCAAGCCGGCAATGGGCCTGGCAACTCTTGACGCTGGTGTCCGCAACGGCGGCCCCGCCGGAAAGTTTTGCAACCGGCGATCCATGCGCGGCTGATAGCGCGTCCCAGGTGCCCGACCTTCCGGTGGATGCCTTCCAGTTCGATGCCGCGTTCTTCGGTTGGCTGGTCGATGCCAATGACCGAACGGCCAGCGCCTGCTGGGATCTCCTCGGTCTGGTCAGGGAATTTCGCTCATCGGATTCCACGCCCGACCTGCCGTGCAGTGGAATATCTGTAGCGGAGGGAACCTGATGCTGCCGCTGCTCGATACGCAGGTGCGCCTGGTACTCCTCAATCACGTCGCCGTGCGGCTGGCCGAGGCGAAGCCGGATGAACTCCACGCCGCCGGCATCGAGAACGAACAAGTCGCACGCTTGCGGCAACTGTCGGCACTTGATCTGAACCGCCTGGCCACGATGCGGGAGCTGTCCATCGGCGTGACCTTTGATGCCGCCGGACTCACTGTGGGGCTGCGCACGGTCTCGCTGGTGAATGAGGCCAAGGCGCTGGAGGCGTATTTCATTCGCCATGGTGCGTCCTGGCAGATGATGAGCGCGCTCTTCAAGATTCGCCGCAAGGTGACGCTCAGGCGCCGCCGCGACTGCGGTGCATGGAGACCGTCAGGCCGCTTCCCGCTTCCTGATACCGCTCTGCGCGAGCGCATTTACCGGGCATGGCATGCCATTGAGGAGCCGAATCTCCGGGTGCGCTACTACCGCCTGCATCAAGCTTTCCCGAACCTCTCCATCGCCGTTCTCGAGGCAGTCGCGCGCGAATTCGAGGACGAGCCATGAACGGCCGCCGCTCGATTCCGCCGGGCCTTACCGCCGAACTGCTGCTCGACGTCTTCGACCTGCCGATCAGCTTCCACCGTTGTCTGGTCCCGATCACGGGTGGCGTGACGGCGGCGCTGATGCTCTCGCAGGCCATCTGGACCAGTGAGGCGCTCGACCCCGAGGTCGGCGGCTGGTTCTGCAGGTCCCAGGAGGAGTGGACCGAAGAGACCGGGCTTTCGCGCTGGGAGCAGGAAACGGCACGGCGAGCTTTGCGCACCGGCGGCTTTCTCGAAGAGCGACGCGCCGGCATGCCGGCGAAGCTCTGGTTTCGGGTACGACCCGAAGCCGTAGGGCGCGCATTGCAGGCGCACGCCAACCCGGTTCGCCGATAACGGTACACAGGCCCAAGCATGAGAGACCGAGAACCGAGAACCGTAACCAGCGCCGATGACGACCCATGGCAATCCGCCCAACAGGAACGAGCGCTGGCGACCCTCTGGCCACTGCTGGGGCGGCATATCGCGTTTCATCGCCGCCTCGTGGACCTGACGGCGAACGTGAAGGCGGCGCTGTTGCTTTCCCAATCGATCTACTGGACGCGCCACGGTCGAGACATCGCCCGGACCGGCGGCTGGTTCCTCAAGACCACTGAGCAATGGGAGATGGAAACCGGACTTTCCGCAAAGGAACAAGCCACCGCCCGCGAGGTATTGCGCAAACTGGCAATCCTCAATGAGCAGCGTGTTGGCATCCCGGCGAGGCTGCATTTCCGCCTATGCGTCGATCAGCTCGGCGCTTTGCTCAGCGATCGGATCGGCAGGGCGTCGGCGAGTCTGGACTGGGCCGATGGCGCCGCCGTCGCGGAATTGCTGGGTCCGTCACTCGCCTATCACCGCACGCTGGCCGGCATCGGCGGCGGGGTCCATGCCGGCCTGCTGTTGTCACGCACGCTGCACCTGACGCGGCTGCAGATGCGCCGGCAGATGCAGGAGTGGATCGGCAGTTCGACCGACGTATGGACCGAGCAGATCGGCCTCACGCGCCGCGAACAGGAGATTGCGCGTCGGGAGTTGGTGGGCGTCGGAGTCTGGGAAGAGACTTTGGTCGGCATTCCTCCGCGACGACTCGCCCGAATCCGGCTGGATTGCCTGCTCGCGCGGCTGGCGGGGGATGAATCCGGCGATGCCAATCGCATCGCTTTGCTGCATTCGCCAGAGTGCGGTGTTGCCACAATCAATAGTCGACAAAACGGCGAAACAAGTATGCGGGATTCCCACATTCATGTTTTGCCGAAAGCGCCAAAATTGATTCGACAAAAACGCCATCACTGTTTCGACGAAAGCGCCAATCTACATATACAAGGAAGTACACGTGGTTTAGTACAACAACCACCCACGAGGGAAACCATCGCTGATGCGGGGCCGTCGCAACGTCGTGGTGGTGACCTGATTCTGCCGGAAAGCCTGCTCCCTGAAGAACGCGCGGCGGCGCTCCTCCTGCTTAAGCCCTGCGCGCAGCAAGCCCAGGCCTTGCTCGACGAGCTGAGTGCCCGGATGCAGGCGAACGCGGTGCATACCAGCCCGGTGGCCTACCTGCGTGGCCTGGTCAGGCGATCCCTGGCCGGCGAGTTCGTCCCCGAACTGGGACAGCGCGTTGCGGCGTCCAGGCGCAGGCATGGAGAGGAACTGATCTTGCGCCAGCAGCGCGAGGCCGAGCAACAGCGTCTTGCCGCCGAGTGCACGACCCCGGAACACCAGGCCAAGGTCGCCGCGCGCCGCGCCGAGATTCGACAAATGGTCGGCACCATGCGGGCCGGACGCCCGCCGGGAAAACGCTCGTGAGTGGCCTGCGCAGCCCAATGCCGAGCAACGTGCCCCCGAGGCCGTTAGCACTGCTAATGCGCCACCGTATCACTCGCGTTATCCGGAACCACCTCAACCACGACGGAGTCCCCCATGGCAACACCTGATGCAATTTTGCAGCAAGAGTCCGGGCTGGATGCCACGCTCGCCGCCAACGCCCAACTCGGGCAGCTGGCGGACGCCACTCCCGACACCATGAGTTTGCACACCAAGGACGCCTATCGGATCTTTACCGGCCGTGGTGCGGATGGCGCGGGCAAGTTGCCGCCGATTCCTGGAGGCAGGCGCTTTGCGGCGGTCCTCAAATCCATCTGGCACCTGTCGGCGAACGACAACCCTTACGCCGACTGGATCCTGATCCGCATGTACGAGGGTCTGGTAGCGATTCGCGCACATCTGAGCCGAGTGATCACGGCGCGTGAGGAAGCCATCGAGATCCTCAAACGCAAGGGCCTGTCGTTGGCCGTGATGGGGTCGCGCAGCCCCAAGACCGTCGAGCTCGGGTTTCGCAGTCCCTACGGCTACGCCACGGCGGAGGCGATCGTCGAGTTCGACTACTACGTGCGCATGATCAAGACCCTGATCCACAAGGATCGCATGAGCGACGACGAGGGCAGGGCGGCGATTCGCGAACTCGGCCGGGAGCTGCGCGCCTTGTTCCTGGAACCGATCCGCTGGGAGCGGCATCTCCTGCGCGAGGAACTGCGGCAATTGATCCGAAGCGACTTCCTGCCTGGAGCGGACGCGCTTGCGCAGCAGCGTGTGCGCGCGGTGGTCGCACTGTTCGGTGAAGTTCCGCGCAAGGTCTTTACCGGCGCGCAGGCACCCCGTCATACGCGGCGGCGCGTCAAGTTGAGCGAGGCCGAACTGCGCCTCCTCGAACAGGCGTCGCTCACCGCGGCCGAGGATATGCCGCAGGCGGACACGGAGTTGCTGTGAGGGCGGCGCCGGCGATCAGCCGGCTTCCGGCCAGGGCCTCGCGGTCTATCGAAATTCAGTGAGTCAATCAACCAACGGAGGGTGCAATGTCGAACGAGTTTAGTGGAACCGGAAATGTGGGGGACCTGCCGCTTTTGAAGACGGTCATGGTCGGTAATGAGGAGCGGCAGGTCGCCGAGCTTCGGGTGTTCTTCGACGAATACCGCCAGGATGGCAAGGGCGGTCTGGAGCAGGCCGGTGGATTCTGGCTCGACGTCAATGTCTGGGGCGATCGACATGCGGCGGAGGTCGCGCAGCTGGTGAAGAAAGGTGCGCGCGTCCATGTCATCGGCCGGCTCGCCGAAACCCAATGGACGGTAACGGCGACCGGTGAGGAGCGCAGCGCGCTGCATCTGAACGCCGACCATCTGTTCCTCAGTCTCACACGGCTGGCCGAGGTCCGATTCAAGCCGCGGCGCGAGGCGGCCGAGGGCCGGGGCTGAGCGTGAGTGCCAGCGCTATGCCCGTCGGCGCCGCAGCGGAGTTGGCTTGTTTCCCCAGCACCGAAGAGGTTCGCATGGTCCGCTCGATTGCGCTGCTGGCGCTCATGGAGGCGCAGCGCCACGGCAGGTGGGGTGCGTCCTTCCACGGATTTCGAGTTCAGGCCCAGCGGCAAGGCCCGGCACGGGGTTGCGCCGCCCTTACCGAGGTCAGCCTGTCGGTGAGCTTTGGCAAGACGGTTGTCGCACGCTGTCGGGTGATCACGAATTATGCTCAAGCAATGGAACCAAATGCATGAGCGATGGTCATCTGATTTGAATATGCGTTGCTCGACTCCCTGCCGCATGGTGGGCGTCAGGCAAACGCTGCCGGTGTACCACGTTGGCTGCGTCAGCCCGACCGATGCGCGTTACGCATCGCCCTTCGCTCGCGAGAGCGCCAAAACCGGTGAGATCTCCTGAAAGCCGGTGGCCGCAAGGCTCGGAGGTTTTGTCATTGCTTCAACCCAGTCGGGGAGTTCCATCCCCGTCCGGGGCATGGTCTCCCCATTTTTATGTGAAAAGGAGACCATCATGTCCAATCAAGCGGAAGCAACCAATCAGTCGTCGTTCTTCAATCTGCACGTCGAAGGTGTCGGCTATCTCAATCGCGTGCGCCGGGTGAAACCGAAGAAGGGCCAGGAGTTTCTGGCCTGCACCGTGTCCGCGATGCGTGGTAGTACCGATGACATCGCTTACACCAAGTTCGATTGCAAGGTGAGCGGCGCCGAGGCGCAGAAGATCGTCAAGCTGCTGGAGGCCGATGTCGCGGCCGAGAAGACCGTGATCATCGGCTTCAAGATCGCCGACATCTATCCCGAAATGTTCACCTTCGAGAAAGGTGACAGGAAGGGAGAGCTAGGCGTCAGCATCAAGGGTCGTCTGCTGCGGGTCAAGTTCGCCAAGGTCAACGGCGAGTCGCTCGACCTGCCGCAACCGGCGTACCCGAGTGACGTTGAGAGCGCCGCAGCCTAGTCGTTCGCATCAGACCTCAGTTTCGTTAGTTTTCGTTACCCCCAGGGGAGATCTCTCTCCTCTGGGGACCGGTCTCCCCATTTCTTTGTGGAGACCGTCATGAAAGAAGCCCTGTTCAACGTCGTCACCGACCTGAAGCTCATGGTCATGATCATCGTTCTTTCCCAGGTCATCGCGCTCGCCAAGGTGATCGCCTGACCTAGTTCGGAAACCTCTCCTTCGGGCGGGGTTTTCACCTGTGGGCCAACCCAGAGGTGAAAACCCCGCCAACCAACTGAAGGAGAAACGCCATGAAGCAAGCCCTGTGGAACATCGTCACCAACCTGAAGATCATGGTGCTGTGCATCGTGGTTTCCCAACTCATCGCCATCGTCAAGATCCTGCCTTGAGGCGCAGTCGGCCCGCAGTCGGCCCGCAGTAGGCCATTGGTGCCTGGGTCGTAGCGATTGTGATCATTTATCCGGAGCCCCTCGCCAGAGGGGCTCT
>JALHPU010000091.1 GCA_022842325.1 Sulfuritalea sp. | reverse complement strand
CGACTTCGAAGCCCTTCTGCCCTGGTGTTTGGCAGGCTGTCGCCGATAGGTTTCGCCTTTACGTCATTGCCTCCGCTATCGTCAATGGCGGTGTCAATAGAGCGCTTACGGTGGTCTCGTGCGAATGGGGCAGCCGGGCTATCTTGAGGCGGCCGTAGCGAAGGCACTTGAGAAGGCGCGCTGGTGTTCGAGTGATCCGATCTGCATAGAGAGTCGTGGGCAGGGACCAGACAATTGCAATCTCGGTGCCTGCCATTCCTGCGCCTTGCTTCCCGAAACGTCGTGTGAAGAGCAGAACCGACTTCTCGATCGCGGCGTCGTAGTCGGTACCATCGAGCGCCCGGATGTTGGATACTTTTCAGTCTGATTCGTGCCGACGGGGGGTGCCAAGAAGGTAGGAAACAGCCTTTGCAATTTGCCTTGCCAGTAGCGGAGGGACTGCATTGCCGACCTGATGGAATTGCTGTGTTCGGTTTCCCTGAAAGAAATAGTTATCGGGGAATGTTTGCAGCCTGGCCGCTTCGCGGACCGTCAGGCTCCGGCACTGCGTTACGTCAGGGTGGATGAAGTAATGGCCATCCTTTGAAATATGACTTGTGATGGTGGATGACGGCCCATTCGTCACTTGAACGCGGAAACGGTCTGCGAACTTTCCAGATTCCCAATTGGCGTGATTGGGGCGCAAAGCGGATAAGGAAAAGTCTGCGTGCCCCTTTGGGGAAACTCCTGTGATGGCCGCAAATGCCGCTGCATATCCATACCGTCGAAGGTCGGATGACATATGCCCACGCGATTCATGATTGAGAACTACGTGTAGATTCTTGTCACGATACCAGTCACGCAATTGGCGGGGTTGATCTGAGGGAAGCAGAGGTTCGCTGAATCTCGTTGCGCCAAATGAAAGGCTTGAGTCAACTTTTCCCATTGCATCATGGAGCCGGAGAGCAAGATCCTTCAGACCGCATTTCTCGGCATCAATGGAAAGTTCAGAGAGATGACGGCAAACCTCTGCAGCCCAATTGGCAGGGACATCAACGCGTCTGCTCAAGCGGCTTCTGATTCTTGGCAGATCCCCAATGGCATCGAATACCGAAAGCGGCGTTGAACGTGGCAGGGCACGTGGCGCTGCATCGATATCTTCGCGAACTCCGAGAAGGATAACGCGGTGCCGGGCTTGCGGAATTCCATAATTCTCGGCACGGATGACGAACGAGGAGGGTTCAATCGAGTCTGGATCCATGCCGCTCTCGAAGCTAGACTCGGCAACCAGAGAGTAGATCCGGTATTTGGTGGACCGCTTCCCCTTTTTCCCGCAAAGCGCGAAGTCCGGATCCGCAAGATCCCGAAGTATTTCCTTGAAGATCGCTCGCTCACCAACCCGGGACGAGAGTATTCCCTTTACATTCTCCATGACAAACACTGCCGGCCTATATCGCTGGATGATCCGCAGATATTCCAGATAGAGGAAATGCCTGTGATCGTCCTCGGCCCGGTACGCCAAGATGCCCCTGTTGCGCGCGCGACCAGCGAGAGAATACGCCTGGCAAGGTGGCCCTCCGATAAGCACACAATCGGACGTTGATCGCAACCGCTCGTCAAGCAGGGAATCAAGTTCGTCATTGCTTGCTGGATCGCCAAGCGTAAGCAGTCTTGCTTCCTTGCTTGCTTCGTGCCATGCATTTGTCGTGCATGAATTCCATGGCGCGTCTGAAAGACCGTTACAGAAGTCGTAATAGGTTCGAACATCTTTTGAATGCGGTTTGGTGCGGCGGAAGTAGCTTCGAAGGCAAAGCGTTTTATGCGCGGCTGGATCCGTCTCCGCTGACACGACTATTCGGAAGGTCTTGCCGTCATCGAGCGACACAAATCCTTCGCCAAGCCCACCTGGCCCGGAGAAGAGGTCAATTACTGGAATGCTCATTCGTTGTTGATAGTATTGTGCGCGGTACGCTATCGCTTGCGCTGCTGTGATTCAGGAGAAAATTGATTGGCAGATGTTGTCACACCACAGGTGCGGTCGAGAATGATGTCCGGCATACGGGGTCGCGACACGAAACCGGAGATGACCGTGAGGCGATACCTGCACAGATGTGGACTTCGGTATCGGCTTCATGATCGTAGCCTGCCGGGAGCCCCGGATCTTGTGTTTCGGAAGTTTCGTGTTGTCGTGATGGTGCACGGCTGCTTTTGGCACCAACACCCGAATTGCCAGTATGCCACGACCCCGAAGAATAACAGGGAGTTCTGGCAGGCCAAGTTTGCCGGGAACGTGGAACGTGACAAGCGCAGTATTGAGCGTCTAGTCGCTACCGGATGGCGCGTAATAGTTTTGTGGGAATGCGGGTTGAGAGGTTCTCGGGCAGAGAGTTGGCTCGATTGGCTGCCAGAGGCCATTCGCGGAGGAGTGGAAGTGGTGACCTCCTGGCCGTCAGGAAATACGTGAATGGAAAAACCGTTTCACGCCGCCCAGAAGTCGGATGCCTTGGCCATTTGCCAGGATTCATCCCACAGTTTGCCCCACCGGTCGCGCCCACCCTCATCGGCAATATCCATGCCGTGTTTCATGAAGACATCAAACAGCACTACATTGGCATCGCAGAAGTCATGCGTGTGGCAAATGCGCGAATTGGCTTCCTCACGATTGCGTTCCACTATTTCGCGGATTTCTTCCGGCAATAGCAAGCCTTTGAGCGCATCGCTGAATTCACGGGCCAATGATTCTGGAGTTGGTGGCGCATTTGTCATTTCTCGGACCTCACATCAGAAGTTTCCAGGATACAGTACCGCTCGGAGCAAACGCAAGGAGTTTGGCCATGAAGACGATCCTTGGCACAAACCGAAAAGCACCCAACCGGTGCGCTTTTCACCGGAGATTTTGCGGTCCTCCCTGATAAAACCGTGGAATGGAAATCCACGATGGCCAGGTGCCCTTTCAGTTCGGCGAAAAGAGCAAGTCGCCCGCGCCCGGATGGATTGCAAAAGCGGCAGATCAAGCAAAGCAGCGCCGCGAGCAAGAAACCATCGCAGCAGGCCTTCCTGAGTGGCCAGAAAAGGCCCGTGGCATCCCGAACGGTGCCCTGCGGTCATCTCTATTCGGGGCGATTCGAAAAGGCCCGCGCAAGTTCCTTAAACGCGCACAGCTCCAGTCCGTGAATGGGCTGACCATCGTCTTCAATGGCCCGCGACTGAGTCAATCTGACCTCGACGTCTGGGAACACTGCCTACATCTGGCCAGGATCAACGGAACCGGCTGCCAGATCCGTTTCACCGGGTATTCCTTTCTGAAGGCCATCGGCCGCAATACGGGCAAGAGTGATCGAGAATGGCTTAAAGGGGTACTGCTCGATCTTGCGTCCTCGGTCGTCGAAATCAGCGATGGCAAGCGAGCTTACTTCGGCCCCCTGATCCACCATGGGGTTCGTGATGAAGTCACCATGGAGTTTGTGATCGAGGTCAATCCTCGTGTAGCGATTCTTTACGGCGCTGATGGCTGGACTCAGATCGAGTGGGCGCAGCGCTGGGCCTTGCGACGGCAACCCCTTGCGCAGTGGCTTCATGGCTTCTATTCAACGCATGCCGAGCCCTATCCGTACAAGGTTGAAACCCTGCGTCGCCTGGCCGGCAGCGAGAACGAGCATCTCTTCAGTTTTCGACAGGAACTGCGGGCTGCGATGTCGAAGATGGCTGAAGTCACCGGCTGGGCATGGCGGATTGCCGAGGCTGACCTGGTGCATGTTGCCAAGCAAACAGGCCAGAAGCCGGTTGTGGATAACTCGGAAAACGTGAGGGGATAGCTCCTATGCGGTAGGGGGACAGCTCCTATGCTTTTCGGTCGCGGTGAGGGGATAGCGCCTAGAGGGTAACGGGATAGCGCCTATGCGACTGGGGGGATAGCGCCTAGGGACATCGGGGGATAGCGCCTATGAAGACGATGACGGAAAAAGCTCTGCAAGCCTTGCCAATAGAGGCATTCAATGGTTATTCACAAATGCCCCTAATCTTCTTTTAATCCTTTCTTAATCAGTAAACCGTCGCGCCCGGATCGGAGAACTCGTGACTGCCAGCGAACTGAAAAAGCTTGTTACCCAAGTGCGGCGCACCGATACCGCGCTTCGGCATCTTGCCGCCCAGCTCGACCTGAACGAGGCCGACAAAGCATCGTTACTGAAAGCTGCTTCGGTGCTTTCAGCCAGTGGTCGACGCGTTGCAAGTCAGGCAGCGCAGACCACGCGCACCGAGGAAGCCAGAGAAAAGGCGGTTGCCAAGGCGACCCAGGAAGCGAAGCAGCTGATGGTAGGCTGGCCGGTCGTCAGCATCTCGGACAAGGTGGCGCTGTGTGTTGCCAACCTCATGGAAACCCATCTTCGCCAAAACCTGGCGTCAGATCCCGACAACCTGGAGTGGAGCCTCAGCTACTGGGTCGAGCAGGCCCTCGCGGAAATACCGATGAACGCCGCGTGGAGGGCAGTACGGGATGGCAAGCCGGTGAGCAAACTCATGGCGCTGGCAAGCGAGCGGTTGGACAGGATTCGAATTCAACCCGGAACAATCGCCTTGGCCCAGCGCTGGCAGACACAGATGGAAACAGGGATCGCGAGTCAATGAGATGGACAGAAGTATTTCATGACGGTCGATCAAATTCACCGTTCTGCCGAGACGGGGCGCCTTGACGATTTTGAAATGGAACACTTTCGTGCGCTTTTCACGCGCGTTCCATGGATCTCGAATGCTAAGTTTGGCGTATCCCGAAACCGATGAGCCACACCCGTAAAAGCATGAAGAGAAAAAAGGGTCTCAAGCCACTTTGGATCTATGACGGCAGCCCGGACCTGGCCGATCTGACGGTGGCGGCCACCACCCTGACCGAGGGCGGCTATGTCATCGTGATCGAACTTGCCAACGGTCTGACCCGGCTTGCTGCGACACGGCATCCGGCCAAATATGCCACCTCCTGGCACCAGTTCGTCAAGCGCTACGGCCTACCGGAGATCGCCCGGATGATCATCTCGCAACCACATCTGCGTTACGAGGCCATCAAGCGTGGCATCGCAAAGGCGTTGGCCGATCATTGGGATGAGGACCTGGATGCCTATCGCGTCCCCGTGGAAGCCATGGCAGAAAAGGCGGCGGCGGTCATCGAGGCGCTGGCAGATCAGTAATCGGGTCCGAAGACACTCCCTGAAATAGACGATTCATTCAGCCAGCTCATGCGCAACACCTACGATTTTGACTATCCCTGGCGGCCGATCTACGAATGGCGCATGACGGGCGTCTGGCTTGGAGCGGCCAGTCTGATGCTTGTGGTGACGAGAACTCTGCCGGTGCCCTCTCGCATGGGGGTCGCCGCATCACTGTTCTGCGCCGGAATCGGCGGGCTGCGAGCGCTTCAGGCGTGGCGGCGAAGTCAGGATGGCGCGCGAATCCGCCTCACCGACAAGCAGTTCATCGGGATATCTGAAGTGATCGCCATTGCGAACGTTGCTGCCCGGCGGGAGTCCATTTGGCTGGGATGCGGGTTCCACTGGACGGACATTGAAGCCAGTCGCATGCATTCCCTGATTGGTCGCGGCATTGCGGCACAGATGGGGAAGGAACTGCTCCACAAGGATGGCGCGTACTGGCTCCATGGTCTGGCCAGGGAAGGGGATATCCATGTCGATCTGGATAGCCTGGTCGGGCATACCCTGATCGTGGGCACCACCCGTGTCGGCAAAACCCGCCTGCTCGATCTGCTGATCGCTCAAGCCATTGCCCGCGGCGAGCCGGTCATCATCATCGACCCCAAAGGCGACCACGGTCTTGCCGAGAATGCCCGCAGGGTATGTGAGGCCCTTGGTCAGGCGGATCGTTTCATTTATTTTCATCCGGCGCATCCAGAGAAGTCTGTCTGCATCGATCCGCTTCGCAACTGGAACCGGAAGACCGAGCTGGCCAGCCGTATCGCCGCCCTGATCCCCTCCGAAACCGGGGCAGATCCGTTCACGGCATTCGGCTGGAAGGTTCTCAACGATATCGTGAATGGGCTGATTGCCACGGGGATTCGGCCGAACCTCGTCCAGTTGCGCCGGTATATCGAAGGTGGGCCGGACGATCTTCTACTCAAGGCGCTGCGTCTCCATTTCAAGCATCACGTACCGGACTGGGAGTCCCGGATCAGCAGCTTCATCAAGCAATACAGAGGGAA
>JALHPU010000090.1 GCA_022842325.1 Sulfuritalea sp. | reverse complement strand
CCGGCACATCTCCTCTTGACACCTACACGGTGTCGAACGGACGGTGGATCCACACTGCCCATGAAGTCCAGTGTGATGAGGACAACACTTTGCCCCCGACGGACGTTGTTGTCAAGAATTTTGTGATCTGGTGGGAATATGAGAAAACCGTCAGCGGCACAACTACGACATACACCCTGATTGAGATTATTCAAGTTGGCATGCCGGCGTGTGTTCACTTGGGTACATGCTCGACTGCGCACGCTCCTGGACCGAAAAGCGCGAAGGCTAAGAAACCAGCAAAACGCCCAGCACCCAAGAAGGCACCGAAACGTGCTGAGACCGAGAGCAAATGATCGTTTGCGTCCAAGCACGCTAGCCGCTGCTGTGAGGAGACGTAGCGGATGCTGCCCTTGGCCCATTAGCTTTTGAACGCCTGCTTCACTTGCGGGTCGCTGAGGACTAGCAGGCCCCAAATGCCGAAGGGGATGCCAAGCACGAGGCAAGGGCTGCAGCACGGAACCAGCGCGAGCATGCAGGTCGATTCCGCTTGCTTGTAGCCCGTGAGCCGACGCATCTGGATTGCTCCCTGCAGAATTGCGGCATTGGCGAACAGCGTTAAAACTCCGAAGGCGATCCGAATTTTCAGGATTCCAGCTACGGAAACTCCTGACTCCGGAACGACGCCATCTGCCTGGCCGGTGGCAAGGAGATATAGATTGATTCCCAGGCCCAAAAGCAGCATGACGATCGAAATGATGGAGATCGCCATCAGGCCGATCGCGGGGCCGGCGACACGTTTGGCCTCGGCGGTCGGCTCAACAGTGTCGATCGGTTCGGGTTCTTCACCCGGTGGCGACTCATAGGGGTTTAGGGACATGAGTCGCTCGCCCTCAACGGAAGGCTCGTTGCACTTCAGGATCGCTGAGCACGTTCAGGCCCCAGATGCCGAAGGGGATGCCGACGATATAGCAGGGGCCGCAGCAAGGAATCAGTGCGAGGATGCAGGCGGTCTTGGCCATTCCAAAGTTCTGTAAGTTCTTCATCTGGAACGCGCCGTAGAGAATGATGCTGTTGACGGCGATCAACACCGTTGCCGCTGAAGTGGACCCCGTTTTTCGGACCACGGGGATAGATGGTAAAAGGCAGTTGGATCGAGGAGAACTGTAGGCATCGTGGCGGAGCCAAGTCAGGAGCGAGACGATGCCTCGGAAACGACGGTTGTTTGATGGGACCTTTAAGGCGAAGGTGGCATTGGAGGCGATTCGAGGGTTGAAGACGGTCAGCGAATTGGCGTCGTTGCATCAGGTGCACCCGACGCAGATCGTGGCTTGGAAGAAGCAACTTTTGGAAGGTGCGAGCACGTTGTTTGAGTTGCCTTCCGCCAAGAAGGTGGCCAGTGACGAGCCGAGTGCGGCGGAACTGTATGAGCAGATTGGGCGGCTGAAGATCGAGCTCGACTGGGTCAAAAAAAAAGTGGCCGAGCACGGTGGCTGAGCGACGCTCTTGGATCGAGCCTGGCCATGAGCTGCTGAGCGTGCGTCGTCAGTGCGCGCTGCTGGGTTTGCATCGCTCGAACTTGTATTACGAGCCGGTGGCAGAGAACGCCGAGAACCTGCAGCTGCTGCGGTCGATCGACGAGTTGTATCTCGAACATCCGCACCTCGGCAGCCGCGGAATGGTCGCGCATTTGGCGCGCCGGAGCATCCTCATCAATCGCAAGAAAATGCGGCGAATGCTGGGTATTTTAGGACTCCAGAGTATTGCGCCCAAACCACGGACGACGATTCGGGCGCCGGGCCAGGCGGTGTATCCATACCTGCTGCGCGGGCTGGCGATCACGCGGCCCAACCACGTTTGGGCCTGCGACATCACGTATGTGCCGATGCAGCGTGGTTACTTGTATCTCGTCGCGGTGATGGACTGGTTCAGCCGCCACGTGCTCGCCTGGCGACTGTCGAACAGCATGGAGGTGGAGTTCTGCTTGGAGGCCTTGGACGAAGCGCTGCTCGGCGGCCGTCCGGAGATCTTCAACACGGATCAAGGGTCGCAGTTCACGAGTCGTGAGTTCACGTCGCGGCTGTCGCAAGCGTCCATCGCGATCAGCATGGATGGCGCAGGCCGCGCGATCGACAACGTGATGATCGAGCGTCTGTGGCGAACGGTGAAATACGAGAACATCTACGTCAAGGACTACGCGACAGGAGCCGATTGTCATCAAGGGCTGAAGAATTACTTTCACTACTATTGCCGCCACCGTCCCCACACCAGCCTGGGCCTGAAAACCCCGTGGGAAGCCTATCACTCTCCCCGCCGATCCCGCTGTTGAAGACCATCTAAGAAACGGCTCCCCGTGGTCCGAAAAACGGGGTCCACTTCAATATTGCCCGCCAATTCTGAGCTGTCGCCAATGACTTTTCAATAGCCGTCATCCGTTCCTTGCGAAGTTCGCTCAGCGGAATCCAGGAAGAAATCGAACTTGCAGACGCAGCAGGCAAGATTATCACCTCGATCTAGGTGGTGCTATTATCACCACCTCCGATTCGGCAGCGGACAATGCTCCGTCTCCATCGCAGCCTTGTTCGCGGCACTGACACGGGTGAGACATTGCAGCCGCATAGACCACACGTCTTGCCATGGAAGAGCGGGCACGCCCGGCAGATCCCTCTACACGTCGGCTTGAACTCGATCAGACGACAAAGCAAAGTAGGTCGTCGCCGGGGAATCCTTGCCGGCGTATCAT
Source organism: Sulfuritalea sp. (assembly GCA_022842325.1). GTDB lineage: Bacteria > Pseudomonadota > Gammaproteobacteria > Burkholderiales > Rhodocyclaceae > Sulfuritalea. The sequence continues at coordinate 3,507 of JALHPU010000090.1, read as the reverse complement.
CTCGCGCAGCTTAACTTGTGTATTGTTTCGTGGCACGGCTCACGGGGCAATCCATACGCCATCCGCGTCGAAGTACTCTGGTGCAGGCCCCCCGCCCCACCACTGCAGAAACCCGTTCTCAGGATCTTCGCCGAGAAAAGGATTCATGCCGACGCCGTCGAAGCCAACGCCACCGCTGCCGAGCGGTTCGATAACGATCCAGGCTTCGTGTCACCTCAATCCTGTGTCATCGTCGTTTTCCAGGCTGGCGATGCCGCAGTCCAGAGAGAGCGAGAGACGCGTGTAGGGCCCGCCGTGCCAGTCCGCCAGCTTGCACGTCAGCGTCGTGGTTCGCTCAATGGTCACACTGCCGCCAGGCGGAGGAACTGCAAACGACGCGTAAGAGTCCATCGAGCTTGCCCCGAACTGCGCCGTAATCTCGCCGTTGTCTGGGTTGAAGTTCTTCCAGAGAGGTAAGAGTCCGCCACTCGCGAGATAAACTCGATACTTGTAGAGCGACTCGGGAATGAACTCTTCGTTGTACTCGTGATTCAGCGTCTGCACCGTGGCGCAAGTTCGCCCAGACGCTCGGTGGCAAGGTCCTGCGCCAACTAACGACGATTGTTCACCCGTCCACGATCCTCGGCTGGATCCGCGCCAAGAAGAAACCCAAGCCGAAGAAACGTAAACGCGGGCGGCCGAACACGCCGGAGCAGATTCGCGACTTCATCCTACTGATGGCCCGAGAGAACCAGTGGGGCTAGCGAAGCTCGGCGGTTACCTCGACCGCACACGCGACTCGCCGCCGGGCAACATGGTGATCTGGCGCTGCATGGCGCGTCTCACAGACATTCACCTTGGTTTCCGCTTGGCCCAAGATGTGGGTGATTGAAAGGTTGGCGGAACGGACACCAAAGACTGGCGATGGGAGACGATCAATTTCCCGTTACGGTCCACGCTGCCCAATAGAAGGGATGGGCGGCACCTCTGTCTTTGCGGCGTTTTTGAATTCGGTCGAGTTGGGCAGCGCGGAGGGCGGCGGATTTTGATTTGCCGTCGGCCAGGTGCTGGAAGAAACTACTCATCAATTCGGCAGCTTGCTGATCGTGCAACGGCCATAAGGTAGCGACGACCGACTCCGCGCCGGCCAGTTGAAAGGCTTGGCGGAGACCGGCGACCCCTTCGCCATTGCGGATGGTGCCGATGCCGGTGTCGCATCCGCTGAGGACGACCAATTCCGTGCCACGCAGGTCAATGCCAACGATTTCCATACCCGTCAGCACGCCATCATCAACCATTGAGCCTTGACCAGCCCGCGGATCGTTGCAGCCGGAAAAAAGCAGCCCGCAGCGCAGCAAAGGGTTTTCGAGGGGCTTGCCTTCGGTGGTTAGTGCCACACCGCGGCGCGAATCGGTCAACAACGGCAACTCGCGATCGGTTGGCTTGGTCTCCTGATCGGGGAGGAAGTAGGCATGTGTACTAAACAGGGCAATCTGTGGGCTGCGTATTTGCTTGGCAATTGTTTCCAGAGCATATTTCCCTTGGTAAACCTTGGGATCACTGCCCGTGCGCGCTGCCAAGTGTGGCTGAACCAGCTTCGCTTCCATCCCTGTGCCCGGCAGCGCAGCAAATGGGGGCAAGCGGCGGCCCAGAGCAGGGTCCCCAGCAGCTTTCCGGAGGTCCGATGCCGGCGCTCGCTCGCGTAAGACTTGTTTGGCTGCGTCAGCGGCCTTCGTGGCAGCCAGATCGAAATCTGGATCGGCGAAAATCACGGCTGGCCGCGGCTGCACTGCTGCGGGTTGGCGACGGACAAGATCGCGACCACTCGTTACGAATTGCAATTCATAACGCTCGATCAAATACTGTTTACTGACGTCACGGATGGGCAACGCGGCCCACGGTAAAAGCCACAGCGCGCCATCCGGACTGAGAATAAGTCGCTGGGCATCGCCAACCTTTTCGGCCAGCGGCTTCCAGACCAGATCCGCAACACGCTGCAACTCCTGCCGGAGGTTCTGCTCCGCCTCCGGCTCGCCGAGTTTCAGGATCGGGCTCTTTTCTACTGACTTTTCGCCCGCTGCTTGGATCAATTGGCGGGCTGATTCCAAGGCCTCCTCAATGGCGTCGGCTGGGCCGAGATCGACAATCTGCACTTCCCCATGTTGTGCAGGCGGAATGATCCACGCAACGTAGCGGGCAGGCTGCCAGTCGCGCTTTTTGTTATCCTTTTCGGTCAGGGGAAACGGCCGGAATCGAGAGAATTCTAAGAGAATCGAGTCGTCGGGCAGCGATTTACGAACCGCTGCCAACTCCACCCACGGATCGCGGAACGGAACCGAGCCACCGGCCTGGGCCAATTGCCTGGTCAGTTCAGACTCTTGAGCCTCTAAGGCGTCGATCCGCTCGCGCCACTGTGCGGTCGTACCCAGATTCGGCACATGTAGACTCACCCTGGCCAGTTGGTCGCGGACCAGCATCAACTGCGCGACGAGAGACTTTTGGCCGCCATTCTGGACATCTCTCAGCAGTAGAGTCCGCTCGACCAGGGCTTCCTGAACGACGCCTTTACTGTTGAGCAGCCACTCGGCGCTCTGGGGTGCGAAATGGTTTTGATCTACACCAGCCAGCGCCAGCGACATCGCCTGTTCGCCACGCCACTCGTAATAGAATGTCATGAATTGAGCTTGCTCTGTCTGGCTAAGACTAAGCAATTGCCGGCCGACGTGTCGGCGGCTGTTTCGTCGCTCCAAGTCCGCCCATTGCACGGCTGCCGAGAGATTACCGAATTGCGCCTCTAGCTGAATGAGTTGCTTGTACGAGTCAATCATACTAGGGTGATCTGTTTTGAAGACCCTGCGCTGGATTGCGAGCGATTGTTTCAATTGCTCCCGCGCGAGTGTATACTCCCCGATCCGCCACAGCACACTGCCAAGGTTGTGATGCGAAATAGCCGTGCGATAATGTTCCTCTCCTAGGATATCCCGAGTGATCGCCAGTGATTTTTCGATGTGGTCCTGCGCGGCCGGGTAGTCGCCAGTATAGAACAGGAGTTTTCCGAGGTCCTCGAGCACGTTAGCCGTGCCGAGGCTCTCTTCCCCAAAAACCTTTCGCTCTATGGCCAGTGATTTTTCTAGGGAGGCCCGCGCGGCCGCGTAATCTCCTATTTCCATGAGCAGACAACCCAGAAGCCTGTATGTCGATGACGTTTGGTCATGCTCCTCTCCAAAAATGGAGCGATTGACTGCCAACGCTTTTTCGTAATGTCTTCTTGCGGCCGAGTAGTTGCCCACTTTTTCCAGGTGAAGACCAACGCTCTGGTGCGAAACAGCCGTGTAGGCGTGATCCTCGCCCAAAACCTTGCGAAAGATCACGAACGCTTTCTCGCTGTACTCGCGTGCGGCCGCGTAGTCGCCAAGGGTTTCTAATAGATGCCCCAGATTGTGGTAAGAAGTGGCCGTATCCTCATGCTCTTCCCCCAGAACTTTGCGACGAATGGCCAGCGCTTGTTCGAGATTCTCCCGCGCAGCC
>JALHPU010000089.1 GCA_022842325.1 Sulfuritalea sp. | reverse complement strand
CGGCATCCTTGCCGAGCGCGAAGGCAGGCCTCGCGGCAAGGTCCAGGCCTATGATCCGGCGCTATACGAGCATCAAGTGCCCGGGGGAATGATCTCCAATCTGCGCTCACAGCTTGCGAACATGCGCATGGTGCACCGCTTGCCCGAGATTCTCGAAGAGGCTGCACGAGTACGCAAAGACCTTGGCTACCCGATTCTGGTGAGCCCCTTCGCGCAGTACATCATTACGCAGTCAGTGCTCAACGTCGTCCAAGGTGAGCGTTACAAGACCATCCCAGACGAGGTGCGCAAGTACGCGATGGGGGGCTATGGCCGGCTGGCGGCTCAGCCCTCAGACGAATTTCTGGAAAAAGCAGGACTCCACGGCAATGAGATCACGGCGACTCGCGCCGGAGCCGATCTCGAGCCAGCCCTTCCCAAGCTCCGTCGCGAGCTCGGTACCTCTGCCTCGGACGAGGACCTACTGCTGGCGGCCTTCTATGACCGCAGTTTGCTTAGACCGTTGAAGCTTACACCAGCGCCGTACCGATTCAGTTCGACTCCCTTGATGGAAATGATGCTGTTTATCGAGTCGCGCACCGATGTACATCAGGCGCGTGTCAAGTTCTGCGACACCGAAATCACGCTGACGTCTTGAGTTGGCCCAGGTGCTCGCGCCTACGCCGAAGCCAAATTAGAAACATTGCCGACCAACTTGCGGCGACTAAACAGGCAACTCCTGAGTAATGCTGATGGCCGCTGGGCTGCGCACCTTGGCGATCCTACAACAGGCTGCGCTTCTTGCGTGTCCGTTCGTCGTAGGCGTAATCGCGGGCTCCAGAGTTTTCATACGCTTTTCAGACCAACGGTTCCGTCAGCTTACGATGGCGTTCATGTTCATGGTGCCGCTGGGTGTGTTGTTCGCTTGAGGTCATCGTGCAACTAGCGGTCGCGGCAAGATCCTTTGCGACCCACCGTCGTGTTTTGCCACCTTGACACCAGTGTGTTTCTTACCTGAGCTATTGAGAAGATTGATATTCAAGCCATGTCAAGCGAGACAGCCGTTGGATTTTTAGTTTTGCAGGGAGCTGAGGATCGCCAGCACTAATTATTTTCTACAGGAAGGTCTAGGAATACAAAAGATGCCACAGTCCACCAAATCTGATGCTACCGAATCCATCGCATTGCGCGCGTTCTCAATGCTGGAGACGATCATCAATGCATCGGGGCCAATGTCGCTCGACGAACTCACGTCCGCACTGAAACTGCCCAAGCCAACGGTGTTTCGGATCGTCAATTTGCTAAGGGACGCCGATCTGCTGCTTCGGGAATCTGCCGGCAAGCGCTATATGGCGGGGCCCCGACTGATCTCCTTTGGTGTCGACATGTGGCGCAGCAACACGCTACGGGTGCAATGGCGTCGAGCATTGGAAAACGCCGTAACGGAATGCGGCGAGTGCTGCAACTTGACCCTGCTTGAGGGAAACCAAGTCCTCTACCTTGACAGAGTCGAAACCAGCCATCCGATCCGGTTGCACATCGAAGCGGGAACCCGAGTACCTCTTCACTGCACCGCAAGCGGCAAACTGTTCCTAAGCCAGATGAGCGCCGGCGATGTGAAACGCACCTTGGGCGACGAGCCCTATGAGCGCTTCACATCCAAGACCATAACAAGTTTCGAAACGCTCCAGCTTGAGCTCGAAAAAGTGCGCAAGACCGGAGTTGGCGCCCACGACTCCGAGCTGTTCGACAATTCGGTTGCAATAGCGGTGCCTGTTTTCGGCCGTAGAGGGGAAATCGTTGCCGCAGTTGCCATGCATGCACCCTCCTCCCGCGCAAGCATCGATACCTGCTTGGGATTCGTCGACGTCCTGCGGAAGGCTGCGTCGACAATAACATCTACGATGTCGCCGGTTGACATTTCTGCGGGAGAAGCGGTTGCCGCACAATCGAGTGCCAGCATCACCCGCAACATTTTACGCGCCAAAAAACGTGAACCAATGTAACCGAAAGGCAGGATTCGTGCCGCTGCCAAAGCAAGCGCCTGACTTCGGTCAAAATGCGCGAAAGTTTCAACGTGCGAGCAAGTGACCGAGTGCAGCGAATGGAACTCCTCGCTCCTCTCGAACACGGGCTGCGACAGCTGGATGAAAAACGACTGCGCCGCAGTCGCCGCATCGCCTATACCCCCTGCGCACCGCATGTGACGGTCGATGACCGTCACATGTTGGCATTCTGCAGCAACGACTATCTCGGACTGGCCGCGCATCCACGCTTGGTCGAAGCGCTGCGTGAAGGTGCCGCGCGCTACGGTGTCGGTAGCGGCGGCTCGCATCTGATTTCCGGCCATTCGCGTGCGCATGCGCTGTTGGAGGAACGCTTCGCCGAATTCCTCGCGACATTTCTTGAAGCGCCGCGAGCTCTGTATTTCTGCACGGGCTACATGGCCAACCTATCGGTGCTGACGGCGCTTGCCGGACCCGATGCCGAATTGTTTTGCGAGGAACTTAACCATGCCTCGCTCATCGACGGCGCGCGCCTGGCACGCGCTAACGTACAAGTCTACGCGCACGGTGATGTAGATCAGTTGGAGCGCCTGCTGCAAGTTCGCGGCGCCAAGACCAAGGTAGTGGTAACCGACAGCGTGTTCAGCATGGACGGCCACCTGGCACCGCTGCCGCAACTGCTCGAACTGTGCGAACGCTACGGCGCTTGGCTGGTGGTGGACGACGCGCACGGATTCGGCGTCTTGGGCGCGCATGGTTGCGGCGCGCTGGAACATTTCAACTTGCGCTCCTCCAATCTGGTTTATATCGGTACGCTGGGCAAGGCGGCCGGCGTCAGTGGCGCCTTTGTCGCTGCGCACGGCACTGTGATCGAGTGGTTGCTGCAGCGCGCCCGACCCTACATTTACAGCACCGCCGCACCTCCGGCACTGGCGCATGCGTTGTTGACCAGCCTCGACTTGATTTCTGGCGAGGAAGGCAGTCAGCGGCGTGCGCACCTGCAACACCTGATCGCGCAGTTGCAGGCGACCTTGCGGTTGCGCAGCTGGAAGCTGCTGCTCTCACCTACCGCAATCCAGCCGGTAATCATCGGATCCAACGAGGAAGCTTTGGGCGCTGCTGCCGCGCTGTATGACCGAGGGATCTGGATTCCGGCGATTCGGCCGCCCACGATCCCGGCCAATACCGCACGCCTGCGTATCACGCTTTCGGCTGTGCACACCGCCGCCGACGTGGCGCAGCTGGCCGATACCCTCAGTGCCCTAGAACCACTGGCGAACGGATAATGGCCCGCGGAGCGAATTTGTTTCCCGGTATCCATACGGGAATCGGCCGGAAGCGGATTTTCAGCACGCTGCCCCGGGGCGCTGCGAACCCAAGGCCAGCCCCGGGCCTCTCGTGGCAGGCCTAGGGCAGCATGAGGGCGTTTGGTCGGCGGGGCCACCAACGCAACCGATGCAGTGCTGTCGAAACTCGCGCAATAGGTATCTAAGCTGTCACAACAGCGCCTGCCGCGGAAATTGCTTCTGAATGCGTAGCACTTACCACAACGATCGACCGCCAACTCCGCCTATATCGTTTTTTAATGTCTGTCGAATTGGCCCGGCCGCTCCGACCAATTTCAATTTTTCAAAAGGGAAAACCTTATGTCGCGATCAGAACTGGAAACCCCACACATAACGAAAGCGCATTCACTAGTTTTTGAGGCGCCCGTCACGCCCGTGACGTCGACCACCACTCAAACCTGGCCAGTCGAGGACGTACTGGCGCTATTCGACCTGCCGTTCAACGAGCTGATATTTCGAGCGCAGCAGGCCCATCGTGCCCATTTCGATCCGACTGAGGTAGAACTGGCAACGCTGCTGTCGATCAAGACGGGAGGCTGCGAAGAAGACTGCGGTTACTGTCCGCAGGCAGCGCGCTACGACACCGGCGTGGTGGCGAAGAAGTTGCTCTCGACCGAGGAAGTGCTGGAAGCCGCGCGCGCCGCCCGCGACAGCGGTGCCACCCGTTTCTGCATGGGCGCCGCTTGGCGCGAGCCGAAGGATCGCGACATGGAAAAGATCGAGGAAATGGTGAGCAAGGTGAAAGCGCTGGGCCTGGAAACCTGCGCCACGCTCGGCATGCTGAAGAATGACCAGGCGCAGCGCCTGAAGAACGCCGGACTTGATTACTACAACCACAACCTCGACACAGCGCCCGAGTTCTATAACAACGTCATTTCCACCCGTCAATACTCGGACCGGCTCGATACCCTGGGCCGGGTGCGTGAAGCCGGCCTCAAGGTCTGCTGCGGCGGCATTGTCGGCATGGGCGAATCGCGAGGCCAGCGCGCAGGCCTGATTGTGCAACTGGCAAATTTGAACCCGTACCCGGAATCGGTGCCGATCAATCATCTGGTGCAGGTCGAAGGCACGCCGCTGCATGGCCTCGCGCCGCTTGACCCGCTTGAATTCGTGCGCACCATTGCGGTGGCGCGCGTCACTATGCCCAAGGCGCGCGTGAGGCTGTCGGCTGGTCGCCGCCAGATGGGTGATGCGGTGCAGGCGATGTGCTTTTTGGCCGGCGCCAACTCGATTTTTTACGGCGATAAGCTGCTGACCACCGGCAACCCGGACGCTGTCGATGATCGTGCGCTGCTGGCCAAGCTGGGCTTGCACGCGCGCGAGGTGGCGTAGGTACTGTCGGCGAAATACGAGTTGACCAGCCTGTTCGCCTAAAGGCGAACAGGCTAACTGAGAAATGGGACGGTGCCTGCCGGCGTGATCGTGGGTCATGGCCCGGTGATTGGCCAGACGAGGATACGATGAGCAATCTGGGGGTAGTGCCAATCATCGGCCGTTCCCGCTGCATTGGAGCCGATCAGGCGAGAAAAATAGGTTCCGCCGATTCAGTGGCCGCTTCACGCCCTGAGGCAGTCCGTCAAGCGTTTTCTGCATTCAGCGATAGGTTTCTGAGGAGGGGCGACCCTCGCTTTCTCAATGCGTTGAGATACTTGGCTTCGTCGTAGGGCGTCCGAGTTTTCCAACATTGATAAAGTATTCGAATCCACTTGAATGCCAAGGCGCTTACGGCCACTGGGTAGGAGTAGCCTTTGTCACGCTGCTGCCGATAGTAAGCACCGGCCCAGAACGATTTGTTGATCGTCTGTCCCGCCCATTCGATAAAGGTCTGGCGCAAGAAGGTTGGACACTGCAATCTCCAATGCACCCAGTGCTTCTTGCCGCTGCGCTCGGTGACCGGGGCGATCCCCGAGTATTTCTGGACCTCATCGGCGCTCTGGAACCGCTCACGATCTTCTCCGAAGGCGACCAGTAGTCGTGGTGTCAGATGCGGTCCGGCGCCGGGTAATGGCTGAAACAGCGCGTAGTCCGGGAGCGTCGAGGCAAGGTCAGCGATCTCGCGGTCATACCAATCGATGGCTTGGAGGGTGACACGTAGCTGTTCGACCAGCGCCAACGTACGCAACTTGCATGGCGTGATCACACCTGGATCATCGGTGAGCGAGCATGTGCACGGCAGATCACCGTCATGGCGCGACGCCGTATTTCAAATGGGGCTCTCTCGTGCGGCTTATATCGTGGCCCGCGCACGTATCACGTGCGCAACAAGGCCGTTTGCAAAGACGCAGTCCGTTCCTCTATTTGCCTCGCCACCGCAGTCGAGTATTTGCCCATGACCCCCAATACCACCAGACTCACAACCGGCCCTCCATAAAACAGATGCCCGCAGAGGCGGGCATCCAAATCCAGTTGCAAAACACTTGACTCTCATGGGAAGTCCTTGCAAACAGAATAGGCCGACTGCACTCAGTGACCACGGGCCGGTTCGGAGGATCCAAATCCAAACTACTGCACCAGGTCATCAATATCCACTCCCCCGACACCCACCACCATAGCCAACAACACCCCGCGAGAGCCTCGGCACCATCCTGCAGCAAACCGACATCTCATCATTTTCGGAGGTATCCCCTTTCTCGCTACAACTTCGCAACAAGAATTTCTAGCTCAGCTACCCGCTTCACTTCTCGAACGCGAGAAACGATCTCGTCCAGGACGGCGGAGCGCTTGTGGTCTGGGATGCCGTGTAGAAGCTCTTCGATTGCCATTAGTCCGTGAACGAGATCTGCGACACCTTCCGTATTGGCCGCGCTCCCCAATCTCTTGGCCAGTGCGCGCATGTCACCTTCACCGGTAAGCAACCAGTGAAGATCAACCCCCGTGCTAGCAATAGCCAGTAAAGATTCGCTGCTCGGCACGCTATTGCGGTTCTCGTATTTCCGAATGGCGCTCAAATGAACCCCGGTCGCTTCAGCGAACTCCTTCTGGGTCAATTCGAGCGCTGTTTTCCGCCAGAGTCGAAGCCGTTCTGCGATGTCGTTCTCAGGTGTCGAATCCAAAAGCATCCTCATTCAGGTCGGGTTTCTTGCCCGCGATTTAAGCGGGACGTAACAACAAATAGGCCATGGTGCTTCTCTTTGGTACGTAGGTAACCGATCAGCCATCCGCCTTCGGCAAGTCGGCGGCGCGAACGGCACGCAGCACTTCCCGAAAGACGTCATCGAACGGTGGCAGATGGTTCATCTGGTGCGCGA
>JALHPU010000088.1 GCA_022842325.1 Sulfuritalea sp. | reverse complement strand
ACCCCAAAAAGACAAAAAACTACACAAATCAAACCCCTGTGAACAGTCCCCTTGCAAGCGATTGATCGTAAACGACTATTTCAATCGTCCACGACGTTGGCATTCATGCGATTGCCCTGATATAGGCCCTTTCCCTGGCGCTGGCAGACGCGAGCTGCACATAGAGCTTGCCGTTTTCCAGCAGCAAAGCGAGCAGCACGAAGCTCGCGGCCATCAGGCCGTAGACGCGCCCCATATACCAGCCGACGTCGTAACGACCGTGGTTGAGCACGGCGGCCAGCGCGACGTCGAATATCCAGATGAGCATGATGACCATCAGCCACATGTCGAGCAGCGAATGCGGCTTGCGCCACCAGAGCAGCGTCAATGCGGCGAGGCTGAGCAGCCAAACGGCGAGGGCGACGAATATTTTCGCGCCGGCATCCAGATCGCCGCTCATGATGTGCGGCAGCAGCCAGGCGCCCTTCGTGGCGAGCAGCATGAACGCGGAGGCAAGGACCAAGGCGATGATCACCGCGCTCCACAGCGCCCATGCCAGCGGGATGCGTCGTTCGATCGCGGTCACTACCTGGCCTTTCAGCATCACATAAGCGACCACGAACAGGGGGAACGAGCCATGCCAGAAGAAATACAGCCAGGCCGTGGTTTGCGGCCCCGAGTCCAGGAGGCCAGTTGGCGCAAACAGTCCGGGAAAACTCAAGGCATGGAAGATAGCCATTGCCGCATTGAAAAGATAGCTGCAGGCGATGACGAACAGCCCGCGCGAGCGGAGGATGTCGTACTGTCCCAAGAGGAGGATGAACGTAATGACGTTCCCGACGATTATTGCGGACTGATAGGCAGGCAGGAAAGCCGGAATCGGAGTGAGCGGCACTTGGGCAAACGGCGCCGTGCCGAGAAAGGCCAGCATCGATCCCAGCACGATGGCGAATGCCAGACGCTGCTCGTTCCGGCTGGGGCGCACCGTCGAGATGAACGGCGAGACCCCCTGCTTCCCCGCCCCGGCACACTGATCGTCAGTGATTCCAATCACCGCCATAATCAATCTTTCCTCACAGCCTGCGCCGACGCGCAAGACGCTTTTGCTTGGTAACAATTCGTTGCAAAGTGCCAAGCCGCAGTATCGAATAACTTCCTTACTCAAATGTTAATATAGCCTTATTTGACAAGTAAGGAAAGCCTTACCTCCATGAGCCGCAATGTCCGACAAGAGAGGAAAAGCAGCCTTGCGCTCGACAGAGGCAAAAGGTCAAACCGCGCGGCCCTGATCGAGCAGTTGGAGAAGACGGCGGCTTCGCTGCCGGGCATGATTTGTTCATTTCGCCTGCAGCCGGACGGCAGAGCTTCACTGCCCTACGCCAGCCCGGCCATCCGCGATCTCTACGCTGTCGCGCCCGAGGACGTGGCAGAGGACTTCGGCCCCGTTCTCCGCCGCGTTCCACCTGCCGACGCGGAACGGATCATGGCCTCGATCAACGAGTCGGCACGGACCATGGCGCAATGGCGCGATGAGTGGCGTTTCAATCACCCCGTCAAGGGCGAGCGCTGGATCGAGGGGTGTTCCATGCCCGTGCGCGAGGGCGATGGCAGCATCCTCTGGCATGGCTATGTGCGGGACATCACGGAGCGCAAGGAACGCGAACAGCGCCTGGCGAAACTCCATGCCTTTCTGCGCCTCATCATCGATGCCGTGCCCGCGCTCATCGCTTATGTCGATGCCGATCTGCGCTATCGCATGGTCAATCGCGCTTACGAACGCTGGTTCGGCCGCTCCGCGGAGGAAACCGAGGGTCGCCTGGCCCGCGAGGTACTGGGCGATGCCGCGTGGGATAGAGTATTGCCCTACGTGAAACGCGCATTGGCGGGGGAGACCGTCGAATACGAGGCCGAACTGCCTTACAAGCATGGCGGAACGCGCTGGGTGCAAGCGTCCTATCTGCCTGACCGCGGCGAGGATGGGCGGGTGCGCGGATTCGTGGTCATGGTCATCGATCACACCGTGCGTCGGCGCATCGAGGAGGAACTGCGCCAGTCCCGGGAACAGTTCATCGACCTGATGGCCCACCACGACAACATCCACGAGTCCGAGCGCCGACACATGGCGCATGAAATCCACGACGAACTGGGCCAACTGCTGACCGGCATGCGCCTGGCGTTCTCCGCCCTCAGGTTGCGGGGCGATAGCGGACGCAAGGAAGATATCCGCCAAACCGCGGATCAGTTGGAGCGAATGCTCGACGATGCCACTGGCGTCGTTCGTCGCATTTCCGGCAACCTGCGCCCGGTATTGCTGGAGCATGGCCTGTTGCCCGCGCTGGAAGGCTTGGCGCTGGATTTCCGCAACATGGCCGGCATCGCCTGCCGGCTGACGGCAAGCGGGGAACCCCGGCAGATCGACGACGCCCGGGCCACGGCGGTGTTTCGCATCATGCAGGAGTCGCTCACCAATATTGCCCGGCATGCGCGGGCCACGTCGGTCTCGGTACACCTGTCCTACACGCCGGAGCGTCTGCGCATGCTGGTGCAGGACGACGGTCGCGGCTTCGACGCGGCGGCGACGCTGAAGTCGCGCGCCAGCCTCGGACTCTTCGGCATGCAGGAGCGGGCGGCGCTGGCCGGCGGCTGTCTGAAGATCATCAGCGCATTGCACACGAAGGGAACACACCTGGAACTCGACCTGCCGCTCGGCACGAAGGGGGACGCATGAAAAAGATTCGGCTTTGGATCGCGGACGATCACATGGTCGTCCGCAGCGGCCTGCGACAAATCGTCGCCGCGACCCGGGATCTGGCCATCGTCGGCGAGAGCGAGGACGGCCCCGGCGCCCTCGAGGCCGTGCAGCGACGGAAGTTCGACGTATTGCTGCTGGACCTGTCCATGCCGGGCGGCGGGGTCGAGCTGATCGCCCGGCTGAGGCAGGCGAAACCCGAGTTGCGGGTGGTCGTGCTGAGCATGAACAGCGAACCCCAGATGGCCGCGCATGCGGTCAAGGCCGGCGCCGCCGGCTACGTGACCAAGGATGCCGACGCGACTCTCCTGCTCGAAGCCATCCGCACGGTCGCGGCCGGCGGGAATTTCATGGAGCCGGGTCTGGCGGATGCCTTGCTGTTTCAGCGCGTGGGCGAGGAAGAGCCCCAGCCCGACGTACTGACCCGCCGGGAACGCGAAATTCTGAAATATCTTGCCTCGGGCCATAGTCTGGTCAATATTGCGGCCCTCTTGGATTGCAGCGCGAAAACTGTCAGCGTGCACAAGTCACGCCTGATGCGAAAGCTCAATATCGACAACAACGCGGATCTTTTTCATTATGCGTTGCGTCACAACCTGGTCATGCGATAGCGATGTCTCGCATATAACTTGCGCGAACAATATTGTGACAACACCTTCACCTGCCATCATCGCGGTTGGATCGGGGCTTCGCTTTCAATCCTGTCGAAAACTGACCGTCGAGAACTCGTTACCTTCATAGTCCGTTGACTGTGAAATAGGCGACGATCATTGGGGAATCTTTTATGACCGCTTTGGCAGAGGAGCCGGAATTGCTCTTCGGCAGGTTCCAAAGTGAAGCAACCCTTCAGGCGTCCGGTCTGGAGAGCGGTGACCGGCAGCAGTTGGCCGCAAGGACTTAGCGACCGCCGGCCGCTTCGGAGTATCCAAATTGCGGTAGCCACCACTTCGCACCCCCATCGCCATCGCTAGCACGCCTGCCAGTGCTTCTGTGCCGCCGTGCAACCATCCGATTCTGCATCGAGGGTCGGCGCCGAGAGCGGATCCGCGAGGTCTAGAAGGTGATGGTGCGACCACCTGACTGTCGGACATGCAGGCGACGCGCGATGCGGGACTGGCACAGCTTGAGGCCGGGCTTGCTTGGTGGTATTGATAATATTCCTGTCAGAAGTGGGGGCAGTTTGATGATCGACAACTGCACCTACTAAAGCAACAGCCACAATCGCAGGGTCTATGGATATGTGGACAGTTCGCCTGGCGGCGAAACGGGCAGCTTGCCGTGGGTAACGATAACGCCGTTATCCACCGCATCGCCCTCTGACCACAGATCCACAGACCCCCAAGAGCAAGATCTTTTTTTATGTGGGGTTCAAGGTCAAAAGCTCGTCGCTCCGAATCAAACCCAGATGGCCAGGTACTTTCCCCTCCAGGGATATTCGGGACTACGCGTCAGATTCAGCCCCACATTTTCCGGTCAGGTTGCAGCGCTGGATTAAGTCGCGAATGTCCTCAACTCGCCACGCCGTAATGCGCACCCCAAGCGTCCTCACCGGTTGCGGGTAGCGCCCTGATTTCACGCCAGCCCACCACGTCGACTTGCCGACAGGAATCAGTGCTGGCATCGGCGGAACTGCCTTGGGATTGCCAATGATCTGCGGCAGGCGCAAGTAGCCGGTCTCAGGTAGTTGGTGCATTCGAGTCCATCCAATCAGCAAGCCCACTCCGCCGTGTCCTACGTTTCGAGATAAGCGACTTCCACGTTTCCATCCCGTTTACGTCACCGCAGCAGCAACTGCGCGCGGACTTGTGAATTTCAGTGCGTTGGTTCGGCGCCTGAATGCCAGGCGACGGGCGACGACGATGGCCGTTGCTCCCCACCTTCGGCAACGCAAATGGAGCTACTCCTGGCAGGCAATAGTTCTTTCGCGATACGCGTTCGGATCGTTTCCTGTTCAGCATTTTCTGAGTTCCTTTCCGTCTGAGGTGGAGGCGGCTGGCTACAAATTTGGTGTGAGCCATCCCTGTACTGGAAGCTTTCGTTCCCCGCCGTTCATGAATACGGAATTGCCTTCAAAACTGTCGGCGACTATGCCTTGAGTCGTATAGATATATTTATTTCGATGCCATTTAGCTAAATAGCAACGTCATTGGTCACATTGCCGCCCTTTCATCTGACGAAAGGGGGGCGCCATGGCGCTCAAACAGGGCAATGGTCTACAGGGCTGGGAAATAGCGGTCACCAAGAAACTCATCGGAGAATTCCGCCGGCGGTCACGAAGTCTGTATCGGGAGGAATTCGACGACCTCCTACAGGAATGCCTGATGCACTGGCTTGAAGTGCGTCAGCAGCTAGTCCCCGACCCGGGCGGTCCGCCCATCGCCTACATGGCGCGGGTCGTGCGCAACAAGCTGATCGATCTGGCGCGCGAGCGGGAGACCGACAAGCGACGGGGCGACCAGGAAACCGTTTCCCTGGACGATACGGTGGGTGACTCCGAGGAGGCACCCACCTATGCCGATCTGGTCGATGCCGAACAGGGTCGGGATCTGGGTGGGCAAGAGTCGTTCGATCCGGCCGACATTCGTATCGACGTTACGGAGGTCATGAGGCGGCTTACGCCCGAGCAGCGGCGCCTGTGCGATCTGCTCGGTGCACAGGGCCTGTCCATCAAAGAGGCATCAGAGAAGCTCCGAATCCCGCGCGCAACGCTCTACGAGGAAATCAAACGTATCCGCAAGATCTTCGCCCAGCATGGTCTGGACGACTATCTGCAACCCTGATCCGACACTTTGCCGAGGAATTTCGTATGACTGAACCATGACCTGAAACCGCGCCGATTCGATGATCAAATTCACTGTGACCAGCACCAAGGGGGGTGTCGGCAAGACCACGCTCACCGCTAATCTGGGGGCGCTCCTTGCCGACATGGGGCTGCGCGTTCTCCTGATCGACGCCGACGTGCAACCCTCGCTGTCGAAATATTTTCCGCTCACGGTGGCGAAGCCGGCTGCCGGCCTGACCGAGGTGATCGTGCGCGGCACGGTCACGAAGTCGTGCATCACGGCGACTCTGTATCAGAACCTCGACATCGTGATCTCCGACGACCCCGAGGGCAATCTTCCGCACTGGCTGCTGAATCGCATCGACCGCGGCTTTCGGCTGCGCTTTGCGCTCCAGTCGCCGGCGGTGATTGATGCCTACGACTGCGTGCTGATTGATACTCAAGGCGCCATCGGACCCTTGCAGGATGCGGCGGTTCTCGCCGCCGACATCCTGGTATCGCCGATCACCCCGGAGATCCTCTCCGCCCGCGAATTCCGCGACGGCACCATGGAACTGCTCGATCGCCTGGAGCCGGGCGGCGCATTGGGCGCCAGCCTGGGGCCGATGAAAGCGGTGATCTACCGGCAGGATCGCAGTGCGGATGCCCGGATCATCGCCAGCGGCATCCGCGAGGACTTCATCAAACTCAAGGGCCGGGTAGCCGTTCTGGAAACCGTGGTGCCGCATGCCAAGGCCTACAAGGAAGCTGCGACGCTGCGCGTCCCGGTGCATCGCCACGAACGCAAGCGCGACGGCCCAACGCCGAGCGCCTACACCGTCATGCACCAGTTGGCCTGGGAGTTGATCCCCAGCCTCGAAGGCGTGTTCGCCGATCTGCTGCCCAGACGGGAGGTCCAGCGTGAGTGACGAAGCCATGCCACCCGGCGCTGCTGCCGAGGCTGATCAGGCCGCCGTAAAGGGGGCGGCCCGTCCTACCTCCATCGAACAGAGACGACGGCTGGTCGCCGAGTCCTTGCAGGTTGGCAATCTGGGCAACAACGCCCGTGACCTGCCGGTCCAGGCCGATCCGACCCATGACTGCCAGATCGAGCTCTCGGTGGAGGACATCCGTCCCTATGAGCACAACCCGCGGCGGGCCAACAACACCAAGTTCAACGAGATCAAGGCCTCGATCCGCGCCAGCGGCCTGCGCAATCCCTTCACCGTAACCCGCCGGCCGGGTGAGGCGCACTTTGTCGTCGAGGCCGGCGGCAACACGCGCCTGCTGGCCATCCGCCAGCTTTGGGCAGAGACGCGAGAGCCGCGTTTCCACAAGCTCGGTGTCCTGTTTCGGCCGTGGCGCTCGGAAAGTCACGTACTTACCGCCCACCTCATCGAGAACGAGCAGCGCGGCGACATGAATTTCTGGGACAAGGCCAGCGGTGTCGTTGATCTCAAGGCCCGAATCGAAACGGAGAAGGGAATCACACTCTCTCTGCGACAACTCGAAGAAGCAATGAAGGCGCTGGGTTTGTCCATCAATACCGCGACGCTCGCCCACTACCTGTTCGCCACCGAGCGGCTGGGCATCCTGGGCGAAGCCGTTATCGATCTCTCGGGCCTGGACGTCAAGACCCTCCAGCCGCGGCTCAATTCCATGAAGCGCTATGCGCAGACGCGCACATC
>JALHPU010000087.1 GCA_022842325.1 Sulfuritalea sp. | reverse complement strand
TCCCCCGCCCAGCGCGACCAGTGCGAACAACATCGATTCACTTCCAGAGATCATCTCACCGACACCGATTTATTGTGCAATGCAACCTTAGCAGACTCCCTCTACGGTTCAATCAGGGACAATCACCAGAATTCTAGGTAAATACCCTAATTACCCTCTACTGCCTTGAAGAACCCAGCCTCGACAATGTCCGGCGCCTTGTTCGGTCCGAACAGGACGATGGGCTCGCCTTTTCAGCGCAAGCAATCGATCGCGTGGAATTCCACACTACCATCAGACTGCTGGCGGTCATCGCTGCCGCAGCAAACAGGGGATTGAGGAATCCCGTTGCGGCCAACGGGATCGCGACGGCGTTGTACGAGAACGCCCAGGCAATATTCTGTTGAATTCGGCGACGGGTGGTAGCGAGTATTTCGAAAGCGTCGAAAATTCGGTCCAGACGGTCACCCGGAATGACCACGTCAGCCGCATCGGCTGCCAGCGCGGTTGGTGTGCCAAATGCAATACCCAGGTCCGCCGCGGCGAGAGCCGGAGCGTCGTTGCTGCCGTCACCGACCATGGCTACAGTGCCAAGCGATTTGAGCTGGCGTATTACTGCAGCCTTCCCCTCTGGAGGAACGCCGGCATAGACTTCATCGACGCGTTCTTCGTATTCACCCGGATGCTCCGCTCCGGTCAGCAACACTATGCGACTGGTTTTCCGCAGTCGGTCAACGACCTGTTCCCACTCGGATCGCTGCTGGTCCCGCGTAATGATGGCGCCTTGGGCGCATCCGTCCCAGCCGACATAGGACACGACCCCCGCGCCGCCGGTGCCGCGTGCGACCGCAGCAATGAGCGAATCCGGTATCGCCCATCCCATTAGCGCAAACAAGGACCTGCTGCCTACCGCTACGCGCAGGCCGTCGACGCTGGCCACTGCGCCCTTGCCGGGATGGATATCAAGATCGCTAGCCGTTCGGCTCGCGTCCAGTCGCGCGATGGCCTCGGCGATCGGGTGGGATGAAAGGCGCTCCACCGCCGCCGCGAGTTCGGTCACTACAGGCGGTCCGAGCACCTCGTCCACCGCCATTTCGCCGGTGGACAGGGTGCCAGTTTTGTCGATTGCGACGATGTTGATCCGGGATGCCTTTTCAAAGGCATCGGCGCTGGTGATGATGATGCCGTGGCGCAAACCCGTGCTCAGGCCTGCAGCGGTGGACAGTGGGATCGCCAGGCCGAAGGCGCAGGGGCAGGAAACGATCAATGTCGCCAGACCCGCCAGAAACGCATCCGCCGGCGTGGCTCCGGTCAGCAGGAGCCAGCCGGTGACAACAAGGGCGGCGACCAGCACCACGGGCACGAAGACCCTGGCCACGCGGTCGGCCACGCCACGGATTCCTGCGGTCGAACTCTGAACGTTCCAGAGGATGCGCGCGAGATTGTTGATCCGGCTTGCGACTTCGGGACCGACCGCAACTTCAATGTCGCCTTCGACCAAGATGGCGCCGCCGAGGACGGCTTCACCTAGCCCCCGGTTGACCGGGAACGGCTCCCCGGTCATCAGCGACTCGTCGACCGCACCCTGCCCACTGACCACAATACCATCTACCGGAATGGCCTCGCCCTGGCGGACGAAAACATGGTCACCCGAATTGAGCTGGTCGATGGCCTGGACCCGGAATTCGCCGTCCTCAAGTACGCGCGCGGTCGGTGTCCACGCGTCGATGACCTTGCTCAACTCACGAGTCGCCCTTGCCTTGGCGCCTTGTTCCAGATAGCGGCCAAGGGTCACGACTGCCACGATCATGGAGGCGACATCGAAATACAGATCAAGCGATCCGAATAACAACTGCCCAACGCTGTATCCATAGGCTGACAGGATGGAAATCGCCAGAAGATTGTCCATGTTCAGCATGCTTGTGCGCAGCCCGATCCGGGCCCCGCGGAGAATCGGTAGCGCGACGTAGAAAATCAGCACTGTCGTACACACAAACATGGCCCAGGGAGCGGCATGGAAAGCGATCGATCCGATGGGGGCCAGTTCGTGCCGTTCGACCAGGCCGATGTAGGTGGGATACAGAAAGATCAGACTCAACATCATCACAACGTTGTTCAATATGATTGCGGTGATGAGCCTCAATAGGGGCTGGCGTTCGTCATCCTCGGGAGCGCTATCCGTGCGCAGCCTTGCGCGATATCCGGCCAGACTCAATACCTGCGGAAGTTCGAACTCACGAATGAGGCCGGGGTCGTAGATTATTCGTGCCGTTGAGGTCGCATAGCTGGCCGATGCCGCAAGGATGCCATCGATCTTTTCCGCCGTTCGCTCAATCAGAATCTCGCACGAGGAACAATGCATGCCGTCTATCCTGAGGAATGCTTCCGCCCCCCCCAGGCTGGGCGCCGTCTTGAGGACCGGTCTCTCTGCTTTGGCGGAAAGGGCTTCCGCACCGAAGCTCCGGTAGACCTCGCTGCAACCGAAGCAGCAAAACGAGTGACCATCGCTCCGCAACGGCGGCACCGGAGTCGGCAACCCGCAAAGCTCGCACGTCAGCGGTTTCATGGGCCTGTCCGCTGCATGGGCAGGATCGGCAGCAGCAAGAAACCGTGTGAGCGGATCGAGGGGCAATTCGCAGGAACCCAGAAATCGCATTGCCTCATCCGTTTGGTTTTTCAGGCACTCAACGGCGCCTGTGTTGCCGATTACCGGCTGCTGAAACTCTCCGGGCCGCCTCTCAAACAAGGGCCTCAATGATGATGGCCAGTTGCAGCAGACTGAGCTGAATCAGCGAGCCTATGAAGTTGGTCATGGCGGCTCGGGGAGTTGGATTCCGCGCGAGTTGAATACTCCGGTGGAGGAAATATGCACCCCCCAGGGCGGCACCGGTCAGATAGATCCAGCCCGTGCCATAGAGTAGCGGAAGCAGGGAGGTGATTACCAGCGCTATGGAACTGAGCAGCGTGACCCACGCCGCGGATGGGTTGCCGATCACCACGGGAAGCATGGGGATTCCGGCCCCGGCATACTGATCGCCGCGCGCTATGGCGAGGCTCCAGAAATGAGCGGGAGTCCACAGAAACAGCACGCCGGCCAGCAGCAGCGGCAAAGGGCCGGGGACGGGGTCTACTGCGGCGGCCCCGGCCAGCACGGCAAAGCTGCCAGCCAGTCCGCCGACGACGATATTGAGACTGGTTCGGCGCTTCAGCCAGACGGTATACACCACGCCGTAGACCAGGGCGCCAAGGAAAAGGTGCAGGGCCACTGCCGCGTTCAGTACCACCCCGGCCCACAGCACCGCTCCCGCCAGCATCAACGACAGGATCAGCGGCCAGTATTTCAGCGCAAGAAAATGTTGACCGGTTACGAACGGCCGATTTGCAGTGCGGGCCATCAGGCCATCCACGTCCCGTTCGAAATACTGATTGAATCCCCCAGAGCTGGCCGAGGCCAGCAGCACCGTCAAGGCCAGCACCAGTATCTGGCCGCTGCTCGGCGCCGGACCGGGAGTAATCGCCAAGCCCGCCATTGCAGCCATCACAATGGTCACGCCGATGCGCAGCTTGAAGATGCTTACCGTCTGCCGAATCAGGTTGATAGTCATGAAATAGTCCTATGGTCTTGGCCTGCGCTTCGAATCACGCCCATTCAACGGAGTACAACAACGGGGGCATCACGAATCGATGCCCCCGGCAGACAATGCCGTTCGTCAGGCAGTCCTTGCTGCGCGGCTCCCTGCACTCGAGGTGATTTCGATGGATTTCATGAAGTTGTAAAGATAGACGACATAGGCTGCGCCGAGAATAAGCCCGAAGAAAAGAATCAGGTAGCCGTAGAACATCCAGCCCTCCTGATTCCAGGCCGCGAATCGCCGCGGCATGCCGGCCGCGCCTGCCGCCAGCATCACCAGTGCAGCGCCGATGCCGCCAACGGCGAAGAGACGGACAAACCAGGTACCCAGCACCGGATCGAGCTTGCGTCCAGTGATCACTGGATAGTGGTGATAGAGCACGCCCATCCACATCATGGACATCGCGACCAGCACCGTCATGGTGTGCCCGCTTTGCCACATCGTCCCGTGGAGCATGAATGCCCAGGCCACGTTCGAAGTAACCACGGCACTCGCCCCGTCAAGGATGTAGAGCACGAAGCCGATCAGCGCGGCGATGATGCCGGGTTCTGGCCGCAGGCCATGCTGCCAGATCGTGGCGAGTATGGTGAAGATACTCAAGGCTGCGCCTAGACCGGTTCCCCAGCTCATGATGGTCGCCTGATAGGCGAGCATCGCCGGCTGATTTGGATACAGGGTGATAAAGTGGTGTAGGAATGAGGTTACGGAAGTAAGCAGCAAAATCCACAAGGCCGCATTGGCGATGCGATCGCTGAAAAGCTTGCGCGTCCCGTCAGCGAGGTAAAGCGGCAGCGTGGCGTACACCGCACTGATCACCATCAGCGCCATCGCCTCCATCAGGTTATGAGCGAAGATGAAGAAGGCGTACTGGAACACCACCGGTTCAGTTGCCCAAGAGACAGCGTCCATGGGGACGATCCCGTACAGCGCGAGCAGCACAGCGCTTGCCACGATCATCAAGGGGGTTCCCGATACCAGCAGCGTGAAGGCCGACAGGATCATGCCCAGCATGCCGGGATCCTGCAGCGTACGCTCTGCGAGTTGCAGGTCCTTCCGCTTCTCGCCGAAAAATGTCAGTCGGATAAGAAAAACCGGATACAGGACGATCATGGTGGTCAGCACCAGGGCGATGCCCGAGAACCCGATCACGACCGCATTCATGCTCCATATACCCATTTGCGCGCCGACAATGGGCAGCGGGTACATGACTACCAGACTGATCGAGAGTCCCATCAGTATGGCGACGGTGAGCAGGGCCGAACCGATATTCAGGAACCAGAATATCAACGCGGGGAATATTCCCGTGATCGGCTTGCCGACGCAGCCGCCCGATCGGTGCAAGCCCACCCCGATCATCAGTTGGAAGACGCATGGAAATGCCAGCGCGGCACCATGCGCGGTGAGCGCGGTGTAATACCAGTCGGTGTTGAGGTCCAGAATCTGTGTGGCCGGCATCACCAGGCCCAGCAGGCCGGCGACGGCAAGCCAGACGAAGGAGGCCATGATCATCAGGGCCGGCCAGGCGTTGATTTCCTCGAGTCCGGTGCTCTTGTCGACACTGAACATCCGACCAAACAGCGGCATGCCTTGAACGAGTGCGGTTGCGGTGGTCATAATGAGTCCCCTGGAGTTTTGGTTAGGTGCTGCGCTTCACGACGACCAACTCGTCTGCCATCCGGTGGTGCGCGACTCCGCAATACTCCAGACAGCGCACCTTGTAGATACCTGGCTCGTTGAAGGTATGAACGATCGAGGTGGGGTTCTTCAGGCCGGGCATGAGCATCATCGTAAACAGCATCCGCCCATCGGGGTGATACACGGCGAATCCGTGCATGGTGTCGGCGCTCTTCCCCGAAAAACGTACCGGTTTCCCTGCTTCGATCTCGCGGTTTGAAATCTGGTACGACCAGGACGTTGCTGTCAGATCCACCTGCTGTGCACTCTGCCCGGACGCTGCGGCATGCGCTGTGGCGATGGTCGGCATGTATTTCATGCTGGCGAGGTTAACTGCGACGAATACCACGAAGACGACCGTGAGCCATACACCCTCAAGCCGTGAAAGCGACTTGCGGGCTGTTCCACTAGCCGCAGAGTCGACGACGCTCTTGCGGTAGACCACCCAAGTGAAAATGGCCGCGAATGGAACCAGCATGAATAGCGTCATCCAGAATGCGCCCCAACCGGTAAATAGGAAATCAAGCATCTTCGGTTACCCCCTCAAGTAAGAACAAACCCCGGATTCACGGAATCAGCAGTCGATTCTTGTTGTCGCCTGTCGGATCCAGCAAGCTGCGTCGCTCCATCGCTATACATCATGGAAAAAGTCGCGTGAAAGCGATTTGGCGCTTTCTGTCTTGATTTGAATATCCGGACGACCCCGACTGTAATAAGGGTAATTACCTATTCCAGCAAAGAGGAAATATGGCCAAAACGGTCAGATTTAGGCAGTGATGCTGATTGATTGCCATCCGCCACCATTTGGCAGGCATCGCTTCGTTTGTGCAATGCAAACTTGACGGCCTAGAGCTTCGCAACAATCAGGGACAACCGCATGGAGGCTAGGTAATCACCCCAATTGTTTGCGCCGGCTGTTCTGCTAACTTGCTTTACAAATGACCATTTGACACTGGAAGTGTGAAATATCGCCGCGGGGGTGCATCTGCTGAATGCCCCTTCTGCTCAGAATGAAGTACCCACAACAGTCCAACCCCCGTGAGGAGAGCAGCATGAAAAACACAATGCACGTTAAGAACCCGGCCCGCAAGATCGCACTGACGATAGCCGTGTCCGCCGCGCTGGCCGGTACGCCGGCATTTGCCGACGAAACCAGTTGTTCGCCCTATACGCCGCTGATCAAGGGGCAAGAAGATCTGGTCTACGTCTGGACCCTCGGCGTCAAAGGGGTCGGCGACGGTTCCGACAAGCTGGTCACCGTGGACGTCAATCCAAAATCCAAGACCTACGGCAAGATTATCCACAAGCTGTCGCTTGGTGGCCGTGGCGAAGTCCATCACGTCGGTCTCTCGGACGATCGCCGTTATCTCTGGGGTGGCGCGCTCGACTCGAACAAAATCTACGTCTTCGACATCGGTACTAATCCGGCCAAGCCGAAGCTGACCAAGACCATCACCGACTTCGTGCAGAAGACCGGTTTCGTCGGGCCGCACTCTTTCATCGCGATGCCGGGACGCATGATGATCACACCTCTGTCCAACAACAAGGACCATGGCGGCGAAACGGGCGTGGTCGTCTATAACAATAAGGGCGACTACGTGGCGCACCACGCGATGCCCAAGGACGGTGGTGGCGACGGCTACGGTTACGATGCAGCCATCAATCCGGCAAAGAATGTGTTCCTCACGTCGTCGTTCACCGGTTGGAACAACTACATGATGGACCTGGGCAAGATGGTGAAGGATGGCGAAGCGATGAAGCGCTTCGGCAACACCTCGGTGATGTGGGACATGAAGACCATGAAGCCGCTCAAGGTGTTCCAGACGCCGGGCGCGCCGCTCGAAGTGCGCTGGTCGTGGAAGGCCGGCGACAACTGGGCCGTCACCACCACAGCACTGACCTCCAAGATCTGGGTTTACAAGCAGGACGCCAAGGGCGAATGGCAGGTGAAGGACGTCGCCACCATCGGCGATCCGGCCAAGATTCCGCTGCCCGTGGATATCAGCATCACCGCCGACGGCCGCGGCATGTGGATCAACACGTTCATGGACGGTACCACGCGTTACTGGGACATGTCCGACCCGATGAAGCCGAAGGAAACCTTCACCAAGCAAATCGGTTCGCAGGTCAACATGGTCTCGCAAAGCTTTGATGGCAAACGCGTGTATTTCACCACGTCTCTGCTGGGCAACTGGGACAAGAAGGGCAAGGACGACGAGCAGTTCCTGAAGATGTACAACTGGGACGGCAAGGATCTCAAGCTGGCCTTCGAGATCGATTTCTACAAGGAGAAACTCGGTCGTGCCCACCACATGAAGTTCCAGGCGCGCGATCTGTCCACCTTGAAACCGCTCGACATGGCGTCGAACCTGCCGGCCCTGCTCGCGCAGAAGCAGTAGCAGTAGCGCATGGGGCTCCCCGCCACGTCGCGCCTGGCCCGCCTCCTCATCCGGGGTGGGCTTTTTTTCCTGGGTTGGCTGACGGTCAGCGCCGCGCCAGCAGCACCCATCATGGACTTCGTGCCACCGGCAGCAGGTAGCTACAAGCTAGAGCGGATCCAAGCTGCAACGGAAGGCGCAGTGATCGATGCCAAGGGCAAGCGGCGCCGGCTGTCGGAGTTCACCCACGGCCAAGTCACACTGCTGGCCTTCATGTACTCCTCCTGCGCCGACCCGAATGGTTGTCCCTATGCCCTTACCGTAATGCACTTGGTGAAGGACCAGCTCGAAAAGCTGCCGGAAACCCGCGGTCGGGTGCGTTTTGTCAGCCTCTCTTTCGACCCTGTGCGCGACACACCGCGGGTCCTGGCTCTCTACGGAGGCGACCGCAGCGGGGCGAGGCAGCACCTGGCCTGGGATTTTCTGACCACGCGCTCGCGCCGCGAACTGCTGCCGATTCTGCATGGCTTCGGCCAGGATGTCGGGGTGGACATTGACAAGGCCACCGGCAAGCCGGTCGGCACATACAGCCATGTGCTGAAGGTGTTCCTCATTGACCGACAGCGTATGGTGCGCGAGATTTACACGACCGACTACCTGCTGCCGGCGATGGTACTGAACGACATCAAGACCCTGCTCATGGAAGAGGGGGTCCGGCTGAGATGAAGGCCCTGCCCAGCGCCCTTCTACTGTTCTGGGTCCTGGCCCTTTCCGCCTGCGAACGCCCCGGCACGTCGGCTAGCACGCCACTCAGCCTGATACCGCCGCTTGGCTTGCCAGCCGTTCCACTACCGCCCGACAATCCGCTGATTCAGGCCCGAATCGAACTCGGACGTACACTGTTCATGGATCGCCGGCTTTCGCACAACAACACCCTGTCCTGCGGCATGTGCCATGTTCCCGAGCAGGGCTTCACTTCCAACGAGCTGGGCACCGCCATCGGTCTCGAAGGCCAGAGCATCCGCCGCAATTCACCCACGATGTACAACGTCGCCTACGTCGAGCAACTGTTCCACGACGGTCGCGAATTCGGCCTGGAGAATCAGGCCTGGGGGCCGCTGCTCGCCGGCAATGAAATGGCCAACCCTTCCATCGGCTACGTGCTAGAGAAGATCAAGGTCCTGCCCGAGTATGCCGGCCGCTTCGAGA
>JALHPU010000086.1 GCA_022842325.1 Sulfuritalea sp. | reverse complement strand
ACCTGGCGCGACGCGCCGAACTGACCCAGGGCGAGCTCGACGCGCTGGCCGCCGCCGACGCATTGGCGCAGCTGGCCGGGCATCGGCGCCAGGCGGCCTGGGCGGCGGCCGCGCTGCCGCTGCAACGCGACCTGTTCGCCGGCATCGCCATGCGCGAAGAGGATGTCGTATTCGCCGCAGCGCGCGAAGGCGAAAACATCGCCGCCGACTATCGCAGCCTGGGCCTGACGCTCGGCCGCCATCCGCTGGCGCTGCTGCGCGGCACACTGGCGGCGAAGCGCTACCTGTCGGCGCTGGACTTGCGCAGCCGCGGCAACAAGGCCGTGGTGCGCTGCGCCGGACTCGTCACCTGCCGCCAGCGCCCGGGCACCGCCAGCGGCGTGATCTTCCTCACCCTGGAAGACGAAACCGGCTGCGCCAACGTCGTGGTGTTCAATGAACTGGCGTGTCGCCAGCGCCGACTCCTGCTCGGCAGCCGGCTACTCGGCGTGGCCGGCCAGCTGCAGGTGGAAGGCCAGGGCGAGCATGCCGTGGTGCACCTGATCGCCCAGCGCCTGTTCGACCACGACGAACTGCTCGGCAGCCTGGTCACGGCGAGCCGGGATTTTCATTGAGGCCTGTCAGGCGGCAATTTCCTTCTTGGCCGCATTCCCCGCAAACATGGTTTGTTTATGTCCCTTGGGCCGATACAGCGTGGTTTCCTGGTCAAAGCCCAATTTGTCCCTGAGGATACGATTGCATTGCTTGACGATTTCCTCCAGCGTCTTGTTTCCGGCGCTGGCGCGCATTTGCTGCACCAGCATGAAAGTCATCGCGCCGTAGGACACCGCACCGTGGGTGTACTCGTAGGCATACTGGTCCTCCCGGCAGGCCGCCAGGATCACCGGGTTATACGGGCCGAAGTGGCCCAGCCGCTTTTTGCTGGCCTTGAACCCGACAGGATCGTCGCTCCACAGGCCCACCGCCCGTCCCATTTTCTGGGTATCGCCGGCCGGCCCCAGATAACGGCGGATGTCCGCCGTGCGCGGCTTGTCGATGCGCCGCATGAGGCTGAGTTTCTCGCGCGGAAACCACATCTGCTTGTCGGCATCCCACTCGATGCTGCGATGCCGTACGTCGTCCGGCGGGTTGATGCCGCGCACGGCAACGCCGCCGGCGCGGGCAATGCCGCCCGAGTGGCAGCAGTCGAGGATGACGCTGAACCTGGCCTCGTAGGGCAGGTTGGCGTAATACTGCGCGAGCACGTCGTCGGTGATGCCGTAGTTGTGGGTCCAGTCGAAGTCGTAGGTGACCAGTGCCTCGTCCTTGTGGTCCGTTTCGCCCTCGGCGTCATAGGCGGTGATCTGGGCGCCGTGCCCGGAGTAGAACAGCACCCGTTCATCGCCGGCACGCACATCGCCCAGCAGCCATTTGAGGCGTTCATTGACGCCCTGCGTCGTCGCCCGCGAATCGAACACCACCCGGATTTCTTCCGCCTTGTAGCCGCGCTCCTGCAGCAGGGCGCTCATGTGGAACACGTCGTTGAGGCAGCCATTCAAGCGGTTCTCCGGCTGCGGATAGTCGTTGATGCCGATCAGCAGGGCGCGGCGCTTGCGGCTGCTGCGCCTGATGATGGCGGGCGCCTTGAACCAGTTGCCGGCGATGGTCGGTGCGACAGCGCTCGGCCGGAGCCGGGCGGTTGCCAATCGGTCGTCCAGGGCGCGGGTTCTGCCGGTGTTGAATCCGGCCCAGACGTTGGCCGCGGTATTCTTGTGACCGAGATACAGCTCGGCGCTGTGGTCGAGCGGGCCCCATTCGTCGAAGAAGGTGTCGAGCTGGGTGAAGGGCGCCTGGGAAAACTCCAGCTCGCAGGTCAATACATCGTCTTCGGCATTGAACAGGTGGTACCAGTGCCTGACGGTCGTCAGCGGATTGAGGTAGCCGCCATAGCTGTCGCGCAGGCCGGGATGTCCGATCTGCGATCCGAGCGTCACCAGCAGCCGGTCCCTGGCCAGTTCCGGGCGTTGCGCCAGCAGGTCGTAGGTGATCAGCGAGCCCATGCTGTGGGCGCAAATCACATGGGGGTCTACTGCGGCGATGCGCTGCGCCAGGTCGTCGCGCAATTGTTGCCGCAGGGCATCCACCGCGGTCCATTTGGCGACCATGCCGATGGTGTTGTCGATCAGCGTGGACAGCCCTTTCTCCATGGCCCGGCCGCGCGCCCGGTTGTGGCTCCAGTAGCTGTTCCACAGCCGTTTGACCGCCTCGGCATACACCGCCGGCGTGGCGGTGATTTCCTCGAAGCGGGCGTTGTAGCGCAGTTCGTGAAAGTCGAACACGCTGTCTTCGGCCATCGGCTCGCCGGCCGCGCGACGAATCGCCTGCTGCCATTCGTTGAACCATGAACCGTTTTCGTCGGTGTTGACGCCATGCAGGCACAGGACGCGAATGCTCATCGAAGTCTCCTTTGTCAGGTTGCTAGCCGGCCATCTCCTCGCCGAGGCCCCAGGACGCGAGCGTGTAAGCCGCCCCGTGCACCGTCCCTTGTCCGCGGGCAATGGTCATTTTCCGGCTGCGCACGTCGGCCTGATACTTGGCACGTGCGCTTTGCGCCACCCATTCGGCGAGTCGTTCGCGGCGTACCGCTTCCGGCGTGGCGGCGGGCAGGGCCGCGGCTTGCGCGATGGCGCCGGGCTTGAACCTGCCGTTCTGAACATGCACGTCGAAGGCCAGTAAGACCCCGAGTTCGCTGCGCAACTGCAATTGCGCGGCCGCTGCGGCGCAGGGGACGAAGTAGCGATCGTAGGCGCGCTGCAGCTGGATGCGCTTGATGCTGTCCTCGTCGCCCAGCCGCGCAAAGGCCTGCAGCCATTCGGCCGGCAGCCCCTGCTTGGCGGGCGCCGAGCTCATGGCGTCGGCCCAGGCGATCTGCTGCGCCAGCGGCTGGGCCGTGATCGCCTGCCATTGCGCCGCCAGCGGTCCCATGGCCCGCGCCAGGGTGCCGGGCGCCTGCTGTTCCGCGGTTGCGAGGATGGACTGGATTTCGCGGCTCGACAGGGTGAAGCCGATCACGCCCCAGGTGATGCCGGCGCCGTCGAAGTTGCCCTTGGCCAGGCCGAAGCCATGCGCTTCGAAGGCCGCCGTCACCTGCAGGCAGCGCTCGAAAAGACTGGGCAGCGGGTCCGCGCTGAGTTCCGCCCAGGTCGCCGCGTCGACCCCGCCGGTGACCGGCAGGCCGCGCGCGGTCTGCAGCGCCTGTACGGCGGATTGCGTCTTGCCGCCGTAATCGCCATCGGCGAACTTGAGCGGATCGCCGACGGCGAAGCCCTCGCGTTGCAGGTCGTTCTGGATGCGCCTGGCAATCATGCCGCGACATCCCCGCGAAAAATATATGCGCGCCATCGTGTTTCTCCCCTGCCCCGGACTGCCGCCCCGTCCGCAGCCCCTCTAGTCGATTGCTATTGATTTGAATGATGCAGCGGGTAGCTTGTCCGACGTGGTACCGATCAACTTATTGACGTCATCGAGTCTGCGGGCGTCGCCGGGCGTCATGCTCGGCTTGGCCTCGATCTGCTCGCCGAACACCCGCAGATTCTTGTAGAAATCCGCCTTTTTCGGAGTAACGGCAATTGCGGCGGCGGCCTCCTGGCCGTAATTGCGGACCACCGATTCCTTGATCAGCACATTGGATATGCCGACCGACACGGCGTCCCATTTGGCCGCGGCAGGCGCATCCTTGGCAGATACCTTGTCCAGCGCGATCTCGCCGGTGATGGAACGGATCCGGTCGAGCTTCTGGCGTCCGTCGGGCGTGCGGCTCATCGCGGTCCATGCCTCGCTGGACGCATTGAAATTTCCTTCCCAGCCGGCGTTCGTCGCGTTCGCAAACTGTTCTGCCAGGGGAGTTCCCTTGGTCAGATCGCGCAAGGCCATGGCGAAGTCCACATAGACAAATTCAAGCTGGGTCACCGAGAGCTGGCAGCCCTGCAGTGAAACGGTTTTGGTGATCGGCGTGGTGTATAGCCTGGTGCGTTCATTGCGCGGAGGAACCACCTTGAAGGTCTTCGTCACGGAGTCTCCGGGCTTGCAGGCGAAACGGCACTCAAGCTTGCCTGCGGAATTCGTGTTGCCGGGACATTCACCCGCCGACGTACTGGTATTGCCGTCGCGAATGTCGAAACGTCCGATATCGCCGAACGGACGATAGGCGTTCGGTGAGGCAAGGTGCTTTACCAGCAGCTGCAACGTGACATCGGCAACTGCCTGGGATGCAGCCGCGGCAAGCATAAGTCCGATCAGAATTTCGCGCATATCAGCCTCCCTGGCGGGCCCACCTCGTCAGAACCATCACCGCGTATCCCGCGACGAGGAGCAGTAACGCAGAACCGAGTATTTTTTCGAGCGGATCGGCGCGGGCCGGCCAGTTGAGCAGGCCGGCGTTTTCCACCCGGCATACACCGTCCTTCAGCCCGGCCTGGTAGACCACGAATACGCCGAGGTCATCGACGGAGCCGGGTTGGGCAAGGCGCACGTGAAATCGATAGAGGAAGGACTCGCTGAGATCCCTGAGCGTGAAATTGATCTTTGGCTCGCCGCCATCGGTGAAGATCGCTCCTTCGCACAATGCTCCGGGACAGGTTTCTCCTGCCATGGGATGCAGGCCCAGGTTCGCATCCTGGTTCGATCCGCTCAAATCCGCCGGACTCAGGAAGCGGACATTCAATATCAGCGGCTTGTTCGCGCTGAAGCTGAAGGGCAGGGCGGCGGGCGCCGGACCTTTCATGTATCCCGTGACCATCAGCTTGGTAGAACTGATCTGCTGCTTTTCGATGACGATCAGACAGCGATCAAGCCAGCCCGTCATCAGCCCCTTGATGGTCGATTCACTGAAGGTGGCCAGCGGCACGACCAGAGCCAGCACGGTGGCTGCCAGCGCGGGGCGCAGCGACTTGATCGTTTCCCTGATGTTCATGGCGCGGTGCCGGCCAGGCCGTGCATCAGGAGCGTGCGTCAGGCGGGTGCTTCGGCAATGCCGCGCAACTTCTGCGCGCTCCTGACCGCCTGTGCGCCAGAACTGCGGCAAGCGCCGCAGCGGCATGGATCCGGAAACATGCAATGCTCATGAGTCGCCTCCCGAAAAAACAGACCCCTCGGCACGGATTCGGGCAGGCAATTCAATGCCTGCTTACCCGGGATCGTGAGTCGTCAGACAAGTGCGATGCCCGATCTCTTCAGCAGCAAACCCGATTCTTCGATTCTGTGGAAAGCATGGCTGGCGCGAATCCACACCATCGAGCGTACAAGCCTACTCCAGCGGAATACGCTTGACAATATGCACGGGGGATTATGCCGGGGGAGGGAATCGGCCGGCTGACTGACGACGTTCGGGCTGTTCGTCGGCGTTGCACTGCAGCAACGTCGGATATTCAAGGATGTGGCGTTCGGGCAGACCCGGCGTCAGCCTGGCAGCAGGTTTGCGGCGGGCCGGGATTTTCACCGGCGGCGGCGCCATCGGTCCACTGCCCCATGGTAAAAACCTGCATTGCAACCCCATCCAGGAAACCATGACGCCCATCAGCTTCGCCGCCAGCGATGGCCATCGCCTCGCCGCCTACCGCTTCGATCCGCATGGCAAGGTTCGCGGTCAGGTCGTGATCGCCGCGGCGATGGCCGTGGCGCAGGCCTTCTATGCGCCGTTCGCGCGCTACCTGGCGCGGCGCGGCTACACCGCCTGGACCTTCGACTACCGTGGCATCGGCGAATCGCTGAACGGGCCGCGGCGCAAACTGAAAGCCGACCTCGGCGACTGGCTGCGCAAGGACTACGACGCCCTGCTGCAATCGGTGCATGCCGCATCGCCGCGGGCGCCGCTGTTCGTCGTCGGCCACAGCTTCGGCGGCCAGGTGGCGCCGCTCTTGCCTTCGCGCGAGCGGCTCGCCGGCCTGGTCAACATCGCCGTCGGCAGCGGCGCGACGCGCCACCTGACGCCGCGCCTGCAGCGTTCGGCGCCGCTGATGTGGCATGTGCTGGCGCCGGCGCTTTGCCCGGTCTTCGGCTACTTTCCCGGCGCTCGCATCGGCGTCGTCGGCGACCTGCCGACCGGCGCGATGTTCCAGTGGCGGCGCTGGTGCCTGACGCCGGACTACCTGCTGACCGGCGAGCCCGGCGCGCGTGAAGCCTATGCCACGGCCGACTATCCGGTGCTGGCGCTGACCTTCGCCGACGACGAAATGCTGCTCGAGGAAGGCTCGCGTCTGCTGCACGGCGCCTATCGACGGCGCGCGGTCGACTATCGCCTGGTCGACCCGGCGCAGCACGGCCTGCAGCGCATCGGCCACTTCGGCTTCTTCAAGCCGCAAAGCGAAACCGCGTTGTGGCCGCTGGTGGCCGACTGGCTGGACCGCACCGCAGGCTGAAGCTTTGCCTCAGGAGTCGGCGCCGGCGCTACGGCGCATAGCCGTCATTGAGTGTCAGCATGAAGGCCACGATGTCATCGACTTCCTGCTCGCTGAGCTTGAGCCGGCCGAGTTCCTCGCGGTTCACGTTGCGCGCCAGTTCGGGCCGCGGCCAGCAGCCGCGCTTGAGCGCCACGGCCTCGGTGGCGTCGCCCTTGCAGGCGGGGCGTACGTCGCGGTCGTTGTAGAAGGCCACCACGCCGCGCAGCGTCCTGAAATAGCCGTTGTGCATGTAGGGCGCGCTGCGCTCGATGTTGCGCAGGGTCGGCACCTTGAACTTGCCGTCCTCGCCGCGCTTGCCGACGAAGCCGCCGAGCCCCTTGTCGACGAACTTCGCGCCCTGCGGATTGAGGCTGCGGTCGAGCGCGTAGAACGGGTTCTCGGGATTGCGCGGCACGCCGAGGTTGTCGTAAGTGAAGTCGGTAAATAGCGGCAGGCCGCCGTCGGGCCTGCGCTGGCTGGGATGGCAGGCGGCGCAGTTGCCCTTCTTCTCGTCGTTGAAGAGGCGCAGGCCGCGCAGTTCCTGCGCCGTCAGCCGGGCCTTGCCCTGCAGCCAGGCGTCGTGCTTCGAGGTGAAGGGGCTCAGCTCCGGGCTGCGCTCGAAAGCCGCGATGGCTGCCGCGATGCGCTCGAAGGCCGGGTCGACCTCGGCCAGCGCGCCCGGGCCGAAGACCTCGTCGAACTGCGCGGCATACGGGGCGCGGCGCACTTTTTCGACCACCGCGCGGGGGTCCGGGTTGGCCATTTCCAGGACGTCGAGCAAGGGCGCCTTGGCCTGCTGCTCCAGCGTCGCGGCGCGGCCGTCCCAGAACTGGCCGCCGACGTAATGCTGCTCCGCCTGGTCGAAACGGAAGGCGGGGGAAAACGCCATGTACATCGCCGTGGGGGTATTGCGGCTGCCGAAGCGGCGCGGAAGCGCGCCCTTCGAGGTCGGCTGGCTGCGGTCCGCATCGGTGAACGCCGCCGCCGGATCGTGGCAGGTGGCGCAGGACTGGCCGGCCGGCTGCGACAGCATGGGATCGAAGAACAGCAGGCGCCCGAGTTGCGCCTGGCGCAGGTCCGCCGCGCCGGCGCTGGCGGCAAGTGCCGTGCAGAGCAGCAGCGCCGGCAGGGCGAAGCCGCCGCGTTTCATTGGCCCGCCATTGCCGGAATCCGCCGAATCAATGTCATTCGCATGCGGAGATCAAGGCCCCGTGGCGCCCCGATCGCGATCGCGGAAGGAACAGGTCGCGTCGGCGATGTGCCCCGGATAGTGTGCCTCGAAGGCGCGGCAGATTTCGGGCTTGAACAGCCATTGCCGCCCGGCGCTGGTGAACAGGCTGGCGTCGATCGGCGTCTCGCGCTGCTGATACACCTCGAAGATGCTGACGCCTTCGGGGGCGATACCGATTTTCTGCAGGTGTTCGATCAGGCCGCAAATGGTGTCCGAGAAGTAGGACTTGTACTCGTCGCTCTCGGCGAACATGGGTATCCTGGCTTCATAGGTATAGGGCAGGCTGTCGTCGTATTTCGATTTCGGACCCAGCAGGGTGTCGCGCAGACTCATGGCCGGTCTCCTGGCACGATGGGTGAAGCGCTCATGCTACTCCCTGGCGGGCCGCCCGGGCGTGCGCCGCGGCGTCCAGCGCCTGCCAGCGCGCCAGGTCGGCGGCGCTGTCGATGTCCCACAGGCGCGCCACCTCCTGCCAGCGCAAGCCGAGTGCCGCAAGGCGTTCGCGCGTTCGGGCCATGACCTCGGGCGTGCTCCAGGCCATGCCGGCGAACAGTTCCGGCGCGGGCCGGCGCAGGCCGACCAGGTAATAGCCGCCGTCCTCGGTGGTGATGAATACCGCATCTGCCGCTTGCAGCGCCAGCGCCGCCTGCCGCAGGTGGTCCGGCGTGAGGACCGGGCAGTCGGTGCCGATCAGCAGCAGCGGCCTGTTGCCGACTGCGGCGAAGACGTCGGCCATGCGCTGGCCGAGGTCGGCCTCGGGCTGGGCGCGCAGTTCAATGCCGCAGCGCCGTTGCAGCGCGCGAAAAAATCGCTGCCGCACATCGGGCGCGCACCACAACGTGACCGGGCCGAGGCCGGCGGCGCGGGCCGTGGCCAGCGTACGCAGCGTCAATTGCCGGTGCAGGCGCGCCGCGCCCGCCGCGCCGAGCGCCGGGATCAGCCGGGTCTTGGCGTAGCCGGCCAGCGGCGCCTTGGCCATCACGGCGATTTCTATCGGTTCAGGAAGCACGCGGTCGGTATCCGTAACGCAACGCCAGACGCTTCGGGTCGGCGCCAAAAAAGAAGGCGGCGCGCAACCACCACATCAGCAGGATGGTGCGCAGCACGCCGTGCCGTTCCCAGCGCCGTCCATCGGTGATCACGATCCGGCGCAGGCAGGCCGGCGCCGCATGGCGCTTCAGGGCCGACGACAGCGCTATGTCTTCCATCAGCGGCAAGTCGGGGTAGCCGCCGAGGCGCTGGAACAACTCGCGACGAACGAAGATCGCCTGGTCGCCGGTGGCGATGCCGGTCAGGCGTGAGCGCCAGTTCATCAGTGCGGCGACCACGCGCAGCAGCGGATGGCGGCCGGCGATGCGCACGTCGAAGCGGCCCCATGCGGCGCCGCCAGCGATCGCATCGAGCACGACCTGTCGTGCATCTTCGGACAGGGCGGTATCGGCATGGAGGAACAGCAAGACCTCGCCGCGGCTGGCGGCGGCGCCCGCGTTCATCTGCGCGGCGCGGCCGCGCGGTGCTG
>JALHPU010000085.1 GCA_022842325.1 Sulfuritalea sp. | reverse complement strand
GTGCCATGATGCGCAAGCTAATTCATGTCGCCTTCGGCGTCCTCAAGTCCGGCAAACCGTTCAATTCTGCTTTGCACGGTGCTTGACCGGGATAACAGTATCTACGGTCCGCCCTACGGCCGCAGGTGATCAACTACCGCTCATCTCCAGCATCAGCTGGTTCATGCGCTTGACGAAGGTCGCCGGGTCGTCGAGCTGGCCGCCTTCGGCGAGCAGGGCCTGGTCGAACAGCACCGCGCACCAGTCGTCGAAGCGCTTGTCTTCGTACTTGAGGCGCAGCACCACCGGATGCTGCGGATTGATTTCGAGGATGGGCTTCGAGGCCGGCGCCTTCTGCCCGGCGGCCTTGAGGATGCGCGCGAGGTTGCCGGAGACGTCGTGCTCGTCGGCCACCAGGCAGGCCGGGCTGTCGGTCAGGCGGTGCGTGACGCGCACTTCCTTGGCGCGCTCGCCCAAGCTCTTGGCGATCTTCTCGGTCAGCTCCTTGAATTCGCCGGCGGCCGATTCCTGTTCCTTCTTCTCGGCTTCGTCTTCCAGCTTGCCCAGATCGAGGCCGCCCTTGGCCACCGACACCAGTTGCTTGCCTTCGAACTCGGAGAGGTGCGACACCACCCATTCGTCGACGCGATCCGACAACAGGATCACCTCGATGCCCTTCTTGCGGAAGACTTCGAGATGCGGACTGTTCTTCGCCGCGTTGAAGGTCTCGGCCGTGACGTAGTAGATCTTTTCCTGCTCGGGCTTCATGCGCGCGATGTATTCGGCCAGCGAAACGGTTTCGTCGGGCGTGTCGGCGTGCGTGCTGGCGAAGCGCAGCAGCGCGGCGATCTTGTCCTTGTTGGCGTGGTCCTCGCCCATGCCTTCCTTGAGCACCTTGCCGAACTCGCCCCAGAACTTGGCGTATTTTTCCTTCTCGGCGGCATCTTCGCTGCTGGCGAGGCTTTCCAGCATGCCGAGGACCTTCTTGGTGCAACCGTTGCGGATGGCTTCGATGTCCTTCGATTCCTGCAGGATCTCGCGCGAAACATTCAGGGGCAGGTCGGCCGAATCGACCACGCCGCGCACGAAGCGCAGATAGAGCGGCATCAGCTGCTCGGCGTCGTCCATGATGAAGACGCGGCGCACGTAGAGCTTTACACCGTGCCGCGCGTTGCGGTCCCACAGGTCGAAGGGCGCGCGCGCCGGGACGTAGAGCAGTTGCGTGTATTCGGTCTTGCCTTCGACGCGGGCGTGGGTCCACGTCAGCGGGTCTTCGAAATCATGGCCGACGTGCTTGTAGAACTCCTTGTACTGCTCGTCGGTAATTTCGCCCTTGGGGCGGGCCCACAGCGCGGAGGCCTGGTTGACGGTTTCGTCCTCGTCGGTCGCGACCTGTTCCTTTTTCTCGTCGTCCCACTTTTCGCCCTTCATCACGATGGGCTGGACGATGTGGTCCGAGTACTTGCGGATGATGGACTTGATCTTCCACGCCGATAGCAGGTCGTCCTGGTCGGCCTTGAGGTGCAGGGTGATCTCGGTGCCGCGGCTGGGCCGGTCGACCATCTCAATGGTGAATTCGCCCGTGCCTTCGGATTCCCAGCGCACGCCCTGGTTGGGCTCGGCGCCGGCACGACGGGTCAGCACGGTGACCTTGTCGGCGACGATGAACGACGAGTAGAAGCCGACGCCGAACTGGCCGATCAGGCTGGCATCCTTCTTTTCGTCGCCCGACAATTTGGAGAAGAATTCGCGCGTGCCGGACTTGGCGATGGTGCCGAGGTTGGTGATCACTTCCTCGCGATTCATGCCGACGCCGTTGTCGGCGATGGTCAGGGTCCTGGCGGCCGGGTCGAAGGAGACGCGAATCTTGAAGTCGGAATCGCCCTCGAACAGGCCGGCGTTGTGCAGGGCTTCGAAGCGCAGCTTGTCGCAGGCGTCGGACGCATTGGAAATCAATTCCCTGAGGAAAATCTCGCGGTTGGAATACAGCG
This sequence comes from Sulfuritalea sp., assembly GCA_022842325.1. Lineage (GTDB taxonomy): Bacteria > Pseudomonadota > Gammaproteobacteria > Burkholderiales > Rhodocyclaceae > Sulfuritalea. The sequence continues at coordinate 7,285 of JALHPU010000085.1, read as the reverse complement.
AGTGGATCATCAGCTGTAGCAGTTGCTTGACCTCGGTCTGGAAGCCGAGGGTTTCTTTGGAAGTGCTGTCCTGGGTAGCGGTGGTCATCGGAAATCCCCTGAAAACAAAATGTACCGGCCGGATATGGGGGCGGCCAAAGCCGTTTCAAGAGCAGGGACAAGCCGCACCGGGTGCTGGAACAATACCCGACCAAGGGCGTAGGATATAACTCCCCAACGGACCATGGAGGCAGCTCATGGCACTGTTTTCCGAACAGGCAGCACCGGCGCCGGCCAAGGCGGCGCACGCGGCAGCGCGACACGTGGTCCTGCTGGTGGCGACGCGCAAGGGCGCCTGGCTGTATCACGGCGACGCGGCGCGCAATGTCTGGCGCTGCGACGGCCCGCATTTCCTCGGCCACATCATCAGCCACGTGCAGCTCGACCCGCGCGACGGGCGCACCCTGCTCGCCGCAGCGAAGACCGGCCACCTCGGGCCGACCATCTTCCGTTCCACCGACCTCGGCCGCAGCTGGCAGGAAGCCGCCAAGCCGCCGGCCTTCGCCGCCGCGAAGTCCGGCGAGCAGGGCCGCGCCGTCGATCACACCTTCTGGCTGACGCCGGGCAACGCCGCCGAGCCCGGCGTCTGGTATGCCGGCACCTCGCCGCAAGGGCTGTTCCGCTCGGAGGACGGCGGCGTCAACTGGGCGCCCTTCTCCTGCCTCAACGACGACCTGCTCTACCGCAAGTGGATGGGCACCGTGCAGGACGGCACGCCCGACGGGCCCAAGCTGCATTCGATACTCGTCGATCCGCGCGATGCCGCCCACCTCTACATCGCCATGTCGAGCGGCGGCGTGCATGAATCGACCGACGGCGGCAAGAGCTTCCGCCCGCTGCTCGACGGCCTCGACGTGGTCGAAGGCTTCGACCGCAACGATGCCACCTTCCACGACCCGCACTGCCTGCGCCTGGCGCCGAGCCGGCCCGACCGCATCTACCAGCAGAACCACTGCGGCATCTACCGCCTCGACCGGCCGTCCACCACCTGGCAGCGCATCGGCCGCAGCATGCCGGCCGAGGTCGGCGACATCGGCTTTCCGCTGGTGGTGCATCCGCGCGATGCCGATACCGCCTGGGTCTTGCCGATGGACGGCAGCACGGTGTGGCCGCGCACCAGCCCCGGCGGCAAGCCGGCGGTGTATGCCACCAAGGACGGCGGCGCATCCTGGCAGCGGCTCGACGCCGGCCTGCCGCCCGCCGAGGCCTGGTGGACCGTCAAGCGCCAGGCCATGACGGCGGACGCGCAGAACCCGGTCGGCCTTTACTTCGGCACCACCAGCGGCGAGCTCTGGGGCAGCGGCGACGAAGGCCAGACCTGGCATTGCATCGCGCGCCACCTGCCGGAAATCTACGCCGTCGAGGCGGCGGAAATCGCCTAACTTCCATACAAGCGGGCAGCTTGCACCCCTGACGATGAAACCGCCCGGCGACTCTGTGCTCCACGGCAGCAAGTGGACCCGCCCCTCCCATCCTCCCCTCGCGGGGAGGCTTCTGTCTGGCTCGCTGCGCTCGATATCACCAGCGATCCATCCTGTTGCTTCACGTTAATAATTCCCGATGAAAGTGCTGATCCCCAGCGCGCTGCGCTCCTACACGGAAAGCGGCTGGGCCGAGGCCAGCGGCGCGACGCTGGCCGAGGTGCTCGCCGACCTCGACCGGATCTACCCCGGCATCCGCTTTCGCATGATCGACGAACAGAACCGCATCCGCCCGCACATCCGCTTCTTCGTCGCCGGCACGCAGGCGCGCGACCTCGGGCAGGCGCTAGCCCCGAACGACGAACTGCTGATCGTCCAGGCGCTCAGCGGCGGCTGATCGCAGGCGCCAGCCGGTCGCACGGGCTTGGTTCGCTGGCGCACATCGCGCAATCCGAAAGCCGCTTAGGCTTGACGACCCGCGCGCCCATCCATCGAAGACAATCGAACCAACAATGACTACCGCACAATGGTTTCTGCTGATCGGCGGCCTGCTGCTGGCCCGGGGGGCCACAGCGTCCCTGCTGACGCGCCTGCCGGTGACGCCGGCCATCATCTATCTGGCGGTGGGCCTGCTGGTCGGGCCGACGGTGCTCAACGTATTCCACTTCAATCCGCTCAAGCAGTCGGCACTGCTGGAAGTACTGACCGAGGTGGTGGTGCTGATTTCGCTGTTTTCCGCCGGCGTCAAGATGCCGGTCCCGGTCAGCCTCGCGCGCTGGCGCACGCCGATCCTGCTGGCCACGGTTTCGATGACGGTCACGGTGGCCATGGTGGCGGCCTTTGCCTTCTACGTACTCGACCTGCCGCTGGGCGCCGGCATCCTGCTCGGCGCGATCCTGGCGCCCACCGATCCGGTGCTGGCGACCGATGTGCAGATCCGCCATCCCGGCGACCGCGACCAGCTGCGCTACACCCTGACCTGCGAGGCCGGCATGAACGACGGCAGCGCCTTTCCCTTCGTGATGCTGGGCCTCGGCCTGCTCGGATTGCACGACCTCGGCGAATTCGGCATGAAATGGATGCTGTTCGATGTGCTGTGGGCCACGATCGCAGGCGTCGCCATCGGCGTGCTGGCCGGCGCCGCGCTGGCCCATGTGGCGTGGAAGCTGCGCGGCGAATCCCAGGAACACAAACTGATGGACGACTTCCTCGGGCTCGGCCTGATCGGCGTGGTGTATGGCCTCAGCGTGCTGGTCGGCGCCTGGGGCTTCCTCGCCGTGTTCTTCGCCGCCGTCGCGCTGCGCCAGACCGAACTCAAGCTTGCCGGCGCCGGTCAGGAAAGCGCGACTCCGCAACCCGCCGCCAGCAGCGCACCGGCAGTGGCAGACGCCGGCGCCGACAGCGAGCCGCCGCCGACGGTCAGCCAGGGCTCGCTGGTGTTCAAGGAACACCTCGAGCGGCTCTCGGAAATGACCCTGATCCTGCTGATCGGCGGCACCATGTTCCTCGATTCCTGGAGCTGGCGGGCGACGGGGCTGGCGCTGTTTTTGTTCGTCGTGGCGCGCCCGCTCAGCGTCCTCATCGGCATGCTGGGTACCCGCACCTCATGGCCGATACGCGGCATGGTCGGCTGGTTCGGCGTGCGCGGTATCGGTTCGCTGTATTACCTGATGTATGCCATCCAGCACGGCATTTCAGAAAGCCTGGCGCTGGAACTGATCCAGTTCACGCTGATCGTGGTCTCGCTGTCGATCCTCGCCCACGGCACCAGCGTCAAGCCGCTGATGGGCCTGTTCTGGCGGCACCGCCGGAGCCTGCCGGCGCCGTGATTTGAAGAGTCGGCGCTAGCGAGACGGCGAACCTTAGCGCGCAGCGCCTTCCGCAACACCGGCTTGGGATGCCCTTCGTCGTTTGGGCGCCGCGGGAACGAGCTCGATCTTGAGCGTGCAGCCGACGGCGGCGGCGTATCGCTTCAGCGACGCCACCGAGGGCGCATGCTTGCCGGCGGATTCAAGGCGCGAAATCGCGCTCTTGGTGGTGCCCATGCGGTCGGCGACCGCCTCCTGGGTCAGGCCGGCACGGGCGCGGGCGGCCAGCATTTCATGGGCGAGCGCGTATTCGACCTCTAGCGCGTCATAGGCTTCGCTGAAGCCCCGCCGCTTGGCGGCCTTTTCAAGGAAGGCCTTGTGGTCGTGAGCTACAGCCTGGAATTTCAGATCAGCCATTTTGAATCTCCTTCAATCGCTTCCGAGCGAGCTTGACTTCATGGTCCGGCGTTTGTTGCGACTTCTTGATGAAGGCGTGCAGCACGATCACGCGCCGTCCGACGAGAAAGCAATAGAACGCCCGGCCAATACCCGAGCGACCGCGCGGCCGCAATTCGAACAGGCCATCGCCGAACGCTCGCGAATACGGCAGTTTCAGGTTGGGGCCATGCTCGATCAGCAATTCGACGATTCGCGCGTAGTCCGCGAGGACATCGACCGGCCAGGATTCGATCTCGGCCAGCACTCGGGCATGGAAGTACTCAACGGAAAATGCCATGGACGCAGGTTAGCAATAATGCTAACTCTGGTCAATCCGGCTTCGAGTCAGGATCAGGCGGCGCTCGCGGAAAGGCTTTGCATGTCATGGCCAGCCGCAATCCAGGCATCGAGGCCGCCGCGCAGTGTCCGCACCCGCGCATAGCCGCGCTCCATCAGCAGCCGGGCGGCCTGGGCGGCCCCGGCTTCATTGGGGCAGGTGCAAAAGATGATGATGTCCTGCCCCGGCGCGGGAGGAGTCCCGAACTTCAGGGGAACAGCCTGCAGCTCCACCGGCACCGCTCCCGGGATGGTCCTCGGATCCAGCGTGCGCGCCGCGGCAGGACGCAGGTCGACGATCATCGGCCGCGATCCGGAACTCACCAGCGCGTGCAGCTCATCGACCTCGATGCGCGCCGAGCGGAGCATGGCGTCCAGGCGCCGGCGCTCCAGCCACTTCGTCACGATGTAGCCAAGCACCAGGGTCGCGACCAGGATCAGCACTCCAGTGCCCAGGCGCTCGGTCTGGGCCAGCAACTCCGCAATCTGGGCATGCATCAGGTAGCCGGCGCCCAGGCCGGTTGCCGCCCAGAGCACGGTGCCGATGCCGTCGAACAGCAGGAAGGCGGACCAGGCCGCGCGCGTTGCGCCCGCCAGCGGCGGCACCACCGTCGATAGCCCCGGAATGAACTTGGCAACGACCAGCAGGCCCATGCCCCAGCGATCGAAGTTCGCCTGCGCCTGGTTCACGCAAATGTCCGGCGACAGCGACACGCGGCACAGCGTCGCCAGGACGCGATTGCCGTAACGGCGGCCAGCCGCATACCAGACGGCGTCGCCGATCAGGCAAGCCAGCACGGCGGCGCCGAACAGCGCGGGCAGCGAGAGGCCGCCACCGGCGGCAAGCGCACCCGCAACGACCAGGGCGGGCAGGCCCGGCAGGGGCAGGCCCAGTTGTTCCAGCAGCACCAGCGCAAATATGATCAACAGGCCGTACTGGCCGATGAGTGAAGCGAGTTCTTGCATCATGGGAATCCTCGACGGTTTGGACGGTGAAAGAGATAATAGAGAAGCGGGTGAAGCAAGGATTGAACGGATCCGCTGATGTTCTTGAACAAACTGGCTATCCGAGCCTGGAAGGGCAATTGAGCAAATTCGCGATCAAGTCCTCGCAAGGCCACGACGCGCCACGCTGGTACTTGTGGGACGGGGGATTCCTCGCCCTCGGCCGCAGCGAAGGCGTGATCCAGCCCCATGCGCATCACGCCATCCAGATCGTCATCAGCATCGATGGCACGGCGTGCATCCGCGGTGCGCGCGGCGAGTGGAGGTCCGCCAGAGGAATCGTCGTGCGCCCGGACGTCGTGCATTCCTACGACGCGCGGGGCTCGCTGGGCGCCATGCTGATGCTGGAGCCCGAATCGATCGAAGGGACCTGGCTGCGCACCGCGCTGGCGGGGGACATTACCCTGCTCCCGGATGCGGCCTTCGCTTCATGCGTGGCGGAGCTGCGAAAATTCTGCGAGCAGCCGTTCGAAAGCATGGAAGTCCGCGGGCTCATCCGCCACTGCGTCCTGTCGCTCTGCGCGGGCGCGCCGCCGACCCGCCGGCGCGACCCCCGGGTGACCGTCGTGCTCAATGCCATTCGCGAGTCGGCCGACCTGCGCATGTCGGTGGAAGCCGCCGCCGCGATGGTTCACCTGTCGCCGAGCCGCTTCGCGCACCTGTTCAAGCAGCAGCTGGGGCTGCCGTTTCGACGCTACATGCTCTGGCGCAAGCTGACGCGGGCCACGCTCGCCATCGCGCGCGAACGCACCATCACGGCGGCGGCGCAGGCGGCCGACTTCGCCGACGCCGCGCACGTGACGCGGACCTTCCAGCAGATGTTCGGCATTCCCCCGTCCGCCATGATGCAGGGCGAGTTTTTCGAAATCGACTCGCCATTCGAACTGGCCCGCTGAGCGGACTGCCCCCGACACACCCTGGCTTCAATCGCCTGAAAGAATCGTCTGCTATACAATCGACCATCATGAAGCCGTCCATAGTCTTGCAGAAGAATCGGGAAGCCATCCGGCAAACGGTGGCACGCTATCCCGTGTGCAACCCGAGGGTCTTCGGCTCGGTGATTCATCACAGCGACGGCGAAGACAGCGATCTCGATTTGCTCGTAGACCCCTTGCCGGGAACGACACTGTTCGATCTGGGCGCCATGCAGATCGAACTGGAGACCGTGCTGGGCATTCCCGTCGAAGTACTCACGCCGCGTGACCTGCCCAAGCGATTCCGCGATCAGGTGATCCGCGAGGCCCTGCCCGTATGAGCGAGGCGGACAGCTCGCGCAAGTTTGACTACCTCGACCACATGGCCGAAGCCATTGCCCTGGCAAGGAGCTTTACCGAAGGCATGGCGAAGCCGGACTTCCTCGCCGACAGGAAAACCCAGCAGGCCGTAATCCTCAACCTCATCGTTCTCGGCGAGGCCGCCAGCAAGATCGCGCTGGAGTTTCCAGAATTCACGATGGCACACCCGGCCTTGCCCTGGCAGCAAATGCGCGGCATGCGCAATCGCATGGCCCACGGATATTTTGATATTGACCTCGACGTGGTCTGGGAAACCGTTCAGGCCTCGCTGCCCGCTCTGCAAAACCAATTGCTCGCGATCATTGAATCGCGCTGATTGCATTTCGGAGCAAGCGCCGGGGCGACCGGTCTTCTCTGTCACCGTGGTACCAGCGCCGACTTTGTGAGCGTCGACTCGTCGGCCGATGCGGTCATCGATGATCGTTCTCTTTATGTCTCAGTGCGGCCATCAGCGGAAGTTCGTCGGCACCAAACAGCCGACACTCAAAGGGCCGCTTCAGTAACCAACCGGCCGGATGCTCAAATCCCGCAACTCGGCCTGAGCGGACGGTGATGGTCCGATCCTGTACTTTCCGAAAACCAGTAGTGACCGGTCATAGGCGAGGAAATCTATCAGTACTCGCTGCAATAACAGGAACCCACCAAAAATGACCTTTGAGCTTGAAAAAAGCAGACGATCCCAAATGCTCACGACAACCTACCACTATTGCAGCTTGCAACTTGAAGCAGACACCAAGCCATCCAGACCTACGCCAGTAGCCATTCGACTCGATATTCCATTTGTGCCTAGTAATATTCGTCGAAAACAATGACGACTAACGATACTTGGATTCAACCGGTCGATGCAACACACTAAAAACTGCGTAAGCAGAAGGAGTGTTGCAGATGAAGCAAAGACCGAGGATCTATTACACGGAAAGCCAGAAAGCCTTGATGTGGGAGC
>JALHPU010000084.1 GCA_022842325.1 Sulfuritalea sp. | reverse complement strand
CCCCGCGCGCGGTGCGCTGCTGGAAGCGGCGCAGGCGCTCGGCGTGCGGCCGCCCTTTCGCAGCGAGATCAGCCTCGCGGCGCGCTCCTGGGTCGCCGAGCTGGCGCGGCGCCTGGAGCAGGGTGCCCTGCTGCTGATCGATTACGGCCTGGCGCGGCACGAGCTTTACCACCCGCTGCGCGACGGCGGCACGCTGCGCTGCCACTACCGGCACCGCGTGCATGAAGACCCGTTCTGGTTTCCCGGCTTGTCCGACATCACCTCGCACGTCGATTTCACCGCGGTGGCCGAAGCCGGTTTCGATGCCGGGCTGGAGGTGCTGGGCTACACCAGCCAGGCCAACTTCCTGCTCAACTGCGGCATCGGCGAATTGCTGCAGGACTTGAAAGTCGGCGCTGGCGGTACGGCGGATACAACCGACCTGCGCGCCCGCGGCGCGGTGAATGTGCTGCTCTCGCCCAACGAGATGGGCGAGCTGTTCAAAGTAATCGCGCTCGGGCGCGGCGTGCCGGGGCCGCTGCTCGGCTTCGCCCGCGGCGACCGCGTGCATGCCTTGTAGTTGATACGGCGCAAAGCCGGAGGAGAAACCGATGCGAAACGACTTGAATATGACGACCGCCGCCGCGCTGGCAGCAGCCCTGCTGTTGTCCGCCTGCGGCGAGATCAACGTCAGGAAGTACCTGCCCTTCGGCGGCGATTCGACCATCCAGGAACGCCCGCGCACGCCGGCCAATTCGGTCGAATACCAGTGCGCCGGCAACAAGCGCTTTTTCGTGCGCACGCTGGAGGGCGGCGCGGCGGTCTGGCTGATCCTGTCCGAACGCGAGCTGCGCCTCGACCGTCTCGGTGCGAGCGAAGGCACGCGCTACAGCAAGGGCAATACGTTGCTGGAACTCGGCGGCAGCGAGGCGACGCTGAGCGATGGCGCGGCGGTGGCCTACACGGGCTGCAAGACCGGCGGCACCCAAGGCCAGCCGTAGGGGCTGTAGGGCGTGTAGGGCGGACTTCAGTCCGCCATTGTTTGCTGGCGGACTGAAGTCCGCCCTACACGCCCTACAGGCAGGCCTGCTCCAGCGCTCGCTCGCACTTGTCGCAGAAGCCGTCGTCGCCGACCGGGCCCGGCGTGCCGCAGCGCCGGCACACGGTCTGCGGCGGCGGGGGCGGATTGGCGGCGGGGTCCCGCGCGGGAGCTTTGGCCGGCTTCTTCCTGGGCGATGTTGCCACGGCGCGGCCTCAGTCGCAGCTGGCCTTGCAGGCGGCGGGGTCGGCCTTGCAGTCAACGCCGGCCGCGACCTGGCACTCGGCGCGGGTGCGCATGGTGAAGCTGAGGCCGTCGCCATAGCCGCACACCAGTTGCGTGATCTTGCCCTGCTTGCCGACCTTGACCGTGGAAACTTTTGCCGCCTTGACCGCCGCCGCCGGCAGGTCGCAGGAGATGTAGGCATTGAAGTTGCCGTCCGCCGATTCCCACAGCGCGACGTTCTTCAGCTTGCGATAGGCCTGGTAATCGGTGCACACGTCGGTGGCGCCCCGGTAGGCCTTGCCGTCATCGCTGCAATAGCCGGTAAAGGTGTACTTCAGTTCCTCTTCCGCGGGACAACTCGCCACCTGGACTGCAGTCGCCAGGTCGGGACAGGCGACCGTAGCAGCGGTCGCCGGCAAGGCAAACAGCAAGGCAAGAATGGACAGACTCGACTTCATCGAAAACTTCTCCGGAAAAACTGCATCATGGGTGCGCAGCCACTGCTGCGGCACGCGAGTCTAATCCCTCGGCGGCAGCGCGGAAAGGACGGCGCGCTCAGAAGCCCATGCGCGCCTTGCCGCGCTGGATGCGCGAGGCGTCGAGGTCCTGCGGCTGCAGTTCGTCGCGGCCGGCCAGCTTGGCATTGCCGAAGGCCACCATCAGGCGCTTGCGCATGTCGCGCGGCGGCACCGCAGACAGTGCCTGCATGACGTCCTCGGGCGCCTCGGGCGGAAATCCCCAGTGGTGGTCGGCAAGGATTTCCGAATACAGGCGGCAGGCGATGGCAAAGGCCTGTTCGGCATTCGGCCGCGGCACGCTGTAGACGTTCATGCGGTTGAGGATGGGCGCGGACAGGCTGCGCTCGTCGTTGGCGGTGGACACCCAGAGGATGTGGCTGGCATCGATATCGACCTCGACGAACTCGTCCTTGAACTTCTTCGCCGTGTCGCGCTCGAGCAGGCCGTAGAGCGGGCCCATCGGATCGTAGCGCGCATCGCCGCCGGCCTTGTCCACCTCGTCGAGCACCATCAGCGGATTGGCGTATTCGCCGTGGATCAGCGCCGTCGCCACCTTGCCCGGCTTGGCGTTGTTCCACTGGCTCGACGCGCCGGAAAGGATCCAGCCGGCGGTCAGCGAACTCATGGGCACGAATTCGTAGCCGGTGCCCAGGGCAAAGGACAGGCGCTTGGCGAAGTGGGTCTTGCCGATGCCGGGCTCGCCCAGCAGCAGGATAGGCGTGAAGTGCACCGGCTCGTTGCCCGACACGGCCAGCGCCAGGTACTTCTTCAGGTCGTCGATGACTTCGGCGAAGTTGGGGCATTCGTCATAGAGGCCGTCGAGCGCCTCGGTGGACGAGGGCTTGACCAGGTAGCGCTCGCCGCCGAGCTTTTTCATCTTCTCGTAGACGGCCGAGAGCGCCTCGCTGCGGCCGGCCGGCGCGTCATCCAGCAGGCGCTCGATCTCGCCGACGCGATAGATCTCGCGCACGTCGGCCAGCGGAATCCGAATATCGGCTTGAGACATGGCGGCGTCCTCCTTATGGCGGTTAACGTCGGCCGGGCGTTCCGGGTTGAGCGCCGCGTCGATATTTTGTTCGTCACCAGTTTGACGCCGGTCCAGCGCCAACGTTCCGCCGAATTGACGGCGCTTGGTTTGTCAGTTGAGCTGATTCGCCAGCCACTGACGAAAAGGCTCGACCGCCGGATTCGCCGCCGCCCGCTCGGACAGCATCAGGTAGTAGGCGCGCGGATTGGCGAAGCGCTGCGGCAGCGGCGCGACCAGCTTGCCCTCGCGCAGCAGCTCGGCCACCAGCGCCAGTGTCGCCAGCGCCACGCCCTGGCCGTCCACCGCGGCGCGGATCGCCGGTTCGTACTGGTTGAAGGCGACGCTGCCGGCCGGGCGCAGGTCGGCGACGCCGGCCATCTCCAGCCAGACCGGCCACGACAGCCAGGGCCGGCGCTGCTCCTCGTCCTCATAGACCAGCAACACGTGCTGCACCAGGTCGGCCGGCCTGGCCAGCGGCCGCGCGCTTTTCTTCAGGTAGCCCGGACTCGCCACCGGCAGCACGGTGTCGCCGAACAGGCGCAGCGCGCTGGCCGGCGCGTTGCGCTCCTGCAGGTAGCGCACGGCGGCATCGAAGCGCCCGCGCTCGAGGTCGACCACGCGCGTGTCGGCCGAAATGCGGATGTCGATGCCGGGATGGCGACGGCGGAAATCCGCCAGGCGCGGGATCAGCCAGAAGCTGGCGAAGGCCTGGGTGGTGGCCAGCGTCACGGTCGGCTCGTCGCCGCCGCGCAGCTCCGTCGCCGCCGCGCGCAGTTCGGCAAAAGCCAGGGTGGTGGCGCGCAGCAGGCGTTCGCCGGCCGTGGTCAAGGCCAGCGCGCGCGTCCTGCGCTCGAACAGGCGTGTCGGACCTTGTCCGCCGGAGACGCCGCTTTGCGGGCCGGCGAGCGCCGACTCCAGGGCGATCACCTGCTTGCTGACCGCCGACTGGGTGACGCGCAGCTCCTCGGCCGCGCGCGTAAAGCTCAGGTGGCGCGCCGCGGCCTCGAAGGCACGCAGGGAGTCGAGCGGCGGCAGATCGTGTTTACGCATTCCATTCACTCATGCATGACAGTCCTCGAAATCGCTGGTCGGCAGGGCTGCTGGATTGAATAATCGATGCACGGCAACAACCACAGGAGAAGATCATGGACGCACGGCAGACCGGGAGCAATATTATCGGATTCCGTTCCGGCATGCATACGAGTTGCGGCGCGATTGCCGAAACGGCGCTCGCCCTGCGCCAGGCACCGGTCGCGCCGGCGCCGCGGGCGGCCGCCAGCGAGCATGAGCTGGCGCGGCGCGAAATGCTGTTGCTGCCCGCGGCATGCCGCCAGCTGATCGTCCTCGCCGGGGAAGTCTGGCTGACCCGCGACGGTGACCGCGAGGACTACATCCTGTCCGCGGGCGACCGGTTCGCGATCCGCGCCGGCGACATGGCCATGCTGCAGGCGCTGCAGCCAAGCCGGGTGTGCGCGGTCGCGGCCTGACTAAGGCTCGGGCCGCAGCGCTTGCAGGCAGGCGCGGATGCCTGGCGGAATCGCGGTCGGCCGGTTGTCGTCGCGGCCGACGAAGACATGCACGAACCAGCCGATTGCGGCCGGCGCCGCTTCGCCCTGGCGGAAGATGGCGATCTCGTAGCGCACCGACGACTTGCCCAGATGCACCACGCGCAGGCCGGCGTCGAGCACTTCGGGAAAGGCCAGCGGCACCATGTAGCGGCACTGCGATTCGACGCAATAGCCGACCACGCTGCCGGCGTGAATGTCCAACCCGCCCGCGCGGATCAGCCATTCGTTGATGACGGTATCGAAGTAGCTGTAATAGACGACGTTATTGACGTGGCCGTAGACGTCGTTGTCCATCCAGCGGGTGGGTATGGCGAGGAACTGCGGGTAGTCGGCGCGCCCGGGAAGGCTGGCGGCAGAAGGCTGGGGAACGGCGGTTGAAGCTGGGGCGGGGGTGGGGGTGGGCGTGTACGGGGTGTTCATCGTGCGCTTCCGGAAGATCGAAGCGCGCGATGATACCAACAAGCGTCAGCAGGGTCGGCTGAGGCTCACTGTTGGTTGCGGTACATCGCGGCGAGAAATGCCTCGGCGTCGACTTCCTTCGAAGTCGCCGCGCGATGCTGGACTTCCTGCAGACCCAGTTGCAACTCGGGGCTGGCAGGGGTCCACTCGGCGTTGAGAACTTCGTCCTCGAACGCTCCGAATTCATCCTCGATGAGTTTGCCTGTACTCATGTTCATCACCATTAACATCGCCGTCTCCTGTAGTGGAACCGTGCGCTTCAGAGCATATAACGCGCCCCATGACAAAAAGTTGAATGAAGCCTCAAATTTTTGTTGCCCTGTTGTTTTGCTACCACGCGAACCGATTGCCATCGGCATTGACCCTGCTGCCTACGTTGGCATCAAGGCTGCCGGACGGTGATTCCAGGGTGCCACCCTGAGCAGCAGCACCATGCCTGGCACGGCAAGCAACGCGCAGAGCATGAAGAAGGGGAACCAGCCGAGGATTTCGACCAGGTAGCCGGTGGTGGCGTTGATGAAAGTGCGCGGCACGGCGGCCAAACTGGTGAATAGGGCCAGTTGCGTGGCTGTATACAAGGGATGGGTGGCGCGGGCGATGAAGGCGACGAAGGCCGCCGTACCCAACCCGACGCCCAGCGCCTCGAAGCCGATCACCAGCGCCAGTTGCGCCAGTTCGACCGCGCCGACCACCTCGTGGCGACCGATCCAGGCCAGCCAGGCGAAGCCGAAGATGGACACCAGCTGCACCACGCCGAACAGCCACAGCGCGCGGTTGATGCCCAGCTTGACCATCCACAGCCCGCCGATCAGGCCGCCGATCACCGCGGGCCACAGCCCGGCGTTCTTGGCGACGATGCCGATCTGCGACTTGGCGAAACCCATGTCGAGGTAGAAGGGCGTGGCCAGCGCGGTGCACATCGAATCGCCCAGCTTGTAGAGGAAGATGAAACCGAGGATCAGCAGCGCCTCACGCAGGCCGGCGCGGTTGATGAACTCGTGGAAGGGCTCGACCACCGCATCGCGCAGCGTCTTCGGCGCCTTGCCGGCCACCAGCGGCTCGCGCGCGAAGATCGCCAGCAACATGCCTGGCAGCATGAACAGCGCGGTGATGACGAAGACCTGCAGCCAGGGCAGGCGGTCGGCCAGGATCAGGGACAAGGACCCCGGCACCAGCCCGGCGATGCGGTAGGCATTGACATGCACCGAGTTGCCCAGGCCCAGCTCTTCCTCGCTCAGTATCTCGCGCCGGTAGGCATCGAGCGCGATGTCCTGCGTCGCCGAGAGCAGCGCCACCGCGGCGGTGAGCCAGAGGATGGGCACGATCTCGCTGCCCGGCGCGAACAGGCCGAGCGAGGCGATCGCCGCCAGCAGCCCGACCTGGGTGATCAGCATCCAGCCGCGGCGGCGGCCCAGCGGCGGCGCGTAGCGGTCGAGCAGCGGCGACCAGAGGAATTTCCAGGTGTAGGGAAACTGGATCAGCGCAAACAGGCCGATGGTCTTCAGGTCCACGCCCTCCGAGCGCAGCCAGGCCGGCACCAGGTTGAGCAGCAGATACAGCGGCAGGCCGGACGAGAAACCGGTGAACACGCAGATCAGCATGCGCCGGGTAAACAGCGCGGCAAGCCAGGGCGGCATCAATTATCGGATCGCGGTCGTGGCCGGCACTCTAAATGCGGGGCGGGGCGACTACTTGGCAGGCCAGGCGATCTGCACCTGGCGATGCTGGGTGACGCAATCGCGCAGGTAGAGATTGATCAGGGTCTGGTAAGGCACGCCGGCCTCGGCCGCCATGCCCTTGAAATAGGTGACCACATCCTCGGACAGGCGCATGGTGACCGGCTTCTTGAGTTTCGACGCGTAGGGGTTCCGGCGCGACTTCATGCGGGACAGGTCGTACTCGTTCTTCATGGCGCTTCGCTTCCGTAAAAGGCGCTTTCGCGTGGGGTGGCCTTGCGCGCGGAAATGATTCGAATGATGTCTCCCGCTTCGCGTTCGCAGTGGCAGACCAGCAGCAGCCGGGCACCCGTGCTCATGCCCAGCAACAGGAAGCGCTCTTCGCCGGCCGAATGCTCCTCGTCAAAGAACTGGATGGCGAATTCATCGTAGAACACCGACTGGGCTTCCTCGAAAGCGACTCCATGTTTGCGGACATTTGCCCTGGCCCTGGCGGCATCCCGCTCAAAACTAATCATACGTACAGTGTATTTAACACGCCGGGTTTGTCAAGGCAGCACCCCCATCCTGTCGATGGGGCTGACCACTCCTCGGCCCAGGGCTCGCTCGACACGGCTCGCCCGCTCCTCGTTCGTGAAGCGGTGCTTCACGCCAGCCCCATTCGATCAATGGGGCTGACCACTCCTCGGTCCAGGGCTCGCTCGACACGGCTCGCCCGCTCCTCGTTCGTGAAGCGGTGCTTCACGCCAGCCCCATTCGATCAATGGGGCTGACCACTCCTCGCCCACCGCGATTGAGGACGTGGGTGTAGATCATGGTGGTGGACACATCGGAATGGCCGAGCAGTTCCTGCACGGTGCGGATATCGTAGCCAGCTTCGAGCAGATGGGTGGCGAAGGAATGGCGCAGCGTGTGGGGCGATACGGGCTTGAGCACACCGGCGCGGTCCGCGGCGGCCCGTACCGCACGCTGGATGCGCTTTTCGTCCACATGATGGCGCCGCACGGCACCGGAACGCGGATCGACGGAAAAGCCGTTCGCAGGAAATACATACTGCCAACCAAGGGCGCGCACCGCGTTCGGATATTTCACCGCCAGGGCGTCGGGCAACCAGACCTCGCCCCGGCCTGCCAGCAGATCCACCTCATGCTGCATACGGGCGCGGGCCAGTTGGGCGCGCAAGGCAGGCACCAGCTGCTCGGGCACCATGGTCACCCGATCCTTGCCGCCCTTGCCGTCGCGCACCACGATCTCCCGCCGCTGCAGGTCGAGATCCTTGATGCGCAGGCGCAGGCTCTCCAGCAAACGCATGCCGGTGCCATAGAGCAGGCGCACGATCAACTGCACCTCGCCCTCGGGCACCTGGTTCAGCAGCGCGAACGTCTCGGCCTGTGTCAACACCGTCGGCAGGCGCGCCGGCTTCTTGGCGCGGGTCACGTCATCAAGCCAGGGCAGGGCAACGCCCAATACCTCGCCATAGAGAAACAGCAAGGCGGCCAGCGCCTGGTTCTGGGTCGCCGCCGCGATATTGCGTTCCACCGCGAGGTGCGACAGGAAAGCCTCGACTTCGTCCTTGCCCATGTCCAGGGGGTGGCGCTTGCCATGAAAGACGATATAGCGTTTAATCCAGCCAAGATATGCCGTCTCGGTACGCAGACTGTAGTGCTTGACCCGAATCCGGTCGCGAACCCTGTCCAGCAATCGAGGCGTTTCACCCGTCACCACCGACGAAGAAAGCTTATTCGACTCCATGGCGCCACTCCCTTCGCTAACTGTTTGTCTATACAGTAGCATAGCACCATTTTCCAGATTCTCAGACAGTCCAATAACCTGTTTACTGTCTGAAGCATCGTCGACTTCACGTTAGGTGTCTTCAATGCCAGCCACACGGGCTTTAGTGGAAGAAGTCGAAAGCGTTTTCCCTTGGGTTGAAAAACCTCCAGGGAAATCGTTGTCTTTCCACGAAACTGGCTGCCTGGAGTGTGAATTTGTCCGAAATGATCTGGTTAACTACACTGGTAAAGAGTTGCCTGATGAGGCAATTCGCTACCTACATCAGGAAATGACATGCCTCTCAGCACACGGCTGGCGCTGGGTTCTTCCGTCATATCTTCGGCGCTGCCTTACCCAAGACCCGTATTACGACGCCGGTGAAACTGAATTCCTAATCTATAACCTCGCACCAAAACCTGACCACGAAGTGCAGACACGAGAGCGCCTATCTGCCCTATCCACCGGCCAAATCAATTGCCTCTTGCATTTCATCCAGTGGTGTAAAGAACATCCGCATTGGTCAGAATATTGCCCACAGGAAATTGCCCTCGCCTACGAATTTGTTCAGTCATTGAGGAGCGCGCCAAATGCCACCTAACCCGGCGGTCGACCCCGTTCGCTTCGCTCTCTGGACGCTGCGCAATGAAGCCGCGCAGCGCCGGTCACCTCTACGTTATGCCTCTAAACTCTTGACGACCGTGAGCTAATGGCTGCAAAGATCACTCCACGACTCATCGAGCTAACCTACGAGGCCGCGCTGAAGTGCTTCTGGCGCAAAGAGGCGCTCCGCCAATTCTTGCGAGCCTGTCACGTAACGGAGACATTCGTGGCCACTTGGGCCGCTGACGAAAGCAAACGAGACTTTCTCGACCGAGCGTTTCAGAAACTCCAAGCCTCCGATCGAGGCAAGGCTGTGATCTTCGAGATGGCGCGGTTTCTTTCAGAGCAAACGACCTTTCCCGACTTACGCAACTGGGAAGACTCCGCACAGAAGATCGGCGAAGCAACAAAGGCAGTTGCCGAACTTAAGGCGTACCTCAAAACGCAAGACGAGACAATCCGAACTGAAAAGGAGCGAGAGGAGGCCAAGGCGAAGGCCCGCGAGGATCGCCAGAAGATCCAACGAAGTCTGACTGACAAGGCCAAGCTACAACAGCGCCTAGACGCCCTCCATTCGGCGGTTGGAACTCAGCAAGGTGGGTACGATTTCCAAGACTGGTTCTATGACCTTCTTGATTTCTGCGAGATTCAGAATCGACGCCCCTACGTAACCTCTGGAAGACAGATCGACGGGTCGCT
>JALHPU010000083.1 GCA_022842325.1 Sulfuritalea sp. | reverse complement strand
CGTCTCGCCCCCGTCAAGCGCAAGGGCGGCCTCAAGGTGCGCCGCCTCATCGCCGCGACCTCGGATAACTATCGCGCTCAACTCCTCGGTCTTGTATAGGATTCATGCGATTGCCCTGGCCCTACAACGCCATCCACCCCTGGCCGACTGAAGTCGGTCCTAAAGGACGTCAGAAACGAATCACCAGTCGCGGCGCGCACGCATGATGGCGGCCGCCCGCTCGACCACGGCGGCCCGCTCGGCGACCGAGGTGCTGCGCCAGATTGCGAAGCAGTTCGCGGAAGTTTCAAGCGCGGTCTGCAACTGCTGGTCGCTGAGTTCCGCCAGAGCCTGGCGCAGTTCTGCATCATTGGGATAGGCACGTTGCTCATTCATGACTGCATCCTCCTGCAAGCGGATCCTGCGAATACCGGATGAATCCGGCGCTGCGTTTGCCCGGCCCATTCTTTACGCTTGAAGCACAGCGATCTGTTCGCCAGCACACACCCGCCTTCAGGGCGCCCGGGGACCGACCCGCGCGCGAACATACTCCTTGCGCTTCATCTCGAGGTATTCGCCCTGCTCCAGTTCATGCAGCTGGCGCGGATGACGCTCGACGGCGGCAAACCAGTCGCGCAGGCTTTTTTCAAGCTGTGCCTGCGGCGGCGCGGACAAGGCACCCAGATAGGACTCGATCGCAAGGTAATAGCGCATGGTGTTGCGTTCCACCAGGCCGCGCATGCCGCCGATGTAGGCGGTTTGTCCGTCGGCCTGTTTGCCGACGGCCGTGAATCCCAGTTTGTCGCTGCCGATGGTGGCCAGATAGGCCTGCATCGCCACCCGTCCGGCAAAACCAAAGGAATACGAATAGGCGAGGTGCAGCAAGGTCCGGCCATCATCCAGCGGCACCGCTTCGAGCATGATCTGGTAGTCGTGGGTACTCAGCGGCCCTTCGTCCGCGGTCAGCATGATCTTCAGGTAATCCGGAGTTGCGGCGACGACACGCCAGGCAAAGTTCACCAGATAGGCATCCTCCAGCGGCTGGTCATGCTTCTTGCCGATGTACACACGCAGGGCGCTGGCCTGGCCGACAGTCGAAGCGCGGCAGTATTTGATATTCAAATGCAGCAGCAGAATGTCGCACCAGTGTCCCGGTCCGTTCAGCGCCACGCCCGTCGTCGCAAACGGATGATCGACCAGCGCATGAATATTCCCCGCGACACCGTCTGTGGTCTCGCCGGATTCCAGGTAAAGCGGCGTCTTGAACTGGTTGCTGCCCGGCTGCGCCTGCAATGCGCGATATTTGGCAAGCAGGGCGGCATTCGCATCGGACGCCACGGCGTGGGCAAGGCCCATACCGGTGCAGACCAGGGCCACCGCCAGCAGCCGCAGCCTGGCGCCCACCGACGCCCGGGGTGGCGTTAGCAGTGTCGCCGGTCGCGATGCCGGTTGCTGGTCTGTCCATGTACTGTGCATCGATATAGCATGAACCCTGGTCGCCTGCCGGGTCTGTGGCTCACCGCACAGACAGCGCCATGGCCGCCGGGTAGCTTGCTTGCATGTCATCACCGTCCATCCATGCCGGCCTTCTCAGCATCGCCTTGGCAATTGTCCTGGCCAGCGCCGAGGTCGCGCAATCCTCGGATGACCCCACCGGATCGTCGGCCGACGCTGCGGGCGCCGTCGTGCAGATGCGCCCGATCGAGGCCCCGCTACCGGTTGCGAGGACGCCGGAGCCGCCGCTGGACGTGGCGGCGCTCAAGACGCGGCTGCGGGAAACCAGTGCCATTGGCGTATTCACCAAGCTTGCGCTCAGCAATCAGATGGATGACCTGGTGCAACAGTTCCGCGCGCACCATCTGGGCGGCCATCAGACCAGCGTCGCCAAACTGCGGCAACTCTACGACCTGCTCCTGCTCAAGGTGCTCGCCCTGCTGCAGGACGGCGACCCGCCGTTGGCCAGCACCATCGCGCGGTCACAGGAAGCGATCTGGATCTTGCTTGCGGATCCCGAACAATTCAAATCGGTCACCTGAACGGGGAGCAACGCCTTGATCGCAGCGGCCAAAGCCACGGCTCTTGTATTCACGATCACGGTGCTATTTTCCGGGCCGGGGTCGGCGGCGGAAGATCCGGCGCTGCTGAAGGATCTGACCGCAGTGATCCGGTTACTGGACCTGCCATGCGATCGGGTTGTCAAAGCCCGCCGGGAAGCGGACAACAGCCACATCGCGTCATGCGGGGATGGCAGGCGCTACCGGATATTCGTGAGCCCGGAAGGGCGGGTCGTCGCGAAAAAGCTGTAATTCGACGTCCATCGCGGACGCCCGGACTACGCCCGACGCGAACCTGAAAACTCCGGCTGAATCCCGCGGACGAAAAAAAAGACAGGCAAGCCTGTCTTTTTCCTGCGGCGGAGCTACCAATTACTTGGCGGCGGCCTTCGCATCGGCCTTGACGACAGCGGCTTTCACATCAGCCTTGCCCTCGGCCTTGACGGCAGCGGTGTCGGCCTTGGCGGCAGCCTTGTCGGTCTTGGCTTCGGTTTTCACTGCGTCGGCCTTGACGTCGGCGGCCTTGGCGCTCTTGGCAGCCTTGGCATCAGCAGCAGCCTTGGCCTTGGCAGCCTTGGCTTCGGCCTTGGCAGCCTTGGCATCGGCCTTGGCCTTGGCCTTGGCGGCCTTGGCATCGGCAGCAGCCTTGGCCTTGTCGGCCTTGGCGGTGGCGGCGTCTACCTTGGCGTCGGCCTTGGCATCCACCTTGGCTTCGGACTTGACGGCCTTGGCATCAGCCTTTTCAGCCTTGACTTCGGCCTTGACTACAGCCGGGGCGGCGGCGGGAGCAGCCGCTTGGGCGAATACGGAGGTGGCAAACAGGCCTGCGACGAGGGTAGCGATCAACTTGTTCATGGAATTCCTTAAATTAGTAGTAGGGTCGGCCGCTAATGCGACCTGGGACCTTGTGAGTCCGTGAGCGAATAACGCCTCAGCCGTGATTCGGTTGACGCAACAGTCGAATTAAGCCGTCCGGTCGCCGAATTGCCGGCAAACAGGCCGCAAAGCGGCTCTTTCGGCACACGGCTAGAGCCAATACTGAATGAATCCGCTGAACCACTCCTTGATGCGGAACATCAGCGGGCGGCGATTCCATTGCTCGAGCAGGATGGGCTCCGACGCGACCAGGTCCTTCTTGAACATGGCCTGCATCTGCTGGGCGAATTCGCGCCCGATGACCACCGCGTTGATCTCGTCGTTGTCGAGAAAGCTGCGCCAGTCGAGGTTGGTGGAGCCGACGCAGGACCAGACGCCGTCGATCAGCGCCGTTTTCGAATGCAGCAGCGCGTCGCGCCGCTCATAAATCCTGACCCCGGCGTTGAGCAGGGTGGAATAGTGCGAGCGTCCCGAATGGAAGGTGGCGCCGGAATCGGTATGGCTGGGCAGGATCAGCACCACGTCGACACCGCGCCCGGCGGCTTCGGTCAGGGCTTTGAGCAACTGGGGATCGGGCACGAAATAGGCATGGGTCAGGTGCACCTGCTTTTCGGCATTGCCGATGGCGGATATCAGCGTCAGGTAAATCAGGCTGTAGGGGTCATTCGGCGTGCTGCCGATGGCGCGCACGATGTCCGCCCCCTGCGCCGTCAGCACCGGGAAATAATCCTTCGCCGCCAGCGGCTTGCCTTTCTGCGTCGACCAGGTTTCGAGGAACAGCTTCTGCAATTCGGCCACCACCGGGCCTTCGATCTGCAGATCGGTATCGCGCCAGGCCACCGTGCCCGCGGGCGTTTTTGAGGCTCCCTTGGGCACCGACCCCGATGAATAGACGCTGCTGATATTGATGCCGCCGAGGAAGGCGGTCCGTCCGTCGACCACCAGCAGCTTGCGGTGATCGCGATGATCGATCTGCCAGCCCTTCTTCAGCGACAGCGGGTTGATCGGATTGAACTCCAGCACCTCGATCCCGCCCTGGGTCAGCCGGTCGAAGAAGGCTTGCGGCGTGTTGATGCTGCCGATGCTGTCATGGATCATATTGACCTGGACGCCGCGTGCCTGCTGTTCCAGCAGCAGGTCGGCAAACTCGCGGCCGATGTTGTCGTCCTCGATGATGTAGGTCTCGATGTTGATGTGGTCCCGGGCGGCGCGGATGGCGGCAAACATCGCGGCGTAGGTGTCCTTGCCATCCTGCAGCAGGGTGACCTTGTTGCCCATGATCAGCGGGCTGCCGACCACGGCCTGCTCCAGCGCGATCTGCTTGTCGAGGATGTCGAGGTCGCCGGACTTGCGCTTGAGCTCCGCCAGCACCGCAGCACTGCGCTTGGCCGAGATCGGCCCGCGCGCATTCTCGAAGCGGGCGGTCTGCCCGGCGTGGCGCGCGATGAGTTCGTCGGTGTCGGGCAGCGTGGCGCAACCGGCAAACGACAACAGGCAGACCGCCGCAAACGCGGCTCGCTGCAACACACGGATCAACATGGGCCGACCCTCATTATCGATTGCGGGTTTCGCTCAGGGAAATCTTCGCTCGCATGCCCTGCTGGCACCGTCCGCTGACCCTGAGCCCAATTCCTGTTGATCCTACTTCTTGCCCTTGGCCGCATCCTGGATGTTCTCGCCGGCCTTTTCGATCGACTTGCCGACATCCGACACGACCTTGTCGGCTTCCTTGCCGGCACGCTCGGCCGGCCCTTCCTTTTCGCACGCGGAGAGCACGAACAGCATTGCACCCGTGACCGCAACCGTACCGACAATTTTGCCCAGATTCATGATGTCTACCTCGTGTATTCGTTTGAAAGCCAGCACGACCTCGCGGTCGCACTGGCTCGGCATGCGGCATGACCGCTCAGCGCGAGACCGCCAGATCCGCAGCACCGTGCGGACATTGGGTCACTTCTTCATTTCGTGACCGATGACGCCACCAACCACAGCGCCGCCAACCGTGCCGACTGTGCTGCCGCCGGTCAGGACCGAACCGCCGACCGCGCCGACGCCGGCGCCGATCGCCGTGCTCTTTTCCTGTGCCGTCATGCCGGCACATCCGACCAGACCGACCAGCATGGCCGCGGCAACTGCACTCATCGTGATTCTCTTGATCGCTTTCATGGGATTACCTCTTTGTGAAACAGTGGGCTTGCTATGTATTTCTTCTCGACGGCGATTCAGGACTTGCCGAAGTTCTTCTTTGCCTGTGCCAGGCAATGATCCTTGGCCTCGCCGGCATAGGCGTCGCACTTTTCCTTGGCGACGCCGTACTGCGCGTCATTGGCCGTTGTTGCAGCATCCTTGCGCGCCTCGGCGCCCTTGTCGCGGGCTACCACGTTGGCATCCGATACCTTCATCTGTGCCTTGGCATCCGCCTTGGCGGTAGTCTGCACTGCCTTGGCTTCCTTGACGCAAACATCCTTCGCCGTGCCGCCCTGGTCGTCGCAGCGTTCCCTGGCTACCGAGTAGGCGGCCCCGGCCGCGGCCACGCGGGCCTTGTAGCGGCTCTTTGCGGATGGCTTGTAGCTGGCCTCGAGGTCAGCCCTGGCGACCTTCTCGCGGCCCTTGGCCTCGGCCACGCAGACATCCTTGGCATTGCCGGAAAATGAGTTGCAGGCGGCCTTCTCGGCCTTGTACTGGCCTTCGATCTGCTTTTTGCCGGCCTTGTAGTCGTCCTTGGCCATGCTTTGCGCCATGGCCCCGGCGCTGAAGGCCAAGCCTGCCGCGAGGGCAAGCGCATTGATGCTGAATCTGTTCATTTCAATTCCTTTGCACGGTGAAGCCGGGACTGCCGCTGCGGCAGGAAATGCCGCAGCGGTGTGGTCCGTTGCTTACTTGCGGGTACCGACGACTTCGATTTCAACGCGGCGGTCGGGCTGCAGGCAGGCAATTACCTTGGCGCTCTTGGGCCCCTTGCATTCGTCGGCCTTGGTCACCGGCTGGGTTTCGCCCCTGCCTTCGGTGTACACGCGGTTGTCGGCGATGCCCTTGCCCATCAGGTAGGTCTTGACGGCCATGGCGCGCCGCTCGGACAGGTTCTGGTTGTAGGCGTTGGTCCCGAAGCGGTCGGCATGGCCGACTGCCGTAATCACTTCCGGATTGATGTCGCGGGTCTTGGCGTAGAAGTCATCCAGGGCCACTTTTCCGGCCGGACGCAGCACCGCCTTGTCGAAGTCGAACAGCGTATCGGCATTCAGTTTCACCTTTGCCGCGGCCGGCTTGGGCGCAGGCGGCGGGGGCGGTGCCACGGCGGCGAGCTGTTGCGGCGCCGGGGCCTGGGCCATCGGCTTCTTCACCAGGTCGGGATCGCATTCCTCGATGGCCAGCGCCGGCGTCCAATAGCCGGTACGCCAGCACAGGCCGAAGCCGCTCTTGGCGACGTTGCCGCGCGTGTCGACCAGATAGCCTTCCTTGGTCGGATTGTTGCTTTGCGCCGTGGCGGCGCCTGAAACCAGGCCCAGGGTCAGGACGCAGGATATGGCCAGAGCCATTTGTTTTTTTGTCAATGCATTGGTCATGATTTTTTCCGATCCATAAGAGTTGCGTCAGTTTCCGCCCGGTGTTGCCTGGTGTTGCCTTGTATTGCCTTGGTTTTTCCGACTGCCCGCACTAGCGGAGAAATGCGGGCAGTCACTATTGATCCATTCCGGCCAGCCCCTTGCGGGAGATCGCATACATGCTGCGACGCCTGGCTTATCGATCATTGCGGCCATCATCGGCCAGTATTCGCGCCACTTCTGTACGCTGTCGCACACAGTGCGCATGCAGCGCCTCACAATGACAAACCGGTTTGCTGCGCCAGGGGCGTCGGCGCTGCCGGCGCGCCGCCGTCGGAGTCCGCAACTGGCGCCGCGACGACCTGTCGGGGCCGGCTACGGTCCGCCAGCACCACCCGGTCGCGATGCACGACGGCCACGAACCCTGGCCTGCCGCCTTCCGCGTCGGCCTGCACCGGTCTGACGCCGTCAACAGCGGGGACGAGAGAAATCCAGTCCGCCGCGGCGCAGCTACCCGGTAGCAATGCCGCCATCGTCAGTACCGATCCAAATTCATCCATCGCTCTCATGACACGCCCTCCGCCATCGATCGTCACGATCACGATCAATGCCGTCGGCGATGCGGTCTGTGCGCCGGCACTCACAGGCGCGGCAATGCGCTCTGCGATGACGGCTTGCGCCGTATCGCCAGCGCCGACTCTTGGGAGAGGAAAGGACGCGGGGCGGACAAGGGCGGACATGGGCGGACTGTAGGGCGGACTGTAGGGCGGACTTCAGTCCGCCATCCACCCCCGGCCGACTGAAGTCGGCCCTACAAAACCATCCACCCCCGGCCGACTGAAGTCGGCCCTACAAAACCATCCACCCTTGGCCGACTGAAGTCGGCCCTACAAAACCATCCACCCCCGGCCGGCTGAAGTCGGCCCTACAAAACCATCCACCCCCGGCCGGCTGAAGTCGGCCCTACAAAACCATCCACCCCCGGCCGACTGAAGCCGGCCCTACAGGGGCCCGACACGCTGCTGCGTCAGAGCACCTTGCGC
Organism: Sulfuritalea sp.; assembly: GCA_022842325.1. GTDB lineage: Bacteria > Pseudomonadota > Gammaproteobacteria > Burkholderiales > Rhodocyclaceae > Sulfuritalea. Next base: position 2,560 of record JALHPU010000083.1, on the reverse strand, counting down.
CCGCTGATGATTCTCAGCAGCACCACGACGATGGCGATCACGATCAGGATGTGGATGAATCCCCCCATCGTGTAGGACGTGACCAGGCCGAGCAGCCACAGGATGATGAGTACGACGGCGATTGTGTAAAGCATTGGAGGCCTCTTTTCTGTGCTGCGAAAATTCGGGGGGGCGGGAAGGCCGGTGACCGCATGAGGCTGCGGCCGCCGGCATCCGCCTTTACTGGATGACGGTCAGGTTGCCGTTGTCGACCTTGACCTTGGCGCCGACCGCGAAGGGCGGTTGTGCCTCATAGGTGATGGTCTGGGTGCCACCGTTCTCGAGCCGCACCACCACTTCGTAGTGCTTGGTGGTCTTCATGCGCTTCTCGATTTCATTGCCGGCATAGGCGCCGCCAGCCGCTCCGGCCACCCGGGCAACCGTTCTGGTGTTGCCATCGCCGATCTGGTTGCCGATCACGATGCCGGCCAAACCGCCGGCGATCTTGCCGAGGTAGCTGCCTTCACCCTTGACTTCGACCAGGTTGATCGCCTCGACCACGCCGCAATCGATGCAGCGGCGGGCGGACTGCCGCACACGCGGCGGCTGGCCGGCAGCGGCTACCAGCGACTGGCCGAGCACGGCGCTGGTTACCCAATCGCCGACGCGCAGATGGCCGGTCACCACCGAGTTGGCCGAGACGCGGTCGCGGCGCTTGATGATGTGGGTGCCTTCATAGACGCCGCTGCGGATTTCGTTGAGCAGGATCTTGCCCTTGACGCCGACTATGGTCGCGCTTGCGGTTCCGCCCGGGGTACCGGACATGATCAGGTTCAGGTCTTCACCCGGGACCAGGTTCGCCGGCGGATCGCCGACGTCGAAGCGCTCGATCTTGGGTCCGGCAGCGTTGCGCTGCGCGGCACCGGCGCGTCTGGCGTAGGCCCTGCCGATCAGCGGCTCGTCGAGGATGGCGCTGGCGACCTGGTTGCCGACCCGCAGGTTGGCGGTGGCGGTGCTCTTGGCCGTGATCCTGTCGCGCTGGCGGATGGTGTAGGTGCCCTCATAGACACCGGTCTCGGTTTCGACCAGCACCACGCCGGCGGTAGCGCCGCCGATCCTGACTGCCGCGGTACCGCCGGGGCTGCCATAGAGCGTGAAGTCGAGTTCCCTGCCGGCGACGGCCTGGCGCACCGGCCGCACGTCGAAGCCGTCGATGCGCGTGGTTTCGGGGCGCGATGCCGAATGCTGGGCCTGGGCCTGGCTGGCGACGAAAGGCAGCGGCAGAAAGGCCGCCACGGCAAGCAATCCCATAAGCATTTTCTTGTACATTTCTTGTCTCCTAAAAAAGCCAGTTGCGGTGGTGGTGCCGAAAGTCCTTGAGCTGGCGGGCGGCCTGTTCGCGCTCGAGCGCGCTGTCCTGCGCAACCCTGCCGACGGCCTGGTCGCGCCTGCCGGTATCCGCCATGTCCGAGTCGCCGACCCATTCACCCCAGGCCTCGGCGATTCGTCCGGACAGTTCCAGCCAGATGCCTGCGTATCGTTCCTTGCTCATGTCATGCCCCTTCGCGATGTCGGCGCCACAGGCTCATCAGACGACGCCCTTCGAGGAATGAATCTTGGGCTGCGCCCGGATTCCGGTCTGTACGCCAGCGCACCATCGTCACGGCCCCATTCCGGCGTCTGCCGGGTATGTACGTCAGCGCACGGAACCTGGCGTGGCCACGTCCTAGGATGCTACGGGTGTGTCCCGGCTCGCACGCATGCGAACAGGCAAACCAATCAGGTTCGGCGCAGGTCGCGCCCAGGTGGAAACAAATTCAGTAAGGAGAAATGAAATGACCATTACCAAGCTCGCTCTATCCCTGCTGCTGGGCGCTGGCGTGGGTGCCGGCTGCAGCACCGTGCCTCCCTCTGCGCCGCTTGCGGCAGCGGATCTGCCGAACTGCTTCGATACCAATTACGACAAGGAGCGCGGCCTGTTCACCATGAAAACCGAGCGCGCCGGTGTCGTCAATCAACAATGCCTGTTGACGGTGACCGCACGCGATGAACTCGCCTCACCGGCACGCCTGCTGGCAGGCAGCTACACGGTCTACCTCGCCAATGGCGGCGGCGGCGGTGCCGGCGGCACCCTGCAGGGCAGCAAGATCGGTGGCGCCGGCGGCGGCGGCGGCGGTGGCGGCGGTGGCGCCGGCGCGATGGAAACGCAGACGACCGTCAATCTGACTCCGGGCGTCTATAAGCTCACGCTGGGTGCCGGCGGCCCGGGCGGAACGGCCTGCCTGCCGCGCGCCGGCTTTGGCGGCGGTCCCGGTTGGGTGGGCAGTCCCAGCAACATGATCCGCGTGGCGACCGGCGAACTGGTTGCCGGCGTCGCCGGTGCCGACAGCTATGCGCGCCTCAGCCGCAGTCAGAACGAGCGGTCTGCCGGCAAGATGGATGGCCATGGCGGCTCCGGTGTCGGCCAGACCAGCGGCGGCGACGCCGCGGTCGCGGCCACCGCGACCACCGCCAGGATCTCCGCCGAGCCCGGTGAAAGCCGGCTCGCATCGGGGCGCACCGGCGATAGCGGCGCGGCCGG
>JALHPU010000082.1 GCA_022842325.1 Sulfuritalea sp. | reverse complement strand
GATCCGCGAGCGGCGCGGCCAGCGCTGCCGTGCCATCGCCGCTGCCGCCGTCGACCACCAGCAGTTCCACGCCCTGCGCGCGCAAGGCCTGCAGCGCCTGCAGCCGGGCGACGAGCTGCGACGCCTCGTCGAGCACCGGCATGACGATGGAGAGTTGCGGCGTTGCCACTGGGCTATCCGGGGCAACGCTCACCAGGCGCAGCGATTCTGCTTGGGGCGCAAAATACCCCCCGCGGGGGCAGGCGACGGTGGCCGATGGATTGAGAAATCACGAGAGCGTTGTCCTCACAGTTCTGTCGCCCGGAACACAGGCGGTGCGGCGTCGTGTAAGTTTTGCGGTGGTGTCGACGACAAGGTGGAACGCAGCTTAATCGATGAGGAGCCAAAAATGGAACGTGCCACGGTATGCATCAACGATCACCAGGTCCTGGTCGAATGGACGCGGCTGCGGCGCTTGAGCTGGGCCGGCGCACGGCGCCGCTGATCGTCGAACTCGAACTGTACTTTTCCTGCCTGGTAAAGAAGTTCGTGCATTTCCGCGAGGACTCGCGTGGCCGGCCGACGGTCAACGCCAGCGACAAGCTGCAGCTGTATTTCCGGCCGGTAACCTCGACCGCCTGCAGCCTGGAAACGGCGGCCCGCCTCGGCCGCCAGTCGGAAATGGATATCGACACGGCGGCGACGCGCCGAATCGCGCCGAAGCGTGTCAGCATCGACCATGTCCGTGGTGCCTGGCGTGGCAGTTTCAGCCTCTGATCCGGCCGGGTGGCATGAGTTCCGTCCTGCAGACCTGGCCGATCTTGAGCTTGCATGCCTGGAGCACGACGCGGCCATTCGCAAGTGTATTTACGCGACGGCCCTCGCCGCCGCCTGCGTCTCGGGTGGCAGCTCGTAGAACAGGTTGGCGTCGGCAAACGGATGCTCCTTGACCACGTGGTGCAAGTAGCCGCTGCGCAGCAGCGCATCGCCGAGCAGCACGCCATCCTCGCGGCTGATGCCGTAACGCTTCGACAGCCAGCCCACCGCGTCCTTGCCGACCATGCACTCCGGGTATTTTTTGAGGTGGTAGCGGCGATCGGCGACATTGCCGCCGGCCAGCAGCGCCGCTGCCACGTCCTGCGCCGAGCGGCCGCTTAGGCGCCGCACCAGCGCTTCCGGCGCTTTGTCCTCGCCGCCACTGAGCATCACGCGCAGATGGGTGTCGAGGCGCCGCATGTCGACCTCGCCCAGCGCCAGTTCCTGCTGCAATGTGGCGAGGAAGGCAGCGACGGAGCTCGCGGGACGCGGCAGCAGGGCATGCCCCGTCAGGCTCTTCGCCCAGGCGGCTTCATTCGCCCAGACGGTCCGTTCCGTGCCGGCAAGCACCAGCACCCGCGGCTGCCAGTGCAGGGCGCGCACCAGACGGATCGCCTCGGTCGCGCGGTAGGGTGCGATCGTCTCGGCCGCCAGGTCGAGCAGCAGCACGCTGCCGGGCTCGGGCGCGATGCCAGCCGGGCCGGCAGCCGTCGGGAACAGGGCCTCCGGCTTGATGTCGATCGGCGTCAACCCCTGGGAGGTGAGGGCGGCCCGCACCAGAGTGCGCAGCTTCGGGTCCTGCGTCGCCAGCCGGAAATTCTGGATACGTTTGCTGTTCATTGTCGATTCCCCTGTTCGATGTAGCCATGCAGGGCAGTCGGGCGAAACCGCCAGGCCTTACACCGGCGCGCAATCGTTCGCGCTTGCGACAAAGCGAAAATCGGCAAAGCCGGCACGCGCTTCCTCGCCGGTGTTGTCGGTATCGGTGGCGATGGCGACGCCGGTCAGCTTCAGGGGTGCATGACCGAATGCAGCTTGAAAGTCGGCGCCGACGTCACGGCGTTCTTCGACCCAGCGTCCGGCGAATGCGCTGCCGGAGCGCAGCACCAGCATGCGCGCGCGCTCGGTATAGGCATTCGGCTGCCAGGTGCCGACGGCATGGCGGTTGTCCCAGATGTAGTTCACGGCCGCATCGGGGACCTGGTCGCCGTGGAGGCTGCGCGCCAGGCCGAGGCCCAGGCGCGCGCCGAGGCCAAGCCGCTCTGGCGCCACCGCAAAACTCAGGTAAACCCGCGCCGCGTAATCGTCACCGGATTTCTGCGTCATGTCGGCGGACCGCAACGGCGCATCGATGCGCCACTTCCAGCACAGGATGGGCGTGCGCGCCAGGTCGATCGTCACCGGCCGCGCCAGCAATGCCATGCTCCTGACGGCATGGGCTTCGATGGCATGCACGCCATCCCACTGCCGGGCGCGGTAGCTCGTGGGCGGCGCACCCGGGTTCGGCCGCTCGATGCGCCACGGCGGCGGGATCGCGCCATCGGGCGAGGTGAAATCGCCGACCCAGACCGATGCCGAAGTTGCCGACAAAGGCAGCAGCAGGACGATGGCGAGCAGGACGCGGCGCAGCCGCACTGTCACACTCCCCGCCGCCAGGCGTGGAAACGGCCCACCCATTCCAGCAACTGTTGCGGCGCATGGGCTTTCTTCCACACCCCGGCCACGAACTTGTTGGCCTCGGCCAGGGTCGGGTAGATGTGGATGGTGCCGAGGATCTTGTTGAGGCCGATGCCGTGCTTCATCGCCAGCACGTACTCGGCGATCAGGTCGCCGGCATGCTCGCCGACGATGGTCACGCCGAGGATGCGATCCTTGCCGGGCACGGTCAGCACCTTGATGAAGCCGTGCGCCTCGCTGTCGGCAATCGCCCGATCAAGGTCGTCGATGTCATAGCGGCTGACCTCATAGGCGATGCCCTGTTCCCTGGCGTCCGTCTCGTTCAGGCCGACGCGCGCCACCTCGGGCTCGACGAAGGTCGCCCAGGGGATCACCGAGTAGTCGGCCTTGAACTTCCTGAAGGGATCGAACAGCGCATTGACCGCCGCGTACCAGGCCTGGTGCGCGGCGGTGTGGGTGAACTGGTAGGGGCCGGCGACGTCGCCGGCGGCGTAGATGTTCGGGTAATTGGTTTGCAGGAAGTCGTTGGTGTCCACCGTGCGGGATGTGGCCACCCCGATGTCTTCCAGGCCGTAGCCCTTGAGGTTGGCGACGCGGCCGACGGCGACCAGCACGGCATCGAAGGGGATGCGCACTTCGCGACCGCTGTTGCCATCATGGTGTTCGGCGATCAGGATCTTCTCGCCGTTTTCGACTACGAATTGCTTGGCCTTGTGGTTCAGCAGCACGGCTATGCCTTCGGCGCGGAAGCGCTGCACCACGAGATCGGAGACTTCCGGGTCTTCGCGGATCATCAGGCGTGGCAGCATTTCCACCTGTGTCACTTTCGAACCAAAACGGGCGAAAGCCTGCGTCAGTTCGCAGCCGATCGGCCCGCCGCCCAGCACCACCAGACGACGCGGCAGTTCGCGCAGGGCCCAGACCGTATCCGAGGTCAGATAGCCGGTCTCCTCGATGCCGGGAATCGGCGGCACGAAGGGACGCGCGCCGGCGGCGATGACGATGCTGCGCGTGCTCATGCGCTCGGTGGCGCCGTTGTGGCGCGTCAGCTCGACCTCCCAGGGCGAGACGATTTTCGCGCTGCCTTCGACCACATCGACGCCGAGGCCGGTATAGCGCTCGACCGAATCGTGCGGCTCGACCTGGCGGATCACGCGCTGCACGCGCTCCATGACGTCGGCAAATGAGAAGTCGGCGCTGGCGCCACGGCAACCGAACTCGGCGGCACGCCGCGTGTGCGACAAAAACTTCGCCGAACGGATCAGCGCCTTGGACGGCACACAGCCGGTGTTGAGGCAGTCGCCGCCGAGCTTGTGCTTCTCGATCAGCGTCACCCTGGCTTTCACCGCGGCGGCGATGTAGGCCGTGACCAGGCCGGCGCTGCCGCCACCGATTACCACCAGGTTGCGATCAAACTTCGCCGGCCGGGTCCAGCGCGCATACACCTTGCGCGCCTTGACGCTGTCGACGATCTTCTTGGCGATCAGCGGGAAGATGCCGAGCAGCGCGAACGAGGCGATCAGCCCCGGCGAGAGGATGCCGCGCAGGCTGTCGATGCCGGCCAGCTGGGTGCCGGCGTTCACATACACCAGTGTGCCGGCCAGCATGCCGAGCTGGCTGACCCAGTAGAAAGTGCCTGCCCGCATCGGCGTCAGGCCCATCACCAGGTTGATCATGAAGAAGGGGAACACCGGCACCAGGCGCAGGGTGAACAGGTAGAAGCCGCCTTCGCGCCGGATGCCGTCGTCGATGGCCTGCAGGCGCTGGCCGAAGCGCGCGGCGACCCAGTCGCGCAGCACGAAGCGCGAGGCAAGGAAGGCCAGCGTGGCGCCGAGGCTGGAGGCGAAGGAGACCAGCACCGTGCCCCAGAGCAGGCCGAAGACCGCGCCGCCGGCGAGGGTCATCACGGCGGCGCCAGGCAGCGACAGGGCCGTCACCCCCACGTAGATGGCGAAGAAGATGCCCGCCGTCAGCCAGGGATTGGCCTGGCGATAGCCATCGATCGCCGCCTGCTGGGCTTTCAGCGCATCGAGGCTGAAGTAACTGCCCAGATCGAGCACGAAATACAGGGCCACGACGATGGCGACGACAGCTAGGACAAGCAGTTTGCGCAATGACAAGACAGTCTCCCTGGGCAGAGTCACCGAACAGCATTTTTCTTCGGTCTTGTGGCTTGGTCGGGCGATGGGCCACAAGCTTACAGCGCTGCCCGCACGATAGGGCGGACCGTAGGGCAGGCCTTCAGTCCGCCATCCACCCCGGCCGACTGAAGTCGGCCCTACAAAGCCATCCATCCCCGGCCGACTGAAGTCTGCCCCACAGCCGGCTTTACGATACCGAGCATTCGAGGTCGCTGGAAGCCGGCCGGAAATCGCGTACCCAGGGCAGAAAATCCTCCAGCGGCAGCGGCCGCGCCACGACGTAGCCTTGTACCAGATCGCAACCGTTGGTGCGCAGCCAGGCCAGTTCCGCCGGTGTCTCGGCACCTTCGGCGACGACCGTCAATCCGAGTTCGCGGCACAGCAGTATGGTCGAGCGCACGATGGCGGCATTCCTCGTATCGGTATCGACGCCATCGACAAAGGCTCGGTCGATTTTCAGCTCATGCACCGGCAGGGTCTTGACGTAGGCCAGCGAGGCCTGGCCCGATCCGTAGTCGTCGATCGACAGCTTGATGCCGAGCGCAGCCAGCTCCTTGAGATGCTGCAGGGCCAGCTCCGGTTCGTCCATCAGCGCGCTCTCGGTGATTTCCAGGCAAAGCCGGTCGGCGGGCAGCGTGTATTCATCGAGCAGGCGCCGCACCAGACCGACCAGATCGCGGTTCAGCAAGTCGAACGCGGACAGGTTGGCCGAGGCGACCACGTCGATGCCATCGCGCCGCCACTGCGCGGCATCCGCGATCACCCGCGCCAGCACCCAGGGTGTGATCTCGCGAATGAAGCCGGTCTGCTCGGCAAAGGGGATGAAGCGTCCCGGGGGAATGGTGCCCTTCTCCGGATGACGCCAGCGCACCAGTGCCTCGGCGGCAGTGATACGCTGCTGCGCCAGATCCAATTTGGGCTGGTAGTGCAGCAGGAATTCGCCGCGCGCCAGCGCCTCGCGCATTTCGCCGATCAGGGACAGCTCTTCGTGGGGCGGTTCGTTTTCGTTGCCGGTGCTGACGAGATAGCCTGCATGCCGCCGCTTGGCGCCGGCCATCGCCAGGTCGGCGCGGCGCAACAGCGCGGTATTGCTTTCGCCCTGGCGCGGGTACAGCGCAATGCCGATGCTGGCATCGATGTCGAGGCGCTGGTCGTCGACCATCATCGGCGCGCGCAGTGCCGCGAGTACGCGCTCGGCGTGAAGCGCCGCCACGGCCTGATCGGCATCCTCCAGCAGCATGGCGAACTCGTCGCCCCAGAGGCGGGCCAGCACGCAATTCCCGCCTTGCGCCAGGCACAGGCGCGCGGCGATTTCGCACAACAGGCGGTCGCCGACCGCGTGGCCCAGCGCATTGTTGATCGGCGCGAAACGGTCGATGCCCAGCATCAGCACCGCGCCACGGCTGCCGGCCGGCAGCTGGCCGAGGATTTCGAGAAAGCGCGTGCGGTTGGGCAGGCCGGTCAGCAGATCGACATAGGCCAGGCGCGAAATCCGCTCCTCGCGGCTGGCGATGCTGTCGCGCATGGTCGCCAGCGAGCCCATCAGGGCGCCGATCTCATCGTGTTTGCCCGCCGGTATCAAGGTCTGGTAGTCGCCGCCGGCAATCCGCCCGGCGATGGCCACCGCCTCGCCCACCGGCCTGACGATGCTGCGCGCGATGGCCCAGGCCATGAACGCGCCGGCCGTCAGTGCGCCGAGGGCAAGCAGAATCACCAGGCGGCGGGCATTGGTCGCGGCCAGTCGCAGTTGCTCCAGTTCGGCCTGCATGGCCTGCTGCAGCCGGGCTTCCAGCGCCTGGGTTTCGAACAGCAACGTATTCAGCACCTTCTGCGTACGGTCCTCGAAATGCCGCCGCGCCGGCGCGCTGCCTTCGATCTCGATCAACTCCACGGTGGCCTGGAACAGTTCGCCGTAGCGCCGCCGCAGATCGCCGATGCGTTCGAGGTCGATGCGCAGCGCCGGCGTCAGCATCGCCATTTCGAGGCCGGCCACCGCGCGGTCGGCGGCGGCGAGTTCGGCATCCATGGCCGCATATTGCGGCACGCGCGCCTCGCGCTGCGCTGTCTGCATCAGGTTGAGCAGGCCGATGGCCGCCGCCTGGGCATGCTGGTTGGCGCGCTGCGACAGGATCGCGAGCTGCACCTGGCGATCGACGATGTCGTGCGTGCGCGCCGTCAGATCCTCCAGGCGCTGCAGCGGCACGGCGGCGACGGCGAACAGCAGGCCGAGCAGCACCGCAAAGCCGAGGACGAGTCGCGCTCGAATAGACAACATGTCAGCGGAAGCGCCTGGCAATCAGGTGATCGATCGACACCGCGCCCGGTCCCCGGGCGATCAGGAACAGCAGTACCGCCGCCCAAACGCCATGGGTCGGGTAGGCATCGGGATAAACCAGCAACTGGATGGTCGCCGTCATCACCAGCAGCGCCAGCGCCGAAAAGCGCGTGGCCAGCCCGATCAGGATCAGCAGCGGAAACAGGTGCTCGGCAAAGGCGGCCATGGGCGCGGCGATTTCCGGCGGGATCAGCGGCAGGCGGTACTCGTCGCGGAACAGGCCGACGACGGAATCGGACAGCCGCGGTATTCCGAACCGGAACTCGCCGCCGACGATGTCGATGGCGAAGCCCTGCACCTTGGTCTGCCCGGATTTCCAGAACACCGCGGCGATCGAGAAGCGGCCCAGCAGGGCAATCAGCGAGTCAGGAATCCGCTCGGCCAGGCCGAGCGCGAAGCGAATCAGATTCTGCGGCCGGGAGATGCTGCCGCGCGGTAGAGCGGTGGCGGGCACAGGGCTGGTCATGGGCTTGCACTCCTTGGAAGTTTCGCGTCGGCGCGGCTGATTCGCGGCGCTGCGCGGTCCGCAGCGCCATGCCTGGCGCACACGCTGCGGACCGGGTTGCCAATGGCGCGCGACCCTCGGCTTTGGTCAGGCGCTCAGGCCTTCTTTTCCTTGAACTCGGCGAGCTGGCCCATGCCGGTCGGCGAGGTCTTCGACGTGGTCTTTTCGCAAGTGCCCTTGGGCACCATCGACCAGGCATTGCCCTGGTGATCGACCTTCGAGGTGCCCGCGCAGGAAGTGCCGGCGCCGGCCTTGCAGTCGTTCTTGCCTTTCATGGCCACGCCGAAGCACTTTTCCGTCTCCGCCTTCATGGCACCGCCGTGGGAGGCGGCAAAGGCAGGGGCGGCAGCGACGGTCAGTGCGGCGCCCAAAGCCAGGGCGAGTGAGGCGGCGGTCATGGTCTTGTTCATGGTCAATCTCCTTGTAATGATTGCTGGGAAGCTTCCGTGGGTAGCAGACCCCCGAAGCGCGCTGGCGAGCCTGCTACCCACATAGTCGGGCTCGACGCGGATTACTTACACTCAGGCCACCTTGTAGGCGGCGAACTTGTCATCGACCACGGTCTGGAACAGGTGGTTGCTGTAGTTGGACAGCGTCTTCACTGCCGAGGCCAGGATCACCTGCAACGCCGTGGCCTCGGTATAGCCGGCGGCAAGAAAGGCGTCGGCGACCGCCTGGCCCGGCTTGCCGGCGGTCTTCACCAGTTCCTGGGTAAAGCTGTAGAGCGCCTGCAGCCGGGGATCCGGAATCGGCTGGCCGGAACGAATCGCCGCCAGCACCGGCGCCGGCACACCCGACATCTTGTCGGCCAGCATGCTGTGCGCTGCGGTGCAATAGGTGCAGCCGTTCTGCTGGCTGATGGCGAGGAACACCACTTCCTGCTCGGCCGGCGTCAGGCCCGACTTCTGGCGGAAGGCCGCGTAGCCGTGCAGATAGGTGGTCAGCACGCCGGGCACGTTGACCATGTTGGCGTACATGTTGGGAATGAAACCGACCGCCTTCAGCGCGCCTTCGAGCACTTCCTTCTGGGTGGCATCGGCGGAATCGAGGGTGACCGGGCGCAGGGTCCGGGCGACAAAATGTTGCGTCATGATGTTCTCCGAATGAATGGAACACGGCTTGTGGATGAAGCGCCGCGTTTCTCGCGGCACGGCTGCAGATTACGGCTGTCGGTTCCCTGTTTGGTTATCATCCGTACATTATTCATAACCATTCGTACCGCCATGAACCCGGACGGCATCTCGCGCCTGCTCGACCACATCGGATTGCGCGCCAACACCTTCTACGCCGGGCCGCTGTGCGGCCTGCACGATTTCGCCGCCGACGAAGGCGTCGGCCACCTGCACGTCATCCGCGCCGGCGCCATGCGCGCGGTGCAGGCGGGCCACCCGGACATCCAGGTCGGTGAGCCGACGCTGCTGTTCTACCCGCGCCCGATCAACCATCGGCTCGACGTCGACGACACGGTGACGGCCGACGTGCTGTGCGCCAGCGTGCGCTACGACGCCGGACAGGAAAACCCCCTGACCCAGTCCTTCCCGGCCGTGGTGGTGATCCCCTTCAGCGGCCTGCGCCGCATCGAACCGACGCTGACCGCGCTGTTCGCCGAAGCCGCTGACGACAGCCCCGGGCGCCAGGTCATGCTCGATCGCCTGTGCGACATCCTGCTGATCCAGATCGTCCGCTACGCCATCGCCCAGGAATGGGTGCAGCACGGCGTGCTGGCCGGCCTCGCCCACCCGCGCCTGGCGCCGCTGCTGATCGAACTGCTCGACGATCCGCGCCAGCCATGGACGGTGGACAGCATGGCGGCGCGCGCCCACCTCTCGCGCAACGGCTTCGCGCAGGAATTCAGGAATGTGGTCGGCATCACCCCGGCGGATTTCCTCACCCGCGTGCGCATGGTCCTCGCGCAACGCCTGCTACGGCAGGGCAGGCCCGTGGCGCTGGTCGCCGACGAGACCGGCTACGGCAGCCAGCCCGCCTTCTCGCGCGCCTTCATCCGCGAGACCGGCATGAGCCCCTCGGCGTGGGTGCGGACGCTGGCGGCAGGTGGCCGATGATGTGCTGCAGGCGTTCGAATAAATGGTGGCGCTTCGTCACCGTAGCGCCAGCGCCGACTCTTGGTGAAAATCGAGATGACTTCAAATGCTTCTGGTTGTCGCCCTGAACGGTCATTGGATGCTTGCTGCTTGAGCGGCAGCAACAAGTTCGTATTGCTGCCGTTCACAAACTCATCAGAAAAACTCCTGGGTTATAAATCCGAGCGGCGGCTTATCGAAAATAGCTACTCACACCACACTTTGTGCCCACCGCCGACATAGCGCAAATGCATGACGACTAGCCGGTTTCCGATTCCGTGCAGTCAATAAAACATCTCGGATACGGGACGGCGGCGTGATCGCCCATCAGGCCGTGCTAATCGCCATCGGCATCAACTGGGAGGGTAAGCGACAGGTGCTGGCGGTCGAGATGGTGAACCGGGAGAGCCAGATCAGTTGGAAGGAGTTCCTCCTGCGCCTGAAGGAGCGCGGTCTGTTGGGCGTCGAATTCGTCGTCTCCGACGACCACGCCGGGCTCAAGAAGGCGATCTGCGCGGTCCTGACGGAAGCGGCCTGGCAGCGCTGCTATGTGCATTTCCTGAGAAACGCCCTGGATTATCTGCCGAGGAAGGCCGACGACGACTGTCTTCAGGAATTGCGCTGGATCTATGACCGGCGCGACATTCAGGAAGCCCAGCAGGATCTGGCGGCCTGGATCGGCAAATGGCAGGGCAAGTATCCGAAGCTGGTGGACTGGGTCGAGGGCAACATCAGCGAGACACTGACCTTCTACCGCTTGCCGCGGGCGCACCACAAACATCTGAAGAGCACGAACATGCTGGAACGGCTGAATGAGGAGATCAAGCGCCGCACGCTGGTGGTGCGCATCTTCCCGAACACCGAATCTTGCCTGCGGCTGATCCGGGCACTGTGCGTGGAGACCCACGAAACCTGGCTGGAGGACAACCGCTATCTGAACATGACGTTCCTCGCGGAACAGAAAAAGGAGGCACTGAGACTGGCCGCCTGAAGCGGCTGCGCGCTGCGGGCGCCGCTCCGGGCTACGCCCTGCGCGTCACCCACAGCGCAAGAACATCAACCGATTACCTGATCAACATATTTGCACAACTTGACGCAGACAGCTCCTCAAGGCACTCGAGAGAAGACTTAGTCTTTCTCCTTGGTGCGGATTCCAATTAGCTCTATTACTTAGTGGTCATCAGGGACAACCTTCATCTCTCTAGGTATTCATCCTGATTGCCCCACCACGTCAGCCAGTTTATTTTTCGGTAAGCAAGTGGAAGCATGAATAGCACTTGCCGCGACCGGAA
>JALHPU010000081.1 GCA_022842325.1 Sulfuritalea sp. | reverse complement strand
CATGGCGTTCATCCTGCGAGTTCGGGAATCAGAAAGTAATAGGCGTTGAGCAGGTAGAGCCCGGTCACCACCAGGGTGACGCCCCCTGCCACGTCGAAGGCGCGGCGAAAGCGGCCGAGCGCGGGCTTGCCTTCCAGCCAGCCGACCGCCCAGGCGCCGAGGATGATCGGCAGCGCCCGGCCCAAGGCAAAGGCCAGCAGCAAAACCATGCCGAGCCAAGGCGAGCCGATGGCCGCCACCACGCCCAGCAGCGCCAGCAGGACCGGGGTACAGGCCGGGCAGACGGCAATCGAGAATGGAATGCCGAGCGCGAACGCGCCCCAGGCGCCGGCCGGCCGTTTGGCGCGCAGTGCGAGCGCCGGCAGCGGCAGGCGCAGCCAGCCGGTCCACACCAGTCCCAGCAGGATCAATACCGGCCCGAGCAGTGCGCCCCAGCCGCGTCCCATGATCGACGCTACCCACTGGCCTCCCAGCCCGGCGACCAGCCCAAGTCCGGCATGGGTCAGCAGCATGCCGAGGATGAACATGCCGCCCAGTCGCACGGCCTCGCGCGTTTCGCGCGCCTGGGTGACATAGGCCAGCATCATGGGGATGGCGGCCACCGCCACCGGGTTGACGCTGAAGGCCAGTCCCGCGAGGAAACCGATGCCGGCCGCGGCAAAACCCGTTGCCTCGACCGCGGCGCTCAGCGCTTCGGGCGTCAGGTCAATCATGGCCGGCGCGCCGCAGCAATTCGTCGCGCAATTGCGTCGGCGAGGGCAGCGCTGCGAAGACAAGGCTGCCGTCGATGGCGAGCGCGGGCAGCGTCAGCACGCCAAGCTCGATCGCGTAGTCGAGCGCATCGAGCACATCGACTTCGGCCCATTCGACACCGGCGACCGCCGCTTCGGCGGCGGCGCGCAAATCGACTTTGGCGGTCATGCACTTGGCGCAGCCGGGGGCGTAGATCAGTTCCACCTTCACCGCGCCGGCTCCGTGCCGCCGTCGATCTGTTCCAGTGCGGCCATGATCGGGCAGTCATCGACCGACTGGCTGCCGTCGGCGCATTCGGCGATCAGCCGGTCGAGCGCGGCGGACATGGCTTGCATGCTGCGAATCTTGGCGGCGAGCTGCAGGCGCTTTTCGATGGCGCGCTGGCGCACGTCGTTGCAGCAGGCCTTGTCCGTCTGGCGCAATTGCAACAGTTCGCGGATTTCCGCCAGGGTGAACCCGCAGGCCTGCGCATGCTGGATGAAGCGGACCCGGCGCAGCGCATCCTCGCCATACAGACGATAGCCGCTTGCGGTCCTGGTCGCAGGGGCAAGCAGTCCCTCGGCCTCGTAATAGCGCAGGGCATCGGGACTGATCTCGCCCGCCGCCGCCAGTTTGCCGATGGTCAGCACCGACGCCGCCTCAGGGTTGGCCGAGTCCGGCGGCGCGCAGGGCTTGCTCGTCGACGCCGCGCCCGGTGCAGCAGCCGGCCAGTTTCCCGTCGATGGCCACCGCCGGCAGCGAGCGGACACCGAGCGCCTTGGCGCGTTTTACTACCTTGATGTCGTTCATGTTGTGCACCTCAACGCCACACGAGGGACACGCCAGACGCTGCACTAGAGCAATCACGTCATCGCACACCGGACAACCGGCGCTGAAAACTTCAACTTTGCGTTTGGCATTCATTTCCAGACTCCTTTTCATGAGGGTGACCTTGGGCGATACGCGACGCGACCGTCATGTCACGATTCAAGCCTAGACCCTGAAGTCGACTCCAGAGTCAAGAAATAATTCCTTGCGACGCTGATCCCGCCAAACACATGGCGACGCCCCGAAATACATGCCGTCAATCGACGTGGTCCGAAGGCTCCATAGGCGCTCACATAAATTCATAGCGCTCGGCCTCGCACGCGAACCGTCATCCTCCGCCGCATTAACAGAAACACCGCCGGAATCACAAACATCGACAGCAGCGGTGCAGTAATCATGCCGCCGACCATCGGTGCCGCGATGCGTTGCATCACCTCGCTGCCGGCGCCGCCGCTCCACATGATGGGCAACAGGCCGGCGAGGATCACGGCCACCGTCATCGCCTTGGGCCGTACGCGCAACACGGCGCCCTCGCGAATGGCCTCGAGCAGGTCGACCTCGCTGCTGCAGTTCCGGTCGAGTCGCTCGTACCATGCCTGTTTCAGGTAGAGCAGCATGATCACGCCGAATTCGGCGGCGACGCCGGCCAATGCGATGAATCCGACCACGCCGGCCACCGACAGGTTGTAACCCAGGAGGTAAAGCAGCCAGATGCCGCCCACCAGGGCGAACGGCAACGTCGCCATGAGCAGCAACGCCTCGCCGAAGTGCTTGAAGGTCAGATACAGCAGCACGAAGATGATCAGCAGCGTGAACGGCACCACCAGCTTGAGCTTGGCAACAGCGCGTTCCAGAAACTCGAACTGGCCCGACCACGACACCGAGTAGCCCGCCGGCAAACTCACCTGTTGGCTGACGACACCCTGCATCTCGCGCACCGCCGAGCCCAGGTCGCGCCCGCGCAAGTCGACATAGACGAATCCCGCCAGCCGGGCGTTCTCGCTGCGCAGCATGGGCGGACCGTCGTTGATGCGAATGTCGGCCACATCGGCGAGGACCAGCTGCTGGCCGCGCGGACTGACGATCGGCAGGGCGCGCAGCTTGTCCAGCGAATCACGGATCTCGCGCGGATAGCGCACGTTGATCGGGAAGCGCTGCAGCCCCTCGACGGTCTCTCCGATATTCATGCCGCCGATGGCGGAACTCACCACCGACTGCACGTCGGCGATGTTGAGCCCGTAGCGGGAGGCCTGCGCGCGATGGATGTCCACATCAATGTAACGCCCGCCGTCCAGGCGCTCGGCAAAGGCGCTGGTGACGCCGGATACCCCCTTGACCGCCTGCTCGATATCACCTGTGAGCCGATTGATGACGGCAAGCTCGGGGCCCAGCACCTTGATCCCGATCGGACTCTTGATGCCGGTGGCGAGCATATCGATACGGTTGCGGATCGGCGGAATCCAGATATTGGTCAGTCCCGGCACGCGCACAATCTTGTCGAGTTCGTCCACCAGTCTGTCCGGCGTCATGCCCGGCCGCCATGCATCGCGCGGCTGGAACTGGATCGTGGTCTCGAACATCACCAGCGGCGCAGGATCGGTCGCGGTCACCGCGCGTCCCGCCTTGCCATAGACGCTTTTCACCTCGGGCACGCTCTTGATCAGTCGGTCGGTCTGCTGCAGTAGTTCCCCCGCCTTGCCGGCGGAAAGCCCCGGCAGCGCAGTGGGCATGTAAAGCAAGTCGCCTTCGTCGAGCGGTGGCATGAACTCGCTGCCGATGTGTTGCAAGGGCCACAGACTAGCCACGAAGGCGATGGCAGCGATGGCAATCGTGAGTTTCGGAAAGCGCAGTGCCCATTCCAGCAGCGGTCGATAGGCAGCGATCAGCCAGCGATTGAGCGGGTTCTTCTGCTCGTCGGGAATGCGACCACGGATCAGGTAGCCCATCAGCACCGGGATCAGGGTCACCGCCAACCCGGCCGCTGCCGCCATGGCATAGGTTTTGGTGAAGGCCAGCGGCGAGAACAGTCGCCCCTCCTGCGCTTCCAGCGTGAACACCGGCACGAAAGAAAGCGTGATGATGAGCAACGAAAAGAACAGCGCCGGCCCAACCTCGGCGGCAGCATTGCCGATCTCCTGCCAGCGTGCTTCTCCCGCCAGGGTCTGGCCGGGATGTTCGTGGCCCCACTGTTCCAGATGCTTGTGCGCGTTTTCGATCATCACCACCGCTGCATCGACCATGGCGCCAATGGCGATCGCGATACCGCCGAGGGACATGATGTTAGCGTTCACCCCCTGCCAGTGCATGACGATGAAAGCAGCCAGGATGCCGAGCGGCAAGGAGATGATGGCGACGAAGGCCGAGCGCAAATGAAACAGGAACAGCACGCAGACGACGGCAACGACGACGAACTCCTCGATCAGCTTGTGGCTCAGATTGTCGATGGCGCGTTCGATCAGGCCGGACCGGTCGTAGGTCGGCACGATCTCGACGCCGTCGGGCAGGCTGCCTTCCAGGCTGGCCAGCCTCGCTTTGACGGCCTGAATGGTGGTCAGCGCGTTCTCGCCCGAGCGCATCACGATCACGCCGCCGACGGCTTCGCCGGCGCCATCCAGCTCGCCGATGCCGCGCCGCATTTCCGGGCCGACCTGTACCCGCGCCACATCCCCGAGGCGCACCGATACGCCGGCATCGGTAGCCATCAGCGGGATCGCACGAAAGTCGTCCAGCGTTTTGAGGTAGCCCGAGGCGCGCACCATGTACTCGGCTTCACCCAACTCCAGCACCGCACCACCCGCTTCCTGGTTGGCCCGGCGTATGGCCTCGATCACCTTGCCGTGCGGGATACGGTACGCCGCCAGCTGGTCCGGGTCGAGTACCACCTGATACTGGCGCACCATGCCGCCGATGGTGGCCACTTCGGCAACGCCGGGCACCGTCTTCAGCTCGAACTTCAGAAACCAGTCCTGCAAGCTGCGCAACTGCGAGAGGTCCAGCTTGCCGGTCCTGTCCACCAATGCGTACTGGTAGATCCAGCCCACGCCGGTGGCATCGGGACCAATGGCTGACGTCGCACCGGGCGGCAATCGCGACTGCACCTGGTTGAGGTACTCCAGCACCCGCGAACGCGCCCAGTAGAGGTCAGTGCCGTCGGCGAACAGCACATAGACGAAGCTGTCGCCGAAGAAGGAATAGCCACGCACGACCTTTGCGCCGGGCACCGACAACATGGTCGTGGTCAGCGGATAAGTGACCTGGTTTTCCACCAGCTGTGGCGCCTGACCTGGCCAGGTGGTTCGGATGATGACCTGCACGTCCGACAGGTCGGGCAACGCGTCCAGCGGCGTGCGTATGAGAGACACCACGCCCCAGGCGGTAACCAACACGGTGGCGAGCAAAACCAGGAAGCGGTTGGCAATGGACCAGTGGATCAGCCGGGCAATCATCGCGCGCCTCCCTTGTCGGCGGCCCGGCGAATGGCAATGATCAGCGGTGCATCGCCCTCCTGGATGCGAAACTCGATCTCGATACTCTGGCCGACGCCTGGCGCGGGCTTTTGCAGCCCGGGAGCCAGCTTGAAGTCCATCGTCATCGCCGGCCATTTCAGCGCCGGAATCTCGGGGTGGGTCAGCGTCAGTACATCGTCGGCCACGGCCTCGATGCGAGCGCTGGTGCGGTGAGTGTCCGCCACCGCAGGGGGGATTGACGTCCCCAGACGAGCCTCCACGCCTTTCAGGCTGGCTTCCGAATCGATCAGGAATTGGCCGGACAGGACCACTTTCTGCCCCGCCTGCAGGCCGCTGTGAACTTCGGTCATGCCATCGGCCTCAATCCCCGTCGTGACCTCCACCGGCCTGAACGTGCCATCTTTTTCCGCTGCCATCACCAGGGTCCGAATGCCGGTGTGGATCAGGGCTTCCGTGGGCACTAGCAGGGCCTTCCCGCCCTTGTGGTCGAACAGCGTCATCTGTATGAACATGCCTGGCACAAGGCGTCCGGCGGTGTTACGCAACTCCATCCGCGCCTTGAGCGTGCGCGTGCCAGCATTGACTTCCGGTAAAAGTGCCTGGACATGTCCCTCGAAGACGGTACCCGGCAGGGCCGGACTGCGCGCCTTGACCGGCGCACCTATGCGCAGCCGTGCGGCCTGGCTCTCTGGCACCTCGGCATGCGCCCATACTGTCCCGATGCCGTTGATGCGTGCCAGCGTCATGCCCGGCATCACGGTACTGCCTTCGCGTGCGGAACTCAGTCAATACCCCGCCGATCGGCGCATGCAGGGTCATGCGTGCCTGCACTGCGTTGCTCTTTTCGACCAGCCCAATCTGCGCTTCGTCCATACCCGCCTGGCGCATGCGTTGCCGCGCGGCATCGACCAGAGGCGCGAGATCGCTGCCCCGCATCCGGCGTAGCGCGAGGAAATCTTCCTGTGCCGCGACCCAATCCGGCACATAGAGATCGAACAGGGCCTGCCCCCTGGCGACAGGGTCCAGCGTGGCACGCACATGCAGCTTTTCGACAAAGCCCATTGAGCGCGCCTGCACGACGACCTGATCGCGCTCGTTCCAGGCAAGTGCCCCAACCGCCAGTATCTCCGGCGCCAGTCTGCCTTCGGTAACTTCGCCGGTACGCAGCCCAAGGTTTTGCTGGATGCGCGAACTGACGGTGACGGTACTGGCATCCGCACCTTCGCCGCCGGCGTAGGCGGGCACCAGCATCATGTTCATGAAAGGCGACTTGCCGGGCACCTCGAACTTCTTTCCCGGCACCATCGGATCATGGTAGTAGAGCACTCTGCGACCGGTGACGGGATCGACTTCACCCCCCTTGAGTCCGGCCTCGATGTGACGACGCGTCGCCGCCTCACCCTCCGGAATGCCCCAGGTTGACGGGTCGACCGTTGCGGTAGCAGCTGCCTGCCGTTCAGACGCAACAGAAGTGCTGCCACCAGGAGCAGCGGACAGCGTCATGCCCTGTTGCAGGCCCAGCCGGTAGAGTCCAAATCCAGCGCCGCCTAGCATTCCGCCTACCAACAGTACGATCACGATATTTTTGTGGTTCATTGGGTCTGCTCCGGCAGGGTTGCGACCGGCGTGGCCGTGGCTGGCGTGCCGGTCTCGGGCATCAGGAACTCCAATTCCACCCACAGTGCCGCGGTCTCCATCTCGATGCGCAGCCGCTCCACACGGGTGTCGATCTCCCGACGCCGGGCGTCAAACACCGCTGACAGAGAGCCTTTGCCACCGCGATTGTCAGCCATGGCGGCATGGGTTCGTTCGCTGGCGAGCACGATCAAGGTCTTGTCGTAGTCGTCCATGCGCACCAGATTGCTTTGCCATGTGCTCAGCCAGCTCTGCATCTGCGCCAGGCGTTCGCGTCCCACCTCTTCACGCTCGGCGCGCACCTGTTCCACCTTTGCCAGCTTCGCCGCCAGTTCGCGATCCTGTCGGTTCCTCTGGTCCCATTGCCAGGGAACGGAGACACCCACCGTAACCATGTTCGAGAAGGCCGGACCGCGCTGGCTGTACATCAGCGATACGGTCCAGTCCGTAATCCTGTCCTGGCGGGCCACTTCAGACTCCGCCAGGGCAACCGCCTCCCTGCTCGCCATCAAGGCAATGTCGGGGTGCTGATCGAGCTGTGGTGCTAACGCAGCGGTGGCCAGCCGGTTGCGGGAAAGCGATGGCGCATTTCCCAGCGGCGCGGAAGCCAGGTCGCCCACCCACCGCGCCAGGGATATTTCCGCGCTGGCAAGGCGGGCACGGGATTCGAGAATGCGATCGTCAATGCGCGCCACTTCCGAGCGGGCCACGAATACCTCCGCTTGCGAGCCGCGTCCGGCGCGAAAACCGGCTTCGACCACCTTGCTTTGCAGTGCCAACTCGTCACGTTGCCGACTCAGCAGGACCACAAGCTGGTGCCGGTAATAGCGATCGAACCAGGCCAGCGCCGTCTGCCTTCGCAATGCGCTCAGTTGCATGCGCCGCATCGCCTGAGCTGCGTCGCCATCACGCTCGAAACGCGCGCTGCGCGCTTGGCGCTTTTCCTCGCGCGTGAGCGTCTGCGTCAGGCTCACCGAACGCTGGGTCATGAAATCCTCGGTCAGACTGAAGCTCTTCGCGCCGTCGGTAGGCAGGTTGTCGAGGGACAGCCGCAGCATCGGATCGGGCAAACGCCCCGCAGCGATGGCTAATTCGCGAGCCGATCGGGCCGCAGCGTCCTGACCTTTCAACGTCTGCGAGCGCACTTCCGCGGCGCGCAGCGCCGCTTGCAATGTCAACGGGGGTGGAGAATTCGTCGCTTGCGCGAATGTCCGGCCGCACAGGCTGGCGGCCAGCAAGGCGGTGCCAAGCGCGCGCAAAGCAACAGACCAGCGGACAAACGTAGCAGGTGGGAACGCCAGCATGGGCGCCCGCATATACAGAGGAATAGACATGAGCTGAATCCGGACGAGTGAGGTGCACTTGCGGCGGTAGCGCCGCACCGCGCACGAACTACGGTTTCGGACCGCACGCCGAAAGGCATGGCCCGAAGCCGCACACGATTGAACGGGATCAGCTAATAGTCGGTGGTCGCCAGACGGCGGAGGGGTCGGCCGAAAGCGGCACGAATCCGGTCGTCGCCACCAGGCAGGATGACACGGGAATCTGCAGCGGCGCCTGGAACGATTTGACTGTCCAGGAGAATGTCAGATTGCCGGGTTGCCCGGACTTGCATAGCTTGCCGGTCTTGGCCACCGTGTCGGCATCGTTGCAACAGTCGCCATTGCCATTCATGGCGTCCATCATCATGGCCTGTCCGTCCTGTTCCATCGGACAGGGGTGCTTGAACGCATATGCGCTAGCGATGCCCTGAAAGGCAACCGCGAGGCAAAGCAGGAGAGCCAGAAGCGCGCGCATTGCGGGATTGTCTTCTCTGTCAGGCCGAGAGATCGCGCTTTTTCTGCTCGAACTCTTCGCGTTCGATCTCGCCGCGGGCATAGCGCTCATTCAGAATATCGAGCGCCGTCTTCTGCTGCGGAGGCTCCGCTACGGCCCCGCCACTCCATATGGCGCGCACCAATGCCACGATCGCGACGACGACCAGAATCCAGAACAAGGACATGCCGAACATGCCGCCCCACCCCCAGCCGCCATTCCAACCGTAGCCACCCATACACCCCCCACCTCGCATTTCTCCGAGAAAAACGCGGAATCGTCACCCAAATGCCCGCACCATCCACTACCCAGTGACTGCAGGATTCAACGATAGTTCCCTTTGCACGTCCGACCTGACGCTCGCGTGGTCAGCGATCTGGCCGCAGACGGCGGACATCAGGTTCTGCCGCAGGTTGCGCATGGCGACCGGTGCGCGACGCACTCGTCATGCCACGAAGCAAGCCTGAACCTTGGAGTACACACCTGGGTCACGCAAAAAGTCCAGCGCTGTTGTGAAAAGTTGGCGCTTGCTGGCCAGCGACGCGAAAATCCCGACAGACAAAGTCCGGTACGGCGACTAATTTGGCCGCGCTGCTCCGGCTGCCTTTCTTGTCAGGTTCAGCGCCAGCAGGCGGCGCAGGATTTCCTCGTCGGGCATCTGCGGCGTGTAGTCGGCCCAGCCATAGGCGGCGGCGACGGCGGCATCGAGAGTCTTATGCGCGTTGTCCAGCCAGGCCGGACGGACGTTGTAGAGATTGGTCAGGGTGCGCCTTTTCAGATTGGCTTCGTGGCCGGGTTTGGCGACGATGCGCTCTGGATAGCCGGCGACGATTTCACCAATCCGTTGCATCGACCGGTTGAATCCAAGGTCGAGTAACCGTCATTGAAGCCCGAGCTTCTCCGAACGATGCTCTGATCTTTTCGCTAGGTCAGGATCGTGCCCATAACGGCCCGACAACTTTCTCCAAAGCGGCCGCCCAGCCAAACCCGATTTTGCGAAATGGAGTTCTACGAAGCGGCCAGGGCACTCAATGCGGCTGACCTTCATAACGTGTTCGGGGATGCCACTCAGTCGGAATTCACCCACGCTTGCTTAAGCAAGTCGTCAAGTCTTGCTGATACCCGTTCAAAACGGCTAGAAATAACCCGAATTGACTTCGATGAAAAAATTAGCATAGTCTGAATATGACAAGTGGTTTATGGTTAAAGCTGTTTTTAACCATGTCGTTGCTCTGCCGAAGCTCGTTTCAGTGACAAGTTTGGTAAGAATACCCCTCCCTGGCATACGCCTTAAGGAGGCAGCGAAAGTGGCAACGATTCAGTTCTCTTCTCGACGTCGAGGATTTTCTCGCTCAGCGATCCCCACGCTTGGCGTGTTTCACAAACTCAAGAAATCCTGAACCACGGAGGGGCGTCCGTTGGCCAGACTGCTACCGGACGCCTTCCAGAATTCGGGCATATTGCAAGGAGGTTCAACAACAACAAGGAGGACGACAATGGCTCTAGTGTGTGAAGTAACGTTTGACCGTGAGCGCCTGAAAAATGAAATACGCGCCACGTATAGAAAGGTTGCCGAGCAGCCGGACGGCGACTTTCATTTTCATCGCGGATCAGACTATGCCGCATCGATGCTTGGCTACGACCGGGCCGAACTCGACGAATTGCCGGACTTCGTCACCGCACCGTTCGCTGGGGTTGGCAATCCCTTGAGTGCCCGCGCTCTGATGGCCGGAGCGCGTGTGATCGACTTGGGCTCGGGAGGCGGCATGGATTGCCTGCTGGCGGGTCGCCGCGTTGGCCCGGATGGCGATGTGGTCGGGTTCGACATGACGGATGCCATGCTCGACAAGGCGCGGGCAGGTGCCACGGCTACCGGCATGAGACATGTACGCTTTGAGAAGGCGGACATTTCAAAGTTGCCACTCGCTGATGACTCGGTGGATGTGGCGATTTCAAATGGCGTCATCAACCTTAGTCCCGAAAAGCCGCAGGTGTTTGCCGAATTGCATCGAGTTTTGCGTCGTGGTGGGAGGGTGCAGTTCGCTGATATCGTGATCGACGCTGAACTATCTCCGGCGGCGCTCAACGATATCGAACTCTGGGTTGGCTGAATTGCGGGTGCTCTGCAGTCTATCTTGCGGCCTTGGCCGAAGCAGGTTTCAAGCGTGCTGAAGTCGTAGCGCATTTCGACTCTTTTGCAGGTACGAGCAAAGAAAAGGTGGCGCATGATTTCTGGGGTTGCGCGAACTATCCTCGGTGCCGGCAGAAGCTCGGAATGCGGGCGGCGGATCGGCAATGACGATCGCCGCCGACTTCGCCGTCCGCTGGTTGCTTTCTGTCCTGGTCACGTTGGCGGCAGCCGGCACCCATGCAGGTCAGAACGACAACTATCCGTTCTCACTCGAAACCGAAAAGACCGCTGACGGCCATCGCATCGTCGCCAGGAACAGCGGCCCAGCGCCGGTCTCGGTCAGAGTCTCGCTGGTCCCTGAACTTAAAGCATTGCTAGTACGCATGCAGCAGCT
>JALHPU010000080.1 GCA_022842325.1 Sulfuritalea sp. | reverse complement strand
CCACGCTGGAAGGCTTCCTGACCGCCATCGCCATCGGCCCCCGCATGGTGCCGCCCTCGGACTGGCTGCCCTGGGTGTGGGACATGGAGGGTGGCGAAGTCGAGGCCGACTTTGCAAGCGAGGCGCTGGCCAGCCGGATCATGTCGCTCATCCTGCGGCACTACAACAACGTGATTCACACCTTCAACACCGATCCGGCCTCATTCGAGCCAATCTTCTGGCGGGGTATTCAATGGGGTGCTGCCGAGTGGAGCGAGGGCTTCATTACCGGCTTCATGTTCAACGAAGAAGCGTGGAGTCTGTTATCCATGGGACAACCGACATGGTTCACGCCATTTCTGCGCCTCGGCACCGACGAGGGTATCGGCATTACCAGGAGCGCGGGTGATGCCGAGACGTGGATGAACAGGATTGAACCGGCGCTCGTGAGAATCCATGCCTACTGGAAAGAGAAGCGTGGTAGCCAGCCGGCTGGAATATTCAACGCCGACTTTCATCATCATCGTGCTCAGAAGGAAATTGCACCGATCGTTCGTGGTGGCCCGAAGATCGGCCGCAACGATCCCTGTCCCTGCGGCAGTGGCAAGAAGTTCAAAAAGTGCTGCGGCGCGGATGGCGCTCCGCCATCGTTACATTGAAACAGGAAATCAACATGCACCAGGACCGTTGCGAGGAGTGTGGTGAGATAACGCCCGGTTACGACACCGTCCACTATGGTTCCATGGATAGTGGATATCGCCAGCTTTGCACCCGATGCTTCAACGCCGAAGTCGCTGAACTGCACGGCCTGGACGATTTTGAGAACATCCGGCTTGAACCCATAGGGCTCACTGATTGCGCCGGTGAAGAACACCAGTTCCACTTTCAGACACGTCTGCTGGGAGGCATTGTCTCTCTGGAAGCCTTTGAGCTTCGAGAAGGGAATCCAGCTGGTTATACGTTTCAGCTAATCGGCAAGCCCGAAGAAGATTTGTTTGCCCTGCTGGGGCGGTTGATCCAGAGAATTCGTAAAGCACTTTCCGTCAAGCACATCGAAGACGGCCCGCATGGACTTCAAATCGTCGATGACACGGTGCGGGGGCGAATCGAGTGGGACGAAGACGAAGACGGTCGCGTGCCGCTCATGGTTGTCGATGGTCGCGAAATCTCATGGGAAGAGTTCGGCCAGATGTTGATGAGTCACGAGGGCTGGCAATTCAAGCTGGAGATTTTTGATCGAAGCGATGAAGTCTGAGTTTTATGGGATCGTGTTGTCCGCACGCTGGTGATTGAAGCATGTCGGACATGAATCAAATTGAAATTCCACAGTCGTTCATGGCCCTGTTCGTCGCCGCTGGCCGCCTGAAACCCAGCGCTTCCCTGGAAGTTGTAGTAGGCCGTTACGAGCTTTGCGAAGACATGGCCTGCATGCTCACTGAACATGCACAAACGATGCTTTCCAATTTGAGTCTCACTGAAGAGGACATTCTGCTGCGTTGCCATGACGGGTTGATGGCCGGTGCGTCGGTATTCACCGAACAGGAATCTGATTGGGTTATTCGCCGGCTTGCTGAACTGCTGGCATGGACACCTCTTGAACTCGGGGAGGCGGCTTCACCTTATTCCGGCCGAACGGCATGAACCACGGGGGCAAGCAATTCGGCTTGATCCGTTCGAAGATCAGGGAATGGATTTCGCCTTTGAATCCCCTCAAAAAAAGATCTTGCTCTTGGGGGTCTGTGGATTTGTGGTCAGAGGGCGGCGCGGTGGGCAACGGTTAAATCGTTGTCCACGGCCAGACCGCCCGCTTCGCCTCCAGGCGAACTGTCCCCACATCCATGGACCGTCCGCTTGCCGTAGTGCCTTGCAGTCCGCGAGCTCGGCTGACGAGTCAGTCCCAATCGGTTCGAGGCCAATCGCACGTGGTCAATCGAGCCGCCGGGAGTTTCGGGGCCAGCTTTCGAGGCAACTGACTTCCAACTATTTCAAAGCATCCGCCAGATCCTTGTCCGTCACCTTCCCGGACTGATGCAGCCACAACAGGATCGCCAATGGCTTCGGAATATTCCGACCGGATTCGTAGCGCGACCCACCCGACTGCGTGACGCCATAACGGCTCCAGTAATCCCTCTGATTGAAATTCGCCTTCTTGCGGGTAGTAGCGATGTCAGAAAAATCGAGCTTCTTCTTGCGGGCCATGGTGAGATCCTTCGATGTGGATAATGAAGGCAATATGCTAACGCAATGCAGACCCGTGCGGCGCCGGTCAAAGATATTTCTTGTAGCAGGCCGGCATGTGGTGGCTACCGGGGATTCTCCCAATCCGGTACCGGGTCCTTCTCGGCCAATCGCAGAAGAAGTTCTCCACAGCGCTTTTCATCAAATAGCTCTTGAAGAAATCGATAGGTCCGATTCACCACATCGATCATCAGCGCCTGCATTTCCGCATCATCAAATCGCGAAACCTCATTCCAGGGAATCTCGCCAAAAGAGGTATGGACGACAACATCGGAATGATCTCCGCGCCTCGAGTCGGGAACGATGCCGGCGTGGATATCTTCCAAAACGGAATTGCGGAAGCACCGCAACACGAGTACCTTGGCCAGCCGCTGCTGCAAAACTGGATCGGTCACCAGCGCTTTGACAGCATTGTCTATTTCCATCATCTCCGCCTCAGGAAATTTTCGTGGGGTTGTCTTTCATCTGAACCATCACGGTGCAGTTTAGCGCACCGACAAATGTTTGACCGCTCGCGACGCGCCACTTGCTCCAGCCGTCCGATGCTTCAAAGATGTTTCTTGTAGCAAGCCCACTGCAGTCGCGCCAGCAACCAGCTGTTCGATTCCGGCAGCTAATGATTGCGTATTTCTATCGATAGCTTGACCGACTAGACCTGGCAGGCCAGAGACGGTGGCTTTCACGTTCTCGCCGCCCGATAGCTGCCGCTGAAATTCGGCTGCCCCGAAGCCGCCGGTCACCAATGAGAGCAATGTGCCCAAATCCGTCGGTCGCCCCGAAAGACTATCAACGGCAGAAATCCGAGCGAACCAGCCCGTCGAACTTCTGCTTCGAGTAATAGCTGACAGGCAGGTTGTCGCGCCAATCGACCCAGCTTGGATGCTCGTCCTCCGACATTTCTGACTTGGCACCTGCTGGGCGCATTGGCCACCACTAGACTCTACAAGAGCTGCTCCTCACCCTGTGCATGCCAAGGAGACCGGGCGCGGCGTGTGGGCCTGCCCGGCTCGCTCGACCTCAGTCGCAACGAGATCTGCCGTCGCCGCAGACAGTGTCCAGCCCAGGTGCCCATGGCCTGTGTTGTAGAACACGTTGGCATGTCGGCCTCGACCGATTCGCGGCATCATGTCAGGCATCATGGGTCGCAGGCCCGCCCAAGGTACCACTTGCCGAGTGCTGACTCCGGGGAAACAAGAGTTCACCCAGTCGATCAGCGGTTGCACACGGTCGGCACGGATGTCGCGGTTGAATCCATTGAATTCAGCCGTGCCCGCGACGCGGAAACGGTCGACGCCCAAGCGGCTGGTGACGAGCTTGGTTTCGTCGTCCAACAGGCTGACGTTGGGTGCGGCATGCTGGCTTGCGGCGTCAAGCATGTTGACGGTGATCGAGTATCCCTTGACCGGGTAGACATTGAGGCGATCGCCCAGCTGAGCCGCAAGTCCGCGACTGCCAACACCCGCGCAGACCACCAGTCCGTCGAAGCTAAGCGTTTCCTCGCCGGCTTCGTGTCGCGACGTTACGGTTGCCCGTTCGCCATCGCTATCCACGCGCTCGACCGAACGGCCAAACAGGTAGCGAACGCCCAGCTTCTCCGCTGCCGCGGCGAGACCGTTGGTGAACTTGTGGATGTCGCCCGTCGAGTCGCTTTCGGTATAGAAGCCGCCATAGTAGCGACCGGCCAGCGTGGGTTCGATGGCGCGCATTTCCTCTGGCGTAACGGCACGACGAGGTAGCCCTCCTTCTGCCAGTAACTTCGAGACCTCTGCCGCGTGATCGAATCCGGCTTTGTCACGATAGATGTGCAGGATGCCCTGGCGCTTTAGATCGAAGTCGATGTTTTCTGCTTCGGCCCAGGCGAACAAGTGCTTGCGCGCAGCGACGGCTAGACGTGCAGTCTCTACGGTATTCGTTCGGTACCGGGGAATACTGGCCATGAACTCGGCAAACCAGGACAGCTTGTGCCAGGTGGGGCGCGGATTGACAAGCAGCGGGGCATCGCTGCGCAACATCCATTTCAATCCTTTCAGGATCGTCGACCAGTGGGTCCACACCTCGGCATTGGATGCTGAGAGCTGTCCGCCGTTCGCGAAGGAGGTCTCCATTGCCGCGTATCGATGTTGCTCGAAAAGGGTAACGGAGTAGCCGCGCCTGGCCAGCGCGTAGGCCGTGGTGACACCGGTGACGCCACCGCCGATAATGGCAATTGATTGCATGAAATTGGCTCCAAATGACGTCGGGGGAATGACACGCCGGACACCATGTCCGGCGTGTGCCCCCTCTGTTTGGAACCTGAGAGATTCGTGGCGCGCCTGGCGCCACTTGCTCCTGCGGTGATCCGGTTGACGACGCCGGATGCTCTTCAGAGTTTTGCGCGGTGATCGGTCCTTTTGCCTGAGAGTTTCCGGGGCGGTTGCTCCTTCGGCGCCGGCCGCGCGGTTGCGCGACCGATCTCTCCCGATCTTTCCATGCGGTTGCCAGCAAATGCTATTTCATCAAACGCACCAGTACCAGGCTGATGGACGGGAAGCTCACCAGCACGCACAGACGCACGATGTCGGCACTGATGAACGGGATCAGGCCGCGGAATATTGTTTTCAGCGGCACGTGGGGCAGGCAGGCCTTGAGCACGAAGACGTTCATGCCCACCGGTGGCGTGATGAGGCCAATCTCGGTCAGTACCACGACGATGACGCCGAACCAGATCAGGTCGAAGCCGTGCGCGGCGAGCGTGGGCAAGAACAGCGGAACGCAGATCAGGATGATCGCCATGGTGTCCATTACGCAGCCGAGCACGAGGAATACCGCCAGCACGGCAAACAAGGTGCCGTAGGCGCCCAGGCCGGCACTGCGCATCAGCTCGACCAAGGCTTCCCCGAGGCCGGAAAAAGCGACGAGCTTGGCAAAGAGCATGGCACCGAAGAGCACGAAATACAGCATGGTGGAGGTGCCGGCGGTCTCGACGAAGACCTCGCGGAAGCTCTTCCAGCTCAGGCGGCGCTGCATCATGGCGATGATCAGGGCAAAGCCGGCACCCATGCCGGCGGCTTCGGTGGCGGTGAAGATCGCACCATAGAGCCCGCCGATGATCAGGAAGAACAGCAGGGCGAAGGGCCAGACGCCGCGCAGTGAGGCGAACTTCTCGCTCCAGCTGACCGGTTCGCCGGCGGGGGCTTCGTGCGGCCGGCGCCATGCGACCCAGACGATCGCGCACATGTAAAGCCCGAGGCCAACCATGCCGGGCAGCACGCCGGCAATGAACAGGTGGCCGATGTTTGTCTGGGTCAGGAAGCCATAGATCATCAGGATGATCGAGGGCGGAATCAGGATACCGAGCGTGCCCCCGGCGGCAATGGTCGCGGTGGCCAGTTCCTCGGAGTAACCGTAGCGCTTCATGCTCGGGTAGGCGACCTTGGACATGGTCGCGGCGGTGGCCAGGCTGGAGCCGCAGACCGCCGAGAAGCCGGCGCAGGTGACCATGGTAGACAAGGCCAGGCCGCCACGCACCGAACCGAGGAAGGCATAGGCGGCGCGAAACAGGTCGTCGGAGATGCCGGTGCGCGAAAGGATGTTGCCCATCAGGATGAACATCGGCACCACCGCGAGGTCGTAGGAGAAGACCGCTTCGGTGATGGTGAGCGGCACTTGGGTATTGGCGCTGTCCCAGCCGTTCATCAGGCCAAGACCGACCCAGGAGACGATCAGCATCGAGAAGCCCAGGGGCACCCGGGCAAAGGCCAGAACGAGGACGGCGAGCAGAGCGACGATGCCTATGGTCATGATCCTGTCTTCCTCACGCGGCACCGCCGTCGATCATTTCCTGGACGTTGTGCGCATGGTGCGGCGCATGCTTGGCCAACAGCGCCAGTAGCCCGGAGAGTCCCGCCGACCCGGCCATGAACCAGTAGAACCAGCCGCGCGGGATTGACAGTTCCTGGCTGATCTCGCGAATCTTGACCGCGTTGATCGCGGCGAGGCCATATTGCCAGGCCACCACGAACAGCGTGCCGGCCATGGCCGCGGCGATTATGTGGTGCCACCACATCAGGCGCGGATGGCCGAGGAAGCGATCGAAAAGGTCGACGCAGAGGTGGCCGCGCTGCGCGGTGAGCAGTGGCAGGCCGGCGAACACGATCAGCGCCATCAGGTGCTCGGTGAGATCGTGCGCGCCATACACCGGCCTGGACAACAGCTTGCGCCCCAGCACGTCGGCGAAGGTCAGGGCGATCATGAGGAACAGCATCAGGATCATCGCCCCTTCCAGCGGCCGTCGCAACTTTTCCATCAATGCCAGCATCGCTTGCTCCCTGAAGACGCTCTGACCGGGATGCGATCATCCCGGTCGCCGACGCAATTATTGCTTGGCATAGCTCTTGTACTGTTTCTCGAAGAAATCGACGACTTCCTTCGGATTGCTCACGCCATAGCTGGCGCCTTCCGCCATCCAGTCCTTGAGCATGGCGTTGCGCACCGAGGTGATGCGGTCCATGAGGGCCTTCGAGGGCTCGCTGAACGTATGTTTGTCGTTGCGCAGCTTGGCTTCCGCGGCCTTGTTCTCGGCGTTAAATTGCGCGCCCCAGCGCTTGGTCAGCGCCGGGCCGGAGACCTTCATGATGGCGTCGCGGTCGGCCGGCGAGAGCTTGTTCCACTTGTTCTGGTTGATGACGATGAAGAAGGTGGCGTCGTAGAGGCCGCCGGGAATCTTGGTGTGGAATTTCAGCTTCTCGTCGACGCGGAAGTTGACCACCGATTCCAGCGGATGCAGCGAGGCATCGATGACGCCGCCCTCAAGCATTTCATAGGCCTTGGGTCCCGGAGCGGCCACCGGGATCGCGCCCAGTTCTTCCAGCAGGTGCTTCTGGATCGGCCCGCCCATGCGAATCTTCTGGTTCTTCAGGTCGGCGATGTCGACGATCGGCTTGCTGCCGTGGTTGAGGACGCCGCCGCCCAGGGTGCCGACGCCGAGCATGACGACGCCTTCGTAGGCGCTGTTCTTGACCAGGTATTTTTGATACGTGTCCCACAAGGCCAGCGAACTGGCCTCGGCGTCGCTGCCGACGAACGGCATCTCGGCGAACCAGACCGACTTGAAGCGGTCGGGTTCGTAGGTGAAATTGCCCCAGGTAATGTCTGCCACGCCCTTGCGCGCCAGTTCCCAGTGCTGCGGCGGGCTACCCACCGGTTTGGGCAGGATCTTGACGGTCACACGACCTTCGGTGGCCTTGGCCACGTCGGCGATCCACGGTTCGAAAACCTTGGTCTGCAGGTAGTGGGTCGGCGGTACCCAGCTCGACATCGTGAGCGTCTCGGCGAACGCGGCAGGTGCAGTCAGGATGGCGGTGACGGCCGCTAGGCCGGCGAAGATGTGGCGAGGCTTCATTGGAATTTCCTCCGCGGATACAGGCTGAAAAAGCGCGTCGCCAGAGCCGCCCAGAAGGCGGCGCCGAGCGGCAGGCAATGGTCGTTGAAATCGTAATGCGGGTTATGCACGCTGCACGGGCCACTGGGCCGGCCGCCGTCGTGGCCATTGTCACCGTTGCCTATCATCAGGTAGCAGCCGGGGACCTTTTGCAACATGAAGGCGAAATCCTCGCTGCCGGCCAGCGGCAGCGCATCACCCTCGACCTGGTCGGCGCCAAAGGTCGCACGCGCTGCCTCGATGGCAAAACGTGTCTCGGCCTCCGAATTCACCAGCACGGGGTAGCCGTGCTCGTAGCCGATCTCGGCGCGTACCCCGTAGCTCGCCGCCTGGCCCTCAACGACGGCGACGATGCGTTCCTGCAGTTGTCGCCGTACTTCGGGATCGAGTGCCCGCACGCTGAGCTCCAGCTCTGCAGTCTCGGGGATCACATTGTAGGTCCGGCCGGCGGCCATGCGACCGACGCTGATCACGGCCGTGTCCTTTACCGGGTCGATGTTGCGCGCGACGATGCCCTGCAAGGCCAGCACGGTCGCCGCGGCTGGCAAAGTGGGATCGACGGCGAGATGGGGCATCGCGCCGTGACCGCCCTTGCCATGGAAGCGAATCTGCACCTTGTCCGACGAGGCCATGAAGGGCCCGCTGCGAAAATAGAAGCGCCCGGTAGGCATGCCGGGGTAGTTGTGCATGCCAAAGATCGCGTCGCACGGAAAGCGGTCAAACAAGCCCTCCTCGATCATCCGGCGGGCACCGCCGCCACCGCCTAGCTCTTCTGCCGGCTGGAAGATCAGGTTCAGGGTGCCGGAAGGACCGAGGCGACCTGTGGCTACATGCTTTGCGAGCACCTGGGCCGCGCCCAGCAGCATTGCCGTGTGCCCGTCGTGGCCGCAGGCGTGCATCTTCCCAGGCGACTGGCTCCGCCAGGGCAGGCCGGTAGCCTCCTCGATCGGTAAAGCGTCCATGTCGGCGCGTAGTCCCAGGCGCAGGCCGCTTTCGTCTTGCCCCCAGCGCAGGCGGCCGACCACGCCGGTCGCCGCGATGCCGGTGATGACATCGAAGCCCCATGCCCGAAGCCTTTCAGCGACCAGGGCGCTGGTCCGCGTTTCCTCGAAGCCAAGTTCAGGGTGCTGGTGAATGGCATGCCGCCATGCCCTCATTTGCTCAACTTCGTCGGGGCTGGTGGATTGCAGGTCGCGTGAATTCATGCAGCCATGGTAGGCGAACGCAGTGCACCAATAAAAGCGACTTTTTCGATTTGATGACAACTATTACGATTCACCTACTACGAAGGCTGTTTCGAGCACCGCGAGGAAGTCGCGCTCACAGCGAACCGCGGCAGCCCGCGCTGATGTCACTGTGTAGCCGTATGGCCCGGCGATTTCCTCGTAACGTGGAACGCGACTGCGGAACGGGTGGGGGAATGCCCATCGCGTGAAGTCGTCGGGATCGGCCTGCTCGATGTCCGCCAGGCCAAGTTCCACGAGGAAGCGCGGCAGCTGCGTAGCGAGAAAGCTGGGGCGAAAGTAGAGCGGCTTAGGGTCGGCCTGGGCGCGGCGAATCAGTTCGGCCTCCTCATCCGCGGTGGTGACCTTAATGTAAAGGATCAGCGTGTGCTTCCGCGAGCAGGTCGATCACGTCCGGCTCCTCGAGTTCGCAAAGGCTGCCGCCGACGTCGTTGACGAAATGCGCATAGCCGTAGATCTCCTCGGCTTTGCAACTGAAGGCTGGCACGTCGTGCATCGCGGCGACTTCCGCCGCCCGGTACATTGCCTGGCGCCGCGAGAACTCCCTCATCGGAAGGCCGCCGCAGGATGGGTTTCCTAGACTGCCGACGAAAGACAGAACCTGCCCGAGATCGTCGACCTTAATGTTGTTCTTGATGTCTATCCAGTCGCGACGCAGGCAGGAGGCTAGTCAGGTCTTGCCCACCCCTGACATTCCAAGAAGCGTGATCTTTTTCCGGGGCCAACGGCGAAAGCTATCAATGTCGAATTTCATGCAGGCATCCTCCCTGTGGTGAAGCATTGTCCTCCAACATAGGAGCCACAGTGCTCTTCCAAAGAAGCGATAATCCGGGGCAGACGACAACCAATACGATTCATTGCGCACATGAAGGATCATCGGCTCAAGGCTCTGGTGCAAGTTGCCGAAAGCGGCTCAATTCGTGCCGCGGCCCGTGCCATGAACCTCAGCCAGAGTGCGCTGACCAAAGCTCTGCGCGAACTCGAGGAATCGGTCGGTGCCGAGCTCCTGATGCGCAGTTACAAGGGCATCGAGTTCACCCAGGCTGGCACTGCTTTGCTGACGCGTGCGCGGCTTGCTCTGTCCATCCTCGACAAGGCGCGCGAGGAGATTCGCCTGTTGCGCGGCGGTGCTGGCGCTACGGTGGCGATCGGGGTGACGCCTGTGGTTGCGGCCCTTGTGTTGCCCCGAGTGTTACGTGAGTATGAACGCCAGCAACCGGACGCCCAAATCCGGCTCACCGAAGGGTTGCTAACAACCGTGCTGCCCGGACTGATGGAAGGCAACCTCGATTTCGCCCTGGTAATCGCCGACCCGGCAGACCTGCCATACGAACTCGAGTTCGACCACCTTGGGCCGGTACCGGCAGCGCTTGGCGGGCGCAAGGGTCATCCACTGGCGCATGCCAAGCGCTGGTCGGAAATGCGAGACGCGAAATGGGTGCTCAACCTCAGCCCTGGCAGCCAGGGAAACAACCTGATTGCGTGGTTGGAGCAACAGGGAATCGATGCACTGGCAAACACGCTCCACTGTGCATCGCCGATGCTGATGACGGAGTTGATGCGGCGCACCGACCGAATCTGCATTGGCCCTGCCCAACTGTTTGCCGATTCCCTGTTTGCCCATGGCATCGAGTGCTTTTCAGTCAGACCGCTGCCGCCACCGATGTCGCTGGGCTTGTTGCGCCTGCGTGGCGTTCCTCTGTCGAGTGCCGCGAAGCCGCTGGCGACACTGTTCGAGCGCAGCCTTCGGATTTAACTCCATGGCAATGGAAGTGTTCAGTGTCCGCGCCGGGCTACGACAGACAGACCAACGTTGGGCAGCAAATCGAAAGGATTTCGCGTATCACGCTGCCATTGATGTTCAAACCAGGCTTGGCATATGGGCAGGGATACGGAGGCATCAAGGTCTGCTGACTGGCGGACACCTTCCGATCGTTTACCGCTGGCGGTACGGTAAGGCCGAGTTGAGTGAACAGGCCCTACGGCAGGTTACCGAGCGCTGCCGTCATTCAGGTGACCGGTTCGCGGAACCGTCGAGTGGCGGCTCCTGGCCGATCTCGCCCAGTGACCAAGTCAAGTTCGCCGCCGCAAGCCGGCCGTTCAGGTCCGAGGCGCCCGGCCCTCGTTTCGCCCCCCTCGGCGCCTATAAGTTGGATTTCGTCAGGCTGCCTGTCAAAACGTCAGCCACCATGTCCCGCACTATCAGCCATCAGATCAAAATGTAGCCGGCACTCGCTTAAGAACCAGAATATTTCATCTTCGGGCAAGTTGAGTGCTGCCGTCCATGCAGTAGCCAAGTGAGTCGGTGTGACTCGTGCGGCAACGCTATAGATGTTTCTTGTAACAGGCCCACTGCAGTCGCGCCAGTATGCCCGTGAGCAACGCGACGGGCACCCCTACCAGGCGTGGATCGATCGATACCGGCTGGATCAGAACCAGCAACCCGCCCATCGCCAGAAGCATGACCTGCAAATGCTTGGCACGGTGATAAAGACTCGC
>JALHPU010000079.1 GCA_022842325.1 Sulfuritalea sp. | reverse complement strand
TTGGAAGAACCCGGAATGCTACGAGCGACGTTCAAATCGAGACCAGCTTCGAACACGGAATATCCTCAATCCTTCAACTTGTTATACGACCCCAACGTGAGAACGTTGGGACACTACTGATGTCACAACCTTATTCAAGTATCCATCGGTTTCGACCGCAATTTCGTGCGGCGTCGCAGTTCCAGGCGCGTTCTATCATCGGCCTGCCATTCGACGCTGTTCCAAAGCGAAGCTCGTCCGGCTTCTTTGCGCATTGATCGAATCGCATTACACGAAGGTGGGGAATGGCCGGCCGCCGGTAGGCGTGGAGCAGATGCTGCGGATGTACTGTATCGCCAACTGGTTCAACCTGAGCGATGAAGGCTGCGAGGATGTCCTCTACGACGTCGCCGTGTTTCGGGAGTTCTGCCGGTTTGATTTGGGACGAGAGCGGATGCCCGACTCCACGACCCTGCTCGGCTTTCGTCACCTGCTGGAGGAGCATGACTTGGGAGCAGCGCTGTTAGCCAAGGTGGGCGAACTGCTGCTGGCCCACGACATGAAGCTATCGGGCGGCACGATTGTCGATGCCACGCTGATCGCCGCGCCACCCTCGACCAAGAATCAGAATAAGAGTCGCGATCCGGAAATGCATCAAAACAAGAAGGGCAACGCGTGGCACTTCGGAATGAAACTGCACATCGGCACGGATAGCCAGACCGGTCTGGTCTATAGCGCCAACGTAACTGCGGCCATCGTCCATGACAGTCACCAGGTACCGAACCTGTTGCATGGCGAAGAGACGCGCTTCTACGGTGACAGTGCCTATCGGGGCAAGGAACAGCGTGAGCGGCTCAAGGATATTGCGCCGAAGGTGAAGGACTTCACTAACAAGCGCGCCTATCGAAACAGCCCGCTGACCGAGGCCGACAAGGAGACCAACCGCCGCAAGTCCAGTGTCCGATCGAAGGTCGAGTATCCGTTCCTGACCTTGAAGCGCCGGTGGGGCTTTGCCAAGGTTCGCTATCGCGGCTTGGCAAAGAGCGCCAACCGAGCCATGTTGGCGATGCTCAACGTCAGCAAATGGGGACGACCGATGACGGGAGAGGTGCGTCCGGCATGAGCAAGAATTGGGAAAATCCCCCGAATCCAAGTATGCGAAAGACCCACTATTCAATGAAAATGACATTCCCGTCACGACTCCGTTTCAATTTGAGTTCGCCGCTGTTTCTCGCGGTGGCTCGTTCAGCGCTTCTTTAGATCTTTGGGTCGCAGCGCAGCGACGAAAGTGGCCGACGATGCATTCCTACCGCAACTTTGTGCACGAAGGTGCCTGCACCTTTCCCAGCAGAGCAACACGACGGGAAACGATTGACGTAAGATATCGGCGTTTTGGGTGCCTTGCCCTATTGACTTGGGGCGGGTGAAACGGGAAGCCGGTGAAACTGGGAAACCAGTCATTCCGGCGCAGCCCCCGCTGCTGTAAGCCTGACGACTCCGCAACCGCCACTGTGCTAGGCATGGGAAGGCTCGGAGAAGATCGACGGCAAGCCAGAAGACCGGCCCAAACATTTGGCGTTGAACCCCGGGGTGCGGGCGAAGGCTGGCGAACGCCTCATTGTTCCGCCAGAAATCCTTGAGCTTCACGGGTCCAGCGATTCGTTGTTATGTTTCCAAGGAGTTCAAACATGCATATCGAACCGGGCGTCGTCGACGGCGCAAAAATGATCCTCAGTTATGGCACGGCCGCGGTTGCTGCCGGAGCAACCGTCAAGGTGGCCGCCGATTTTGTTCGCGAGAACGGGCTTGGCACGCTGCTGGTGCGCAGCGCGCTGGCCGCGCTGATGGTCTTCTGCTTCTTCGAGGTGTTCTTTCACTACCCAGTCGGTGTCTCGGAAGTGCACCTGATCCTGGGCACCACGCTCTTTTTGTTTTTCGGCCTGGCACCGGCGGCCATCGGGCTGGCCGGTGGCCTGCTGGTTCAGGGCCTGTTCTTTGCTCCTGCTGACCTGCCACAGTATGCGATCAACCTAACCACCTTGCTGGCGCCGATCTTCGTCATGGGGGTGCTGGCGAAAAAGATCATTCCCGCACACACCGCCTACGTCGACCTTTCCTACGGCCAGACGCTCAAGCTCTCGGCGGCCTATCAAGGCGGCATCATCGCCTGGGTGGCGTTCTGGGCATTCTATGGACAAGGGTTCGGCGCCGAGAACCTGGCGAATGTCGCTTCTTTTGGCGGCGCCTACCTGCTCGTCATCATCGCCGAACCGCTGATCGACCTGGCCGTGCTGGCGGGAGCCAAGTCCCTGCACGCCCTCAAACGTTCCGCCGCTGTCGACAAGCGCTTGTACAACTCCGTTGCAGCTTGAGTTTGTCGGCATGCCAGGCCGGGTTTGGTTCGTCGGCGCAGGACCGGGCGATCCGGACCTGATCACGGTCAAGGGCCGCGATCTGCTCGCCCGCGCCGGCGCCATCCTGTATGCCGGCTCGCTGGTCGATCGGGCGGCGATGCGTTTCGCTCCGCCGGACTGCGCGATTCGAGACTCCAAGGACATGACGCTGGAGGAGATGACGGCCTGGCTGATCGAGCAGTGCGGTCGGTTCGAGACCGTCGTGCGCCTGCAGACGGGCGATCCCGGTTTGTACGGGGCACTGATCGAAATGACCCGGCCGCTGACTGCCGCCGGCGTCGAGTGGCAAGTCGTGCCGGGCGTGTCGTCGGCCATGGCGGCAGCGGCAGCGGCAGCGGAGACGCTGACCCTGCCCGAAGTGACGCAGACGGTGATCCTGACCCGCGTCGCCGGGCGTACGCCGATGCCCCCGGGGGAGGATTTAGAGTCGCTGGCGGCCCACAAGTCCACGCTGTGTATCTTCCTTTCCATCACGTTGCTGCACGAAGTCCAGCAAGCATTGCGCGCCGCCGGCTGGGACGAGAATGCGCCCATCCTTGTGGTGCAGAAGGCGAGCTGGCCCGGTGCGGAAAAGATCATTCGCGGCACCCTCGCCGACATCAAGAAGAAATGCCAGGCCGAAAAAGTCGGCAGCCAGGCCATGATTATCGCCAGCCCGACGCTGGGTGCGGCCGATTGGCCCGACCTCGTCCGTTCGAAACTCTATGACCCCACCTTCACCCACCGCTTCCGCAAGGCCACCGCCAATGAATGAATCGACAACACTCCTGCTGGTCGGCCACGGCTCGCGCAACAAGGAAGGCAACAAGGAAATCCAGCATTTCGCCGCGGAATGGCGCGAGCGCCATCCCGACTGGCACATCGAGGTCTGCTTCATCGAACATGCCGATGTACTTCTCTTCGAGGGCATGGACCGCGCCGCCAAGGGTGCGAAGCGCGTCCTCGTGCTGCCCTTCATTCTCAATGCCGCCGGCCACGTCAAGATGGAACTGCCTGCGGCCCTGAACGCGGCGCGCGCGCGCCATCCCGCAGTCGAATTCCTCGTGGCTCGTCACCTCGGCATGGGGCGCGAAATATTCGCGGTGCTGCAGGGCCAGCTCGATCGCCTGATGAAATCGCTGGCCATGCCGGACCCCAAAACCACCGGCGTGATCCTACTCGGCAGGGGGTCGTCAGATGACGGCGCCAACGGCGAACTGGCGAAGATGGCGCGCTGGATATTCGAGGACAACGAGCATGAGCTGGTCGACCTCGCCTTCACCAGCATCACCTGGCCGCGGCTGGAAACGGTGGTGCAGCGTCAGACCAGACTGGGCATGACGCAGATCTGCATCGTGCCCGTCTATCTTTTCACGGGTGTGCTGATGGAGCGCATCAAGTCACAGGCTGAACGCCTCAAGGCGCAGTATCCAAACATCGTCTTCGCCCTGGGCACGCATTTCGGTTTCGACAAAGGCATATTCGACCTGCTTGATGCCAAGGTCGCCGGTCACGAACTGCCCGAAGGCGGCCTGCTCGAATGCGACGGCTGCAAGTACCGCGAAGCCGCCGAAGCCGAACACCTGCACGACCACAGCCACACGGTCACCGGCGCGTGCGGGCACGCGCACGAGCATCACCGCCACCAACACCCTGATAGCGTCCACCCCCACGTTCCCGCCTAAAGCCATGACCGCCAACATCGTCACCGAACAGATCACCGCCGCCGGCCGCGCCATCGAGCACGATTCCTTCGCCATCATCGACGCCGAGGCCGGCCCGCACGCCTACAGCGCCGAGCAATGGCCGCTGGTGCGGCGCATGATCCACGCCAATGCCGACTTCGAATTCAACGGCCTCACCGCCTTCCATCCGCGGGCAATTGCTGCCGGCCTGACCGCTGTGCTCAAGGGCGGCACGCCCGTCGTCGCCGACGTCGAGATGATCTGCGTCGGCTTGTCGAAGCCGCGCCTCAAGCACTTCGGCATGCGCACGTACCAGTACATTTCCGACGCCGATGTCATTGAGCAGGCCAAGGCGGAGAACAGCACCCGCGCGGTGCAGGCGATGCGCAAGGCCAAGCGAGAAGGCAGGCTCGACGGCGCCATCGTCGGCATCGGCAACGCGCCGACGGCGTTGATCGAACTGGTGCGCCTGATCCGCGAGGAGGGTGTGCGCCCGGCGCTGGTCGTCGGCATGCCGGTGGGATTCGTGTCGGCGGCCGAGTCGAAGGAACTGCTGATGACGCTGAGCGACACGCCGTGGATCGCGATACGCGGCCGCAAGGGCGGCTCGACTCTGGTCGTCGCCGCGATTCATGCCCTGCTGTCTTTGGCGGAGGCCGAACAGAAACGTGGATGAATCCGACGATTCCGCCGACGCGCCCAAGGTTCGCAAGGGCGACGCCAAGCGCAACCGCGGCAACCGCACCGGCTTCACCACCGGCGCCTGCTCGGCGGCGGCGGCGCGCGCGGCCACGCTGGGCCTCATCTCCGGCGAGGTACCGCAAAGCGTGGTGTGTCGGCTGCCGATGGGCAAGGACGTCACCTTCGCCGTGATCGACGGCCACATCGACGGCATGGGCGACGCACGCATCGCCCATGCCGTCATCGTCAAGGATGCCGGCGACGATCCGGACGCCACCCACGGCGCGCACATGACCGCCGACGTGCGCCTGCTGCCGCACCGCGCCGGCGAGATTGCATTGCTCGGCGGCGCCGGCGTCGGCACGGTGACCAAGCCCGGCCTCGGTCTCGAAGTCGGCGGGCCGGCGATCAATCCCGTGCCCAGCCACAACATCCGCGAAAACGTGCGGGAAGCGGCCGGCAAGCTGCTCGACCACGATGGGCTCGAAGTCACCCTTTCCGTGCCGGGCGGCGAGGAGATGGCGAAAAAGACGCTCAACGCCCGGCTCGGCATCCTCGGCGGCATCTCCATCCTGGGTACCACCGGAATCGTGCGGCCCTATTCCACGGCGGCCTTCCGCGCCAGCGTGGTGCAGGCGATCGACGTCGCCGCGAACCAGGGCCAGACCCGCGTCGTTCTTACTACCGGCGGGCGCACCGAAAAATTCGCCATGCGCCAGTTGCCCGAACTCGACGAGTCCTGCTTCGTGCAGATGGGCGACTTTGTCAAGGCCGCTTTCCAGTCGGCGATCCGCACGCAAATGCGCGAGATCACCGTCGGTGCCATGATCGGCAAGCTGACCAAGATGAGCCAGGGTCTGGCCGTCACCCACGCCTGGAAGGCCGAGGTGGATAGAGATATCCTCGCCAAATCGGCGCAGGAAGTCGGTGCCCCGCCCAACCTGGTCGAGGAAATCCGTGCCGCCGAAACCGCGCGCTTCGCCGCGGAACGCCTTGCTCTGCTGGGCCTGACGGTCGACTATCACCGCGCGCTGGCGAAGAAGGCCATTCGCAGCCTCAAGTCCTGTTATCCCGGTGACTACCGTCTCGCCATCCTCGTCTGCGATTTCGAGGGCAGGTTCATCGTCCGCGTCGAAGAAGATGAAGCCCTCTGAACCATTGAATACCTGTGCCCTGATAGGCATCCTCGACGACGGTTGGGCCGGACTGTCCGACGCCGCGCGCCGGCGTCTCGCCAGCGCCGACTTGGTCGTCGGCGCCGGGCGCACGCTGGAACTGGTGCGAACGCATGTACCGGAAGGCACCACGCTCAAGGACATGAAGGGCACGCTGACACAGACGCCGGCGTGGATCGCGGAAGCGATGGAAGCCGGCCGTCGCGTCGCCATAGTCGCCACCGGCGACCCGCTCTGCCATGGCATCGCCGGCTTCCTCGCCGGCAAGTTTGGTCACGCGCGCGTCGAAATTTTCCCCGCCCCGACGACATTGCAATTGGCCTTCGCCCGCTTCAAGAAACCCTGGCAGGACGTGAAAATCGCCTCCTGCCATTCGGCCGACGCCGGCGAATGGATCGTCGGCGCCACGCCCGCGCATGGCCTCTACAACGCGATGCGCGCCATCGCCCGGCATTCGCAGGTCGCGTTGTTCACCGGTCCGGACAACAATCCGGCGCGGCTGGCGCGCGCGCTGCTCACCGCCGGCTATGGCGATGAAGTGCGATTGTCGGTGGCCAGCCGCCTGCTGCTGCCAGACGAACAACTATTCCCCGACATCACGCCAGCCGCCGCGGCGGCGATGGAATTTCCCGATCCCAATGTCGTGCTGGTCGAGCGTGCAGCCGATGCGCCTGCGCCGGCCTTCGGGTTCGACGACCTCGAATACATCCAGCGCACCCCCGAGAAGGGGCTGATCACCAAGCAGGAGGCGCGCGCCGTGTCGCTGGCCAAGCTGCGCTTGGCGGCGGATGCCGTCGTGTGGGACATCGGTGCCGGGTCCGGTTCGGTCGGACTGGAGGCGGCGCGGCTGGCGCCGCACGGCCATGTCTGGGCCATCGAGAAGAACGAAGGCGATGCCGCCAATGCGCGTGCCAATGCGTCCCGTTTCCGCATCAGCAACTACACCCTGGTCGAGGGCAAGGCGCCCGCCCATCTCGACACCTGGCCGGATCCGGACGCCGTGTTCATCGGCGGCTCCGGCGGCGAACTCGGTGAACTGATCCGCCTGATCCTCGGCCGCCTCAAGCCGCAGGGCCGCCTGGTGATGAACTTCGTCACCATCGAGAACCTGTCCACCGCCACGGTCGCGCTCAAGGCCGTCGGCGCGACCTGG
This sequence comes from Sulfuritalea sp., assembly GCA_022842325.1. Taxonomy (GTDB): domain Bacteria; phylum Pseudomonadota; class Gammaproteobacteria; order Burkholderiales; family Rhodocyclaceae; genus Sulfuritalea. The sequence goes on along the minus strand of JALHPU010000079.1, from coordinate 4,630 downwards.
GATGTCGTGCAACTGCAGGCCAGCCGCAGCCAGCCCATACTCGACATGCACCGGCTGGCCGCGCAGAACCCCGTCTGGATAGTCACCGCAATCAAGCAAGCCACCCCGAAGGAAGCGACATGACGCATGACAAACCCCACGGAAGACTGATCGGCGCCTCGCTCGGTCCCGGCGATCCCGAGCTCATCACCCGCCGCGCCTGGACGGCGCTGCAATCCGGTGCGCGCTGGCTCTACCCGGTGAAGAAGGCGGAAGAAAATTCCTACGCGCTGTCCATCGTCGAGCGTGGCGGCATCGCCGTGCCTCAGGATGCCGAGGAACTGGTGTTTCCTATGACACGCGACGCCGAAATCCTGACCAAGGCCTGGGCACGCGCGGCGACGCGCACCGTCGAACTGCTCGCCGAGGGGCGCGACCTCGTCTTCCTGGTCGAAGGTGATGCCTCGACCTTCGCCACCTTCGGCCACCTCGCCCGCGTTGTGCGCGAACTGGCGCCCGAGGTCGAGGTGGAAACGATACCAGGCGTCAGTTCCTTCGCCGCAGCCGCCGCCGCGAGCGGCACGACGCTGGCCGAGGAGGACGAGACCCTCGCCGTGATTCCCGCCGCCTACGGCGTCGACATCATCGATCACCTGCTCGACGAATTTGACACCCTGGTGCTGCTGAAAGTTAAGCCGCTGGTCGATGAAATCATCGAACTGCTGGAGCGCCGGGACTTGCTGGCCACCACCTGCTTCATCGAAAAGGTTGGCGCACCCGACGAGCGCGTGGTGCGCGACCTGGCAAGCCTCAAGGGCGAGAAGGTCAGCTATCTGTCGCTGATGCTGGTGCAGAACCCCAAGCGGGTGCGCGGCGAGCTGCGGCGCGGCTGTCGCAAACGCAAGGATGCCAAGGAACAGGAGCACACTCCCGCATGAAATTCGCCGTCGTTTCCATCACCCGCCACGGCATCGCGCTGGCCGGCAAGGTCGTTGCCGCGCTGCCCGGCGCCCAACTTTTCGCACCGGAAAAATTCAAGGCCGAGGCCGAAATCGCCGCACCCGGCGCCGCCCGCACCTATGTCGGCAAGGTCGGCGACCAGGTGCCGGCGCTGTTCGCTGCGTTCGAGGGCATCGTCGCCATTGTCTCGCTCGGCGCCGTCGTACGCCTGATCGCGCCGCACCTGCGCAACAAGGAGACCGACCCGGCCGTGGTAGTGATCGACGAGGCCGGCAAGTTCGTCATCCCCGTGCTCTCCGGCCACGTCGGCGGGGCCAACGAACTGGCCGGGCACCTCGCCACCGCGCTCGGTGCCACACCGGTGCTGACTACCGCATCGGATGCGCGCCAGACGCTGGCGGTGGACCTGCTTGGCCGCGAACTCGGCTGGACCTTCGAGGCGACGCACGACGAAGTCGTCCGAGCCAGCGCCGCCGTGGTGAATGACGAGCCGGTGGCCCTGGTGCAGGAAGCCGGCAGCGAGGACTGGTGGACCCATCACGCCAACGGCCGCAGCGGCCCGCTGCCGGCGAACCTGCAACGCTTTGCACGCCTCGAAGACGTCGCCCCCGAAAAATTCGGCGCCGTGCTGTGGATCAGCGAGCGAGAACTGCCGTCCGCATTCGTCGCGCCGCTCGCCGGCAAGCGCATCGTCTATCGTCCGGGCAAACCCGCATGAGGATTGCTTTGGGTCTGGGCTGCGATCGCGGCACGCCGGCCGAGACCATCGCCCAGGCCGTAGACGAAGCGCTGGCCGCCTGCGGCGCCGGCACGGCCGATGTCGCCGCGACTGCCAGCATCGACCTCAAAGCCGACGAGGCCGGACTGCTGGACTTCGCGCAGGCGCGCGGCTGGCGCATCCGCTTCTACGCAGCCGCGGAACTCGCCACGGTCGAGGTACCCAATCCTTCGGAGACCGTGCGCAAGCACACCGGCACACCGTCGGTGTCCGAAGCCGCCGCGCTGCTCGTTGCTAACGCGGACAAGACCCATCTCATCATCGAAAAGCACAAGAAGCGCGGCCCCGATGGGCGCAACGCCACCGTTTCCATTGCAAGGATCCCCCAATGACCCAACAGAAAACCGGCAAGATCATGCTCGTCGGCCTCGGCCCGGGCAGCAACGAACACCTGACCTATCGCGCCCGTGCCGCCATCGCCGAGGCCGACACGGTCATCGGCTATGTCACCTACATCCGCCTCGTCGCCGACCTGGTGGAAGGCAAGGAGATCATCAAGAAGTCGATGACCGAGGAACTCGATCGCGCCATCGAGGCGCTCGACCGTGCCCGGCAGGGCAAGAAGGTGGCGCTGGTGTCGTCGGGCGACGCCGGTGTCTACGGCATGGCCGGACCGACCTTCGAAGTCCTGTTCCAGGCCGGCTGGACGCCAGACTCGGACATCGAGGTGGAAATCATTCCCGGCGCCTCGGCGCTCAATACTTGTGCCGCGCTGGTCGGCGCGCCGCTGACTCACGACTTCTGCGCCATTTCGCTGTCCGACCTGCTGACACCGTGGCCGGTGATCGCGCGCCGCCTCGATGCCACCGCCATGTCCGATTTCGTCGTCGCCCTCTACAACCCCAAGAGCGGACGGCGCACGCGGCAGATCGTCGAGGCGCAGCGCCTGTTCCTGCGCCATCGCCGCCCCGACACGCCGGTGGCCATCGTCAAGTCGGCTTACCGCAAGAAACAGCACATCGAGTTCACCACGCTGGAGAAAATGTCCGAGTGCGACATCGGCATGCTCACCACGGTGCTGATAGGCAACTCCAACACTTTCGTCAAGCACGGCCTGATGGTCACGCCGCGCGGCTATGCCAACAAGTATGACGTCGATGGTGGTACGGGCAACACTAAGACCGGCGAGCAGGCCGGCCGCTCGCTATCCACCGGCCTCAACGGCTGGATCGCCACAATACAGGCCTGCGGCAAGAGTGCTGCGGAACTCGCGCGTGAGTACCGGCTACCACAGGACTACATCCAGTCCGTGCTCGACGAGCCACCGGGCGCGGACGAGGACGAGGTAGAAGAAGCCGAAGCATGAGCGTTCCCGACAACGAGCGCGGCGAACGCCATGCCGCACGCATGCAGCGCAAGAAGGACGTGGTGGATGGCAAGATCGCCGCCGCCACGACGGAGCGCGGGGTATTGCTGGTCAACACCGGCAACGGCAAGGGCAAGTCCTCGGCGGCTTTCGGCGTCGTCGCGCGCGCGTTGGGGCACGGCCTGCGCGTGGCTGTCGTCCAGTTCGTCAAGGCGCGCAAGGATACCGGCGAGGAGGCGGTGCTCGGCCGCCTGCCTGGCATCGACTGGCATGTTATGGGCGAGGGCTTCACCTGGGAGACGCAGGATGCCGCGCGCGATGCCGCCGCCGCCCGCGCCGCCTGGGAAGTCGCCGCCGGTTACCTGCGCGATCCCGCCGTCAATCTTGTCGTGCTCGACGAACTCACCTACGCCTTCAAGTACCAGTGGCTGCCGCTCGACGAGGTGCTGGCAGCGTTCGCCGCGCGCCCGTCAATGCAGCACATCGTCGTCACCGGCCGCGCCGCGCCCGAAGCGCTGATCGAGGTGGCCGACACCGTAACTGACATGACCATGGTGAAGCACGCCTTCAAGGCCGGCGTGAAGGCCATGCCCGGGATGGAATGGTGAGTTCATCCAGTTGTGCAGCATTGCTCATAGCCGCGCCGGCCTCGGGCCAGGGCAAAACCTCGGTCACGGCGGCACTGGCGCGACTGCATGTGCGGCAAGGGCGGCGCGTCCGCATTTTCAAGTGCGGGCCGGACTTCCTCGACCCGCAGATCCACGCCCTGGCCTCGGGCGCACCCTGCGAGAACATCGACTTCCGCATGTGCGGCGAGGAGGATGCGCGCTGGCGCTTAAATCGTGCAGCTGCCGAGGCCGACCTGATTCTTGTCGAAGGCGTCATGGGTCTGCACGACGGCGCGCCGAGCTCGGCAGAACTCGCGCGCCGCCTCGGCCTGCCCATCTTGCTGGTGATCGACGCCGCTGCAATGGCTGGCTCCTTCGGTGCCGTCGCCTGGGGTCTTAAAAATTATGGCGAGGGCGCGAACATCACCCACGTGCTCGCCAACCGTACCGGCAGCAAGCATCATGCCGAACTCGCGCAAAAAACCCTGCCGCCCGACATCACTTGGGCTGGCCACCTGCCGCGCGATGCCTCCTGCGCACTGCCGGAGCGTCATCTCGGCCTGCTGCCGGCGGGCGAGATCGACGACCTCGACGCGCGCATCGAGCGCATGGCCGATGCGCTGGCCGATACACCCGCCGCGGAACTACCGCCGGCCATCGAATTCGCCGTATCGCCAGCGCCGACTTTTGAAGCGAAACTCGCTGGCAAGACGATCGCCGCTGCTCGCGACGCCGCCTTCTGCTTCCTCTATCCCGCCAATCTCGAATGCCTGGCGGCACTTGGCGCGCGGCTTAAATTCTTCTCGCCGCTGGTCGATACGCGGCTTCCCGCCTGCGATGCCGTCTGGCTGCCCGGCGGCTATCCGGAGCTGCATGCCGACGCCATCGCCGCCAACACTGCCATGGCCGCCGCCCTCGCCGCGCATGTCGATGCCGGCAAGCCGCTGCTGGCCGAATGCGGCGGCATGATGGCCTGCTTCGAAAATCTGATCACCGTCG
>JALHPU010000078.1 GCA_022842325.1 Sulfuritalea sp. | reverse complement strand
GAGAGCAAGATTCAGGAGATATCCGAGGGAATCATCAGCCTGATAGACAACGCCGCGGTCGAACGCATCGAAGGGGATGACTACCAGTAGCAGTTCTCCGCTGGACGATGTTCATAGCCGATCCCGATGCTGTTCTCAAGGTGCACAATTGGCACCGCAGCATTTTCATCACAACACTATGCGAAACAAGACATGACTGAACTCGACCAATACCCGCGCCACTCATCGCTCTGTCAATCAGTGACACGAGATGGCAAGACTGTTCAAGTCGAGATATACGAAGACGGCGAAGGTGGCTGGCTCCTGGAGGTGGTCGATGATTTCGGCAACTCCACCGTATGGGACGATTCGTTTGCGACCGACCAGGAGGCACTCGACGAGATCCTGAAGACCATCAATGAAGATGGAATAGATTCGTTGATTGGCGCACCGCCTGATGGGCCGCAGATGATGGGGCTGAATCAACCTCTCTCGGAATCAGAATTTAACGAACTTGAGGACTTCCTTTCCGGCGAGGCCAACGAGGATACGTCGATGGATGTCTCCACGCTGGAAGGATTTCTGACCGCCATCGCCATCGGCCCCCGCATGGTGCCGCCCTCGAACTGGCTGCCCTGGGTGTGGGACATGGAAGGCGGAGAAGTCGAGGCCGACTTTGCAAGCGAAGCGCAGGCCAGCCGGATCATGTCGCTCATCCTGCGGCACTACAACAGCGTGATTCATACATTCAACACCGATCCGGCCTCATTCGAGCCAATCTTCTGGCGGGGCATCCAATGGGGCGCTGCCGAGTGGAGCGAGGGCTTCATTACCGGCTTCATGTTCAACGAAGATGCGTGGAGTCTGCTATCCATGGGACAACCGACATGGTTCACGCCATTTCTGCGCCTCGGTACCGACGAGGGTATCGACATTACAAAGAGCGCGGGGGATGCCGAGACGTGGATGAACGGGATTGAACCGGCGCTCGTGAGAATCCACGCCTACTGGAAAGAGAAGCGCGGCAGCCAGCCGGCTGGAATATTCAACGCCGACTTTCATCATCATCGTGGTCAGAAGGAAATTGCACCGATCGTTCGTGGTGGCCCGAAGATCGGCCGCAACGATCCCTGTCCCTGCGGCAGTGGCAAGAAGTTCAAGAAGTGCTGCGGCGCGGATGGCGCTCCGCCATCGCTACATTGAAGCAGAGAACAACATGCACGAAGATCTGTGCAGTGCATTGAGCGCACAGGGACTTGCGCTCGAACATGAGTCGATATGGCTTACGACAGAGAGGCGTGAGTAACTATAAAACAAAATGTATTCATACAATTAACGTTGTTATTGCACTTTAACAATTTTAATGTTATTGTTGCTTTACAATGTTAATAGGAGCATAACCATGCTCGCGGGAGAATTGGAACGGTATCTTCAAGAAACCCTTGGATTACGGGCAAAGCTTGAGTCTTGGCTACAAGCCGGGAAACTCCCTTATTACCTGCAGGATGCCTACACGTTTCACAGGCTGGAGTTGCTGGGCACTCCATGCATCGCCATGGTTGTTCCTGTGCCGCGTACGTTCCCCCTGGCAGACATTCGCAAGCACCTCGAAAAAGTCACCGACACCGCCCGTATCCCCGTCCTGCTGGTTACCGAGGCTCTCGCCTTCTTCGAACGCAAACGCCTGATCGAGTACAAAATACCCTTTGTCGTACCGGGAAATCAGCTTTATCTGCCGGAACTGGGCATTGATTTGCGCGAGCACTTCAGGAAACAACGGAAACCATCGGACAAATTGTTCAGCCCGTCGACGCAGGCAATATTGATCGCCGCATTGCTTGGTCCCTGGCAAAAGGAACTCCGACCAATCGAGGTTGCTGCCCGCTTTGGCTATACCGCCATGACAGCCTCCCGCGCATTAGGGGAACTGAACGCCGCCGGAATCGCCACTACCGTCCAGGCGGGACGTGAACGATGGCTACACATCGATCTGCCGCCGGCCGAGGTATGGGAAAAGGTGAGACCGCTCATGCGGTCCCCAGTTAAGCAGACCGTCTGGACGCGCCCTACCCCCGAACTGACGAAAGTCGCCCGACTTGCCGGTCTTAGCGCCCTAGGCCGACATTCGATGATTGCCGATCCAAAATATCCGGTCTATGCCATCAGCCAAGAGCAATGGAAGCTTGCCAGGCAGCAAGGAATCCAACCCCTGCCTGAGCCCGATCAGGATAGCTGCGAATGGCAAGTCTGGAGCTACAACCCAGGGCTACTATCGGACGCGCCGACGGTCGACCCCCTCTCTCTGATGCTCAGCCTCCAGGGCACCCTTGATGAACGAATCGAATCTGCGCTCGACACTTTGAAGGATCGGCTGCCATGGTGAGGGGTCTCGAAATTTTCCGGAAATACTTTGCCTCCTACCAGGATCACTACGTACTGATTGGCGGTACGGCCACCACGTTGGTCATGGAAGAGGCTGGTATCGAATTCCGGGCTACCAAGGATCTCGATATTGTCCTCTACGTTGAAGCCCTCACCGCAGACTTTGGACGAGTGCTCTGGCGATTCATCGAAGATGGGAAATACGAAATCAGGCAACAGAGTTCAGGCAAGCCACAGTTCTATCGTTTCCAGAAGCCGGGGGACACAAGCTTTCCTGAAATGCTGGAGTTGTTTTCCAGAATCCCTGATGGGCTAATTCTCGCTCCTGACTCTCACCTCACTCCAATCCCGCTGGATGATGCGCTGTCGAGCCTTTCCGCGATCCTTCTCGACAACGACTATTACGACTTCATCATTGCGGGACGAAAGCTAGGAGATGGACTTGCCTGGATCGAGGCGGACCGTCTGATTCCTCTGAAGGCAAGTGCCTGGCTGGACTTGACGGCACGACAAGCCAAAGGAGAAAAGATTGACTCGAAGAATATCCGCAAGCATCTCAATGACGTGCTACGTCTATCCCAACTACTTACCGCTACAACGACGTTTGAACTGCCAAGAAAAGTTTCGCGAGATCTTGATGCCTTTCTGAATGAGATCACTCGCCAGCAAGGGCTGGACCTGAAGTCTTTGGGCATAAAGAACAGTGACACCAAGGAGGTTATCGGACGAATTCGCCAAGCCTTCCGACTCAATGGCTAACTACCAGTAGCGAGCTCCTCCACGAACCACCTTTGCGCGAATAATCCACAAAATATTGCCGAACTCCCGTCATCATGAGAACGCCAATAAAAACCGGTCAGCAGTCGGTCTTGCTGGCCTTGGATTCCGAGAGCGGCAGCCTCATCGAAGCAAGCGAACTCCTAACCATGGACGAGTCGACGCTACGTATGCTGCGACGGGCGTCTCTTGAGGGCGTTAGACGCTCCGGCACATCAGAAACGGAGCCACGTCTTCGTTGTGGCCTATGCAATGGACCGGTCCACGTCTCGATGCGACGTACGGAATTCGGGAACCGGTGGTTTGCTCACCATGGGGATATCCACGAATGCCCGTACCGGACTGACCGGCGGATGTCGGCCGAAGAACAGTTGGCCTGGCTGTACCAAGGGCAGCAGGAAGGACGAGAACACAAACGCCTGAAGCACTTCATTGCCGACTGGCTGGAAAATGACCCGACCTGCAGTTCATTGTGGCGGGATAGGGTTCGCCACTCAGACCTCAAGCGCGGCGAGTGGAAACGTCCGGATGTCCGTGCTGTGATTGGCAGCCGAGAGATCGTCTTCGAGATCCAACTCTCCTACACATTTCTCTCCGAGGTTGTTCGGCGCGACGCGTTCTATCGCCAGGAAGGCGCTCACATTCTCTGGATCTTCCGAAAATTCGAACCGCATCGAGAAGTGGTGAGAGATGAGATGTTTTACAACCGGCGAAACATCTTCGTCCTCGACGCCGAAGCAGAAATGGAAACAGTCAAACGAGGCCATCTGATGCTGAGGTGTCACTACCAAACGCCCACGCTCATTGATGACGCCATATCGGAGAAATGGAGTTCGCGTTACGTGCGCCTCGACGAACTCACTTATCCGGAACCTGCCTGCCGTCCGTACTATCGGGATTTCGATCAAGATCGCTTTCGCCTGCTACGACTCAGGCTCATCCGCACAATCATGTCATGGAGCCGCGCAAGGCGAAGACGAGACGACGAGGCACCGGAAGTCTTTGCCAACGTCGTGGCAGCGTGGCGTGTGATGGAACAGGTCGCTGCCATGGAGTGGCCAGAATTCTTTTCTGAATACGAATTCTTGTCTGAGCATCTCCCCAGGCTCTTGTCGATCAAGTACGGCCACCCGATTGGCTATCGTTACAAGACCGTGTGGGAAGTCCTGAATGCCGCGCTTAGCATGTCGTCTGGATCACCACGTCCGTTCAACATCTTGTATCTCATGGCCATACGACAGTACAAGCCTGTCCTTGACCCTGTGCATGCGCGACGCATTGATGAACATCGACGAGAGATAACGATATCGATCAATGCCGGGAATGAGCGGTTCCTCAGGGATCAGCGCTACGACGACGCCATCAGCGTGGTACTCCCGGAGTTACTAGAGCAGCTCGACAGCCGGTATGGCATTCGAGAAACAGATTGACATATATTCATTCGGCAACTGTCATGATCTCCGTTGCTCAAACCCGGTTGGCCGCACTCCGAGCATGCCTGATGCAAATGATCGCCTTTACCAGATGGCTTGCTTCGTGCCTGATTCTCGTCAGCTGGGACTCGGTTTCCTCGACCATGTCCGCCTCCCAATCCTGGGCCAAGGCTTTCAGCTTTGACAATGTGTATCCGTAGGCTCCTTTCGGCTTGGTGACATGTGTCCTTATGGATTTCCGGTCGCCATTGGCTTTGGAGCCATACCACTTGATTCCGCACCAATCCAGCCTGATGGAGTTTCCCTCCTGCATACACCGGACTTGAAGGGTGCTCTTGTGTTCCCAACCAGTGAGCTTTTGCTCCATGCTATAGACGAAGGTCCAGTGCCTATCAACGATGCTGTGCGCGCTCGCATGCAGAACATCAATGCGACGTTCCAGTACGGCAATCGCCTCATCATGGCAGCTTGGTTCAAGGGGTACTTCAGTCATGGCTGTAACGCTCCTTTTACTGTGGTGCAATCTGTTGTCATTCCGCTCCTCCAATGCAGTCCATTGCCCGCGTCAATCACGCGAACCGCCCATAATCAGGAGCGATTGACCCCCTGTTCGCTCATCCCGATTTCTTCTCCATCCGAGACGCATCAAGCCGCCAACGCCTGACCACTACTTTCGAATACCTGATCGCTCCTATTAGTAGCGTCGCTCCATCGATCGCGAAATGATCCTCAGTGGATGGCGTATTCATAGGAGCGATTTGCCGTCCGTTCGCTCCGTTCGCTCTCCCTGATTCATCAGCTCATTCGACCGCCGGTTCTTTCTGAGAGCCAGGCCGCAGCCTTCTTTCGAATGGTGAGACACAGCGTCGTTACCGCAAGCAACCGCTCGCGACACTACCAAATCTGGAATCAAAAACGAGGGTGAAAAGCGCACGCTTTGTGCGCTTTTCACCCTCGTTTTTTGGGAAGCGCTTGCTATGTTTCCAGTCGGTGTACTAGCGGTCGACAGACATCAATCAACCATCGAAATTTCTTCGATTGTTCTCTGACAGTCGACTAGCGGTGCACTGCGTCGCCACTCGATTGTGGCTTTTGAAACTTTGTGCTCTAGCGGTAGACAGGAGGTCGACTTGAACATTCTTGGTATTGACATCGGGTATTCCAACCTGAAGCTCGCCTACGGCGAAAAAGGCGCGACGCCCAAAACACTGCTGCGCCCGGCCGGGGCAGCGCCGGCTGATCGCTTCAGTTCGCGTTTTGACGGGAAAGCCCAGGATGATTTTCTGCATGTGCAGGTGAACGGGGAGCCCTTCATTGCCGGTGTGGCACCCGACCGGGCAGAAATGTGGAGCCGATCGCTCCACGCCGACTACCCATCCAGTGCTTCCTACCAGGCACTCTTTCACGCAGGCCTCTTGCTCTCCGAGGTTGATCACGTTGATATGCTGGTCACCGGCTTGCCGGTATCCCAGTATCTCGACGAGAAACGACGCCATGCCATCGCGGAGCAGATGAAGGGTAGCCACCAGGTCACACCGAAACGCTCCGTCTCGGTTGACGCCGTCAAAGTCATTCCGCAACCGGTTGGGGGATTTCTGGATTTCATCGCGGGCGGTGATGCAGATATTGAGGGTGCCCGTGTCCTCGTCATCGATCCAGGATTTTTCTCAGTCGATTGGGTGGTCATTGCCGATTCGGACCTCCATCGCCAGTCATCGGGTACCAGCTTGGAAGCCTCTTCCGTCGTTCTCGAGGAGGCTTCCCGCCTGATCGCCAAGGACTATGGCTCCAACGTCAGTACCGAAAAGCTTGAGAACGCGATTCGTGGCGGGAAGGCTGAGGTTCTGGTACTGGGCAAGCGCGTGGATCTGGGTCCGTACATCGAGCAGGCATCCAGAAAGGTCGCTCCCGTTGTCGTCGAGTCGATCCAGAAGTCACTGCGCAAGGAAAGTGAATCCGTGGATAGGGTTCTCCTGGTAGGTGGCGGCGCGACCTTCTTCAAGGAGGCGCTGGGCGCCGCGTTCGCTCAATTGACCGTCGTAACAACGAAGGATCCGGTCTTCTCGAACGCTCGCGGCTTCTGGCTCATGGGGGCCTCCTTGTGAAATCGATCCGCATCCTTCTTACCGTGACGGAAGGATGCCCGGAGCTCTATGCGGCTCTATTCAAAGTCCCATCGAGACTGAGAGCGGAGCGAGTTCGCGTGCTGGCCACGATTGGCGTCGCCGCCATGAGTGGAGGACTGGTTTCTCCAGATCACGCCGCTGCCGCAGTCGATGTCAAAGACGATCCAGCAGTCAGTGCCGGTAGCGAGTCGTCTCTTGGCAAGGTGCAGGCGATAGCCAAGCGGCTGGGAGGCGGCTTGTAGTCGATGGCCGACCTCGACCGAAAACTTGGCCGTCATCACCTGGCGTTCTATCGAGGCTGGTTACAGGGGCTCGCGCTCAAGACACTGGCAGACCGCTATCTGGAAACCGGTCTGGACCTTCGCCTTGCCAGGAGCACCCTGACGTGGATTCAGGACACCATTCGGCAAGCCGCGTTGCGACATGGCAGACATGGTGAAGCCAGATTATTGCGTCTGCCGCTATCCAGATCGCAGCCTGACGTTCCCGTCGAGATTCCTGCGCTTGAAGACTTCCAGGCTGACCGGGATCCGAGCGGCTTCTATAACGAAGACGAGCTGATTCGGCTCTTTCTTGAAGCCTACCCGCAAGCGGCAGACAAGAAATCGCGGCAACGGCAAAAATTGATCGGTCGCCAGATTGCGGCCCTGGTGTGGGTTGAGCAACTTCTCGCTACCGACCCGGTGCCAGGCGATCTGGTATCCGCCTGGTTTGACGGCGCGGTCGCCGACCGGCTGATACTCGCCGACATCCCCACCATCGACGCGTTGATGGATCGCATCCGTCGCAAGGGCTATCGATGGTGGATGACCGTGCCCAGGTTGGGTGAGAAAGGCGCGGCACGCGTCGTACAGTGGCTGCGCGGTTATGAATTGGCGCTCGGGTCATTGCCTGACCATGCCTTATCTCCGCTCCGAAGCCTGTCGGTGCCCGTGCGCCTGGGGCAGCGCCCTCCACAGACGGCCATTGTGCCGATCGAGGTCTTTGCCGTCCCGGAAAACGTTGATGGCACGTCCGGCTCAAACCGGTGGACAGGACGACCGCGCATCGAAGCTGAAAACGATCTTCAGGCGATACACGCCTGGCTGGCTACCAAGTCGGGGAACAGGAACACGCAGCGGGCCTACCGCAAGGAAGCCGAGCGAATGCTGCTGTGGGCCATCATCGAGCGAGCAAAAGCGCTTTCCGACTTGTCTGTCGATGACTGCACCGGCTATCGGGACTGGTTGTCCATGCTTGGGCGCAGCCAACCTGACCAATGGGCATTCAACCTCCCACAAACCGAATGGATAGCCCCCAGAAACACGCCACGATTCAGCGCTGACTGGCGGCCGTTTGACGGCGCGCTGTCAGCCTCCAGCGTGAAGCATGCAATCACGATTCTGGGAAGCCTTTTTGAATGGCTGGTCCGTGTTCAGTATTGCGCTTTCAATCCCTGGGATGCGGTCGGCAAGACACTTGTCGTGCAGCAGGAAGCTCCCGAGAACATCGAACTCACGCGAGTATTCTCGGCGGGCCAGTGGCAGTTCCTCATGAATCATCTGCACGGCATGGTGCAGACCGATCACACCGAGCGCCTTCGGTTCGCCCTGCCCTTCGCCCATGCCACGGGGCTTCGGCTGTCGGAGCTGGTGGACGCGAAGACTGGCAGGCTTTACACGATGCCACTCCGGGATGGCACGGGGGTTCGGTGGATGCTGAAGGTGTTCGGGAAAGGCGGCAAGTGGCGCGCTGTTCCTGTTCCGGATCGGATCATCGCCCTGCTGCGAGCGTTTCTTGAGCGTCGCGGTCTCGATTCAGACCCACTGGCAAGCCCTCCTGACACCGCGCTGATTCCCAGGGTAGCGAGTAATGAAGCCATCTCGCCCAGCGGGCTATACAAGGCCATTCGGGGACTGTTTCAAGATGCGGCTCACGCCCTCCATGCATCGGGCAAGGCGCACGACGCCAGAGCCTTCGAACGCGCTTCCGTTCATTGGTTGCGACATTCCTGTGGAAGCCATCTGGGATCGTCGGGTGTCCCCGTCAATCTGATCCAGAAGCTCCTGGGACACGCGAGCGTGGCCACGACCAGCATCTACACCGAATCCGATGAGGAACGGCTATGGCTGGAGGTAACGGACAGGGAGGAACACCGTGCGAGTTGAGTTCACCACCGGTAGCCGAGGATACGTCCTGACGCTGGAGCGCGATCTGTTTGGCGCATTCATCCTGTATCGCCGATGGTTTGGCCTGCACAATCGGCGCGGCGGGATCAAACGGCAGATCTTTCTGGATCAGGACTCGGCTCTACGCGAATTCCAGCGGGTCGAAAGGACCAGGGTGCGACGCGGGTATGTTCCAGTATCGGATCGGCCGTCAGCTTCGCCGCGTTCATCGGCCGAGATCAGTGGCACGGGTTCACTAGCGGTCGACTGACTTCATCCTCATTACCGCCACGTCGACTGGAAGTGCTCTGACGGTCGACTGCTGCAGCTGCCGTTGGGATGATTGTTCTCTGAAAGTGCTCTAGCGGTCGACAGTTCTCAACTCGCATAGCTCATGGTGCGCTGGCAGTCGACTGTGAGTCGGCAGCATGCCATCACGGTCACGTCGCAATCCCGGACAGGGCACGCGCGCGGCATCACCGATAAATGTGCTGCAACGCCCTGTTTTCAATGGCGTCCCGGCTACCCGATCCGCAGGCCCCGAAGTTATCGCAGAAAAATCGCATTCTTGATAATGGCAGTTATCATGAATGACATACACGCCAATTTCGAGCAACGCTGTCGTCTTTATTTGCGCGACAGCAAGAAGGCCCCCATCGTTTGCGATTCCGCAAGAACTCTTGAAACCATCGCCCATGGATGTGAGACCCGACGACGCAATTAAAACCTACCTCAGGACCGGCGAGCACGATCCGATGTTTTTTGCCTGGCCCGGAAACGGTGTCCTCGACAAGTCACGGATCGGCACTGCAAATCTTCGAGATGCACTCATCGCCGAGGTAGTGCGGCGGACCGAAAACCGGCAAGGTCTGGCCATCCCCGATGGCATGGATCTCCCTCAGTTTTCGCGGCAGAAGCTCTGTGCAATGGTGAAGGGGCTCTTCCCGCGGTCCGAGCAGGAGATCGTGCTGTCCGTGCTTGAGCGCTCGGTCGTGTTCCTGACGCAAGAAAATATCGTATCGGTTCTTCGAGACATGACCTGGCTCGGCACGGCATGGGACCTGGCGAACCTTTATCTGGCGAGCTGCTCGGCGGAACTGCTTGCGGAGGATGCCCCGCAACTTCTCGGGCTCGGTATCGGAACCACCTGCTATGTCTCGACTGACTATTTCCATACCAAGAACCATTTTGAGGACTACGTTCTTCATGAGGCCGCGCACGTTTTTCACAACTGCAAGCGGGAAACCCTGGGGCTGCCGTCCTCACGTCGCAGGGAATGGTTGCTCGAGATCGAGTTTCGGAAACGCGAAACCTTCGCCTATGCCTGCGAGGCTTACAGCCGGATTCTCGAACTGGGCGTTGATCAGAAACATCGACAAAAACTATTGGCGGAATTGGCGCTGAAACCATTACCCGGAGATGACCGTGTCGACGGCGAAGAGTATCTCGACATTCTTGGCGAAGCCGTGGCAGTGCGCAATGGCTGGAAACGGATTCTCAGTCGCTGTTCGCCTGAAAAATATTACATCAAGGTTCAACGGTAAGCTTGGGGAAAAGCGGCAAAACTGCTCCTCGAACAGGCAGTTCTCCGAGGGCACCGGGATCGATGCTAGTGCAACACAGCGGGAAGGTTTTGGCATAAGATGGCGGCGTTTTGGGTGCCTTGCCCTATTGACTTGGGGCGGGTGAAACGGGAAGCCGGTGAAGCTGGGCAACCAGTCATTCCGGCGCAGCCCCCGCTGCTGTAAGCCTGACGATTCCGCAACCGCCACTGTGCAATGCATGGGAAGGCGCGGAGAAGATCGACGGCAAGCCAGAAGACCGGCCCAAACATTTGGCGTTGAACCCCGGGGTGCGGGCGAAGGCTGGCGAACGCCTCATTGTTCAGCCAGAAATCCTTGAGCTTCACGGGTCCAGCGATTCGTTGTTGTGTTGTTGTATTGCCAAGGAGTTCAACCATGCATATCGAAGCGGGCGTCGTCGACGGCGCAAAAATGATTCTTAGTTATGGCACGGCCGCGGTTGCCGCCGGGGCAACTGTCAAGGTTGCCGCCGATTTTGTTCGCGCGAACGGGCTTGGCACTCTGCTGGCGCGTAGCGCGCTGGCCGCGCTGATGGTCTTCTGTTTCTTCGAGGTGTTCTTTCACTACCCGGTCGGTGTCTCGGAAGTGCACCTGATCCTGGGCACCACGCTCTTTTTGTTTTTCGGCTTGGCACCGGCGGCCATCGGGCTGGCCGGTGGCCTGCTGGTTCAGGGCCTGTTCTTCGCCCCCGCCGACCTGCCTCAGTACGCTATCAACCTGACCACCTTGCTGGCGCCGATCTTCGTCATGGGCGTGCTGGCGAAAAAGATCATTCCCGCACACACCGCCTACGTCGACCTTTCCTACGGCCAGACGCTCAAGCTCTCGGCGGCCTATCAGGGCGGCATCATCGCCTGGGTGGCGTTCTGGGCGTTCTATGGACAAGGGTTCGGCGCCGAGAACCTGGCGAACGTCGCTTCTTTTGGTGGCGCCTACCTGCTCGTCATCATCGCCGAACCGCTGGTCGATCTGGCCGTGCTGGCGGGAGCCAAGTCCCTGCACGCCCTCAAGCGTTCCGCCGCTGTAGACAAACGCTTGTACAACTCCGTTGCCGCTTGAGTTTGACAGCGTGCCGGGCCGGGTCTGGTTCGTCGGTGCGGGACCGGGCGATCCGGACCTGATCACGGTCAAGGGCCGTGATCTGCTTGCCCAGGCCGGCGCCATCCTGTTCGCCGGTTCCCTGGTTGATCGGGCAGCGATGCGTTTCGCTCCATCAGGCTGTGTCATTCGCGACTCCAAGGACATGACGCTGGAGGAGATGACGGCCTGGCTGATCGAGCAGTGCGGTCGGTTCGAGACCGTCGTGCGCCTGCAGACGGGCGATCCCGGTTTGTACGGGGCACTGATCGA
>JALHPU010000077.1 GCA_022842325.1 Sulfuritalea sp. | reverse complement strand
TCGCCGGCGAACAGGGTGCCGGCAGTGACCGTGGCGGTGCCGGCCGCCGTCAGGTTGCCGTCGTAGGTCTTGGTCACGTTGCTGCTGGCCAGCGTCAGGCCGGCTTGCGTGATGGCCGCCGTGGTAGTGCCAGCACTGGAGAACAACGCAAACTTGGCCGCGTCTGCGCCGTCAAGGCTATAGCCACTGTAGGTGACCGCCTTGCCGGAGCCAGCGTTCTTGTTATCAAAATCTGCGGAACCCGCCTTCAGGCTGACGACACCGCCAATGGTCGGATCACCGACGAAGGAAAGGGCGGCGGTGGTCAGGCCGTCGTAGACCTTGTCCTTACCCTGCGCGAACACCCACATGTAGGAATTCCACGTACCGGGACCGGTAAACCTGCTCGCATAATTTGTCGGCGTGTCGTAGGCGGCCGGATTGTAATAAATGCCAGCGGTACTGCCGGTGTTGAGGGTGATCGTGCCTGGATCAACAAAGACTACGGAGCCGACTCCATTGCCGTCGCTATCGGCACGCAACAAGACGTTGCCCCTGGTGTGCTCGATGGTTGCCGTCACGAGTACATTGTTTCCGGCGTTCGATGTGAAGTTGCCGTCGGTCGTGGTAACGGCCGCGTTCACGTAGCCGTCGCGTCCGGCAATCGACACAAAGCTGCCATTGGTGGCAGTAATCGCCGCATTCACCTTGACGTCCCGAACGGCGTTCAGGGTCAGGGTCGCCGGGTTTGTCGAAAGCGGTGTCCAGGTAATTGCCGCACCCACGGTGATATCGCCAAGCCCGGCGCCGCTGGCATTTGCCGAGGTGATGGTGACGTCGGTCCCGGCGTTGAGCGACGTCACGATCGTGCTGACATTCACATTGGCCGTGCTCACGCCGGAGTCCGGCGAGAAGACATTGGGGTCGGCGCCGCTGAATGTCCCGTTGGAAGTTGACGACGTGATGGTCACGTCGGCCGGGTCGAGCAGCCACGTTCCGCCCTTGCCGTGCGGCGCGCTGGCATTGACGTTGATACCAAACACATCCAGCCAGTGGCCGGAAGTTTCGATCAAGCCGCCGTCGCCGCCCTGCACGCCGCCGCGCGCTGTAATGCCGCCGTAGGCGCGCGTCGAGTCGTCTCCCCACAGCACCACCTTGCCGCCCTTGCCATTGATCGTGGCGTCAGCGGCAATGGTGGAGTCGGCACTCATGAAAGTCGCGGTGGCATTTTGCACTGATGGATTCGTGCCCTGGTAATCGCCGCCAACCAGAACGGTGCCGCCGCCCGCCGTACCGGATGCATCCACGCTTGCCGCAACCAGGCCGACGCGGTTGCCTAACAGTTGGACGGAGCCGCCCGTGCTTGCAGCCGTACCCGTGCCCTTGGCGTCGACCGCCCCGGACACCAGTGCGGTTCCGGTTTCGGCCTGAACCCTTATCTCGCCGCCCTGCTCGCCGCTGGCACTAAGGCGGCTACCGGCGGCGAGCGTCACATCCTGCTTTGCCCGCAGCACGATCTTGCCGCTGGCGTCGCGCACGACCTGGTCGGCATCGATAATGCCGGCATTACGCAGAGTCGCACCGAAGATGCCGACCTGGCCGCTTTGCGCCAGGATCTGGCCGAGATTGACGGCGGCATTGTCGCTCGCCGTCAGCTCGACCCGCACCCCCGGCGTGCCGGAATCGAGAATCTTCACCGACTGGCCCGCAGCCAGGATCACGTCGCCCTGCGGGCTGCTGATGATGCCGCTGTTGGTAACATTGGCGCCGAGCAGATAGACGCGGCCACCCGTTGGCGTGGTGATGCTGCCCTGGTTCTCCACGTTTCCCGCAAGCGCATTGGCCGCGAAATTGAGCCGGCCAGCGAGAAAGTCCTGGTTGCTCAGATTGAGCGTCGACGCCACCAGTCCGGCGACGTCGATGCGAGCCCCCTGCCCGAACAGGATGCCGCCCGGATTGATCAGGAAAACCCTGCCGTTCGAGGTCAGCGTACCGAGGATCACCGAAGGATCGGGACCGATCACGCGGTTGAGGATGCTCGACGCGGCACTTTGCTGAACAAAGCGCGTGGTTTCGCTGGGGCCGATCGAGAACCCCTGCCAGTTGATGATTGCACCTGGACTGTTGGTGATGACCAGCGAGTTGCCCGCTGCCGAGAAGGCGGCCTGACCGGCAATCACGACCGGACCTACGCCGTTCGCGTGGACCAGAGTTGCGGCAAAGGCACCCGCCATGGCGACGACCAGCACTTTGCGTCGCCACAAGTTCGATACGGGTCTTGTCTGCATGGTCATCTGGATCTCATCCTCGTTCAACGTCTGATCGCATGGACACGCTCTCAGGCAGCCTTGCCGAGAGGCTCCGGTGTCGCGCGCAGCTTGCCCTTGAGTTGGCGCAGGGCCGTGCGCAGCCCTTCTTCGATAACCGGGTGATAGAAGGGCATCTCGAGCATCTGCGCCACCGTCATCTTGTTCTGCAGCGCCCAGGCCAGCAGATGCGCCAGGTGCTCGGCGGCGGGCATCAGCATTTCGGCGCCGAGGAAGCGGCCCGTGGCGGGATCGGCATAGACGTTGAGCAGGCCCTTGTTCTTCAGCATGATGCGCGAACGGCCCTGGTCCTCGAAACTCGCCTGGCCGGTAACGAAGCTGCCGGCCGGCAGGGCATGGAAGCCGCCGCCGACGATGCCGATCTGCGGATCGGTGAACACGATGCCGATCGGTACGCGGCGCAGGACCGGAGTCACCTCGCTGCCCAGCGCAAGGCGCGCGGCATTGCGTCCGGCAATGCGGCCTTCGTCGGCCGCCTCGTGCAGCAGCGGGATGAAGTTGCTGGCGTCGCCGGCGATGAATATCGGGCTCGCCCCGTCGGCGGTGACGGTTCGGGTGGTCAGGGGATCGAAGCTCGGTACGCCCTTCGCGTCAAGTTTGAGGGTGGTCTGGTCGAGGCCGATGCCCGCGACATTGGGTGTGCGTCCCGTGGCCGCCAGGACATAGTCGAAATGCTCGATTTCAGTCGTGCCGTTTGCTCCCTGGCGGCGAATCGCCACGCGATCGCCGTCGCGTTCCATGGAGTCGACGTGCGCATCGGGCTCGAGCACGAATTCCTGGCGAAATGCGGCGACGGCATAGGCGAGGATCTCGGGATCGCTGATCGGACCGAGGCGGCCGCCGCGGCCGAGCACCGCAACCCGGACACCCAGACGATGCAGGGCCTGGCCAAGTTCCAGGCCGACGATGCCAGGCCCCATTACGGCCACCGACTTGGGCAGATCATGCCAACTGAAGACGTCGTCGCTGATGATCAGGCGGTCGCCGAGGGATTTGAATGCATCCGGATAGGTGGCGCGCGAGCCGGTGGCGATGACGCTGGCCTTGCAGCTGATCAGGGTGTGATCGGCCACCGCGATAGTGTGGTCATCCACAAAGGCGGCATGGCCGCGAATGCGATCGGTTTCGGGAATATCCTGCACCTCGTGCAGCACGAAGCCGACAAAGCGGTCGCGCTCGCGCCTGACCCGATCCATCACCTCGTGCCCGTCGATGTGTACCGAGCCTTTGACATGAACGCCGAAGTCCGGGGCATGGGCGACGGCGTCGGCAGCATCGGCAGCGGCAATCAGCAGCTTGCTCGGCATGCAGCCGACGCGGGCGCAGGTGGTGCCGTAGTCGCCGCCCTCGATGATGACCGCACTCGCGCCCGCGGCCCTGGCCGAGCGATAGGCGGCAAGGCCTGCCGTGCCGGCACCGATGATTGCGACGTCTATCTGCAGGGTTTTCATGTCGGGTCCTCGCTTCGCCGGCGGCCGCCGGGATCTATTGGATGCGGATTCATATCTGGGGCACGTTTCAAGCGGCCTTGCGCGTTCCAAGATAGGCTTCGAGTTCGTCGGCGCCGCCGATACGCCTGCCGCCGATGAACACTTGTGGCCAGGTGCCGCTGCCGGACACGGCGCGCAGCGTGCTCGAGGTGATGCCTTGGCCGAGGCTGATCTCGTCGTAGCGATAACCTCTGGCCTCGAGTTGCGCCTTGGCCCGCGCGCAGTGCGGACAGCCGGGCTTGGCGAAGATCACCACTGCCTCCGGCACCACAGCCTGCGGATTGATGTACTTGAGCATCGTGTCGGCATCGGACACTTCCAGCGGATCGCCGGTCGACGCGGGTTCGATGAACATCTTTTCGATCACGCCATTCCTGACCAGCATGGAATAGCGCCAGGAGCGCTTGCCGAAACCGATATTCGATTTATCCACCAGCATGCCCATGCCCGCGGTGAATTCGCCGTTGCCATCGGGCAGCAGGGTGATGTCCTGCACCTGCTGCTCGAGCTTCCACTGGTTCATGACAAAGGCGTCATTGACCGCCAGGCAGACGATCTGGTCTACGCCGTTGGCCTTGAACGTGGCGGACAGTTCGTTGTAGCGCGGCAGGTGCGCATTCGAGCAGGTCGGCGTAAACGCGCCGGGCAGGGAGAACACGACGACGGTGCGGCCCTTGAACACGTCGTCGGTGCTCACGTCCTGCCACTGGTCGTCACTGCGGGTCTTGAATGTCACCTGGGGCACGGGTTTACCTTCAAAGCTTTTGGCGCTGGGGAGCATGGTCGTTTCCTGGGTATACGGTGAGTGATGGGCAGTTTTTGGGCTGCCTGGAATACTGGCCACGGACTTGAAGGCCCGTGCGCGGCGAGTGAAATCCATTCAAGGCTAGCGGCCACTTCACGCGCAGTCTGTACGCCAAGGCACAAATCAATGAACCATGGTCCTGGCTCCGGCCATGCCGCGAAGTGCCGGGGCCAAGCGGCCGCAACCGGGGCACCGTCTGAAGATTAAATCGGATTGTTCCGACTTTTGTTGGCTACCGCACAGCGCATGGCACGTGGGATGTAGAGAATCGGGCCCACGAATTGCGCAGGCCGATGGGGATGTTTCTCCGCCGCTGCGGGGTTCGCCATGAGGTCATCCTTGATGCGCAATAAGCTGCGTGGAAGTCTCGCGGTACTGGCTGGATTCATCGCCGGCGGACCGGCAACCTCCGTCAATGCCGGCCTACCGGCGGCCCCCAGCGCCGTTGCCGCAAGCGTGGCGCCGGCGTCTGCCATCCACACCGACCCCGCGTCGGCACCGGATACCTTGTTGAGAGCCGCTACCTCGGTCGTGATAGCGCGACTCAAGCAGGACAATGATCCCAAAACCAGGAACGCGGGCAGCGTCGCCGAACTGGTGGAGACCACGATCCTGCCGCTTTTTGATTTCCGCCACATGACGCAACTTGCGATGGCCCGCCACTGGAAGCTGGCCACGCCGGCACAGCAGGATTCGCTGATTGCCGAATTCAGGACCTTGCTGGTGCGGACCTACTACGCGGCACTGGCGAACTATCGCGACGAGGTGATCGAGTACAAGCCGCTGCTGCTGGCGCCCGACGATTCCGATGTGACGGTCAAATCGACCGTGAAGAAGCCGGGAGCCGCACGGATGACCATCGACTACGACATGCAGAAGTTGGCAGCCGGCTGGAAGGTCTACGACATCCGGATCGGCGGCATCAGCCTGACCACCAACTATCGCTCGTCGTTTGCCGAGATCATTCGCGACGGAGGCATCGACGAGCTGATCCGATACCTCTCTGCCAGGAACCGGGGGGCACGCCTGGGGCCGCGGGCCGACGACAGCGAGACCCGGGGCCTGATTCTGCTGTACGGAGTTGCACCCAGCCTGCTGCGCGGCCCCCGCTAGCCTGCCGCGCGGCCGCCGGTCTCACGCTTCAACCGATCCGGCAAACAACGCGGCAAATGGGCGGCATATGTGGGCTACCGCACATAAGCATTCGGGAATAAGATATACGCTACGGGTATCCTCCCATTCCCTTCCAACACGACAGGACGCGTCATGCTGAAGAAAAATCTATATATCGTTGCCCTGTTGGCATTGAGTTCCAGCGCCCTTGCCCAAGAGCGGCCGACTGCCGGCAGCCAGATGCAGCAGATTCCACCCTCCCCGGTCCCGGAAAAATTCCAGCCGCGGGTCGACGTCCAGCAAGGCAGCATCCCCGCCACGGCCGAAGCCGACACGGTCAAGATGGCCGTCAAGAACCTGAGGGTGACGGGTGCCAAGGTGTATGCCGAAGCCGAGTTGCTCGCCCTCACCGGATTCACGCCCGGCAGCGAGCTAACGCTCACCGAGCTGCGCGGCATGGCCACCAAGATCAGCACCTATTACCGTGAAAACGGCTACTTCGTCGCCCAGGCCTACCTGCCGGCGCAGGACATCAAGGACGGCGCCGTGACCATCGCCGTGATCGAGGGCGAATACGGCAAGGTCACGCTGAACAACCAGACCAGGCTCTCCGATGGCCTGGCCAATGACGTGTTCGGCGGGATCAACAGCGGCGACCCGATCCAGGCCGCTCCGCTCGAAAACCGCCTGTTGCTGCTCTCCGACATACCCGGCGTCAAGGTCAAGTCCTCCCTGGTTCCCGGCGCCTCGGTCGGCGCCTCGGACCTGATCGTCGACCTCACACCGGGGCCGACCGTCTCCGGCGAAGTCGATTTCGACAACGCCGGCAACCGCTACACCGGCGAGTACCGCCTGGGCGGCACGGTCAACCTCAACAACCTGGCAGGACGCGGCGATGTCGCTTCCCTGCGCGCCATGACCTCGGGATCCGGACTGAACTACGCCCGCGCCTCGTATCAGATGCAGTTCGGCAAGGCTACGGCCGGCATCGCCTACAGCGGCCTGAATTACAAGCTGGGCAAGGAGTTCGCCCCGCTGCGTGCCCATGGCACGGCGGAGATCGCCAGCATCTATGGCAGCTATCCGCTGATCCGCTCGCGCAACAACAACCTCAACGCCGGACTCATCTACGAAGACAAGACATTCCAGGACAAGGAAGACGTGACCCCATCGGTCACCGACAAGAAGGCGCAGGTTCTGTCGGCCAGCCTCTACGGCGACAGCCGCGACAGCTTCGGCGGCGGTGGGGTGAACGCTTATGCGCTGACCTGGTCCACCGGCGAGATCGACATCGAAACGCCGGCAGCTCGGATCATCGATGCGGCGACGGCGAAAACCAACGGCCACTTCGACAAACTCGGGTTCAGGCTCAGGCGGCTGCAGCGCATCACCGATACGATTGCGCTTTCTGCCGCCCTCGATGGCCAATTCGCCTCGAAGAATCTCGACTCTTCGGAGAAGATGCAACTCGGCGGCATGTATGGCGTGCGCGCCTATCCCGAGGGCGAAGCCTATGCCGACGAAGGCTATGTGCTGACGCTGGAAGCCCGCTACCTGCTGCCGAAGTATTCCGAGACAATGCCAGGGCGGATGCACCTGATCGGATTCGTCGACACCGGCAGCGTCACCACGCACAAGCGCCCCTGGGCGGCCGGGCCGAACACCCGAAACCTCAGCGGAGCCGGCGTGGGAATCAACTGGACAGATCCCAACAATTTTGTGGCGCGGGCGTATTACGCCGTCAAGCTGGGTAATGAAAAGCCGACATCGGCCCCGGACGAATCAGGCCGGCTCTGGTTCCAGCTGGTCAAATACTTCTGACCGCGGCGGCAGTAATTCACGCCGCCTGAAATGCTAATCCTCCGCAGCACAGGCCGCAGGTAACACTGCGGTCCTCGATCGCCCTATCGCGAGGCGAGGGGTGCTTTCGCCTGCTGCTCAATTGAAAGTCCACCGGAAGAAAGTCAACCGGAATCCGGCGTTGGCCAACAGAAATTGTTTGCCATATGTTCGCCAGCGCACCGAGCGCCTCCAAAAATACGGGTAAAAGATCTTATCTACGGGTACCTCGCGGCCGCTTGCATCCGGCTGGGAACTGACTTCGACAATAACGGAGAGAAATCATGAACCACATTTACCAATCAGCCTGGAACGACAGGGCCGGCACTTTTGTTGCCGTCTCCGAAACCGCCATCCGCGCGGGGAAAAAATCCTCTCCGGGCGCAAGTGCCAGAGTCGGCGCTGTCGCGGGAAATGCGCGCTTCGCCCTGAAAGCCTTGGCCACCTCCGTAATGCTGGCATTTTGCGCCAATGTCTTCGCCCTTCCCGTGGGCGGTGTCGTTGCCCAGGGTGGCGCCAGCATCAGCGGTACACCGGGCAGCACCACCATCACCCAGACGACCCAGAACGTGGCGATCAACTGGCAGAGCTTCAACATCGGAGCGACGGAAGCGGTTCAGTTCGTGCAACCGAACAGCAGTTCGGTCGCCCTCAACCGCGTGCTGGGACCGGATCCGTCGAGCATCCTCGGCAGCATGTCTGCCAACGGCAAGGTGTTCCTGGTCAATCCGAACGGCGTCCTGTTCGGACGCGGCGCACAAATCAACGTCGGCGGCCTGGTTGCCTCCACGCTCAATATCAGCGACGGCGACTTCATGGCCGGCAGATACCAATTTTCCGGCAACAGCGATGCCGCGGTACTCAACCAGGGGACGATCAATGCCCCCGGCGGCTACGTCGCGCTGCTCGGCGCCAATGTCGGCAACGACGGCATCATCCTGGCCAGGCTCGGCACCGTAGCACTGGCAGCGGGCAATGCCATGACCCTCGACGTCGCCGGCGACGGCCTGCTCAATGTCACGGTAAGCCAGGGCGCGGTGAATGCGCTGGTCGAGAACGGCGGCCTGATCCAGGCCGACGGCGGCCAGGTGCTGCTGACCGCCAAGTCGGCGGGAAATCTCCTGCAAAGCGCAGTGAACAACACCGGCGTGATCCAGGCGCAGTCCATCGTGAACCAAAACGGAACGATCCGGCTGCTGGGCGACATGCAAAGCGGAACCATGACCATCGGCGGCACGCTGGACGTTTCCGGCACGGCGGCAGGACAGACCGGCGGCAACGTCACCGTCACCGGCCACCACGTCGGCCTGTTCGGTGCCAACATCAATGCCGCCGGCGACGCCGGCGGCGGCACCGTGCTGATCGGCGGCGATTACCAGGGCACCAACCCCGCCGTGGCGAACGCCACGGCAACCTATATGAGCGCGGATTCCACGATCAACGCCGACGCCATCACCAATGGCAACGGCGGCAAGGTCATCCTCTGGTCGGACGAATCGACGCGCGCCTACGGCAGCATCACGGCGCGCGGTGGTGCATCGGGCGGCAACGGCGGTCTGATCGAAACCTCCGCCCACTGGCTGGACGTGGCTGGAATCAGAATCAACGCCAGCGCGGCGAACGGCGCGAGCGGCATGTGGCTGCTCGACCCGGCCGACATAACGATCAGCGGTGGCCCAACGGCCGCCATGCCGGTGGCACCGGTCGGTGGCATCTATGCGCCGAATACCGGCGAGAACGCGTCAACCTTGAATGTCACCAACCTCGAAACCGCCTTGCAGGCGGGTGGCGGCACCAATGTCACCATCACCACGACAAATACCGGCGTACAGGGCGCGCCCCCAAGCGGGCGTGGCGATATCACGATAGCCTCGGCGCTCACCTGGGTAGTGGGGGGCTCGGCGACCCTGACATTGAACGCCGTGGGTGACGTGAACATCAACGCGGCCGTTTCCATGACCAATGGCAATCTGGTGGTGTGTTGCGGACGAGATATCAACGTCAGGGCGGCCATCACGGGCGCGACCGCCGGCAGCGTTTCATTGAGCGCCGGACGGGATATAAGCGTAGTGAGGGAAGTTGGCAGCATAGGTACCGACATCACGGTGACCAACGGCAACATCTCGATGTGCGCGGGACGCAACATTATCCTGAGTAACACGTTCAACCAACCAACGGCCCTGATCACGATCAACGATAGCAACATTTCCATTCCGCATGGTCTTGGCCTTACACCTGGCCTGGTACTGAGTGCCGGTAACGCGGCTACCGGACCGGGGGCAGCGGGCGGCACCGTATCCTTCACCCCGCTGACCAAGATTGCGCTGACCAAGGCGGGAGCAAACCCGCTCGCAGTCAACGTTGACTACAACCCGGTTTCGTACACGCTGCCGACGGATTATGCGCCGCTGTTTACCCTGGTCGGAACCAGTCCGCTGGTTCAACGCATGCTGGTGTACCCGGGGGGGGCAGACAAGATCGCCGACGGCACGACCACGGCGGTATTTACTTCATTCAAGCCTGACATCAACGGCTTGATTCCTGGCGGTGGCGCCATGACGCTGGCGGGTGGTACTGCAGATTACGACACCGCGACCGCAGGACCTAACAAGCTAATTACCTATAGCGGCTTTACGCTTGGTGGTGCGAGCGCCGGCTTTGCCCTGCCGACTCCCTGCTGCGGTGTTGTTACGAGAACAACCGGAACCATCGCACCGCTGCCGGTAACCCCGACACCGCCGGGTATCCCCCCGGTGCTGGCGCTCGTGCTTCCGGACTTCGTGATGAACGAAGAGATGTTTCTGGCCACCGGACCAGCGTGGGTACCCACCGTAGTGGATACCCGTACTC
Source organism: Sulfuritalea sp. (assembly GCA_022842325.1). GTDB lineage: Bacteria > Pseudomonadota > Gammaproteobacteria > Burkholderiales > Rhodocyclaceae > Sulfuritalea. The sequence goes on along the minus strand of JALHPU010000077.1, from coordinate 1,431 downwards.
CGCCGCAACTGCTGAGCATCGCCCCGCCCCCGCCGGTTGTTGTCCCGCCGCCACGGCTCGAGGAAGTGCCGCCGCCGGTCTACGTGCCGCCGGTGCTTCCGCCCAAACAGGATCGCAACTGAGCGCTCCCGCTCCTGCGCTGCCGATCGATGAAGCATGCGCAGGCGGATCCTCCACACCGAGCGCCGGCCGATGGATTCCTGCCCATGCCACTTGATGCATTTCGTGTGGCAGCGGCGGCCTCGCGCTCGATCGCGGCGACCCTGGGCCGGGGCTTCCGGCTGGGCCTGCTGAGCGCGGTCATGGGTGCATCTGCAGCCCTTGCGGCAGACGTCGTCGTACCGTCGATCACGCCTCCGCTCGTGCCCGCAGTGCGTATCGGCTTGGCAACGGCGGCCGAGGTGGAGCCGGTACTGGCACAACGCCTCAAACACGCCGGCTTCGAGAGGGAGAGCGCATCCAAGGACGCCCGTGCCGTAGCCAACTGGGTCGTCAATTCGGGTGACAGCCAGGGCAGGCCCTTCGCGATTGTCGACAAGAAGGATGCCAAGGTATTTGTCTTCGATGCCGACGGCCGCCTGCGCGGCGCGGCACCCGCGCTGCTCGGCCTGGCGATCGGCGACGACGCCGTGCCAGACATCGGCAACCGACCCTTGTCGAGCATACTTCCCTCAGAGCGCACAACGCCGGCCGGCCGTTTCGTGGCGACGCTGGACCGCAATCTGCAAGGCAAGGAAATTCTCTGGGTGGACTATGGCGGTGCGGTCTCCATGCATCCGGTGGTCAGTGCCAAGCCCGCGGAACGTCGCCTGCAGCGCATGGCCACCCTGACGCCACTCGACAACCGCATTTCCTATGGCTGCATCAATGTTCCGGCGAAGTTCTTCGACCTGGTCGTGCGGCCGGCCTTTACCGGGACCAGCGGCGTCGTCTATGTCCTGCCGGAGACCCGGTCGGCGCAAATACTTTTCGGCTCCTACACGGTCGCCGCGCCTTCCGGGCTGTAGGGCGGATTTGTAGGGCGGATTTGTAGGGCGGACTTCAGTCCGCCATCGTCAACCGGCCGACTGAAGTCGGCCCTACACGCCATCCACCACTGGCCGACTGAAGTCGGCCCTACAACGCCATCCACCACCGGCCGACTGATGTCGGCCCTACAACGCCATCCACCATTGGCCGACTGAAGTCGGCCCTACACGCCATCCACCATTGGCCGACTGAAGTCGGCCCTACAACGCCATCCACCATTGGCCGACTGAAGTCGGCCCTACAACGCCATCCACCATTGGCCGACTGAAGTCGGCCCTACAACCAGGGCAATCGCATGAATGCCAACGTCGTGGACGATTGAAATAGTCGTTTACGATCAATCGCTTGCAAGGGGACTGTTCACAGGGGTTTGATTTGTGTAGTTTTTTGTCTTTTTGGGGT
>JALHPU010000076.1 GCA_022842325.1 Sulfuritalea sp. | reverse complement strand
AATGCGTTCATGGACGAGTACGACGAGGACGCTGGCGATTTGAGGCGGTAAAGCTTGACGCGATCCGGCTATGCCGGATCAGCGCCAAGTGCTTTTGAATTTGTGACGGAGGGCCCGCGAATGCGGCCCCGAGTCATGCCTTTGACGCCTCGGCGTCTCTTTTTTTGAGCGTAGCGAAAACAAAGAGACGCCGCCCGTACGCACCAGCCGAATTTTCCGCTACGCCTCTCGTAGCGCGGGTTTCGGTGAGAATGAAAATCGTGATTTACAAATGCGTGCCACCGGTCGGTGGCCAATTCCAATAGATTTCCGCGAAAGGACGGAAAAAAAACCGCAGGGATCGCGAAAGCGATAGGGAAATGCGCAAGCCCGGACCATCACATGCTGATGTTGTCTGTTCCCGTAATCTGAACACCCTGATCCGCTGCACAGCGCGGTTTTTTTCTGCTACCGGCGACACTTCGATACGAAGTCGCACACCCCCCTTTCGTTCCAAAGATTTGCCAGGTGAGACCTGGCCTTTGCGGTAGCACCACCGTGCATGTGCAGCTTGGTTTTGGGTTTGTCTTGGTTTGGGGGATTGGATATGGCAACAGAGCAGAAGCAGCAGTCGATTAGGCAAAATCTCAGAGAACTAGCGCGGGCCGTGCCCGGGGGCGATCGCTCGCTCACAAGTCGCCTAGTGGCGACTAGGCAGCTGTCGGATTATTTGCACGACAAGAACATTCGAATCCGCGAAGTGGCGCATTTGAAGCCTGCGCATATAGCGGGTTGGGTTGAGAAGATGAAGTCAGCAGGCCTCAGCCTGCGCACAATGCAGGGCCGCGTTTCGCACATTCGGCAGATCATGACGGCGGCCGGCTTCGACCGGCGGGCACAATCCGAGGCAATGAGCTGCAAGGCACTCGGCATTGCGGGTGCGAGCCGAGATGGCACACGCGGGGCGATTTCCGAGGCCGGCTACCAGGAACGTTTGGCAAAGGTTGAGGATCCCGGAGTGCGGTCTGCGTTGGAACTTCAGCACGATCTGGGACTGCGACAGGAAGAAGCGATCGAAGCACGGAGCGACTCCCTGGCCCGGTGGGAGCGGCAGCTACGTGAAGGATCGAAGGTCACGATTACCGATGGTGCAAAAAACGGCCGATACCGAGAGTGCTTGGTCCTCGATCGAGAAAGGGCTCACCAGACCGTCAAAATCGCGCTACAGCGGGCCCAAAGCAATAGGGGTGTGCTGGTGGGCAAGCCAACCCTCAAGCAGGCAAAAGATCGTTTCAACAATGTAACGCGGAAGGCCGGTTTCGAAGACATGACTTCCCCTCACACAATTCGCTACAAGTTCGCTCAAGACAGCATCAAGAGGTACGAGGCGGCGGGATTGTCGCACCGCGAAGCGCTGAAGCTCACCTGCCGCGATCTCGGGCACGGCGACGGCCGCGGTCGCTGGGTCAAGCAGGTCTACTGTCGTGGCGCGATTGATGCGGTCGAGGAATGACCGTTTCCTGCGGACTTTTTCGTCGCGTTGAGTCCAAAGCCCCGTTGTAGTGGTTTTGTTTACAAGAAATTCCTTGTAGCCCCCTCGTCCACCACTTCTCCACAGATTGTCCACTTACCGTGCGTCAAAACGCACGGTACCATTTTGGAATGGCTGGCGACAGTCAGACGGGATGCCCCGGACGGATAGACCGCCCGAGGACTTTAATACGATCACCAATGCGACCGCAGACAGGAACCACAATATTGCCCCGATGGTGCGCCTGGGTCAATACGAGGGCTGCGAGCAGAGGAATCCGACCGCCAACTCTCTGTGAAAGGACCATCATGGCCAAGAACGAGAAAACCAGCTCCGCCGTGGCGAGCAAGGCAGCAAAACCGCTGAGCAACCCACGCACGCCGGCAGCGGTAAAAAGCGTCGCCGCCTCGGCGTTGACGCAAGCCCCTACTCGAAAGACGAGTGGCGCTGGCGGCAAGAAGAAGTAATCGCGGCACCTCCCGGGGCTTCGGCCCCGGGACTCCTACACGGGCCGAAAAAGTGGAGCCCGACAGCACTCATACCACGGCGCCTTCCAACTCAGCGGTCGAGTCCTAGTCCATTTCAGACCATCCAAGCGTCCACTCCAGATTACGTGCCACAAGCGTATGCAGCTGTAAGAAGCTGCCATCAGCATATTGTGGTGGTTTCAGATAGGATTTCATCCGAAACCGAAATGCCTTCGTGGGACAAGTGCCCAATGGATGGCAAGCAACAGTTTTCAACGCCGCTCAAGGTTTGTCCCACGCAACCGCCGAGAGTGCTCAATTCCAAATCATTCCGGCCGACTAACCATGCTCTGGATCGCCCCCTCTGAAAAAGACGCCGCCTCCACCTCGCTTGAAAAGCGCCTGTGGGATGCCGCCGATCAGTTCCGCGCCAATTCCGGCCTCAAGGCTCAGGAATACTCGGGCCCCATCCTCGGCCTGATCTTCCTGCGCTTTGCCGAAGTCCGCTTCGCCATCCAGCGCACCAAGCTCGAAGGCGCCAGTGCATCGTCCAGACGCGGCAGCCGGGTCGATGAGCCCGCGGCCTACCACGCCGAAGGCATCCTCTACCTTGCCCCCGAGGCGCGCTTTGACTACCTGCTGACGTTGCCCGAGGTGGCCGACATAGGCGCCAAGGTCAACGCCGCCATGCGCGAGATAGAAAAGCATAACCCGCAGCTCGCTGGCGTGTTGCCCAAGACCTACAACCTTTTCACCAGCACCCTGCTCAAGGAACTGCTGAAGAAGGTCTCCGAGATTCCGGCCACGCTCGACTACGACGCCTTCGGCCGCATCTACGAATACTTCCTCGGCGCCTTTGCCATGACCGAGGGTCAGGGTGGCGGCGAGTTCTACACGCCGAGCAGCATCGTCAAGCTGTTGGCCGAAATCATCGAACCGTTCCACGGCCGCATCCTCGACCCCGCCTGCGGCTCCGGTGGCATGTTCGTGCAGTCGGCGCGCTTCGTCGCCGAGCACCAAAAGAACCCCGCCGCCGAGCTCGCCATCTGCGGCGTCGAAAAAACCGACGAAACCGGCCGCCTGTGCCGTCTCAACCTGGCCGTGCATGGACTGGAAGGCAACATCAAACACGGTGGCAATATCAACAGCTACTACGACGACCCACACACCGCCACCGGATCGTTTGACTTCGTCCTCGCCAATCCGCCCTTCAACGTCAATGCGGTGGATAAGGCACGGCTCAAGGACATGGTCGGTGCCGGTCGCCGCTTCCCCTTCGGCCTGCCGCGCACCGACAACGCCAACTACTTGTGGATTCAGCTCTTCTATTCATCGCTCAACGGCACCGGCCGCGCCGGCTTCGTCATGGCCAATTCGGCCTCCGATGCCCGATCAAGCGAGCAGGAACTGCGGCAGAAACTGATCGAAGCGCGGGCGGTTGATGTCATGGTCGCCGTCGGCCCCAACATGTTCTACACCGTCACACTGCCGTGCACGCTGTGGTTCTTCGACAAGGGCAAGGCGAAGACCCCGCGCGCCGACACCGTGCTCTTCATCGACGCCCGCCACATCTTCCGGCAGGTCGATCGCGCCCACCGCGACTGGACACCGGCGCAGATCGGCTTCATCGCCAACCTTGTGCGCCTGTATCGCTGCGAGGCGCTCGACACTCCGAAAGTCGGCGCTGGCGAGACGGCGGCCAAGCTCATCGAAGTCTTTGGCGACACTCCCGCCTATCGTGACGTGCCCGGCCTGTGCAAGGCGGCGACGATTTCCGAGATCGAAGCCCAGGGCTGGTCGCTCAACCCCGGCCGCTATGTGGGCGTCGCACCGGGTGAGGCAGTCAGCGACGAGGACTTCAAGGAACAGCTCGAAACCCTGAACGAGGAACTGGAATCACTCAACGCCCAAGCGCGCGAACTGGAGCAGACCATTGCAGCGAATGTCGCGGGACTCTTGGAGGCATGAGGATGGTCGATTTCCGCACCATTCGCATTGCTGACTTAGGCCGGGTAGTAACCGGCAAGACGCCACCCAGCGCGCAGCCTGAGCTTTTTGGCGACGCCCACCCGTTCCTAACGCCGACTGACATTGACGGATTTGCACGCCACATCGAACCAAACCGGTTTCTTTCCGCCGCAGGTCGTGACTACCAGCATCGGCTGATGTTGCCATCGCGTGCAGTGTGCGTTGTGTGCATTGGTGCGACGATTGGAAAGGTCTGCATGACAGATCGCCCTTCATTCACAAACCAGCAGATCAACTCCGTCGTTGTGAACGAGGCAGAACACGATCCGTTCTTTGTTTATCACCTGCTAACGACGCTGCGCGACGAGCTTAAATCGAACGCTGGTGGAGCGGCTACGCCAATTATCAACAAGACTGCGTTCTCGGAAATAGCGATCAGCGTTCCTCCGCTCCCCGTCCAACAACGCATAGCGGGCATTCTGTCGGCCTACGACGAACTCATCGAGAACAGCCAGCGGCGAATCAAGATTCTGGAGTCGATGGCCCACGCCCTCTACCGCGAGTGGTTCGTCCACTTCCGCTTCCCCGGCCACGAAAACCATCCTCGCGTTACTTCCCCCCTCGGCGAGATTCCGCTGGGGTGGGGGGTGAAGACGGTCAAGGACATTCTCGCTAGACGCGCCGCAGGTTCGGTCTACCGCGATTCCGATGTAAAGCCTGAGGGTGATATTCCAGTCATCGATCAATCGACAAAAGAGATTCTGGGGTTCCATGACAACGCGCCCGACCACAATGCGTCATCGGCATTGCCGATGGCGATCTTTGGCGACCATACGTGCAAGATGCAGCTCCTGATCGAGCCATTTTCAGTTGGGCCAAACGTCGTTCCCTTCTTGGCAAACCAAGAGATGCCTACCGCTTACGTGTTCTACGCGGTGAACAGTCTTGTCCATACCCAAGAATACAAACGCCATTGGATACCGCTCACTGCCAAAGAAGTTGTTGTCGCCGACCGAGTAACCGCTCAACGATTCGCCTCTCTGATTCAGCCAATGCTGGTCACGCAGGAGACGCACAGAAAAGCTATCCGAAACATCCGCCGCACCCGTGACCTACTTCTGTCGCGCCTGCTCTCCGGTCAGATCGAGGTCGAGGCCGCCTAACCCATGAGCACCCACGCCTACTCCGAAGACCAACTCGTCGAGCAACCCGCCATCGGGCTGTTTGCCACGCTCGGATGGCAGACGGTGTCGGCGATAGAAGAAACCTTCGGCACGGGCGGTACGCTGGGGCGCGAGACCAAGGGCGAAGTGGTGCTGGTCGACCGCCTGAAAGCGGCGTTGTGCAAATTTAATTGCAAGTTGCCGTCCGAGGCGATTCAAACCGCCATCGATGAACTGACCCGCGACCGCTCGGCGATGAGTCTTGAGGCAGCAAACCGCGAAGTCTATCGGCTGCTCAAGGAAGGCATCACGGTATCGGTGCCCGACAAGGAGCACGGAGGCCAGAAAACAGAACGCCTGCGCGTGGTCGATTGGGAACAACACGAGAACAACGACTTCCTGCTGGTCAGCCAGTTCAGTGTCACCGGCGCGCTCTACACCTGCCGGCCCGATCTGGTCGGCTTCGTCAATGGCATGCCCTGGGTGGTGATCGAACTCAAGAAGCCCGGTGTGCCGGCGCGGGCCGCCTTCGACGAAAACCTCACCCATTACAAGCAGCAGATTCCGGGGCTGTTCTGGAGCAATGCGCTGCTCATCGCCAGCAACGGCACCGATAGCCGCGTCGGCTCGCTGACCGCCGATTGGGGCCGCTGGGTCGAGTGGAAGCGCATCGAGCGCGAAGACGAACCGCGCCGCGTTTCGCTCGAAGTGATGCTGCGCGGCACCTGCGACCCTTCCCGCCTGCTCGATCTGGTCGAGAATTTCACGCTGTTTTCCGAACACAAGGCCGGGTTGGTCAAGATCATCGGCCAGAATCATCAGTTCCTCGGCGTCAATAACGCCATTGCGTCGATGCTCGAGGCCCGCCAGTTCGGCCACGGGCGCGGCGGCGTGTTCTGGCAGACGCAGGGCAGCGGCAAGAGCTTTTCGATGGTGTTCTTCGCGCAGAAGGTGCTGCGCAAGCTGGCCGGCAACTGGACGTTCGTGGTCGTCACCGACCGCGTGGAACTGGATGAGCAGATTGCCAAGACCTTCAAGACCACCGGTGCGGTGAGCGACGCCGAGGGCGACGAATGCCATGCGGCCAGCGGCGCGCATCTGCGCGAACTGCTGCGCGGCAACCACCGCTACGTCTTCACGCTAGTGCATAAGTTCCAAACGCCGGAATTGCTCTGTGACCGCTCCGACGTGATCGTGCTGACCGACGAGGCGCACCGCAGCCAATACGACACGCTGGCGCTCAACATGCGCGCCGCGCTGCCCAAGGCGATGTTCCTGGCCTTCACCGGCACGCCGCTGATTGCGGGCGAGGAGCGTACCAAGGAAGTTTTCGGCGACTATGTCTCGATTTACGACTTCCAGCAGTCCATCGAAGACGGCGCCACCGTGCCGCTGTTCTACGAGAATCGCACGCCGGAGTTGCAGCTCGTCAATCCAGACATTAATGAAGACATTTACGACCTGATCGAGAACGCCGATCTTGACCCGGAACAGGAGACCAAGCTTGAACGCGAACTGGGGCGGCAGTACCACCTGATTACCCGTGACGACCGGCTTGAAACCGTCGCTCAGGACATCGTCCGGCACTTTCTTGGACGGGGATTTGTCGGCAAGGCAATGGTGGTCTCCATCGACAAGGCCACCGCAGTCCGCATGTACGACAAGGTGAAAGTACATTGGGTAGCAGAAACGGCAAGGGTCCAACAGGAACTAGGCGAACTCGCATATCAGCCCGGCGGGATGACGCCCGAGCAGGCGCGACGTGATGCACGAATCGCCGAGCTGAAACTGCGACTCAACGTGTTGAGCAGTACTGACATGGCCGTCATCGTCTCGCCGGGACAGAACGAAATCCAGCAGATGCAGCAGCGTGGACTCGACATCGAGCCGCACCGCAAACGTATGAACGAATCCCAACCAGGGCTGGACGAAAAGTTCAAGGATACCGAAGACCCGCTGCGCCTGGTGTTTGTGTGTGCCATGTGGCTGACTGGATTCGATGCGCCGAGTTGCTCGACGGTGTACCTCGACAAACCAATGCGCAACCACACGCTGATGCAAACCATCGCCCGTGCCAACCGGGTTTTCCCCGGCAAGCACAGCGGCCTCATTGTCGATTACGCCAATGTCTTCGCATCGCTGGAAAAGGCACTGGCGATCTACGGTGCGGGTAAGGATGGTAAGAACCCGGTCAAGGACAAGCAACAACTGGTCAAAGATCTGCGTAAGGCCGTGACCGACGCGACCAACTTCTGCGCTTCGCATAGCGTCAAACTGACAGTAATTGAGGCGACGGCCGTAGGCAGCATGGAACGCTTGTCGCGCATTCAGGACGGAATAAATGCGCTGATTTCTCCCGAATCGCTGCGCCGCGACTTCTTCGCCCATGAACGGCTGGTGAGCACCCTCTATCGTGCCGTCAAACCCGATCCTTCGGCACTGGAGTTCGCTAGTCGGGTTGCCTGTCTGACGACGCTGGCCGACGCGATTCGCGCCACCCTGAACCCAAACCCACCAGACATCACGCAGGTGATGGGACAGATCAACGGCCTGCTCGACGAGTCAATCACTGGACATGAAATCCGCGAGCAGGGGCCGCCAGCGCTTGATCTGTCGAAGATCAATTTCGAGGCGCTGGCGCAACGCTTCAAGGAATCCAGGCACAAGAACACTGACCTCGAAGTGCTCAAGGCCGCAATCCGAGCCCAACTGGAAAAGATGATCCAATTGAACCGCACTCGCGCCGACTTCGCCGAAAAATTCAAAGCGCTGATTGAAAGCTACAACGCCGGCAGCCGCAGCATCGAGGAGCTGTTCGACGAGCTGGTGAAGCTCTCCAACAGCCTGAACGATGAGCAGGAACGCCATGTGCGCGAGAACATGAGCGAGGAGGAACTGGTCATCTTCGACATCCTCACTCGGCCTGCGCCGGACCTGACCACCGATGAGCGCACCGAAGTCAAGAAGGTCGCTCGGGAACTTCTGGGAAGGATGAAGGGGCTGCTTGTTCTCAACTGGCGGCAGAAAGCGGCGGCGCGCTCACAGTTGAAGCTGGCCATCGAGGACACGCTTGATACTGGCCTGCCTCGGGCCTATACCCCGGAGCTTTACAACCAGAAGTGCTCAGCGGTGTTCGAGCATGTGTATGAGAGCTACCCGGAAAGGACGGTGGGGGTGTACGCCTAACCTCTTCCGGTAGATACATGCCAAAATTTCTACGTTTATAGTGCTTGCGCCGTACCAAAACACTCAACACCCCAACTCATTTCACCTTGCTTTTTGCGAAGACGTACAGCCCCAAATCCGGAATTTACACGAGTAAGGTTTCTGCAAATATCCTGTAGTCGCTTCAATTGCGTTCTATCCATTTCTGGTCTTCGGGATGATCCCGAGCTTATGTACCTGTGCGGTGTTTTCGATCGAATTCTTTCTCGATCATCGTCTGTCGGCAAACGATGGGCTCCCAAAGAAAAAGGTGTCAAGCATGCAACCGGCTCTGGCCTCAATAGGGATGCCCAAATAACAGGTGAATCACCGGATACAGATCCGTGGTGGGCAACCTTATATGCAGTCGCTTGCAATCTTTGCTTACACCAAGCGTCTTCGACTACAGCACTCCAACCGAGCTTATTGTGATCCTCTAAATCAGCTCCTAACAAGATCGCATCATCGCCCAGATCAATGTGTATCGTAATTGACTCAAGGTTTGTTTGAAGCTCAGGGGCGTGATTAATAGGTGACCCCCCAGATGGTCTGGGAAGATATTGGGCCATATGCGCAACGGACTGTGCGATTGCTGCATGCACGGGCGACAAGGCCGTTACTCGAATTGTCTTGGTTTGTAGCTTAAGCTCAAGAATGTTGCTCCTTTGTGCAACAAACGAAACCACATCTCTGCTCTGCATTACCTTAAACAATTCTTGCGAACCGCGAGACTGTCCGGGTGTCGCATTTCCACTAAAGGCGGCCAGAAAATACATGGCCTCTTGGTCCGTGAACACAGCGGACAATTGAAATTCAGCGGTATTGTATTTTTCCGCCAGAGCAAATATTCCGCGAACATGGTCATCGTGCCAATGCGATGCAACGATCGTTTTTACCTTTTCGGGCAGTACTCCTAGGCAGTCTAGGTAGGTTAGGGCCGCAGGAGATCCCGTGTTTGGGTCGATACAGGAGTCGACTAACAGCCAATTATTTTCACCGAGATGTACGGCGATTGCCTCTCCGTATCCAGGACCAAATAACGTAACCTCGATTTGGTCTGAAGCCGGAGGGAGCCCATAGTCAATCATTCGGCAAGTGGTCTTGCCTTCATCTTGGAAAGCAACATTTCGGCATCCTTCTTCACTGTTCCAAGTTGTTGCTTTGACCAAGAAGGTAGCCTACGAAATCTTAGTTCTTGGGTATTTTCAATGGTGCCACCCCGCTTTGTCCTTTTGAACAAGGTGAGGTAAAAGATGGCCCCTGGAGTCAATAAGTCGCGATCTTGATCAGAGACCCACTCAAGATCAATCTCGCCTGTGTGTGACGCAACGCTTCCCATTTTCGCGTTCAACAAAACATTCATCGTCAGATTTTCGAGATCGGTACTCAGAACCGTTCCCTCCCAAACTTGAATTACCGATGCGTCCGATGATGCATTTGGTCGATTAATAATTGCCGCAGAAACCGGAGGTTCGTAGACAACCCTTTGTGGCTGGGACTCACCCAGACCTTCGAGAGTAAGTCCCCTCTTGTCTAAAACGTAGCTGGTTCCAGAGGGAATTAGGCTTTTCGTGGGCTGCAAAAGCTGATTCCATTCTCCGAATGCTGTCGTTGCATCCGGTAGGACATTCGAATATGTCTGCATTAGCGGTTCCTCACGATGCTTGGAGCGCCTTTTCCAAAAGGTGCTCGAAGACTTTGATCGAATTTTGCCAAGAGCCTTCCCATCTATCCTTAATGATTTCAGCAGCACGTTCTGCCGACGTCATATCACCATCTTTGTCACCATTAACTTCGTAATGGTCGTTGTACGTCCATGCAACACCCTGATTGACCAAAGTTGAAGGGGCTAGCGTGATATTCGCTTGATCCCCATTCTCTGGAGCTGTCCCTCGCGGCGCATATTGAACACGTATAGTTAGGTTAGAAAGACCGCAGGCATTCTTTTCAGGAGGGAATAGTTCGCTCCAAATATCCTTCGGAGCAAACACATCGCCAATCTTGTTATAGTCAGCCGCATCTTTGATTTTGTAATGGCCCGCAAAGTTCAGGCCCAATGCAGAAACCGGGGTCTGCGACAGCACGGTAAAAATACCTAATGCCAAATCCCTAAACGCTGGATTCACAGCTGCTTTGCTTGTAAGCGTGAACCTGTTTTCAAGTACCTGTAACCCAAACCATTCGGTTTCAAATGATGTTACTTGATGGGAAATGATCAGGTTGGGGGATTGACGTGCAACGTCAGCATCCTGAGGACCGATAAGCTGATTCTTCTCAAACCAATCAGGAGAAAAAATCGCCGGATTAAATGATCCTAACGCGACAATTGTTGAGCCAAAGATTTCGGCATTGGTCGTCACATTTTCACCTTAGCAGGGGAAGAGCCTGAAAAACATATAGATTATAGACTGAAAGCGTTTACCTATCTCGCGACCAAGGTGAGGACAATACCCCTACCCCAGTTTCGCGGCCAATTTTTCTGCCTGAAGGTGCGTATACCGCTTGAGCATCTGCAAGGTCTTGTGACCGCTAACAGCAGCCATTTCCAGAACAGTCCAGTCGCCCCGCTCCGCTAACCGGCTCAGCGCTTCGTGGCGCAAATCGTGCCATGTGAAGTCCTCGATCTTGGCACGCTTACAAGCCCGCTCAAATGCCTTGTAGAGTGTCATCCTGCTTATGGGGACAATACGACCGTTCAACGCCCTCGGTAACCCTTGCAAGGCCGCTAAAGCAGCGCTGGACAACGGTACGCCGCGGGGCTCGTCCGTCTTACCCGGCCCGACCAACGCCACCCTTCGCTCGCGGTCAATATTCTTCCAGTCCAGTGACAGCAATTCACCTTGACGCATGGCTGTTTCGATGGACAGCACCACGGCCGGTGCCAGCCATGTATTTCCACTGGCTTTGCATTCCCGCATCAGCGCAGTCATCTCATCTGCGGTGAGCCGGCGATCCCGAGCCTTGGCACCTTTGGGCTTTCTTGTACTCAAGACCGGATTCCCTGCAGGTAGCGGAATGCCAAATTCCTTTGCTGCCACATCCAGGACTTTGGACAGTAGATCAATTTCACCTTTGACTGTCGCTGGAGAGACAACGGGAGCCTTTGCCGGATCCTTCTTGTAGCGCGAATCACGATCTTTAAGCCGATCGTCGCGATACTTCCCGACCAGTTGCGGGGTGAGCGCAGCCAACGAATAGGCGCCGAGACGCACGCGAAGGCTTGCCAATTTGCGAGCCCAAGCTTCACCGCGATAGTGGTGCGGAGCGAATTCCTCAGCGAACCGGGTGGCTATCTCATTAAATGTCGTTCGCTCAGCAGCTAGGCGAGGCAAATACGTTCCGCGCGAGATCGCTCGCTCCACCTCTGCCGCCCATTCAATCGCATCAGCGCGCTTGGGAAAGGATTGGTACGCAGCCGGCGTACCTTTCTTGCGCACAATGGCCTGCCATCCCCCGCTCTCCAATTGCCGAATAGTCGCCATCGCCAACGTCTCCAGTGTGCTGATAGTGTGCTGGAAATGATGTCATATTTTCGTATAATCAGCAATGGCGGCCTTCTTCGTATTTAATCCACGCCCCTGCTAAGGGCGCATCTGGGCAAAACCTGGATCCAGGGTTCGAATCCCTGCGTCTCCGCCAGTGAATCAGGCAAAACGCCCCAGTCGGGGCGTTTTGCTTTTCTACCCACGCGATTCAGATTGCCATTCCTGCGCGAAGACTCTGGCATCGACCAGCC
>JALHPU010000075.1 GCA_022842325.1 Sulfuritalea sp. | reverse complement strand
CGCCGCTTCCAGCAGCGCACCGCGCGCGGGGCGTTCGGCCACCGTCGGCCGGCCGCCGACCAGGCCGACGCCGCGTTCCAGCACGGCGGGCTCGCCCGCCTCGTCGCTCCAGCGCAGGGCGTGGGTGGGCATGGCATCGAGCAGTTCGTTGCCGATCAGGCAACCGGAAAAGCGCTCCGGCAACTGGTCCAGCCATTCGACGCGATCTGCATGTTCCGGCGCCAGCGCGGCCAGCGTCGCCTGCTGGCGCGCGCGCAACTCGCCGGACAATTCCAGTATCTGGTAGCGCTCGGGCAGGCAGCCGAGCGCCGCCAGCGCCGGCAGCAGATCCGCCGCCAGCCGTCCGCTGCCGGCGCCGGCCTCGATCAGCAGCGGGCTCGACGCGGCGAGGATCTGCGCCACCTGGGGCGCCAGCGCCTGGGCGAACAGCGGCGTCAGTTCCGGCGCGGTGAGGAAGTCGCCGCCCGAATCATGCGCGCCGAACTTGTGCGAGCCGCCGGCGTAGTAGCCGAGGCCGGGTTCGTAGAGCGCCAGCTCCATGTAGCGGGCGAAGGAAATCCAGCCGCCGCGCACGGCGATCTCGGCGGCGATGACATCAGACAGTGCGGCGCTCGCGGCGCGCGCATCCGGCCCCGGGGCGGGCAGCTCGGCGGCCGTCAGGGTCACGATGGCAGCGTGCCGGCGACCAGTTCCGCCATGCTCAGTGCATTGTCCGTGTCCTGCTGGCGCAGTCCGGCGACCACGCCGGCGCGATTGGCGGGCGGCTGGTTCTGGCTGGTCTTCCACTTGCCGCCGAGATCGGAAATCACGATCTCGATGCCGACGATGGCCGCAAGCATTTTCTCGATGTAGTCGGCCGGCGCGTCGTCGACGCGCCAGGGTTCGGCAAAGTTCTCTTCGTGGCGGGCGACCAGGGCTTCCAGTTGCTGGCTGAGCCAGGCCGCATCGTCGATCATCCGCAGGCGGCCGTGGGCATGGACCACCACGTAGTTCCAGGTCGGCACGGCGCGGCCGTGTTCGCGCTTGGTCTCGTACCACGAGGGTGTGACATAGGTTTGCGGGCCGTGGAAAATCGCCAGCACGTCGGTGCCGGCGCAGGTTTTCCACAGCGGATTGGCGCGCGCGACGTGACCCTGCAGCGCACCGAAGACCCCGACTTCGGGCGCCAGGTGCAGCGGCAGGTGGTCCGCCATCAGGCCGTCCGCGCCCTGCGTGACCAGCGTAGCAAACGGATGCTCGCGCATCAGCGCATGCAGCACCTCGGGGCGCGATTCGGCGAAATGGGCGGGCAGGTACATGTCAGTCCGCCATGCTCAGAGCAGCACGCCGCGGTTCTCGCCGCGCTCATAGACGATGTTGGCGCGGCCCACCAGCAGCGTGTCGAGCGTGCCGATCTGGGCGACATCCTTGTTGGTGTAGGGCAGCTTGTGCAGGATGTAGCGCAGGGCATTCAGTCGTGCGCGCTTCTTGCAGTCGGACTTGATCACGGTCCACGGCGCATCCGCCGTGTCGGTGTGGAAGAACATGGCTTCCTTGGCCTTGGTGTAGTCGTCCCACTTGTCGAGCGAGGCGAGGTCGATCGGCGACAGCTTCCATTGCTTGAGCGGGTGGGTTTCGCGCTCCTTGAAGCGGCGCCGCTGTTCGGGGCGCGACACCGAGAACCAGAACTTGATCAGATGCACGCCGCTCCTGACCAGGGTGCGCTCGAACTCCGGCGTCTGGCGCATGAATTCCTCATATTCGCCGTCGCTGCAGAAGCCCATCACGCGCTCGACGCCGGCGCGGTTGTACCAGGAGCGGTCGAACAGCGCGATCTCGCCGGCGGTCGGCAGGTGCTGCACGTAGCGCTGGAAGTACCACTGGCCGCGCTCGGTCTCCGATGGCTTTTCCAGCGCCACGACGTGCGCGCCGCGCGGGTTCAGGTGTTCCATGAAGCGCTTGATGGTGCCGCCCTTGCCGGCGGCGTCGCGGCCCTCGAACAGGATCACCACCTTCTGCCCGGTTTCCTTGACCCAGGCCTGCAGCTTGAGCAGTTCGACCTGCAGGTGGTATTTCTGCTTCTCGTAATTCTTGCGCGTCATCAGGCGGCGATAGGGGTAGCCGCCGTCGCGCCAGCCAGGCGCCAGTTCCTCGTCCGGGTGTTCGTCGACGGCGACTTCGCTTTGCAGCAGCGCATTCTTCAGCGCCTCGACATCGTCGGGCGAGGCGCCTTCGACCACCGCCTTGAGCGCCTGTGCCAGCTTGGCGCCTTCGCCGGGCCTGGAGTGGGCGACGATGTCGTGAATAGCTTCGATTTTCGAATCCCGCGCGGCGTCGCTGCGATCCTTGACCACGAAGGAGGCGACGCCCTTGGCCGTGCGCGACGGCGCGATGTCGCCGGCGGCCGGTCGCCGTGGCGCCGGCGCCGACTTCTGCGCCGGCTTGGGCGGTGTCTTGCGCGCTGCCACCTTCGGCTTGGCTGCTGCCGCTACCTGCTTGCGTGACGTGGTTGCCATTCAGCTCTCCTGATTGCCGTCCAGTTGTTCCTGCAGTTCCAGCCAGCGTGATTCTGCCGTCTCGATATTCTGCGTCAATAGATTTTGCCGCAGGGTCAGGTCGTCGAGCAGGCGGCTGTCGGCGCCGGCATACAGCGTCGGGTCGGCGAGCCGGGCTTCCAGCAGCTTGAGTTCGCCTTGCCAGGCGGCCAGCTGCTGCTCCAGCTTTTCGGATTCCTTGAGCAGCGGACGTCGCGCGGCGAGATTCGCCGAGGTGCTCATCCTGGCGGCCGCCGCCTTGCGCCGTTCCGCCTCGGCTTCGCTTTCCCGGCGTCGCTGCGCCTTTTCGCGCTCGGCGGACTTTTCCGCGGCGCGCGACTGGTTGAGCCACTCGGCATAGTCGTCGAGGTCGCCGTCGAAGGGCGTGACCTTGCCGTCGGCCACCAGCCAGAGCTCGTCGCAGGTGGCGCGCAAGAGATGGCGGTCGTGCGACACCAGCACCATGCCGGCTTCGGTTTCCTGCAGGGCGATGGTCAGCGCCTCGCGCATTTCGAGGTCGAGGTGGTTGGTCGGCTCGTCCATCAACAGGAGATTCGGCGCGGTGCGGATCATCAGCGCCAGCGCCAGGCGCGTCTTCTCGCCGCCGGAAAATCGTCCGCAGGGCGCCTCGACCATGTCGCCGCGGAAATCGAAGCCGCCGAGGTAGCTGCGCAAATCCTGCTCGCGCGTGCGCGGCTCCTGCTTGATCATGTGCCACAGCGGCGATTCGGCCGGACGCAATTGTTCGAGCTGGTGCTGGGCGAAATAGCCGAGCTTGAGGTTGCGGCCTTCCTCGCGCACGCCGGCCAGCGGCTTCAGCTCGCCGGCCAGCAGCTTCATCAGCGTCGATTTGCCGGCGCCGTTGCGGCCGAGCAGGCCGATGCGGCTGTCGGGGCGCAATGTGAAGCGGAGTTTGTCGAATATCACCGTATCGCCGTAGCCGACTCTTGCGTCATCCAGCAGCAGCAGCGGATCGGAGAATCCGCTCGGTTCGGGGAAGCTGAAGCTGAAGGGCGTGTCGATGTGGGCGGCGACGATGTCGCCCATCTTCGCCAGCATCTTGATCCGGCTCTGTGCCTGGCGCGCCTTGGAAGCCTTGGCGCGAAAGCGGTCGATGTAGCTTTGCAGGTGCGCCGCTTCGCGCTTCTGCTTGGCCGCCAGCGCCATGTCGTTGGCCAGGCGCTCGGCGCGGGCGCGTTCGCAGGCCGAATAGTTGCCGGTGAACAACTGCATCTTGCCGGCCTCGATGGCGAGGATGTGGCTGGTGATGACGTCGAGGAAATCGCGGTCATGCGAAATCAGGATCAGCGTGCCGGGGTAGCTCTTCAGCCACTCTTCGAGCCAGATGATGGCGTCGAGGTCGAGGTGGTTGGTCGGCTCGTCGAGCAGCAGCAGGTCGGAGCGGCACATCAGCGCGCGCGCCAGATTCAGGCGCACGCGCCAGCCGCCGGAGAACTCGGCGACCGGGCGCTGGAAATCGGCGTCGGAGAAACCCAGACCGTGCATCAGGGCAGCTGCGCGCGCCGGCGCGGCGTAGCCGTCGATCTCACCGAGGCGCGAATGCAGCAGGCCGATCTGCTCGCCGGCATGGTGGTCGTCGTGATGTTCCTCTGCCGCGACCAGGTCGCGCTCGATCTGGCGCAGTTCGACGTCGCCGTCGAGCACGAAATCCAGCGCCGCATCGGGCAGCGCCGGCGTGTCCTGGGCGACGTGGGCCAGAACCCAGCCCGGCGGCCGTTCGAGGTCGCCGCGGTCGGCATGCAGCTCGCCGCGCAAGAGGCCGAGGAAAGACGACTTGCCGCAGCCGTTGGCGCCGATGAGGCCGATCTTCCAGCCCGGATGCAGTTGCAGCGAAGCGCCGGTGACGAGCGCCTCGCCGTTGCGGGAAAAACCCAGGTCACGGAGCAGGATCATAGGAGTCGTATGGGTGAGGCATTTTCAGAGTGATAGCCTTTGCGGCCTTGGTAGCAGGAGGCGATGCGGGCCATGTCGACATCTTCATTGCCCGTCAGTTCGATGCTTGCCAATAGGCCGGCCTCGCGCTGCGGATAATCGATGACGCCGAGCAGTACCGGCACATTGGCCGCCCGCGCGATGCGGTAGAAACCGGATTTCCAGCCTTCCCGCCGGCTGCGCGTGCCTTCGGTGGCGATGATCAAATGGAAATTCTCTCTGCTGCGGAATTCGTCGGCGACGCGCTCGACGAAGCCGGTGCGCTCGCGCCGATTCACCGATACGCCACCCAGGGCGCGCAGCAGCGGACCGAACAGGCCGCGGAACATGGTGTCCTTGCCCACCCAGTGCGCGCCGTAGGGCAGCGCGGCCAGCGTCAGCAGCGTCACCGGGAAATCCCAGTTCGAGGTGTGCGGATAGGCAATTACCACCGCCTTGGCCGGCAGTTGCGGCAGGTCGAGCAGCTTCCAGCCCATGAGTTTGAGCAGCAAACGGGCGGGGCCGCGCAGCAGGTTCATTTGGCGTTCGCTGCCAGCCGGAAGCGTTTGCGTCCCGGCAGCCGATAGGTCTCGAAGTCATTGCGGTCGAGGGTCCATACGGTGTGGATGCCGGTGCTCAGCGCGGCGACCACCAGCGAGGCATCGGCCAGATCCATTGGCCGGTCGGCATATTTCTCGATCCAGTCGATGGCGCGCACCAGTTCGTCGCGGCCCAGCGGCAACAGCTCCAGACCGCCTTTTTCGATCCAGCGGTAGAGCGGCAGGGTGGCCGCAATCGACGGTGCCAGGTGCGAGAACTCGGTAAGCACGGCCCAGGTCGTCACCAGTCGGCCGCGATACGCGGCGAGGAAGGCCTTGCATTCTTCATGGGCGTTGTCACGCTTGTCCGCCAGCGCGATCAGCGGACCGGTATCGACCAGCAATGAACTCACGCGGCCGGCTTCTTGCCGTGCTTCTTGCGGATCGCGGCGACCACGCGTTGCTTGGTGGTGCCCACGCCCTTGCCTGCGCCTTTGCCAGATACGCAGCCGATGAAACCTGCTTCCTGAGCCAGTTCGTAGGGCGTGCGCTCTGTCTCCGTGCCCATGAAACGCTGCTCCAGCAATTCGACGATCACTTCCGACTTGGTGCGTCGGGCTTCGACGCAATACGTCGCCAGCGCCTGCTCAACGCGCAGCGGAAGACGAACGGTGGTGGTCATGGCGGCAGCTCCCCGAGATTGCTGTATTAACTGTAATACAAGGTGCCGAGTCTTGCAAGCAAGTCCATCATCCCAAGCCCTGGCTGGCCAGATATTCCTCGTAGCTGCCGCGATAATCGATGATGGTCCGGTCCGGCTTGATGTCGATGATGCGCGTCGCCAGGGACGATACGAACTCGCGGTCGTGCGAGACGAAAATCAGCGTGCCGGGGTACTTCTCCAGCGCGGTGTTGAGCGACTCGATGGATTCCATGTCGAGGTGGTTGGTCGGCTCGTCCATCAGCAGCACGTTGTTTCGCAGCAGCATCAGCTTGCCGAACAGCATGCGGCCCTGCTCGCCGCCGGAAATCACGTTGACCGGCTTCTTCGCTTCGTCGCCGGAGAACAGCAAGCGACCCAGTGTGCCGCGCACCAGGGTCTCGACGTCGCCGCCGTCGTAGCCGCCGGCGCGCACCCACTGCACAATCCATTCGGTGAGCGGCGTCTTGTCGGCGAACTCGGCCGCGTGGTCCTGGGCGAACACACCGGGCCGGGCCTTCTCGGCCCATTTCACCTTGCCGCCCTGCGGCGTCAGGCCGCCCAGCTTTTCGCCGGCCAGCAGGCGCAGCAGCGTGGTCTTGCCGACGCCGTTCTCGCCGATGATGGCGACCTTGTCGCCGGCCTCGATGCTGGTCGAGAAGGACTTGATGATCGGCACCTTGGGCTCGTAGCCGAAGCCGAGGTTCTCGATTTCGCAGGCCAGGCGGTGCAGCTTTTCCTTTTCGTCGTAGTCGAAGCGGATCCACGGATACTGGCGCGACGAAGGCTTGATGTCTTCCGGGCGGATCTTCTCGATCAATTTCAGGCGGCTGGTGGCCTGGCGCGCCTTCGACTTGTTGGCCGAGAAGCGGCGGACGAAACCCTGCAGGTCGGCGACCCGTTCCTTGGCCTTGGTGTTGGCCGAGACCTGGCGCTCGCGGGCGACGGTCGAGGCTTCCATGAAGTCGTCGTAGTTGCCGCCGTAGACCTTGATCGTGCCGTAGTCCAGGTCGGCCATGTGGGTGCAGACCTGATTGAGGAAGTGGCGGTCGTGCGAGATGATGATCATGGTGCTCTCGCGCTCGTTGAGGATGTCTTCCAGCCAGCGGATGGTGTTGATGTCGAGGTTGTTGGTCGGCTCGTCGAGCAGCAGGATGTCGGGGTTGGCGAACAGCGCCTGCACCAGCAGCACGCGCAGCTTCCAGCCGGGCGCCACTTCGCTCATCGGCCCGTTGTGCTTTTCGATCGGGATGCCGGCGCCCAGCAGCAGTTCGCCAGCGCGCGATTCGGCGGTGTAGCCGTCGTACTCGGCGAAATGCGATTCGAGTTCGGCGGCGCGCATGTAGTCGTCTTCGCTGGCGTCCGGATTGGCGTAGATCGCGTCGCGCTCGGACATGCAGGCCCACATCTCGGCATGGCCCATCATCACCACGTCGAGCACCCGCACAGCCTCGTAGCCGAACTGGTCCTGCTTCAGGTAGGCCATGCGCTCGCCGGGATCGAGCGAGACGTTGCCGGCGGAAGACTCCAGCACGCCCGCCAGGATCTTCATGAAGGTGGTCTTGCCCGAGCCGTTGGCGCCGATCAGGCCGTAGCGATTGCCTTCGCCGAACTTGACCGAGACGTTTTCGAAAAGCGGCTTGGCGCCGAACTGGATGGTGACGTTTGAGGCGACGAGCATGGCAGTGCAACCGGTTGATGCGCCGGGGAAATTCGGCGAGGGCCGTATTCTACTGCCCCCGCCGGTGCAAGCCCAGCCCGCTCAGCGCTTCGCGTTGGGGAAGAACAGTTGTTCGCCGCCGATCTTGTAGTCGGCGATGGCCTTCTGGCCTTCGACCGAGACCACCCAGTCGATGAACTTCTGGCCGTCGGCCTGCTTGACGTGGGGGTGTTTGGCCGGGTTCACCAGGATCACGCCGTACTGGTTGAAGAGCTTCTTATCGCCCTCGACGATGATGCCCAGGTCGCCGCGATTCTTGAACGAGAGCCAGGTGCCGCGGTCGGCGAGGATGTAGGCATTCATCGAGGCGGCTGTGTTGAGCGCCGGGCCCATGCCCGAGCCGGTGTCGCGGTACCACGACCCTTTCGCCTTGTCGAGGTCGACGCCGGCGGCCTTCCAGTAGCGCAGCTCGGCGGCGTGGGTGCCGCTCTTGTCGCCGCGCGAAACGAAGGGCGCTTTCGCCGCCTCAGTGCTTTGCATGCCGGGGACTCCGCTTCGCGGGCCGGCAATGCGGCGCAGGCCTTCGAGGATGTCGCGGCCCGCTGCCTTGGCCGGGTCGGCCTTGGGGCCGATGACGACGAAGTCGTTGTACATGACTTCCTGGCGCTTGACGCCGAAACCTTCGGCGACGAATTTTTCCTCGGCGGCCCTGTCATGGACGAAAACCACGTCGGCGTCACCGCGACGGGCGAGGTCGAGAGCCTGGCCGGTGCCCAGCGCGACGACGCGCACCTTGATGCCGCTGGCCTTTTCGAAGAGCGGCAGCAGGTGGCCGAACAGCCCGGACTGTTCGGTCGAGGTGGTCGACGAGACGGTGATGTAGCGTTCCTGAGCCTGGCTCGCGGTGGCGGCCAGCAGGCCGCAGGCGGCGAGCGCGGAACAGAGCAGGCGACGGCTGATCATGGCATTTCCTCCTGGAGAAAGTCTTGCGCCGCAGGGGTTCGCGGCAGTCTGAAGAATTCGGCGACCGGGGTCTGTTCGGCGATGCGGCCGCGGTCGATGAATACGATTTCCTCGGCGATGCGCCGCGCCTGGCCGAGGTTGTGGGTGGTCATCAGGATGCGCGTGCCGCTCGCGGCGATGTCGTTGATGATGCGTTCCACCTCGCGGCTGCTGGCCGGGTCGAGGCTGGCGGTCGGTTCGTCGAGGATCAGCAGTTGCGGTTCCAGCGCCCAGGCGCGGGCCAGTGCGACGCGCTGCTGTTCGCCGCCGGAGAGCAGGCGCGCCGGGCGCTGCGCCAGCGCTTCGAGGCCGACGTGGGCCAGCGCCTGTCGCGCACGCCGATCGCATTCATGCGCCGTGCAGCCCTTGAGCTTGAGGCCGTAGATCACGTTGGCCAGTGCCGTGGTACGCAGCATGATTGGCCGCTGGAACACCATGGCCTGGGACAGCGCCTGCGGCCAGCGCAATGTGCCGGCGCTGGGCCGCAGCAGGCCGTGGATCAGGCGCAGCAGCGTGCTCTTGCCGGCGCCGTTGGGGCCGAGCACGACGGTGCGCTGCGCACTCAGCGCCAGCGAGACGTCGTCGATGATGCGCGTGCTGCCCTCGGTGAGGCCGAGACTATCCATCGTCAGCCAGGCGTTCATGCGACCTCCGTCCCACGGCCGGCTTTGCACAGCCGACCGGTTCGTCCGGCGCGAAGCGGCGCTTCGCGAAACCCCGGCCTCACCCCCATCTCCTTTCCGCCCAGCCCCTCACCGCATACGCCACGGCGTTGATCGCCAGCACCACGGCGATCAGGATGAAGCCCAGCGCCAGCGCCAGCGGCAGGTCGCCCTTGCTGGTTTCCAGCGCGATGGTGGTGGTCATCACCCGCGTCACGCCGTCGATGTTGCCGCCGACGATCATCACCGCGCCGACTTCGGCAATCGCCCGGCCGAAGCCGGCCAGCGCGGCGGTCGACAGCGAAAAGCGGCCGTCCCAGAGCAGGGTCGCGGCGGCGCGGCTGCGGCTGGCGCCGAGCGAACGCAGCTGCTCGCGGTATTCGCTCCATTCGTCGGCGATCACCTGCCGCGTCAGCGCGGCGACGATCGGCGTTACCAGGATGGCTTGGGCGATGACCATGGCCATCGGCGAGAACAGCAGGCCGAACTGACCGAGCGGCCCGGCGCGCGACAACAGCAGATACACCAGCAGGCCGACCACCACCGGCGGCAGGCCCATGAGGCCGTTGAACAGCACGATCAGCACACGCCGGCCGGGAAAGCGGCCGACCGCCAGCAGGGCGCCGATCGGCATGCCGACTACGCAGGCGATCAGCGTCGCGGCCAGGCTGACGCGCAGGCTGAGCAGGACGATGCCGGCCAGTCGTGCGTCGGCCGCGGCAACCAGCTGCCAGGCAGTGACAAAGGGCTCGCTGAATTCGTGCATCGTTAGCGTGAAGGACCTCGCCAAGCGCACTGTGTGAAATTTGAGCGCAGCGAGCCAATTGATAGCCTCCCCCGCGAGGGGGGCGAGGCGGGAATTCGCGACGCATGCGTCGCGCCGCCGCAGCCGGCTGGCTGTGCAAAGCCAGCCGTGGGCCGCGCAGCGGATGGGAGGGGGCGGGTCCAGTTGCCAGCTTGAGGCATTGCGACGCAAAGGTATTTCATGATGCGGGGTTGTCCATCGAAGCCATGAGCGTTGGGGCAGCTATGCAAGCAACAACATAAGGGCCGGCAAGGGTAAGCTATGCAAACAAAGGACCATATATGTCGGCTGCTGCAACAAGACCTCGTCGATCGACTGCCTCGCTGCCCCGTCTGCGCTGGGCCTGGGATTTCGGCCCTCTGCTGGGCGACATCGATACCAGTCGTTTGCTGGCCCTGCTGACCGCCCTCGCGGCGGAGGGCGCGCTGGGCAATGCGGCGCAGCAGGCCGGGATGTCCTACCGTTCGGCCTGGGGCTTGTTGCGCGACTGCGAACAGGCCCTGGGCGCCGCCCTGGTGGTGATGGAGCGCGGGCGCGGCACGCGGCTGACCGAATTCGGCGCCGCCCTGGTGCAGCTCGACGAGGCGGCGCGCGTGGCGCTGGATGCGGTGCATGCGCCGTGGCAGCGCCGGCTGGAGCAATTGCTGGCGCCGGTAGTGCGGGCGACGCCTGAGCGCCTGCGGCTGGCGGCCAGCCATGACCTGGCGCTGGCCGACTGGGTCGAGCATGGCCGCCGCATCAGCTTCGATTTGTATTGGCACGGCAGCGAGGAAGCGCTGGCCAGCCTGGGCCGAGACGAATCCGATATCGCCGGCTTTCATGTGCCGGAAGACTGGACCTCAGCACAGGTCGCGAACTGGCTCGGGCGCTGGCTTAAGCCCTCGCTGCATGTCTGCCTGCCCCTGATGCGCCGCTGCCAGGGCCTGATCGTGGCGCGCGGCAATCCGCACCGGCTGCAAACCCTGGCCGATGCTTCGAAGCGCGGCCTGCGCATGGTGAACCGCCAGCGCGGTTCGGGCACCCGCAGCCTGATCGACCAGTTGCTGGCGGCCAACGGCTTGCGGCCGGAGAGCATCGCCGGCTATGCCCACGAGGAATTCACCCACGAGGCGATTGCCGCGACGGTGGCCGCCGGCCAGGCTGACGTCGGCTTCGGCATCGAGGCCGCGGCAGCGCGCTACGACCTCGGTTTCGTGCCGCTGCTCTGGGAGCGTTACGGCTTCGTCATGCGTGCCGCGGTCGCCGCCAGCCCGGAAGGCAAGGCCCTCCTGGCGCGCCTGCATGGCAACACCTTCCGCCAGCGTCTGATCGCGATGCCCGGCTACGAACCGCTGCCGGTGCACGCACCGGGCGCTTGGGGTGATTTCCTGGCGTGATTGCCTCGGCTGTGCGTTCGGGGTAACACACGAGCGAAGCGAGCCAGATAGAAGCCTCCCCGTGAGGGGAGGATGGGAGGGGCGGGCCGATCTATCAACCCTGGCCGCGCTGACGTCGGAGGATCTCCAGTCCCAAGACGGCCATAGAGCAATCAATCTCAGCCGGCAACTGCATCCAGGCTAGGATTGATCAGGAACTTTTCGCCGGTTGCGCGTTTGCCGTAGATGGCAATCGACTCCAGCTGAAGCGCTTGCGCCATGGACACCTCTTTCGAATAGTGGCTCTTGAAGGTGGTCTTCAGCTCGGCGGCAACGCGCGCCTTCAGGGCCTGCGTGCCGGCCGGTCCGAGCTTTTGCAGGAAGGGGAACAGCAGCCAGCCGCCGATGCCCCAGGCCATGCCGAAATTGCGCACGATTTCGGTCGGGCTGGTATCGAGCATGCCGTAGAGGTAGACCTGCTTGTGCGTGGCCGAACCGTAGCGGCTGTATTCCCTGGCGGAGCGGTTGATCGCCGCTTCCATGCAGGAGAGGATTTGTCCCGGCAGTCGGCCGCCGCCGATGGCATCGAAGGCGATGGTCGCGCCGGTCGCCGCCAGCGCATCGGTCAGTTCGGCCATGAAGTCCGGTGCACTGCTGTTGCAGACATGCTGCGCCCCCATGGCCTTGAGCAGGGCCACCTGCTCCGGCTTGCGCACGATGTTGACCAGCGCAATGCCGTCCTTGAGGCAAATCCGGTTGAGCATCTGGCCCAGGTTGGATGCCGCCGCGGTGTGCACCAGGGCAGTGTGCCCTTCGCGGCGCATGGTTTCGACCATGCCCAGTGCGGTGAGCGGATTGACGAAGCACGAGGCGCCATCGGCGGACGTCGCGTCTGCCGGCAGCGGCAGGCACTGCTCGGCCGGCATGCAGCGGTATTGGCAAAACATGGCGCCGCCCAGCACGGCGACGCGCCTGCCGAGCAGCGCCTGCGCCGTCGCCGAGGATCCCGCCGCGACCACCAGGCCCGCGCCCTCGTTGCCCACCGGCATGGCGATGCCCACCCGCGGCGCCATGGCCTGCATCGCGCCCGCAGGCACGCG
>JALHPU010000074.1 GCA_022842325.1 Sulfuritalea sp. | reverse complement strand
AGCTAATTCATGTCGCCTTCGGCGTCCTCAAGTCCGGCAAACCGTTCAATTCTGCTTTGCACGGTGCTTGACCGGGATAACAGTATCTACGGTCCGCCCTACGGTCCGCCCTACGGTCCGCCCTACGGTCCGCCCTAGAGACGGCCGCAGGTTCATCTCACCGGCGGTGCGTACATCAGCCCGCCCTTGTTCCACAGCGCATTGAGGCCGCGCGGCAGCTTCAGCGGCGAGTCGCTGCCGACATTGCGCTGGAACATTTCGCCATAGTTGCCCACCGCCTTGATCGCGCGCGCGGCCCAGTCGCGCTCGAGACCGAGCAGCTTGCCGCTGTCCTCGGCGGTTCCCAGCAGGCGCTGGATGGCGGGGTCGGTGCTGGCCTTCATCTGTTCCAGATTGGCCTGGGTGATGCCGTATTCCTCGGCTTCGATCAGGGCGAAGACGACCCATTTGACGATGGCGAACCATTCGTCATCGCCGCGTCGTACCACCGGCCCCAGCGGTTCCTTGGAGATCAGCTCGGGCAGCACCATGTAGTCGTCCGGTTTCGGCGCTTCCTTGCTGCGGATGAAGGCCAGCGCCGACGCGTCGGTGGTGTAGGCCTGGCAGCGGCCGCTGAAGAAGGCCTTGATCGAGGGCTCGAATTTCTCGAACACCACGGGTTTGATCTTGATGCCCTGGGCCTTGAACCAGTCGCCGAGGTTTTTCTCCGTGGTGGTGCCCGACTGCACGCAGATCTCGGCGTTCTTGAGCTGCTTCGCACTGGTGATCTTGAGTTTCTTCGGCACCAGGAAGCCCTGGCCGTCGTAGTAGGTGACGGCGGTGAAATGCAGGCCCAGCGAGGCGTCGCGCGTCAACGTCCAGGTCGTGTTGCGCGACAGCAGGTCAACCTCGCCCGACTGCAGGGCGGTGAAGCGTTGCTGGGAGTTGAGCGGCACGTACTTGACCTTGGTCGCATCGTTCAGCACCGCGGCGGCGATGGCGCGGCAGAGATCGACATCGAAGCCGTTCCAGCGGCCCTGGCTGTCGGCCGAGGAAAAGCCGATGACGCCGGTGCTGACGCCGCACACCAGCTGCGCACGCTGCTTGACCTGGTCGAGCGTTTTGCCGGCGTGTGCCGAGGCGAACGGGAGCAGGAGCAGCGCGGCGGCTAGCGGCCAGTGACGCAATCCCGTGATGATTCTCAGGACGAACATCATGCGGCCTTCAGCACGAAGTCCACATGCACTGCGTCGTAGGGAAAGCGAAACCCCGCCTCATCGCGCTCGATCAATCCGACGGCCAGCAGTGCATGCACGTCCGTATGCACGCCGCGCACGTCGCGCTCCACGCGCCGTGCAATTTCTCGCAGTGCGAGCGGTCCCGCTCCCGTCATCATCTTCAGGATGTCCCAACGCAGCGGCGTCAGCGTGCTCCACAGCGCGCGCTCATCGACAAAGCCGATGAAAGGTGCTGCACGCTTGCCCGTGGTCATCGCGCGCATGAAGCGAGCATTGATGTCGTCGCGGGAAGCGACGCCGATGGTTACGGTGTTTGCCATGTCACATTCTCCAATCATCGACGGCGGTCCAGAAGTCCGCCAAGAGTTGTTCCAGCGAGGTAAAGTCGTACGGCGCCTCGGTCTCACCGCGATGGAAATGATCGCCTTTGCCTGCCTCGTTGTCGAAGCGCAGCACGCACACTCCATCCACCACGTATGCCAAGCTGTATTTCAGGTCGTGGGTACTCCCGGGCACCTGGTCCGGCACCCGGAACACACGCACTGCCACGAATGCATGATCCCCTTGCGGGTAGCGGTCATCGAGGATCAGCAGGGCACGCATGTTGTAAATGGTAGCAACAGTGTCGAGTGTTGTAAAGAAATTCAACGGATGGTGGCAGTCGCGAAGTGGTACCGCCGGTGCCGTAACTTCGTGATTGATTTTCCGGTCAGCGGGCGGGTGTCGTCAGCGGCAGTTCGCCCTGCGGCGATATATCTGCCGTGGGCAGCTCGCTACTCAGTGTCAGGGCGCTGGTGCGTACCCCGAGCAGGCGCAGTTTCTTGTCCAGCGGCACGCGGCGCAGGCACTCGCCGGCGGCGCGGCGGATCACCGCCGGGTCGGCGGTCGGCGCCGGCAGGGTCAGGTCGCGCGTGGCGATGCGAAAGTCCTCGTAGCGCAGCTTGATGCCGATGGTGCGGGCCAGATAGCCCTTGCGCTGCAGGTCCGCGGCGACGCGGTTGCACAGCGAGGTGAATATCTCGGACAGCGCGGCGCGGTCGCGGCGCGCGTGGAGGTCGTGCTCGAAGGTGGTTTCACGGCTGATCGATTTGGTCTCGGCGTCGGTGACGACCGGGCGGTCGTCGATGCCGTGCGCTACGGCATGCAGCCATTCGGCGTAGCTGCGGCCGAAATGCTCCTGCAGCATGGCCGGCTCGGCGGCGGCCAGTTCGGCTATGGTGGTGATCCCCAGCGCGGCGAGCCTGGCATCGGCCTTGGGGCCGATGCCGTTGATCTTGCGCACCGGCAGCGGCCAGATGCGCAGCGGAATGTCGCTCTGGTCGAGCAGCGTCAGGCCGTCGGGTTTGTCGAGGTCGGAGCCGATCTTCGACAGCAGTTTGTTGGGGCTGACGGCGATCGAGCAGGACAGCCCGGTGGCGTCCTTCACTGCCTGCTTGATGCGGCGTGCGAGGTTCAGCGTGTCGTCGGGCAGATCCGTCAAGTCGATGTAGATCTCGTCGATGCCGCGGTCTTCGATCTTCGGTGCGATGGTGGCCACGGCGGCCTTGAACAGGCGCGAGTAATGGCGATAGGCGTCGAAGTCGACCGGCAGCAGGATCGCGTCCGGCGCCAGTTTCGCCGCCTTCA
This sequence comes from Sulfuritalea sp., assembly GCA_022842325.1. GTDB lineage: Bacteria > Pseudomonadota > Gammaproteobacteria > Burkholderiales > Rhodocyclaceae > Sulfuritalea. The sequence continues at coordinate 9,452 of JALHPU010000074.1, read as the reverse complement.
TCATGCCCATGGCGGAGAACACGCCCAGCGCGCGGGCTTCGTAGGTCGACGTGGTCGCGACGCCGCGACCGACATAGTCGCGCAGGCGGAAAAAGCGCCGGCTGCCGTCGGCGAGCAACTGCGGCTGCTGCTCGCGCCGGCCGCCGATCACCACCGGCAGGCCGCGCAGTTCCGGATAACGCAGCAGTTCGACCGAGGCATAGAAGGCGTCCATGTCAAGGTGGGCGATGCGACGCGGAGGTGTAGTCATGGCACGGCGACGATACCGGAAACGCAGTTACAGTGGAGGCTAACGCCGGCTTTATCGGCGTTAAGCGCAGCGGCCGCAACTAAAAAGCCGGGTTCACGATGCGGCGTCGGTTTGGGCTAGGATTGGAATGCAAGGCATTGCCGCAAACGACATCGGGACACCACCATGATCAACGAACTGCTGCCGGCCCTGACGCCGAAGATCGCCGCATTCCGCCGCGATATCCACGCTCACCCCGAACTGGCCTTCAACGAGAAGCGCACCTCGGAAAGGATTGCCGATTATCTCGAAGGCCTCGGCCTCGAGGTCCATCGCGGCATTGCCCGCACCGGTGTCGTGGCGAAGCTGTCGCTTGGCAACGGCACGCGTGCGATCGGCTTGCGCGCCGACATGGATGCCCTGCCGCTGAAGGAACTGAATACCTTTCCGCACCATTCGACCCACGACGGCAAGATGCACGCCTGCGGTCACGACGGCCACACGGCGATGCTGTTGGGCGCCGCCGAGGCCCTGAGCAAGCTGCGCGACTTCGACGGCACGGTGTATTTCATTTTCCAGCCGGCGGAAGAGCACGAGGGTGGCGGCCGCGTGATGGTCGAAGAGGGCCTGTTCGAGCGTTTCCCGATGGAGATGGTGTTCGGCCTGCACAACTGGCCGGGCCTGCCTGCCGGCAGCTTCGGCGTCACCGAAGGGCCGGTGATGGCCGGCACCGACCGCTTCGAAATCGAGATCACCGGCCGCGGCGGTCATGCCGCGATGCCGCATCAGGCGGTGGACGTGGTGCTGGCCGGCAGTGCGCTGGTGCAGGCGCTGCAGTCGCTGGTGTCGCGCAACACCGATCCGCTCGACTCGGCGGTGGTCAGCGTGACGCGCTTCCATGCCGGCCATGCCGACAACGTGCTGCCGGAAACCGCGGTCCTGGGCGGCACCGTGCGCACGCTCAACGGCGAACTGCAGGATGCCCTCGAGGCTGGCGTACGGCGTGTCTGCAACGGTATCGAGGCAACCTACCGGGTCAGCATCGACCTGCGCTACGAGCGGGGCTATCCGCCGACCGTCAATGCCGCCGAGCCGAGCCAGATCGCGCGCGACGTGGCGCAGCATGTGGCGGTCGATGGGTTGGTCTTCCTGCAACTGCCGCCCAGCATGGGTGCAGAGGATTTCGCCTACATGGCCCGCGTCGTGCCGGCATGCTATGTCTGGCTCGGCAACGGCCCGGGCGAGGGCGGCTGCATGCTGCACAGCCCGCACTACGACTTCAACGACGAAATCATCGCCACCGGCATCCGCTACTGGGTGCGGCTGGTGCAGCGGGTGCTGGTGCCGTAGCGCCGATTTTTCGCCGCGAATGAAAACGGGCAGCTTCGGCTGCCCGTTTTCATTGGGTCCGGCGCGGCTTACTTGATGACGCGGTTCTTGTATTCGCCGGTGCGCGTATCGATTTCGATCTTGTTGCCGATTTCGACGAACAGCGGTACGGGCAGTTCCATACCGGTGCTGATCTTGGCCGGCTTCATGACCTTGCCGGAGGTGTCGCCCTTGACCGCGGGCTCGGTGTAGATCACTTCGCGCACGACGCTGTTGGGCATTTCCACCGAGATGGGTTTGTCGTCGTAGAACACCACTTCGACGGGCATGCCGTCTTCGAGGTAATTCACGGCATCGCTCATGTTCTCGCCTTCGACTTCGTACTGGTTGTAGTCGGCATCCATGAACACGTACATCGGGTCGGCGAAATAGGAATAGGTGCATTCCTTGCGCTCGGGCACCACCTGCTCGAACTTGTCGTCGGCCTTGTAGATGGCCTCGGAGGCGGCGCCGGTGAGCAGATTCTTGAATTTGAATTTGACGACCGCCGAGCTGCGGCCGCCCTTGTTGTATTCGGCCTTTTGCACGACGAGCGGGTCGTTGCCGACCATCACGACGTTGCCGGCGCGGAGTTCCTGGGCGATTTTCATGGCGAGCTTCCTGCAGCGGAAATTTAAAACCCGCTATTTTAGCCTTTCACGGCAGAACTTTACAAGCCCGCTGGCGAGATCGGGGGGTCTGGCAAGGGTCTTGGCCCATTCTTGCGACTGGGCCTCCAGACCGGGCAGGCTTGCCGCGAATTCAGGCCAGTCGAGGCGGCCGACGCCGTTCCAGGCCAGCCAGAACGGCCGCAAGGCCGCGCCGGCCGGGTGGATGGCAAGAAAAGCGTCGAGCTTGGCCAGATGGGCGTCCTCCGCCTGCGGATAGATCTGCCAGACAAAGGGTTTGGCCGCCCATTGGGCACGGACGAAGGAATCCTCGCCGCGGACGAAATTGAGGTCGCAGGTCCACAGCAGTTCGTCGTAGCGGCGCTGGGGAAGGAAGGGGAGTGGTTGCAGGATCAGGTTGCCGATGCTCCGGGCGGCTTCGCTGCTGCCCGGATTCAGCACGCGCACGGGCCGCTCCGGCGTTGCCCAGCGCGACCACGCCTCGATAAGTTCCGGCAGTGCCGGGTTGGCATAGCTGAATAGCGAAACCGTCAATTCCCCGGGAAGGCGCGGCGGCAGGGCAAACTCGGCGCGGAAAGCCGCCTCGTCGAAGCCGGCGCGTCGCGCGTCGTAGTCCCGTTCGCGCAGGAGTCCGCCACTACCCGCGGCGAAGCCCGGGAAATAAAAATGCTTGAGCAGCGGCAGGCGCGGGTGCGGCGACGGCAGGCCGTGGCTGCCGGCGACCCAGGTTTCGGCCGAGAGGTACTCGAGATTGAGCCAGATCGGCGCGCGGGCGCGGCTGGCCATGGCCTCGACGTAGGCCGGCGGCGGTTCGCAGGCGAAGGCCTCGATTACTACGTCGGCCGGGTCAGCACCGGGCCAGGGCGTGGGCCATGGGAAAACCGCGACCGGTCCCGCGGCAAAGTCCGGTGCCAACTGGCGCAAGGGCGCCAGGTCGTCGATCCACAGCCTGACCTGCCAGCCATGCTCTGTCGCCAATTGGTACGCCAATCGCCAGCAGACGGCGGCGTCGCCGTAGTTGTCGACGACGGCGCAGAAAATGTCGCAGCGGGTTGGCTTGTTGGTCATGGCGAGGCGGTATCCTAGCCGAATGGACACACTTCTACGCTGTACCGATTGCCCGCGTCTGGCGGGATTCCTCGCCGAGGTGCGCAGCCGCCAGCCTGGCTATCACTCGCGGCCGGTAATGCCCTTCGGCGACCCGCAGGCACGTCTGCTGATCGTCGGTCTGGCGCCCGGGATGCACGGCGCCAACCGGACCGGGCGGCCGTTCACCGGCGACTATGCCGGCATCCTGCTCTACGAAACCCTGCATGCCTTCGGCTTCGCTTCCCTTCCGGAATCCGTTGCCGCAGACGACGCTCTGCGTCTGAGCGATTGCCGCATCACCAACGCCGTGAAATGCCTGCCCCCGGAAAACAAGCCCGAGCCGGCCGAGATCCGGACCTGCAACAGTTACCTGGTGGCCGAACTGGAGGCGGCGCCAGAGGTGAAGGTGATCCTGGCGCTCGGCCTGGTGGCGCACAAGGCGGTACTCATGGCGCTCGGCCTCAAGCAGTCGGCGCGGGCCTTCGGCCATGGCGCGCGACATTTCCTGCCTGATGGCCGGATCCTGATCGACAGCTACCACTGCAGCCGCTACAACACGCAGACCCGCCGTCTCACCAGCGCCGACTTTCAAGATGTCTTCCGCAAGATCCGCAAAGAACTCGACGCAGGCTAGCGTGGCGTTCGATTCCCGCGAGTTCCTGGCGAGCCTGACCGAGGCGCCGGGGGTCTATCGCATGCTCGACGTTGACCGCGCCGTGCTGTATGTCGGCAAGGCGAAGAACCTCAGGAAACGGGTTTCGTCCTACTTCAACAAGGGCGGACACAGCCCGCGCATCGCGCTGATGCTGCAGCAGGTGGCGGCCATGGAAGTGACCGCGACGCGCTCCGAGGCAGAGGCGCTGATCCTCGAAAACACGCTGATCAAGAAACTGACGCCGAAATACAACATCCTGTTTCGCGACGACAAGTCCTATCCCTACATCGGCCTCGGTGGCAAAGACGGGGGCGGCGAATTTCCACGGCTGTTCTACCACCGCGGCGCTTTCGAGAAGAAGTCGCAGTATTTCGGCCCCTTTCCCAACGGCCTGGCCGTGCGCGAGAGCATCCAGCTGATCCAGAAGACTTTCCTGCTGCGCACTTGCGAGGAGTCGGTGTTCGCCAATCGCTCGCGGCCCTGCCTGATGCACCAGATCAAGCGTTGCAAGGCGCCCTGCGTCGGCTTCGTATCGAAGCAGGACTACGCGGCCGACGTGCGCCTGGCAGAAATGTTCCTGCGCGGCCGGCATTCGGAAGTCATCGAAGGCCTGACGCGGCAGATGGAGGCCGCGGCGACCGAACTGCGCTTCGAAGAAGCCGCCGCCTTGCGCGACCAGGTCCGTTCGCTGCAGGCCGTGCTGCATCGGCAGTACGTGAGTTCGACCCGGGACGCCGATGTCGACATCATTGCGGCAGTGGTCGAGCGCGGCAGTCTCTGCGTGAATCTGGCGATGGTGCGCGGCGGCCTGCACCTGGGTGATCGCGCGCACTTCCCGCAAGCCGCGGCCGAGGCGGAAGCCGGCGAGGGCCTGACGGCCTTCGTCGCCCAGCACTATGTCGAACAGCCGGCGCCGGCGCGGTTGATCCTGAGCCCGTATCCGCTCGAAGACCTGCCCGAGGGACTCAATGCCGGCGCGCCGAAGAACGAGATGGAGCGCGCCTGGGTCGAGATGGCGCTGACCAACGCGCGCCTGGCGGTGCAGGCGCGCTGGCAGGCCAAGGCGCGCAGCAGCGGACGCCTGACTGCGCTGCAGGAGGCGCTGGATCTGCCAGAGCCGCCGCGGCGCATCGAGTGCTTCGACATCAGTCACACCATGGGCGAAGGCACCGTGGCGTCCTGCGTGGTCTGCGTCGATGGGGCGATGAAGAAGGGCGATTACCGCCGCTTCAACATCGCGGGCATCCAGCCCGGCGACGACTACGCGGCGATGCGCCAGGCCCTGACGCGGCGCTACGAAAAGGTCGCCACCGGCGAGACCGCAGCGCCCGACCTGGTGCTGATCGACGGCGGCAAGGGCCAGCATCGCGTGGCGCGCGAGGTGTTTGCCGAGCTGGGTCTCGACCATCTGGCCAGCATCGGTGTGGCGAAAGGCGAGGACCGCAAGCCCGGACTGGAAACACTCTTCGTGCATGGCCGCAGCATGCCGCTACAATTGGGCATGGACCACGCAGGCTTCCACCTGATACAGGAGATTCGCGACGAGGCGCACCGCTTCGCCATCGTCGGCCATCGTGCGCGGCGGGCCAAGGCGCGCGGACGTTCGAAGCTCGAGGATGTCGCCGGCGTCGGTCCGGCGCGGCGCAAGAGGCTGCTGGCGCAGTTCGGCGGCCTTGACGGCGTGAAGGCCGCGACGATCGAGGACTTGTGCCGCGTCGACGGCATCTCGCGGCGCCTGGCCGAAGAAATCCACAAAACATTGCGCTGACATGCCGCTGAACATTCCGAACCTGCTGACCTGGGCGCGCATACTGCTGATCCCGCTGGTCGTCGGCGTGTACTACCTGCCACTGACGGTCGCCGAGCAGAACTTCGTCGCCACCGCCGCCTTTCTGGTTGCCGCGGTGACCGACTGGGTCGACGGCTGGCTGGCGCGCAAGCTGAACCAGACCTCGGCCTTCGGCGCCTTTCTCGATCCGGTGGCGGACAAGCTGATGGTAGCCGCAGCGCTGGTCATGCTGGTGCATCTCAATCGCGCCGACGCCATGCTTGCCTTCATCATCATCGGTCGCGAGATTGCAATTTCGGCGCTGCGCGAGTGGATGGCGAACATCGGCGCGGCAAAAAGCGTGGCGGTTTCACTGATCGGCAAACTGAAGACCATCGCCCAGATGACGGCCATTCCGATGCTGTTGTGGCACACGCCGATCGGTCCGCTCGACATCCATCTGCTCGGCACCTGGTCGCTCTGGATTGCCGCGCTGCTGACGCTGTGGTCGATGATCTACTACCTGAAAATGGCGTGGCCGGAACTCTCGGCGCGCAGTCGTTGACACAATGAATTCGACCGCTATAATGCGCGGCTGTTCTGCGGGAGTAGCTCAGTTGGTAGAGCGCAACCTTGCCAAGGTTGAGGTCGAGAGTTCGAGACTCTTCTCCCGCTCCAGAATTCTGGGGGAAAGCAATCGCTTTCCCCCTTTTAGCTTCAACAAGTCCTTCGCGGCGCGATGGCAGAGTGGTTATGCAGCGGCCTGCAAAGCCGTGTACCTCGGTTCGATTCCGGGTCGCGCCTCCAAAATAAGTTACTGAATATAGACAAAAAAGCCCGCTCCTGCGGGCTTTTTTGTTGCCAGCCACTGGGTTGGTTATCGCGGCAAAACATGGTAAAAAGGGGCACTTGCCACCCGGGAAAGGTGGCAAACCACCCGTCCACTATACAATTTGCCGTGTACGCGAATGTCTACAAAGCGCCGCCGTGCTTCTTCCTGGGAATATGTCGTCAAGCGCAAAGGGCTGCTGTCACGCCCAATTTCGCTTACTTTCACCGACGAAAAGGAAGGCGATTCGTACGTCGCACGGCTCGAGTGCTTACTTGATGCAGGGGTAGTTCCAGCAGAGTTTCAAGAGAATGCGGATAAGCCTGCAACAGTTGGTGATGGCATTCACCTTTACATCCAAAGAGTATCGATATCCGAGTCGGATAAGTTGGTTCTGGATGTCATATATGAGCGGATAGGCAAGGTGCTGCTATCGCAGGTCGACTATCCCTGGGCTGAGAAGTACGTCAAGGAATCGAAACAGATTCGCAACCTTTCGCCGTCTACGATTCGGCATCACGTGGGAGCCTTGGCACGAATGCTGGACTGGCTTTGTCGGCGTGGGGACCTTATAGCAAATCCGTTGCGACTATTACCCAAGGGATACGCAACCTATACCGTGGCAGATGGGGCCGTTCTTCGCGCGCTTGATCGAAAATCCAAAGTAGATCAGGAACGGGATCGTCGTTTGACTCAAGCTGAAGAAGAAGCAATCCGACAAGCTATGGCTGGGCATAAGCGCGATGATCGCGAGCGATCGTTGGCAATGAAGGACAGGGAGCGCTTGGTACTCCTTTTTGACCTTGCGCTAGAAACGGCAATGCGCCTGCGGGAGATGTTCACCCTCTCCGTGGCTCAGGTCGATTTGTCACAGCGAACGATTTTTCTCGACAAGACAAAAAATGGCGACAAGAGACAGATCCCGCTTTCATCGGTGGCTATCGCCAAACTTCAGCCGGTTCTTGAAAGGATGAAAGCGAATGAACGTCTGTTCCCGTGGTGGGACGGTGTCCCGACACAAGAATCTTTGCGAAAAGCCACGAGTAAATTGTCACGTCAGTTTTCCCGCATTTTTGACTACTCAAAAGTTGTGGGTCTGAATTTCCATGACCTTCGACACGAAGCCACCAGTCGATTTTTTGAACGTACATCACTCTCGGACTTGGAAATAGCGAAGATCACCGGACATCGATCGCCACGAATGTTGATGCGTTATGCGAATCTACGCGGTACCACGCTCGCCGGGAAGCTCTGGTAATTCGGGGAGTCTTCGCCGGCCGCGATAGCGGCGAGTTTGACTAACCTCGCTCTGATTGCGATTCCTGTCAGTGATAACGGCGCGTTCAATTCGCTCGGCTGTTTGCTCGCGGATTCGTACCGACAAAAAGTCGACGAGGTCTGATTCGAGCATTACCCATGCTCGGCCAATCTTCGCTGCCGGCAAGAAGCCGTCGTCGATTAGGGCTCGAACGGTCGAAACGTCCGTCGCCAGAAACTTGGCGGCCTCATCTGAGGTGTAGGTCTTCATTTCAGTTTCGAGATGTCTCTGGGGACTCAGCTTTATGGGCATTGCAGTCAAGCAAATATTAGCCAGATCGCCAGTAATATCGATGGCCAAAAGCGCACAGACCGGGCGCATTTCAAACTAATCCTGCTTCCTCCAGAAACCGTGACTCAAAGCCCTCATCCATGGCACTGCTTAGAATCAGGCGATTTTTCGCACGTGTCATGCCGACATACATCAACCTGCGCTCTTCCTCTTCAGACGAATCGGTATGCGGAAGATTTCCATCCTCGGTGCCCATGATCCACACGTTGTCGAACTCAAGCCCCTTGGAAGAATGGAGGGTCATCAGATGAATTCCAGCTGACTTTTGCTTGTTGTCGGCTGTCGTGAGGAACCGCAAGCGCTGCCCCAGTGAGCCGGACAGTTTGGCAACGGATGACTCCAGTCGATTCAGCATGGCAATGTGCTGATCGTTCTTGCAGTGAGGTAGAAGCCAGGCTGATACTCCATGCACCACCAGTTCAACCCGGCCTTTTCTTGCTTGCTCGGTCCATGACGAGAAACCGGCCAGCAATCCTGCTACTCGCTGGTGGTGATCGCCTTCGGGGCCACGCAATTCGATGATTCTGGTGAGGTACTGCATGCAATCACCTTCGCCTTGAACTTCGCGTGAATTCAAGTAGGCGGGGGCCACCCCGGCAAAGGCCAGAGCGTTCGCGGCGCCTGTCCAGCCACCATCGAGCACGCTACGCTGGATACCCAGAAAGGCGCTTCCGAGTTTTCGGTCCCATATCCTCTTGCCCCCGGTACGTTTGTACGGGATACCCGATCCGCTGAGGCAAATCTCGATTGGATCGAGCTGGCCATTGGTTCGCCCGAGAATCCCCCATTCGGAGTCGATGCCGAACATCCTGATCCGGTCCGCCACAATATCGGCCTCATCCCAACGGTCAGATGCTCTGACTATCTGGATATCGCCGGTAGACGTTCTGAAAGCCTCAATGCGCTTCGGCGCTCGCTCCTTGTTGTGGGCGATCAGCTTTGCGGCATGTTCCAAAATATTTGGAGCGCAGCGATAGTTCAGTGGCAGGGTTGTCTCGGTCGATGCCAGGGTCTCGGTGACCTCGATCAGACCTGCATACCCCATGGCATGCCGGAAGGCGTACAGACTTTGATCATCATCCCCTACCAAGGTGACTTCGATGCCGGCGAGGCCGTGAGCTTTTACCCAGGCCACCTGCACTTCATCCATATCCTGAGCTTCGTCGACCAGCAGCCACCGGACGGGCAGGGTCAGCAACTCGCCGGATTTGATTTTCTGGACAGCCGACAGCACGATGTCCGCGAAGTCCATCGCGCCCTCGGATGCGAGCGTGTC
>JALHPU010000073.1 GCA_022842325.1 Sulfuritalea sp. | reverse complement strand
GAGTTGGGGTTTGACGGGGTGGTGGCCGCCCTGACGGGAAAGCCCGACACCTATTCGAAGCCCCAGAGTTATGCGGCAGGCTCCGGAGTTAAGGTACAAAACTGTCGCTCCATAACGAAGTTGAACTAAACCGCTAACGCGGTGGTGGCGCGAGTCACCGCCGCGTTTTGCTTTCTGGTGCCTGCGCGGCGTTGAGCGGGGTTGCCAAACCAAGTCCGTGAGCGGCAGTGCCATCCTCGTCATCGGGAATGTTCCCGATCAGACGAGGAGAACGACATGTCGACATTGCGCCAGCGGATGAACGATGCGATGGTGCTGCGAGGTCTTGCCGAGCGGACGAAGGAATCGTACCTGTACTGGGTCAGCGGGCTGGCGAAGTTCCATGGACGCTCCCCCGACGCGCTCGACACGGCGGCGATCCAAGCCTACCTGCTGCACCTGATCACCGAGAAGAAACTCGCCTACGCCAGCGTCAACCAAGCGGCGTGCGCGATCCGGTTTCTTTTTGCGGCGGTGCTCGGAGAACGGAACATTGCCTACGATATTCCGATGGCCAGGACACCCAAGCGTCTGCCGCAGATACTCACGCGCGACGAGGTGAGCCGCCTGTTCGCGCACAGTCGGACCCTGCGCGCGCGGACCCTGCTGATGACCACCTATGCCGCCGGCCTGCGGCTGTCCGAAGTCAGCACCTTGCAACTGACCGACATCGAATCCGCCCCGGACCGCATGTGCATCAAGGTACGCCAGGGCAAGGGTGGCAAGGACCGCTACACGCTGCTCTCACCGCGTTTGCTTGAGGCGCTGCGCCTGCACTGGCGCATTGCCCGCCCCCGACACTGGCTGTTTCCCGCCAGCAGCGGCGACGGCACGGTTTGTGAGAAGACCGTCCTGGGGGTCCCGGCACAATTGTGCCGGGACCCCCAGGTACACAGCGTCACTCGTGTCTTGAGCGAGCGCCAGCGCAATTCTCTCAGCGTTCGAACCACGCCATGTGCCAAGCCCGACTGGATTGATAGGGATGCTATGGCTGCCCTTGCATTTGCTTCCGAAATTCAATCAGCTCGTCGGATTTCGGCAAATCCACGCTAGCATAAATTCTGTTTCGGACGATTCCCCACCATCGCTATAACGTAGAGCGATGGCGACGAAGTCATCAAAGCCAACCAGGAATGCCTCGGTCACATCCGGATCGAAGTGCTTGCCGCGTCCCGCTATGATGACCTCACGCGCCTCAGCATAGGACATCGCCGGCTTGTAGACGCGCTCTGTGATCAGTGCATCAAATACGTCCGCCAAGGCCATCAGTCGCGCCGAGATCGGAATCGCGTCGCCAGCGAGACCATCCGGATAGCCACTGCCATCCCACTTCTCGTGATGCCAGTGGGCTATTTCCTTGGCCAGGACCAGAAAAGCGACCGGTTCTTCGACGTCGCGCTCGGCCTGTTCGATGGCGTCGGATCCCAGCTTGGCATGGGTCTTCATGATGACCCATTCCTCGGGTGTCAGCGGGCCGGGCTTGAGCAGGATGTTGTCGGGTATGCCCACCTTGCCGATGTCGTGCAGCGGCGCCGACTTGGTCAGCAGGTTGATGGTGCGCTGATCGAGAAAATCGCAGAAACGCGGATGCTCCTGAAGTCTCAGGGCCAGGCACTGCACATAATTCTGCGTGCGCAGGATGTGATTGCCGGTTTCGGGGTCGCGTGTTTCGGCCAGGTGCGCCAGGGCACGGATGCTGACCAGCTGGGTGAGGTCGGCTTCGGCCATGCGGCGCGCCACTTCGGCCTCGAGCATGGCGTTCTGGTCCTTCAGAAAATCTCGTGCCAGTTTCGCCTCGAGCTGTGAGCGCACCCGGGTCAACACCACGGCCGGCTTGATCGGCTTGGTGATGTAGTCGACGGCGCCCAACTGCAGTCCGCGCTCCTCATCCCGGGATTCGGCCAGCACCGTCAGGTAGATCACCGGAATGTCAGCCGTGGCTGGGCTCTCGCGCAGCCGCGTAAGGACGGCATAGCCATCCATCTCCGGCATCATCACATCGAGCAGGATCAGATCGGGACGCGGCTGACTGCTGGCGACGCGCAGGGCGTTCTCGCCCGAGTTGGCGGCGCGCACCACGAATTCAGGCCGCAGCAGACCGGTCAGCAGATGCAGATTGGTTGGTTCGTCGTCGACGATGAGGATTGTTGCCGTGGCCATAGGCGCAAGTCTCCATACAAAGTGGTGTGAAGCATACATCGAGTCGCCGCGTCATAACCTGCACAGCAGCGCTGCTGCGGAAAATTTTCGATGCCACGCACAAACTACTGCGGCAAGGGCTGCCGCCTTTCCTGTGCGGGCTCGGCCGGGCGCATAATGAGCCTAATTTTGAAATGGCGATACCCGCTGCAGAGGGAGAACAAATGCGCACCCTGGATCAGAAAATGAATACCCGGACTTCATTCGAGCAGGAGGAACTGCGGGGAATCACCCGCTCGGTCGGCGAAATCGAGTGGCTGCTGCTGATCGTGGTGCTGCTCTACCACGTCTTCGGCGGCACGACGCCGGACGCCAAGTCGGAAGTCATTTTAGCCATGGTGCTTTATGTGATCTTCATCATGGGCTTTCGCTACGCCACGTTCTTCATGCCCGAGTCGCGCTGGAAGCTCGCGGCGCAAACCTGGATCATGACCGGCTTCATCACCTGGATGCTGCTGTTCACCGGCCGCCTCGAAAGCCCGCTGCTGAACTGCTATCTGCTGGTGATCATCACCAGTGCATTGGCCCTGGGCAAGCTCACCACGCTGCTGGAACTGGCGCTGATCGTGGCCTGCGTGGCCTTTCTCGGCGACTATTCATCCGCCGCGGAAATCATCTCGCTCAAATATATTGCGGGCATGTTTGCCGTGTTCGCACCGTTCGTGCTGGTGGCCTACATCACCACGATGTTCGCCTCGGATATTCGCTATGGCCTCAACAAGGAAACCCTGCCCAAGGATGCCGAGGACCCGACGTCCGCCGTCAACATGCGCGGCTTCGCCATCATCGCCGATCGCATGTTCGGTCAGGCGGTGCGCCACAAAGGTGACATCAGCCTGCTGGTCATCGAATGCGACAAACTCAAGGAGATCAACGACGAACTCGGCTCCAAGGCGGGCGATGCCTTGCTGCTGGCGCTGACCAAATGCATCAAGGAACAGTTGCGCCGTACCGACGTGCTGGCACGCCAGGGCGGTGACGAATTCGTCGCGCTGCTGCCGGAAACCCCGGCCGCGGGCGCGCTGGCGGCCGCCCGCAAAGTTCGCTTGGCGATTGCCGCCACGCCGCTGATGCTCGGCGGCCAGGTGGTCAGAACCACCGTCAGCATCGGTGCGGCCAGCTATCCACAGAACGGCAGCACGCTGGATCTTTTGCTGGATCACGCCAACGGCAACCTACACGGCGCCGGCTCCGGTGGTCAATAAGCGGCGGGCAGATAGATCAGCGGCGCCTCGGGCAAGTCCAGGCCTATTCTGAAAAAGTCGGTTTTTTTGGCAGATGAGGCTGGTTGATGCCGGCAGCACCGGAAGCGAACCTGATGCCCGCGTAACAGCGGGTTGTAGGCTTTTCGCCTTTAAATTCTCACAACCGATTTCGTCAGAAATTCAATTCCCAACCAATGGACCATCCCCGCCGTAAATCAAAACCGGGTTTTTTAACAGAATAGGCCATCAGCCGCCGCTGGGGATTTTCTCCAAGCGGCCATTCAAACGGAGCCACCAATATTTTCCCATCTGAACTTCGGCTAAGCAGCGGGAACGGCCATTCGCGATGCCGACGGAATGAGGTTCTGGGCGTCGGCTTATAGGCTATAAACCAGTCTAACTATAAGCGCAGATGTGGGAGCGCTGGAGTACTATGCGACATCCCTTCGTTCAAGCGCGCTAACCGGATCAGACGACATGCCATCGCCATCGATCGGCTCAAGCCCCACCAACGAAGATTTCGGCGTCGGACCAACGTTGCTGTGGAATGCATTGGCGGCCGTTGGCCTCCTATCCATTGGGTGGATCAATCTCACCCTTATTCAGCAGTATCCCGCTCTGATCGGATGGCTGGCGTCCGGAGCCAGTCTCGGCCTGGTCCTGATCAAGGGGCCGCGCATTTTGCCTGGAGTCTTTCTTGGCGGCTTCCTGACCAGCCTGCTCAGCTTTCACGACATCGCTCCCGCTGTGCTGTGGGGCGCCGAATCGGTGCTCACCTGTTCGCTTATTTGGTACGTGCTGAACCGACGGCACCTGTTCGTCCTCGGCCAGAGCAAGATCAGCGATGTCGCCCTGATGCTGTTGGTCGCAACGATTTTTTCTACCGCCATCGCGACGCTATCCGGCCCCCGCCAATGGTCACCCGGCGCTGCTACAGAGCACCGCGATCTCATGCCAGAACCTTCGGTTGCCGATGCCGGCGTTGGACATTCTGCAGCGACCGACGGTGTCCATCCACGCCCTGTGCCGATGGCAGATCAATCGCCGTCCCACGCACCTGAAAGCCGGATGCATCACGCGGATTCATCGTCAGTGACTTGGGCGCTTGCCGATGCGATCGGCATCCTGCTGCTCGCACCGCTCGCCTTGCGCAGTTACCGCTGGCCGCTTTCCGCTACTCCTATGCGTAGCTGGAAAGCATTGGAGGGATGGGCTGTACTCGGCGTTCTGGTTGGCGTCACATTTGCCATTTACAGCGGTTGGCTAGAAGAACGATACGGCATCCGGCATGCGCCGTTACTGATCCTGCCTCCGGCGGTGTGGCTTGCACTCAAATACGACCTTGGATACACCATTGTCGGAAACTTCATGGTCTTTCTTATTGCCGGTATCGGAACTTCGTACGGGTATGGACCGTTCAACGATCACACAACCGGGTTGCCGCTGCTGACACTGGTTACTCTTTTTACAACGCTGATGATTGCCGCCGGAAGAACCGAACGTAAAACCGCCGAGGCGGCATTGCAAGAAGGCCGGCAGCGCTTCCAGGCACTGTCGGCCATGTCGTCGGACTGGTTCTGGCAGCAGGACGACCAGTTTCGCTTCACCGAATTTTCCGGCGCCTTTGCCAACGAATTCACGCCATCGGCCGACTCCCTGGGCAGGACCCGCTGGCAGCTCCGCATCGACTTGACGCCGGAGCAATGGGCGGCACATCGCGCCGTGCTCGACGCCCACCTGCCATTCCGCAACTTCGAGTATCCGATTACTAATGACGCGGGCGAAACCCGCTGGTACAGCATAAACGGCGATCCCCTGTTTGACGACACTGGCCAATTTACGGGATACCACGGCACCGGCAGCAACATCACCACACGCAAGCAGGCGGAATCGGCGCTGCGTGAAGCCAACGCACACCTCGAAGAACGGATCGAAGATCGAACCCGGGAACTGTCAGCAGCCAAGGAAGCCGCCGAGGCAGGCGAGCACTTCCTGCACCGGCTCATCGACGCCATTCCGGGGCAGATTGCCTACATCAACAGCGATCTGCGCTATGAATTCGCCAACAAGGCTTATCGGGACTGGTTCGGCAGAAGTGCGGACGAGATGAAAGGCATTCATCTGCGGGATATTCTGGGCGAGGAACTTTTTCAAAAGAGCCTTCCCTTTGTACAGTCTGCTCTGCGTGGAGAGACGGTGTCCTTCCTGAGGACGTCGCCCTGGCTTGAGGGAGAAACTGTCTATCTGCAGGCCAACATCGTTCCCGATGTCCAGGGCAATGAGGTGCGCGGAATTTTCGGACTGTTTTTCGACATCACGGACCTGAAAACTGCGCAGTTTCAGCTTGAGCAGCTGAACGAGCAACTCCAATTGCGAACGACCGAGGCCGAGGCCGCCAACATCGCCAAAAGTGCCTTCCTCGCCAACATGAGCCACGAAATCCGCACGCCGATGAACGGCATCATCGGCATGGCCAACATCCTGCGCCGGGAAGGTGTTACCAGCAAACAGGCACAACGCCTTGACACCATCGACACCTCCGCCCGGCACCTGCTGTCGGTCATCAACGACATCCTTGATCTATCGAAGATCGAGGCTGGCAAGTTCGCCCTGGAGGACGTACCGCTCAGCCTCCCCGGCCTGCTGCGCAATCTGACTTCCATCCTCTCCGAGCCGATCAAGGCCAAGGGCCTGCGCCTGCGAGTCAAGACGGTGCCTTTCCCGACCAACTTGATGGGCGACGCCACACACCTGCAGCAGGCCATGCTCAACTACGCCACCAACGCCGTCAAATTCACCGACAGCGGCGATGTGACGCTGCGTCTGAGCCTGCTGGAGGAGTTGCCCGATTCAGTGCTGCTGCGCTTCGCGGTGGAGGATACCGGCGTCGGCGTCGCGCCCGCGGCCCTGTCCCGGCTGTTCAGCGCCTTCGAGCAGGCCGACAACTCCACCACGCGCAAATATGGCGGCACCGGATTGGGATTGGCCATTACGCGGCGCCTGGCCGAACTGATGGGCGGTGAAGTCGGCGCTGAGAGTACGCCGGGTGTGGGCAGCACCTTCTGGTTCACCGCACGACTGATGAAGGGCGAGGAGGTGACCGTCGAGCCAACGACCGGGAACGTCGACGCCGAGACGCGTATTCGTCAGCGCTATAAAGGCAGCCGCGTTCTGGTGGTCGATGATGAACCGATCAATCGCGATGTGGCCAAGATACAGTTGGAGGCAGTCGATCTTGTCGTGGACACGGCAGAGGACGGCGCAGAGGCTGTGACCTTGGCGCAGGAGACGGTCTATACAGCCATTTTCATGGACATGCAGATGCCGAACGTCAACGGACTGGAGGCAACGCTGGAGATTCGCGAGTTACCCGGCTACCGGGAAACGCCGATCATTGCCATGACGGCCAACGCCTTTGCCGAGGACAAGGCGCAGTGCATTGAGGCCGGGATGACCGACTTCCTGAGCAAGCCATTCAAGCCCGACGTGTTGTTTGCGGCCTTGCTGCGTTGCCTGACTCGGGACGATGAGTTGCTCGTGACGCCGGAGCAGTCGAATGGCGAGATGGGCGTAACGCTGACAAGAATTCTGGATTCGCATGAGGCAGCAGCAACCCAAGCAGCCGCACCTGTGGAAGTGGCGACGGCGGACGCCGGGCAGTTTCTTGAGAAAGTGGTCTGGAACGATACCTTCAGCGTCGGCGTGGCGGAGATGGACGCGCAGCACAGAAAACTGTTCATCCTGATCAATCAGTTAGACGAATGTCATGCGGCTCGGGACGAGGCGACTTCCGCGAAGTTCCATGACGTGCTGTCGGGCATGTTTGACTACACCCAGGTTCATTTCAAGGCTGAGGAAGATTATCTGCAACGGATTGGCTATCCTCAACTGCCTGCCCATGAGAAAGAACACGCCGCTTTCGTGGAGAAGATGACCACATATAGCATATCGGCCTTGCACGGCGTTCTGGACTGTGAGGGTTCGTATCACTACATGAGGGAATGGTTGCTTTCGCACATCCTCAAATCAGATATGCAGTACCGCCGCTTCGTTGAAGGACGGAAAGACGCAAGCTAAAGTCCTGGCCGAAGCACTGTTTGCGACCTTGCTGCGATCACTAAGAGTGACCGCAGTAGAAGCTTCCCTGCCGTTCAGCCTTGAGAGGTCGCGAACGGCAGCTTTCCATTCTGGCCAATGCGTACTCCGTGCCCTGAACGGACTGATGACAAATCTATAGTCAATGACGGTTATCGGCGAGACACTATTCTTGGGAGATCTTCCGCAGTAGTCTGCTCCACCCTCGAAACCGGCCGATCGCAATTTATACCCGGTCCGGCAGTTATCCATGTTTATACTATGGTTATTTATTCTTGCGCATAGAAATTCATGGGCACAGCAACCAGCCTGATCGTCGACGATGAACCAGGCAATCTGTCACTGCTGATGCAACTGCTGCGACCGGTTTATCACATACGCGCCGCCAACTCGGGCGAGAGCGTCCTGCGCACGGCGCAACCCGACCGGATAGGCATCGGGAGATAGGCGATGCGCATCCGCAGCCTCCTGGGAATCTCTCTCGCTGGCACCCTGCTGCTGGTTCTGGTGCTGGGCATTGTGAGTTGGCAGTTAGAGCAGCGCATGGGCGGGTTTTCGGCACGCTTGGCTCAAACGCAGGCGAGTGGCGAGAAGATTTCGACGCTGCTGATACTGACCCACGAATACGGGCGGCATGCCGAAAAACGGGCGGCACAGCAATGGAAGGAAAGTCTCGCCACACTTGTCGGCACGACGAATGCTGAGCGCGGCGCGACGGCCGGCCCGCTGGCGCGATTTACCGAGCAGCTGCACGAACAGGCTGCCGCGCTGGGCGCACTTTTCGAGCAACTGGAGGCGGCCAGCCAGTCGCCCGAAATGCCGCTACAGATCCGCCGCAAGCAGCTGTTGCTAGACCAGATGCTGATCCATGTCAGCGTCCTGTCTGAAGGCGTGCAAGGCTGGAAAAATTCGCTGCAAGCCGAGCATGACGAGGCTGAACTGCAACTGCGCCGGTTGAGTCAGGTATTTCCCTTGGCGGTGCTGGTCCTCCTCGCGGCCCTGAGCGTGTTGTTGGTGCGCCGGGTGTTGCAGCCGTTGGCCCACCTCCACGCCGCGGTCACGGCCGTGGCGCAAGGCGAACCGACCGTGCATCGCGCCAGCACGGCCAAAGACGAACTGGGCGACCTGTCGCGCGCTTTCGACGCCATGGCCATCGACATGGTCGCCGAGTTGCGCAAGGAAGTGGCCGAGCGCCAGCAGGCAGAAGAACACGCCCGCCGCATCGCAAAGCTCTATGCCGTTCTGAGCACTTGCAACCATGCCATCGTGCACAGCGACAGCGCCGATGACCTGTTCCGCACGGTTTGCCACGCCATGGTCACCATCGGCGGCATGAAGATGGCCTGGATTGGCATGATCGACGCGGCGACGCAGGAGATCAAACCGGTCGCCGGCCATGGCGATGGGTATGAACATCTGACGACGACTCGCATGTCCGCCGACCCCCTCTCGCCGTTCGGGCAGTCCCCGGCCGGCATCGCGGCACGCGAGGGCCAGCCGTTCTGGTGCATGGATTGCGCAAACGATCCCCTGACCGCCGTGTGCGCCGACAGCGCGCGCGCCGGCTGCGCGGCTATTGCCGCCTTACCCCTGCGCTGCGGTGGCAGGACGGTCGGCGCCTTTTCCGTCCATGCCGGCGAGGTGGACGTCTTCGACGACGAGGTCCGCAGGCTGCTGACCGAAATTGCCACGGACCTCGGCTTTGCCCTGGATAACTTTGCCAACCAGGCAGAGCGCCAGCGCGTCGCCCTCCAGTTGGCCGAAAGCGAGTCCAGGCGCCGCACCGAAATGAGCGCCGCTCTCGAAGCCCAACTCCAGGCGGCACGCGCGGCCTCGAGCCTGATGGAAGACGCGCTCGCCGCGCAAAAACGGGTCAAGGAAAGCGAAACGGAACTGCGCAAGCTGTCGCTCGCCATCGAGCAAAGCCCGGAAAGCATATTGATTGCTGACCTGGAAGCGCGCATCGAATACGTCAACCAGGCCTGCATCGTGTCGACTGGCTACGCTCGCGACGAGCTCGTCGGGCAGAACCCGCGCGTCTTCCAGTCAGGCAAGACACCGCCGGAAACCCATGCCGCGATGTGGGCCGCCCTTCGGCAGGGACAGTCGTGGAAGGGGGAGTTCATCAATCGCAGGAAGGATGGCACCGAATACGTCGAATTCATCATCATCAAGCCGCTGCGCCAGCCTGATGGGACGATCAGCCACTATGTTGCGGTGAAAGAAGACGTCACCGAGAAGAGGCGCATCGGCATCGAGTTGGACAAGCACCGCCATCACCTGCAGGACCTGGTGGCGCAGCGCACGACGGAACTGACCGCGGCGCGGCAGCAGGCCGAGGCGGCCAATGTGGCCAAAAGCGCCTTCCTGGCCAACATGAGCCACGAGATCCGCACGCCGATGAACGCCATCATCGGCCTCACCTACCTGATGCAGCGCGCCGGCGCCACACCGGCGCAGGCATACCGGCTGACCAAGATCGACAACGCGAGCCGGCACCTGTTGTCGCTCATCAACGACATTCTCGATCTTTCAAAAATCGAGGCGGGCAAGCTGCGACTGGAGGACTCCGACTTCAACCTCTCGGCCGTCCTCGACTACGTCGCGTCCATCATCACCCCCGCAGCGCATGAGAAAGGCCTCGCGGTCGAGATCGACCGCGAGGCGGTGCCGGCCTGGCTGCGCGGGGACGCGATGCGCTTGCGTCAGGCCTTGCTCAACTTCGCCGGCAATGCCGTCAAATTCACCGACACCGGTCGGGTCATGCTGAGCGCCCTGCTCCTGAAAGATGACGACGAAGGACTCCTGGTGCGATTTGCGGTCGCGGACACCGGCATCGGCATCACGCCGGAAGCCAGGCAGCGGCTGTTCCAGCCCTTCGAACAGGCCGACACCTCGACCACGCGCAAGTACGGTGGCACCGGCCTCGGGCTCGCCATCACCAGGCAACTGGCGCAGATGATGGGCGGAGAAGTCGGCGTTGACAGCACGCCGGGGGTGGGCAGCACCTTCTGGTTCTCCGCCCGCGTGCAACGCGGCATTGGCGTCATGCCTGCCAAGGCGGTCGAACCCACTGGCAATGCCGAAACGCAACTGCGCCGGCAGTCCCCCGGCAAGTGGCTGTTGCTGGCCGAGGACAACTCCATCAATCGCGAAGTGGCGCTGGAACTGCTGCACGGGGTGGGTCTGGACGTCGATACGGCCGAGGACGGCCGGCAGGCGGTGGCGAAGGCAGCGACACAAAAGTACGACCTGGTCCTGATGGACATGCAGATGCCCGACATGGACGGCCTCGAAGCCACCCGCGCCATTCGCAAGCTGCCCGGCTGGAAAGACCGGCCGATCCTGGCGATGACGGCCAATGCCTACGACGATGATCGCCAAGCCTGCAAGAACGCGGGGATGGATGATTTCATCGTCAAGCCGGTGGAGCCCGACGCACTCTATGCCACCTTGTTGAAATGGTTGCCGGCGGAGCAGGAGACCGAACGCGGCGATGACGCGACCGCCGCGCCGCCCACCTTGCCACAGCATCTGAGCGCGTTGCCCCGCCCCTTGACTGAGTTTGCCGGTCTCGACACGGCCCGCGGACTGCGGGCCCTGAGTGGCAGGGCAGTCGCCTATGTGGCCTTGTTGCGGCAGCTTGCCGCCAGCCATCGCGACGATCCGCAATGCCTGCAAGACGAGCTTGCCGCGGGGCAGGCCGAGGCCGCCGGGCAACGGCTGCACACCCTCAAGGGCGCCGCCGGATCGCTGGGCGCGACCGCCCTGCATGCCGCCGCGCTGGCGCTCGAGCACGCCTTGCGCGGCCATGAGACGGCATCGATACCTGAACTCGTGGCGACCCTGCAAACTGAAATGCAGGCCCTCAATGCAGTACTTGCGCACTTGCCCGAGACGACAGCCCACGTACCGGCGCCCGATCCCGCGCGGGCGCGCGCGGTGCTCAAACAGCTGGCGCCACTGCTGGCCAGCGACGACATCGCTGCCACCGATCTGTTTGAGAGAAATCGGCCCCTCTTGCTGGCGACGCACGGAGCAACAGCCATGCAGCTGGGGCGGCAAGTGGCGGCGTTCGACTACCCCGGTGCGCTGGCGGCAGTACGCGACCTACTGCGGCAGGCGCCAGAGAGTCAATGAGGGTTGCGCTTGGATAAACAGGCACGCAAGAGCCGTAGAGTTTTAGGAATCTGCCGCCCAAGAACGAAATCGCTTGGATTTCCGGCATCAAATATCGAACGGCAGTGTCACATCCTTGGTACATTCAAGTCGTCGAAGCGTGCCGCTCGCGTGGGACGCAACCCGCAGACGGGCAAGGAGCTCAAGATCGCGGCAACCACGGTGCCGAGATTTACGGTCGGTGCCGGATTCAAGGCTGCCGTTTCCGGTAAAAAGACGGCGAAGAAGAAGTAACCGGTACGGAATCAGAATACAGGAGCCCACCATCGAGCGGGCTTTTTGTTGCGTATATGAAGGATGTTGGGGCTCATCGACAGCAGTTCGACTATGCTGAGCGCATTAGAGGCCTAACGTTACCGCTCAGGCGCGCGCCAAGCGCGATGATTGAAACATGAAAGTCGCTGATGGCGCGTCGCCTGCAGCGGGGAGTTAGAGCGGGTGCGCCGAGTTCCCGTTGTCATTTTGCTCTTTTCTCATTCGTCGGAACATCTCTGTCAGCACCTGCTCTATTTGCGGTGCGGACATTACCTCTCTTTCGAAGAGTATTTGGCCGAGCAACCGATGTCCCTCGCCGTCTAATTCTTCCCGAACCTGGCGCGCCAGTGCATCGATCAGTTGCGCGTCCGTGATGAAGCCGAATTCAACAGCGAGTTGTCCGAAGCGCGGACAATACTTGCGTGAGAGTGTTTTGCGCACTTCGTTGGTCATGATCTGGCCCGCCTATTTATGCGTTGCAACAGGAAAGACTGGGTGTAGTTTTTCGGTATGCTATCGCGATCGTTCAATGAGTGCTCTACTTTCGTTATGGAGCGACAGTTTTGTACCTTAACTCCGGAGCCTGCCGCATAACTCTGGGGCTTCGAATAGGTGTCGGGCTTTCCCGTCAGGGCGGCCACCACCCCGTCAAACCCCAACTC
>JALHPU010000072.1 GCA_022842325.1 Sulfuritalea sp. | reverse complement strand
GCAAAGCCGAAGCGGGGCAAGTCGCCGTGCGCGTCTTGACCCGCTTCGGCGGTTTCGAAATCGCCATGCTGGCCGGCGCCATGCTGGCCGCGGCGGAAGCGCGGATGACGCTGCTGATCGACGGCTTCATCGTCACCAGCGCGCTGCTGGTGGCGCAGCAGGTGTCGCCCGCGGTGCTCGACTACTGCGTGTTCGCGCACTGCTCCAACGAGGCCGGACACCGCCGGCAGCTCGACTGGCTGCAGGCGCAGCCGCTGCTCGACATGGGCCTCCGCCTCGGCGAAGGCACCGGCGCGGCACTGGCCCTGCCGCTGCTCAACGCTGCCTGCGCCTTCATGAACGAAATGGCGAGCTTCGAGTCGGCGGGGGTCAGTGAAAAAAACTGATGAACCTGCAAAGAGCGTTTCATCCGCAGATTTCGCCGATTGACGCAGATGAATCACGACGTTACCCGGTCACTCTGCGTAATCTGCGTCATCTGCGAATTGAACTGAGGTTTTTGGGATGAAACGCGAGCTGGAGTATTTCTTTGCCGCGCTGCGCTTCTTCACGCGCCTGCCGGTGCCGGCCTGGGTCGGCCATGCCCAGGACCAGCTCGACCACGCCGCGCGCTACTTCCCGCTGATCGGCATCCTGATCGGCGCCATCGGCGCCGGCATCACCGAGCTGGCGGCGCTGGCGCTGCCGCTCGGCGTCGCGGTGCTGCTCGGCATGGCGGCGACGATACTCGCCACCGGTGCTTTCCACGAGGACGGCTTCGCCGACTCCTGCGACGGCTTCGGCGGCGGCTGGGACAAGGCGCAGGTGCTAATGATCATGAAGGATTCGCGGGTCGGCAGCTATGCGACGCTGGGCGTCGGCCTGATCCTGCTGACCAAGTGGAACGCGCTGACCGAACTCGATGCGGCATTGGGCCCACCCTTTCTCGCCCTCGCCCTGGTCGCCGGCCACGCCGTATCGCGCCTGGCCTCGACCGTGCTGATCTTTTTCCTCGACTACGTGCGCGACGACGACAGTTCGAAATCCAAGCCGCTGGCGCAGCGCATGGCGCCGGGGGAACTCGCCGTCGCGGCGCTGTTCGGCCTGCTGCCCTGCCTGCTGCTGCCGCTGGCCGACGTGCTGGCCGCGCTGGCTGCGGTGCTCGTCGTCACCCTGCTCGCCGCGCGCTACTTCGTGCGCCGCATCGGCGGCTATACCGGCGACTGCCTCGGCGCGACGCAGCAGGTCAGCGAGCTGGCCTTCTACCTGGGGCTGTTGTGCAGCTTTGGCTGATCCGCCACCCGCCGCCGCAGGTCGCCGCCGGCGTCTGCTACGGCCGCACCGACCTGGCGCTGGCCGACGACGTCGCCGCCGCCGCGGCGCGCATCCGGCCGCAACTGCCGCCGCACGCTCCGTTGTTCACCAGCCCGCTGCAGCGCTGCCGGCAACTGGCGGCCGCGCTGCACCCGGCGCCGCAGAGCGACGAGCGCCTGCAGGAGATGCATTTCGGCGACTGGGAAATGACGCCCTGGAGCCAGATCCAGCGCGAGGCGCTCGACGGCTGGGCCGCCGATCCGCTGGGCTACCGGCCGCCGCAGGGCGAATCGGTCGCCGAACTGCAGGCGCGCGTGCTGGCTTTCGTCGCCGAGGCGCACGACGCCGGCCTGCAGCAGGCCGTGCTGGTGACCCATGCCGGCGTAATGAAGGTCATCGTCGGCCAGGCGCGGGGACTGCCGGAACGCAAATGGATGGCGCTCGGCTTCGACTACGAGAGTGTGGTCTGCGTCGGCTGCACAGGCACCGCCGCCTGTTAGCATCGCCCACATGAAAGCCGCCGCGCTCGTCCTGTTGCTGGTTTCCTGTCTCGCCCGCGCCGGCGAGGTGCAGGTTGCCGTCGCCGCCAACTTCACGGCGCCGGCGAAGCGCATTGCCGCGGAATTCGAAAAGGACACCGGGCACAGGGCGCTGCTGGCCTTTGGCGCCACCGGCAAGTTCTACGCGCAAATCAGGAACGGCGCGCCCTTCGAGGTGCTGCTGGCCGCCGACGACACGACGCCGGCCCGGTTGGAGGCCGCAGGCGCCGCCGTTGCCGGTTCCCGCTTCAGCTATGCCAGCGGCCGCCTCGCGCTGTGGTCGGCCAAGGCCGGCTATGTGGACAACCAAGGCGCGGTGCTGCGGACGGACGGCTTCAGACACCTCGCGATCGCCAATCCGAAACTCGCGCCCTACGGCGCGGCCGCCGTCGAGACGCTGACCGCGCTGAAACTGCTCGACGCCGTGCAGCCGAAATTTGTCCAGGGCGAGAACATCGCCCAGACCCACCAATTCGTCGCCAGCGGCAACGCCGAGCTGGGCTTCGTCGCCCTGTCGCAGGTGATGCAGGACGGACGCATCGCCGCGGGCTCGGCCTGGGTGGTGCCGGCCAAGCTGCACCGGCCGATCCGGCAGGATGCGGTGCTGCTCGAGCGCGGCCACGCCAATCCGGCCGCCGCAGCCTGGCTCGGTTATCTGAAGGGCGACAGGGCGCAGGCGATCATCAAGTCCTTCGGCTACGAAACCTGAGGCACTGTGCCGCCCGACGCTAGCGCGGTAGCATACGTCCCATGCTGAACCCTTCAGATCTCGGCGCGATCTGGCTAACGCTCAAGCTGGCCACCGTCACCACCGTCCTGCTGCTGCTGATCGGCACGCCGATCGCCTGGTGGCTGGCGCGCACGCGCTCGTGGTGGAAGGGCCCGGTCGGCGCCGTGGTAGCGCTGCCGATCGTGCTGCCGCCGACGGTGATCGGCTTCTACCTGCTGCTGGTGATGGGCCCGGACGGCATCGTCGGGCAGTTCACGCAATGGGCCGGCATCGGCCTGTTGCCCTTCACCTTCGGCGGCCTGGTGGTGGCCTCGGTGTTCTATTCCATGCCCTTCGTCGTGCAGCCGATCCAGAACGCCTTCGAGGCCATCGGCGAACGGCCGCTGGAGGCCGCCGCGACCTTGCGCGCCTCGCCCGTCGATGCCTTCTTCAGCGTCGCCCTGCCGCTGGCCAAGCCGGGCTTCATTACCGCGACGATACTGGGCTTCGCCCACACCGTCGGCGAATTCGGCGTGGTGCTGATGATCGGCGGCAACATTCCGGACAAGACCCGCGTGGTCTCGGTGCAGATCTACGATCACGTCGAGGCGCTCGAATACGCCCAGGCGCACTGGCTGGCCGGCGGCATGCTGGCCTTTTCCTTCCTGGTGCTACTGGCGCTGTACACGCTGACCGGACGCAAAACCCGATGAGCATCCAGGCGCAATTCCGGCAGGACTACCCGGGCTTCGCGCTCGACGTCGACCTCGACCTGCCCGGACGCGGCGTCACCGCGCTATTCGGCCCTTCGGGCAGCGGCAAGACCACGCTGCTGCGCTGCATCGCCGGACTGGAGCGCGGCACCGGCCGGCTTGAGGTGAATGGTGAAGTCTGGCAGGACGCAGGCGCTTTCCTGCCGACGCATCGACGCCCGCTCGGCTACGTGTTCCAGGACGCGCGCCTGTTTGCCCACCTCGATGTACGCGGGAACCTGAACTACGGCATGCGCCGCGCAGTTCATCGCGCAGTTCACCGTATTGCCGGCGCCGACTCCCGCGGTTTCGATTCGATCGTCGAACTGCTGGGCCTCGGCCCCCTGCTCGAACGCACACCGGAACGCCTCTCGGGCGGCGAGCAGCAGCGCGTGGCGATCGCCCGCGCCCTGCTGACCGCGCCGCGCCTGTTGCTGCTGGACGAGCCGCTGGCCGCGCTCGACCATGCGCGCAAACAGGAAATCCTGCCCTACCTGGAACGCCTGCGCGACGAACTGGACATTCCGGTGCTGTACGTCAGCCACGCCGCCGATGAAGTGGCGCGACTGGCCGACCACCTCGTCGTCCTCGAAGATGGACGCGCCGCGGCGCAAGGCCCGCTGGCGGAGACCCTGGCGCGGGTCGACCTGCCGATCCGCCTCGGCGAGGATGCCGGCGCGGTGTTCGCCGCCACGGTGGCCGAGCGCGATGCCGAGTGGCACCTGGCGCGCGTCGAATTCGACGGTGGCGAGCTGTGGGTGCGCGACAACGGCGTCCCGGTCGGCCGCCGCGTGCGGGTACGCATCCTGGCGCGCGACGTGTCGATCGCCAACAGCCGCCACGACGACGTCAGCATCATCAACCTGTTGCCGGCCACCGTCGTCGCGCATGCCGCCGAAGACCATCCCTCGGCGGTGCTGGTGCAGCTGCGCGTCGGCGCCACGACCGTGCTGGCACGCCTGACGCGACGCTCGGCGCAGCGCCTCGACCTCGCCCCGGGGCGCGAGGTCTGGGTGCAGATCAAGGCCGTGGCACTGATCGGCTAGGCGCCATGCCCGATCCGGGGCAAGCAATGCTTGACCGCGATATATCACCATAGTTATAGTGTGGCGCTTTTGCTTCGGCAGCGCCGAAGCGGCCATTCCGCAGGCGACAAATAAAAATCATGTGGTGGAGGTGCGAGGTCCAGTTTTTCCGTTCCGTGCCCAGGCTGAAAGTCTGTGCGCGCAGCGAACCCGGGGCTCGCAGCAAAATCGAACGCATGTACCAGGTCGCCACCATCCAGCGTCTCGCACCGGCCGATGCCGCCCACGAGGAATACTCAGCTTGTTTACCGCAGTCGACCCGAAGCATCCCGGCCCACCTCGTTCCGAAACCCTGATCGGTGCCGGAACGGTACTTACCGGCGACATCGTATTTTCCGGCGGCCTGCGCATCGACGGCGAGGTCAGGGGCAATGTGCGCGCTCTCGATAGCCGGTCGGGCACCCTGGTCATCGGCGAGAAGGGCCGTATCGAAGGCGACGTCGATGCCGCTCGCATCATCGTCAACGGCGCAGTGACGGGACGGGTCGACGCCAGCGAATTCATCCGGCTGCAGTCGAAGGCCAGGATCGCCTGCGACGTGGTCTATGCGCTGGCCGAGATACATTCGGGCGCGGTGGTCTGCGGCCAGTTGCTGCAAAGGCCGGCAACAGCCCCGGCGGCCGACACGGCCGGCGAGTTGTCGGCCTGAAAATCCGCGAATCCACAGAATTGATTTGAATTGCCGGCCGGCGCAATTTATTGTGCACGGCCCAACCCCAATTCTGAAGGATCAAAAAAATGCTGACACTCGCCGATGCAGAGCGCATGACTGCGGCCGCCCGCTTGGCCGCCATCGAAAATAGCTGGAACGTGGTGATCGCCGTGGTCGATGACGGCGGCCACCTGATCTCCCTGCAGCGCATGGACGGCACGCAAAAGGGCTCGGTGCGCGTCGCCGAGCAGAAGGCGCGCACCGCGATCATGTTCAAGCGGCCGACCAAGGCTTTCGAGGATGCCGTGCTGCAGGGACGCCCGGTGATGATGACCATGCCCGACGCGATCTGCCTCGAAGGCGGCCTGCCGCTGGTGCGCGACGGAGTCTATCTCGGCGCGATCGGCATATCCGGCGTGCTGTCCGCGCAGGACGGCGTGGTCGCCGCGAAGGGCGCGGCGGCGCTGTAGTACCGCCGCGCGGCCTGCTCAGCGCACCGCGGCGACGATGGCGGCGATCGCCTTGCCGACGTCGCTGGTGCTTGCCCTGCCGCCCATGTCGGGCGTGCGCGGGCCTTCCGCGGTGACGGTTTCGATCGCGGCCATGATCGCGGCCGCCGCCTGCGGGTGGCCCAGATGCTCCAGCATCATCGCGCCGCACCAGATCTGGCCGATCGGGTTGGCGATGCCGCGGCCAGCGATGTCCGGCGCCGAACCGTGCACCGGCTCGAACAGCGAAGGGAACAGGCGCTCCGGATTCAGGTTGGCCGAGGGTGCGATGCCGATGGTGCCGGTGCAGGCCGGACCGAGGTCGGAGAGGATGTCGCCGAACAGGTTGGAGGCGACCACCACGTCGAACCAGTCCGGGTTGCGCACGAAATGCGCGGTGAGGATGTCGATGTGGTACTTGTCGCTGCGGATCTGCGGATACTGCGCCGCCATCGCGGCAAAGCGCTCGTCCCACCAGGGCATCGAGATCGCGATGCCGTTCGACTTGGTAGCCGAGGTGACGTGCTTTTTGTTCCGCTGCATGGCCAACTCGAAGGCGAACCTCATGATGCGGTCCGTGCCGCGCCGGGTGAAGATGCTTTCCTGCAGCACGGTCTCCTGCTCGGTGCCCTCGTACATGCGGCCGCCGACGCTGGAATACTCGCCTTCGGTGTTTTCGCGCACCACGTAGAAATCGATGTCGCCGACCTGGCGCCCGGCCAGTGGACAGGGCACGCCGGGCATCAGGCGCACCGGCCGCAGGTTCACGTACTGGTCGAACTCGCGGCGGAACTTGAGCAGCGAACCCCACAGCGAAATATGGTCGGGCACCTTGTCCGGCCAGCCGGCGGCGCCGAAGAAAATCGCGTTGTGGCCGCCGATCTGCTGCTTCCAGTCCTCCGGCATCATGCGGCCGTGCTGCAGGTAGTAGTCGCAGCTCCAGTCGAATTCGTCGAATTGCAGGGCGAGGCCGAAGCGGCTCGCCGCCGCCTGCAGCACGCGCAGGCCCTCGGGCACCACTTCCTTGCCGATGCCATCGCCGGGGATTACTGCAATGCGTTTGCGGTTCATCAATTCCTGCTCCTTTGCGTGGCCGCCGACCGGCAACGTTGGCTACGACTCCTGTCGCAAGCGGCTGCAGGAGTCGGCGCCGGCGGCACGGCGGTTCACGGGTAGTTCGAGACTTCGATCAGGTTGCCGTCGGGATCGCGGAAATAAACCGACAGTATCGGTCCGCTGGCGCCGGTGCGCGGCACCGGGCCCTGCTCGATCGCGACGTGCGCCCGTTGCAGATGCGCGATGACTTCGGCCAGCGGCGTTTCGGTGATCAGGCACAGATCGGCCGAGCCCGGCATCGGTGTCGCGGCATGCGGCGCAAGCGGCGCGGAAGCCGGATGCAGATTGATCTTCTGCCGGCCGAAGGCCAGCGCGCGGCGACCATCACCGAAGCTGACCGCCTCCATGCCCAGCAGATCGACATAGAAGGCGATCGTCGCGTCGATGTCGCGCACGGTCAGCACCAGATGGTCGAGGCGATCGATTTTCATTGCTGCGCATCCTTGCGAGCTGCGGCATCGGCGAGGATGGCCGCGGCGCGCAGCACCACCGGCCGGTCCACCATCCTGCCGTCCACCGCCACCGCCGCGCCGCCCGACGCCGCATCGGTCGCGATCACGCGTTGCGCCCAGGCGATCTCGTCGGCACTCGGGGCGAAGCAGCGATTGACCAACGCGACCTGGCGCGGATGGATGCACAGCTTGCCGCCGAAACCGAGCCGGCGCGCACGCAAGCTATCGGCCTGCAGCAGTTCGGTATCGTCGATCGCCGTGGTGACGCCGTCGATCGGCGCGGCGATGCCGGCCAGGCGCGAGGCCAGTACCAGCGCCACGCGGAAGGGCAGCAGTTCATCCTCCGTGGCGCGCATGCTCAGGTCGGCCTGGAAGTCGATGTGGCCGAAGATCAGGCGTTCGACGCGGTCGGCATGGGCCAGAGCGAGGCGCTGCTCGAAACCGAGCGCCGACTCGACCAGCGGCAGCACCGGCAGCCCACCTGCGGCGCGACAGGCGACCTCGACATCCTCGGCATGCTCGGCCTTGGGCAGCACCACGCCGGCGATGCCGGGGCGCGCCAGCAATTCAAGATCGGCGGCGAACCACGGCGTATCGGCGGCATTGATGCGCACCAGCACCGGCTGCGCGGGATCGAGCCAGGCCGCCAGCGCAGCGCGCGCCGCGTCCTTGTCGGCGGGCGCGACGGCATCTTCGAGATCGATGATCACTGCATCGGCGCCGGCGGCCAGCGCCTTGGCAAAGCGCTCGGGGCGGCTGGCTGGGACGAACAGCAGCGAATTCAGGCGCTTCATGCGGCGGCGGGCAGCAGGTCGCCGATCACGGGAGCCGATTCCAGCGTCCAGATCTGCGCGATCACGCGGCGCATCTCGGTCTCGGTGGCGCCATTGCGATAGGCCGCCAGGCGCAGCGCCTTGTCTTCGAGCTCGGCGCGGGTGAGCGTGTTGCCCGGGTCGCCCTTGGGCTCGTCAACGCGGCCCTCGATGTCGCGGCCGTCCCTGGTGCGGATCGTCACCTTGCCGATCCAGCGCGCCGGATAGGCGGTATCGACCTCGGCGTCGAGTTCCATGCTCACGCGTGCGGCGAAGTCGCGCACCGCCGCATCGCGGAACAGCGTGTCGAACTCGGCCAGCCCGGCCCGCCCATGCGTCGCGATCAGGCCGAGCACGGTGCCCATGGAGAACTTGGCCTGGTGCACGGTCTGCGGATCGGTCACGGGACCCAGCACGTCGATCGCGGCCTGGTGCACGCGGGCGACCACATGCTCAATGTCGGCGCTGGCGAGACGGTGGTCCGTCATCGCCTGCAGCAGCGCGTCGGCCGCCGGATGGTTGTGGCGGCAGGAGGCGTGGAACTTGAACGAGGTCTCGGCCACGGTCCAGCGCGTGCCGAGGCCGTCCGTCAGGCGCGCCTGATCGGCGTCGGTCGAGGTGCCGGCGGCGAGGCCCTGCGGGCCTTCGAGGATGCGCTGCGCGCCGGTGAAGCCGTCCGCCGCCAGGTAGGCCGCGCTGAGTCCGGCGGCGGCGGCATGTGCCGTGTGCAACTGCTTGGAGTGCGCCGCATCGCGCAGGAATTCCCAAAGTCCGGCGGACTGGGTACCGGCCGAGCCAAAGGCGTGCAGCATCCTGTCGGCATCGAGCCTCAGCAACCGGCCGACCGCCGCGGCGGCGGCCAGCGTGCCTGCCGTGCCGGTGGTGTGGAACACGCGGTAGTGCGAGCGACCGAGATATTCGCCGACGCGGATGCCGACCTCGTAGCCGGCGATGCAGGCCGTCAGCAGTTCGCGGCCCGACGAAGCGAGCGCCTGGGCAGCGGCCAGCGCCGGCGGGAACACCACCGTCGCCGGATGGAACACCGAACCGTTGTGCACGTCATCCTGCTCGGCGACGTGCGAGGACGCGGCATTGACCATCGCCGCGAACAGCGGCGATGTATGGCGGCGCGAGATCAGGACTTGCGACGATCCTCCGGCGGGGCCCATGACGCGGGCGAAGCGCTCGATGATCTCGACCGGGGCCGCGCCCTTGCCGGCCAGCGCGGAGGCCGCCCAGTCGAGCAGCAGGTCTTCGGCGCGCCGCAGGACGGCCGGCGGGATTTGATCAAAGCGCAGTTCGGCGGCAAAGCGGGCCAGGGTACGGCTGGGATTCTGGTTCGTCATGAGTGGCCTTCAGACGGCGTGGGTGGATTCGAGGCGGGCGATGTCTTCGGCGGCGTATCCCAGCGCGGCGAGGATGGCATGCGTATGCTGGCCCAGCGCCGGCACCGCGTCCATGCGTGGCTCGACATTGCTCGGCAGGCCGGGCGGCAGCAGCGCCGGCAGGGGCCCCGCCGGGCTGTCGATCTCGACCCAGCGCCCGCGCGCCTGCAGCTGCCGGTGCTGCCAGAGGTCGTGCATGTCATTGACGTGGGCATTGGCGATGCCGGCGGCATCGAGGCGGGCCACGACCTGCTCCGAACTCAGGGCGGCGAAGGCCTGCTCGACCAGGGCCTTGACCTCGGCCCGCGCCGCGGTGCGCTTCGAATTCGAGGCATAGCGCGGATCGGCGATGAGTTCCGGCTGCAGCAGGACCTTCTCGCAGAAGATCGCCCATTCGCGTTCGTTCTGCAGGCCGAGCATGACCACCTTGCCGTCGCCGGCGGTGAAGGGACCGTAGGGATAGATCGTGGCATGCGCCGCGCCGGAACGCGGCGGCGGCGCGGCGCCGTCGATGGCGTAGTAGAGCGGATAGCTCATCCACTCGGCCATGGCTTCCAGCATCGAGACTTCGACGCGCGAGCCTTCGCCGGTCTTGCCGCGCTGGATCAGTGCGGCCAGGATATTGCTGTAGGCATACATGCCGGCGGCGATGTCGGCGATCGAGCAGCCGGCTTTCGACGGCTCGTCGGGCGTGCCGGTGATCGAGAGGAAGCCCGATTCGCTCTGGATCAGCAGGTCGTAGGCCTTCTTGTCGCGGTAGGGGCCGGAATCGCCGTAGCCGGAGATGTCACAGACGATCAGGCGCGGATATCTTTCGTGCAGCGTCTCGAAGGACAGGCCCAGGCGCGCTGCGGCGCCGGGCGCGAGGTTCTGCACCAGCACGTCGGTCTGCGCCAGCAGGCGCGCGAAAACATCCTCGGCTTCGGCGTGCTTGACGTCCAGCGTCAGGCTTTCCTTGGAGCGGTTGGTCCACACGAAATGCGAGGCCAGGCCCTTGACGCGTTCGTCATAGCCGCGGGCGAAGTCGCCGGAACCGGGACGCTCGACCTTGATCACGCGCGCGCCGAGGTCGGCCAGTTGGCGGGTGCAGAACGGCGCGGCGATCGCGTGTTCCAATGAGACGACGGTGATGCCATCGAGGGGACGGTTTGCAGTGGCCATGGCTATCTCAGTTTGATTCCGTGTGCATTAGCGATGGATGAAACGCTTGGATTGCCGAAGGTGTGGGGGCGCCCAGGACGGCGAGTGCCCGTCTCCGTCCATGTCCCCCGTCGCGGGCTGCGCCCGCTCCTCCTCCTTTACTTCCCGGAGACGGGCACCCACCATCCTTGGCGGGAGACGTATGCGCCTTGCAACCAAAAACCTGCACAGACGTCACCCGATCGGGAGGGTGGGGCGTTCTGCGCAGCGAAGTAAAGGGGGGCGTAGGCAGGGTTTCGCGGAGCACTGCTCCGCGCTGCCGCAGCCGGCTTGCCATGCAGGGCAAGCCGTGGGGCGAGGCGCCCGCAGGGCGCCGACGGGTGACATGAGCAGCGCGGAATGCCCCACCCTCCCGATCCCGCACCAGCCTCAACAACGCAGGGGTTTTCATCAAAATGACCTGGGAAGGCCGAGCACATGCTCGGCCACATGCGACAGGATCAAATTGGTCGAGATCGGCGCCACCTGGTAGAGCCGCGTCTCGCGGAACTTGCGCTCGACGTCGTATTCGCAGGCGAAGCCGAAGCCGCCGTGGAACTGGATGCAGGCGTTGGCCGCTTCCCACGACGCTTTCGCGGCGAGGTACTTGGCCATATTGGCCTGGGCGCCGCAGGGCTGGTGCGCGTCGTACAGGCGGCAGGCCTCCCAGCGCATCAGGTTGGCGGCCTCGACCTCGATGTAGGACTCGGCGATGGGGAACTGCACGCCCTGGTTCTGCCCGATCGGGCGGCCGAAGACGATGCGCTCCTTGACGTAGGCGCTGACCTTGTCGACGAACCAGTAGCCGTCGCCGATGCATTCGGCGGCGATCAGCGTGCGTTCGGCATTGAGCCCGTCGAGGATGTACTTGAAGCCCCTGCCCTCCTCGCCGATCAGGTTCTCGGCGGGGATTTCGAGGTTGTCGAAGAACAGCTCATTGGTCTCGTGATTGACCATGTTCGGAATCGGCCGCACGGTCATGCCGTGGCCGATCGCGTCGCGCAGGTCGACGATGAATATCGACATGCCTTCGGATTTCTTCTTGACCTCGGCCAGCGGCGTGGTGCGCGCCAGCAGGATCATCAGGTCGGAATGCTGGATGCGCGAGATCCAGACCTTCTGTCCGTTGACCACGTAGCGGTCGCCCTGCTTCACCGCCGTGGTCTTGATCCTGGTGGTGTCGGTGCCGGTGCTGGGCTCGGTGACGCCCATCGACTGCAGCCTGAGTTCGCCGGCGGCGATCCTCGGCAGGTAGAGCTGCTTCTGTGCTTCCGAGCCGTGGCGCAGCAGCGTGCCCATGTTGTACATCTGGCCGTGGCAGGCGCCGGAATTGCCGCCGCAGCGGTTGATCTCTTCCATGATCACCGAGGCCTCGGTCAGGCCGAGGCCCGAGCCGCCGTATTCCTGCGGAATCAGCGCGGCCATCCAGCCGGCCCTGGTCAAGGCATCGACGAAGGCTTCGGGATAGCCGCGCTCTTGGTCGACCTTGCGGAAATATTCCGCGGGAAATTGCGCGCAAAGATCGCGCACCGCGTCGCGGATGTCCTGGAATGAATCGCTGGTCTTCAGCATGGTGTCTCTCGTCGGGGTTGGATCTTGGGTTCTTCAGCTCAGCGTCGCCGTGCCCTGCATCGCCAGCCAGCCTTCGGCGTCGCGCGCCCAGAGCCTGACGGTCTTGCCGTCGGCCTCGGGCTGGCCATGCACGGAGAAAGGTGCGATGTCGAACAGCGGCTTGACCGCCTTGAATTCGAAGGCGGCGATTTCCGCGTCCGGCAGATTGCGCCGCAGCAGGTCGAGCAGCAGCGTGGCGATCAGCGGGCCATGGACGATCAGGCCCGGATAGCCCTCGACCTCGGTGACATAGCGGCGGTCGTAATGGATGCGATGGCCATTGAAGGTCAGCGCCGAATAGCGGAACAGCAGCACGTCGTCGGGCACGATCTGGCGTTCCCATGCACTTGCCGCCGGCGCAGCAGTGAAAGTCGGCGCTGGTGCCCCGGCGACCGGCAGGTCGCGATAAACGATGTCGTGCTCCTCGGTGATCGCCAGCCCGTTCGCGCCGTGGAACTCGTGGCGCACTAATACGAAAACCAGTTCGCCACTGCGCCCGCTCTTGTGCTCGACCGACATCACCTGCGAACGGCGCTGCACCGTCTCGCCCACGCGCAAGGGCTGCGGGAAGGTGAGACGGCCGCCGGCCCACATGCGGCGCGGCAGGGGCACCGGCGGCAGGAAGCCGCCGCGCGCCGGATGGCCGTCGGGGCCGA
>JALHPU010000071.1 GCA_022842325.1 Sulfuritalea sp. | reverse complement strand
CCAAGCGTTTCGATGACAGCAATGGCCGAGTAGTTCTCCGTCAGAACCCGCGCTGTACGACGGCTTCGCTCAGAAACCTGCCGCTGGAGCACCGATGCGACGAATGTCGCTTGTGGGCACTTTGTGCCCAGTGACCAAGTCAAGTTCGCCGCCGAAAAGCAGCCGCCCAGGTTTGAGTCGTCCGGACCCGCGAAGACTATCGACGAGGAAGGATTTGATTTGTTGATTGGTTCTCTTTGAGTCTCGGCAGTGATCTCATGCACGTTACGTAACAAGCCGACAACTTCCTCAGCGCTGGTTTGCGCCACGAATCGGCTTGACCACCGCATCGATCTGCACAGTGGCGCAATACGCGGACCACTCCGCCATCAATGCAGCACGTTTGGCAAACTGCGAACCTCGCTGGTAGGCGCGCTCGACGGCATCCGGCAACTGGTGCGCCAGCGCGTGTTCGGCAACCTCACGCGGGTAATTGGTGGTCTCGGCCGCCCACATACGGAAGCTACTGCGGAAACCATGAACGGTTACTCCCTCACCGTTGGCATCTGCCCAGACGGGCTTGTCGTCGCCATTCATGCGTCGGATCACGGCGGTCAGCGACATATCGGACAAGAGCTGATTTTTCGTACCGGCGAACACGATCTCGCCAACCTTCGGCATGGACTCCAGCAAGGCCAACGCCGCATCGCTCAGCGGAACCTCATGTTCGCGTTTGGCCTTCATGCGCTCGGCGGGTATTGTCCAGACCTTTCCTGCCGTATCGAACTCAGTCCATTTAGCGCCGCGCACCTCGCCTGACCGGCAGGCTGTCAGGACGGCGAACTCGACCGCGCGGGCGGATACACCCTCACGCGCTCTCAGGGCTGCCATGAACGCGCCAATGCGCTGCCACGGTAGCGATGGATGGTGCTTGGTCCTGCCGGACTTGCTGATCGTCGCCAGCAGGTTGTCCAGGTGTCCTTTCCAGCGCGCAGGATTCTCGCCGGTGCGGTAACCGCTGGTGGTGGCCCACCCCAGCACTGATTCAATGCGACCGCGCAGACGACTGGCCGTTTCGGTCTTGCTCTCCCATATCGGTGACAGGCATTTCACGACCAGGCCGGTGTCGATCTCAGCCACGGGCAAATGGCCGAACACCGGACTGGCGTACGTGTTGAGTGTGTTTGTCCATTGGTCGCCATGCTTGGCGTTCTTCCAGCCTGCCTTGTGCGCCAGGATATACGCCTCGGCGCACTGGTCGAACGTCATCATCCTGGCACTGGCCAATGCGCCGGCGATCTGGTTCTGCCTCCTGACCACCAAAGGATTGATGCCCTCGATAAGCAGCTTCCGCGCGTCGAGAGCCTTCTGGCGAGCCTCGGCCAGGCTCACGGTATGCGTCGGCCCCAGCCCCATCCCGAACGGCTTGCCGGCCATCATGTAGCGAAGTAGCCAGGACTTTGCACCGGTGGTGGTAATCTGCAGCGTCAAGCCGCCACCGTCGCCGTGCAACCCCGGCTTGCTCAGCTTGGCGACCTGGAGTGCTGAAAGGCGCTGTTGTCGACGTACCATGAAATTTGCTCCGCCAAATAAATTGACTATCAAAATGACTATCAAATCATAGCTGGATTTGGCCGGATTGTCCAGGACGGGCTTGGACGACGATTCTACGTATCTTATTGTTATGTATAATTCTTTTGAACCATACTGGACTTCACTGGACTACTGCGGAGCGGACTGCGTCTCCGCCAGTGAATCAGGCAAAACGCCCCAGTCGGGGCGTTTTGCTTTTCTACCCACGCGATTCAGATTGCCATTCCTGCGCGAAGACTCTGGCATCGACCAGCCAGGCGTGAAAATCGGCGCAGAAGCCTTCTGCATCGGCAAGAAATTCCACTTCGCCGCCGGCCAGCGGATTGGGCCGGCGCGCCCGGCGCGACATGCGGGCGAGAACATCGGCGATGCCTTCGACGCGGACGTAGCTGAGGAACCAGTCCTGCTCCGCCATCATCTTCAGGGCGACGCGGGAATGGTCCGGCAGTTCCGCGGCGCGCGCGGCGACCTGCCGGTAGACGCCGCGGCGGTACTCGGCGAAGGGCTGGTGATGCAGGACAGTCCAGTCGGCGGCGAGCAGATGATCATAGAAAATATCCACCAGCACACCGGCGTAACGTCGGCGCGCGGCAGACACGCGGGCGCGGCTCTGGCGGAAGGCCGGATGCGTTTCGGCATGGCTGTCGATCGCCCGATGCAGAGCCACGCCGCGCGCCAGGTCGGCGGGCAGGCTGCCCGGCAGCGGCCCCTTGATCCAGTCGCCGACCACGCCGCCGACGACCAGGGCCGGCGTGTCACCGGCGAGCAGCGCGTGGGCGAGGAAGTTCACGGCGGTATCGAAGTTTTTTCATCGAATGCGTATTATCCGCGCATGGACGACCTGCTCGCGACACTCGAACTGCAAACCGGCGCCGACCCGCGCTTCTCGGTAATCTGGATGCACGGTCTGGGCGCCGACGGCTCGGACTTCGAGCCTATCGTGCCGGAACTGGGCCTGGACTCGGCGCCCGATGTGCGCTTCGTCTTCCCCAACGCGCCGGCGATCCCGGTGACCTGCAACGGCGGCTACGTGATGCCGGCCTGGTACGACATCATCACGCTGGACAGCACCACGCGCCGCGTCGATGAGGCCGGCATCGTGCGCAGCCGCGCGGCGATCCGGCGCCTGATCGAACGCGAGAACCGGCGCGGCGTGCCCTGCGCGCGGATCTTTCTCGCCGGCTTTTCCCAGGGCGGGGCGATTGCCTACACCACGGCGCTGACCCACGCCGAGCGGCTGGCCGGCGTCATCGCCCTATCGACCTACATCCCGACGCCGCAGCTGCTGGAAACCGAGGCCACCGCAGCCAACGCCGGCCTGGAAGTCTTCGCCGCCCATGGCAGCGAGGACGATGTGGTCGCGCCGGAGCTGGGCACCCGCGCCCGCGACCTGCTGCTGCGCCTCGGCTGCCCGGTGGCGTGGCACGAGTATCCGATGCCGCATTCGCTCTGCATCGAGGAAGTGATCGAGATCGGTCGCTGGCTCCGCGCCCGCATGGCAGGCAGCGCATGAAGTCCTCGACCTGACAGGTGGGTGAGCGGTGTTCGGCCGGCACATCACATTCATCACATTTTTGCTGTTTGCTTCCGCGGGCTGGGCCGCGTGTCGCCAGCACGACGTTACGCCGCCGGCGCAGGTGAAGATCAATGGCGATTCGGTGATGATCGTGGTGCACCAGTCATCCACCTACGACGCACGCTTCTCGACCAAACGCGGCGTTGACGAGGCCGTGAAATTCGCCAAGAGCAGGAAGATTCCGGTGATCTATCTGCAGGACGACACCCCGGACGAGTTCTACTTCATGGCCGACTGTCATCCCGACTACTGGGTGTTTTCGCAGGGCGGGGAAATCAGCTTCGACGTTACGCCCTCTCATGTCTACATCGTCGGCGGCCACCTCGAGCTATGCATGTCCGCCACCCTGCACGACATTCTCGGCCAATGGGCAAAGCGTACGCCGCGAAACTTCACCGTCACCTATTTCATGGATGCGATCTACTCGAACGGCAAGATGATCGATCCGGCCGATCCCTTCTACAACGACTTCTCCCGCTTCCTGGGCATCGTGACCTACGGCCGGCCGGGCGGCGAACACTGGCCAAAACTGAGCCTGCTGGAAACCATGGGCGTCATCGTCAGGGAAGATCACCAGCTCGACTACATCAAGCAGATCCTGCCGCGCTGGGACCGGACCTTTCCGAAGACCTACCGGGTCGATGTGGAACTCAACGGCTCGCCGCGAAAAGTTCTGCAGACGGCGCCCACGTGGCGGCCGCCGATCCTGCGCTTCCGTTTCTTCGACTCCGCATTGAGCCTGTCCAATCCCGTATGCATGGGCGAAGGCGACTCCCGGATGTGCCCGTCGCAATAGGGCACGCCGGCCGGCACGGCAGGTTCAGGTACCGCGTGCCAGCCGCTGCAGCGCATCGCGCACCACGGGCTTGAGCCTGGCCTCGTCGGCCGTGCCCAGGCAGGCGAGGATCTGTTCCCGCATGCGCGGTTCCCAGGTGCGCCGCAGGTGGGCGGCGATGTCGGCGACCGCCTGCTCGCGGTCCGGCATCGCCTCGAAGAAGGCGCCGATCTGGTTGGCCATCTTGAACAGATTCTCGGGATTCATGCCTTGAGTTTCTCCAACACACCGCACCCGCTGTAGGTCACGCAGCTTTCCTGGCGCAGGAAGCCGATCAGGCTCAGGTTCAGCCTGTCGGCGAGGCGCACCGCCGCAGCAGTCGGCGCCGACACCGCGGCGAGCGTGGCTATGCCCAGCGCAGCGGCCTTCTGCACCATCTCGAAGCTGGCGCGGCTGGTGATGATCAGCGCATCGCCGCGCGCATCGATGCCGTCGCGAGCCAGCGCGCCCAGTGTCTTGTCCAGCGCGTTGTGGCGCCCGACATCCTCGCGCACATGGCTGATGGCGCCGTCGCGGCCGACGCGGCCGGCGGCGTGGGTGGCGCCGGTGGCCTGCTGCACCAGTTGCTGCGCCGGCAGGCTGCGCATGCCGGCATGGAGCGCGGTCAGCGGAAACGGGTTTGAAGCCGGCAACGGCGACAGCTCGCGCTGCACCTGGTCGAGGCTCTCGACTCCGCACAGGCCGCAGCCGGTGCGCCCCGCAAGGCTGCGCCGATGCGCCTTGAGACGCGCGAAGGCATCGCCGGCGATCTCGATCTGCAGGGTGATGCCGGCTGCCGCCTCATTGACGGCGATGTCGAAGATGTCCTGGCGGCGCGCGACGATGCCCTCGCTCAGGCTGAAGCCGACGGCGAAGTCCTCGAGGTCGGCGGGTGTAGCCAGCATCACCGCATGGCTGATGCCGTTGTACTCGAAGGCGACCGGCGTCTCCTCGGCCAGGTCGTCGGGCCGGCTCGCGCCGTCGCGCCACACCGTGCGTCGCTGAGTGGCCTTCATGAGCCGCCAAGCCGCGCGACCTGCACCGCGGTGACCTTGTACTCGGGGCAGTTGGTGGCCCAGTCGGAGTTGTCGGTAGTGATCACGTTGGCACCGGATTCGGGAAAGTGGAAAGTCGTATAGACCACGCCCGGCTGCACGCGCTCGGTCAGCGTCGCCGGTAATACCGTCTTGCCGGCACGCGATTCGATGCCGACGCGATCGCCCTCGCGGATGCCGCGTTCCTCGGCGTCATGCGGATGGATCTCGAGCAGGTCGGCAGCGTAGAAGTCGGTGTTGGCGGTACGCCGGGTCTGGGCGCCGACGTTGTACTGCGAGAGCACGCGGCCGGTGGTCAAGAGCAGCGGGAAGCGGCGCGTGATTTTCTCGTCCGTCGGCACGTACTGGGTGATCAGGAAACGGCCCTTGCCGCGCACGAACTGCTCGACGTGCATGGTCGGCGTGCCGCCCGGCGCCGCGTCGTTGCAGGGCCATTGCAGGCTGCCGGCACGTTCGAGCTTGGCGTAGCTGACGCCGGCGAAGGTCGGCGTCAGGCGCGCGATCTCGTCCATGATTTCGGACGGATGCGCGTAGTGCATCTCGTAACCCAGCGCCTTTGCCAGCGCCAGCGTCACCTCCCAGTCGGCCATGCCGGCCAGCGGCGCCATGACGCGGCGCACGCGCGAGATGCGGCGTTCGGCATTGGTGAAGGTGCCGTCCTTTTCGAGGAAGGAGGCGCCGGGCAGGAAGACATGGGCGTACTTCGCGGTCTCGTTGAGGAACAGGTCCTGCACCACCACGCATTCCATGGCCGCCAGCGCGGCCGTGACGTGCTGCGTGTTCGGATCGGACTGCGCCGGGTCTTCGCCCTGGCAGTAGAGGCCGAGAAAGGAACCGTCGAGCGCGGCCTCGAACATGTTGGGGATGCGCAGGCCCGGCTCGGACTGGATGGTCACGCCCCAGTCGCGCTCGAACAGCTCGCGGGTCACGGTGTCGGACACGTGGCGATAGCCGGGCAACTCGTGCGGGAAGCTGCCCATGTCGCAGGAGCCCTGCACGTTGTTCTGGCCGCGCAGCGGATTGACGCCGACGCCCTCGCGGCCGACATTGCCGGTGGCCATGGCAAGGTTGGCGATGGCGATCACCGCGGTCGAACCCTGCGAATGCTCGGTGACGCCGAGGCCGTAATAGATCGCCGCGTTGCCTCCTGTCGCATACAGGCGGGCCGCGGCGCGCACTGCCGCCGCCGGCACGCCGCTGGCGACCTCCAGCGCCTCGGGCGAATTGGCCGGACGGGCGACGAACTCGCGCCAGTCGGCGAAGGCTTTCGTCTCGCAGCGTTCGGCGACGAAGGCCTCATCGACCAGGCCATCGCTGACGATCACGTGCGCCATGGCCGAGAGCACCGCGACATTGGTGCCGGGCCGGAGCTTCAGGTGATGCTCGGCCCGGATGTGCGGCGAACTCACCAAATCGATTTCGCGCGGATCGATCACGATCAGCTTCGCGCCCTCGCGCACGCGGCGCTTGAGGCGCGAGGCGAACACCGGGTGGGCATCGCTCGGGTTGGCGCCGAGCACGACGATGACATCGGCCTGCTCGACCGACTTGAAGGTCTGCGTCCCGGCCGATTCGCCCAGGGTCTGCTTGAGCCCGTAGCCGGTCGGCGAATGGCAGACGCGGGCGCAGGTGTCGACGTTGTTGTTGCCGAATGCGGTGCGCACCAGCTTCTGCACCAGATAGTCTTCCTCGTTGGTGCAGCGGCTGGAGACGATGGCGCCGATCGCATTGCGGCCGTGCGCTTGCTGGATGCGGCGAAACTCGCGTGCGGTGTGCGCCAGCGCCTCGTCCCACGACACCTCGCGCCAGGGATCGCTGATCTTCGCCCGGATCATCGGCCTGGTGATGCGGTCGGGATGGGTGGCGTAGCCCCAGGCGAAGCGGCCCTTGACGCAGGCGTGGCCTTCGTTGGCGCGGCCGTCCTTCCACGGGACCATGCGCACCACTTCAGCGCCCTTCATCTCGGCGCGCAGGCCGCAGCCGACGCCGCAATAGGCGCAGGTGGTGGTCACGCTGCGCTCGGCCTGGCCCTTTTCGATGACGGTCTTTTCCATCAGCGTCGCGGTCGGGCAGGCCTGGACGCAGGCGCCGCAGGACACGCAATCGGATTCGAGGAAAGTTTCGCCCTGCCCCGCCGTGACCCGCGAGCCGAAGCCGCGCCCGGCGATGGTCAGCGCGAAGGTGCCCTGCTGCTCCTCGCAGGCGCGCACGCAAAGGTTGCAGACGATGCACTTGCCGGGGTCGTAGCTGAAGTAGGGATTCGACTCGTCCCTGACGACCTCGCTGAAATGGTTCTCGCCGGCGCCGTAGCGCACCTCGCGCAGGCCGACCACGCCGGCCATGGTCTGCAGTTCGCAGTTGCCGTTGGCGGAACAGGTCAGGCAATCCAGCGGATGGTCGGAGATGTAAAGCTCCATGACGTTGCGCCGCAGTTTGGCCAGTTGCGGCGACTGGGTGCGCACCTTCATGCCGGCTTCGGCCGGCGTGGTGCAGGAAGACGGGTAGCCCTTGCGGCCCTCGATCTCGACCAGGCACAGGCGGCAGGAGCCAAAGGGCTTGAGGAAATCCGTGGCGCAGAGCTTGGGAATCATCACGCCGGCCTCGGCGGCGGCGCGCAGCAATGAAGTACCCGCCGTGACGCTGATCGCGATGCCGTCGATCTCCAGATTCACCGTGTCGCCAGCGCCAGCGCTCTGCGTCCCTTTGGGAACTTCTGGCGTGCCCAGATCGAGTTCACGTGGTGCGTTCATTCGCATTTACCTCCGAAGTCCTCCGCGAAGTGGCGCAAGGCCGACATGACCGGAATCGGCGTCATGCTGCCCATGGCGCACAGCGAGCCCTGGGTCATGGTCTCGCACAGCTCCTGCAGCAGTTCGATCTGCTCGTGCTGCCCGGCGCGGATGCGGTCGATGACTTCGACGCCGCGCGTCGAGCCGATGCGGCAGGGCGTGCATTTGCCGCAGGATTCGATGGCGCAGAATTTCATCGCATAGCGCGCCTGCTTCGCCAGGTCCACGCTATCGTCGAAGGCTACGATGCCGCCGTGGCCCAGCCCGGCGCCGATGGCGGCGAAGGCCTCGTAGTCGAGCACGGTGTCGAATTGCGACTCGGGCAGGTAGGCGCCCAGCGGCCCGCCGACCTGCACCGCGCGCAGCGCCCGGCCCGAGCGCGAGCCGCCGCCGAAGTCGTAAAGCAGTTCGCGCAGCGTGAGGCCGAAGGGCACTTCGACCAGGCCGCCGTATTTGATGTTGCCGGCCAGCTGGAAGGG
Source organism: Sulfuritalea sp. (assembly GCA_022842325.1). Classification (GTDB taxonomy): domain Bacteria; phylum Pseudomonadota; class Gammaproteobacteria; order Burkholderiales; family Rhodocyclaceae; genus Sulfuritalea. Next base: position 5,022 of record JALHPU010000071.1, on the reverse strand, counting down.
CAGCGTGCCGCGCGAGCGGCCGATACCGAGTTCGCGGTAGGCCGCGGCACCCTGCGCCAGGATGTCGGGCACGCTGGCCAGGGTGATGACATTGTTGATCACCGTCGGCTGGCCGAACAGGCCACTGATCGCCGGCAGCGGCGGTTTGGCGCGCACGATGCCGCGCTTGCCTTCGAGGCTTTCCAGCAAGGCGGTTTCCTCGCCGCAGACATAGGAACCGGCGCCCTTGCGTACTTCAACTTTGAAATCGCCGAGGAAGTCGCCCGCTTCCTCCAGCGCGGCATCGAGCACCGCGACCGCATGCGGATACTCTGAGCGGACGTAGATGAAACCCTGTGTGGCGCCGACCGCGAGGCCGGCGATGGCCATGCCTTCGAGCAGGCAGAAGGGATCGCCCTCCATCAGCATACGGTCGGAAAAGGTGCCGGAATCGCCTTCGTCGGCATTGCAGACGATGTATTTCTGCGCTGCCGGGGTCGCCAGCACGGTCTGCCAATTGATGCCGGCCGGAAACGCCGCGCCGCCGCGCCCGCGCAGGCCCGAGTCGGTCACTGCGCGCACGATCTCGCCCGGCGCCATGGCCCGCGCCCGGCGCAGGCCCGCGCCGCCGCCACGCGCGATGTAGTCGGACAGCGAACGCGGATCGACCACGCCTATCCTGCGGCAGGCCAGGCGCTGCTGGCGGGCAAGCCAGGAAATCTCTTCGGTCGGGCCCAGGCACAGCGCATGGGCGCCGCCCGTGGTGAAGTCGGCCGCGAACAGTCCGGGCACGTCGGCCGCCGCAACCGGCCCGTAGGCGATGCGTCCGCGCGAGGTGGCGACTTCGACCAGCGGCTCCAGCCAGACCATGCCGCGCGAGCCATTGCGCACCAGCCGGATGGCAACGCCGCGTTGCGCCGCTTCGATGGCGATCGCAGCAGCCACGGCATCGGCACCCAGCGCCAGTGCCGCCGCATCGCCCGGGACAAAAATCGTGGTCCTCACGACGCCGACTCCAGTTCGGCGATCAGCGCGTCGAATTTCTCGGGCGTGACCTGCGCGTGCAGCGTCGTTTCATCGACCTGCACCGACGGGCCGCAGGCGCACAGGCCGAGGCAATACACCGGTTCGAGCGTCACTTCGCTGCCGGCCAGGCGCGCCCGCGCATGCTCGGCCAGGGCTTCGCCGCCGACCGCCTGGCAGGCCTCGGCGCAGCAGACACGGACCACGTGGCGGCCCGGTGGCGTCTGGCGGAAGTGGGCGTAATAGCTGATCACGCCATGCACTTCGGCGCGCGACAGATTCAGTGCCTGCGCGATCGGCGGCACCGCCTCGGGCGGGATGTAGCCCAGCGCATCCTGGATCTCGTGCAGGATGGGCAGCAGCGCACCGGGCCGGGCGCGCTGCTCCTCGATGATTCGTGCGACGGTGGCAAGGTTTTCCATGCGACTTTGTACCCCGCCCGCGGCGAAAGCGAAAGCGGGAAAAACCGAAGGCCTATGCGGCTTTGTCGAACGTCTCGGCCAGCGCCCGCGCTTCGGCGACCAGGGAGGCCACCATCGGCGGCTGCGGCTCGCGCGCCAGGGTGACCAGGCCGGTAGCCCAATCGACGGCCGGCTCGACCAGTTCGATGGCGACTACCCCGGGCGGCGTGCCGACCTGTTCCAGCACGCTGCGCGGCACGATCGACGACCAGTGCCCGGAACCGACATGGGCCAGGATGCTGACGATGGAATTGGTCTCCAGCATCGGCGTTACCTGCCCGCGAAGCGGCGTCCCAGGTACGCAGAGCGAGCCAGCGCCGACTTTCGCGAATACCGCGTCGATGGTCTTGCGGTTCTGCATGTCCGGCGTCAGCAGGCACAGCGGCACCGTCGCCGCCTCGGCCCAGCGCACCGACTCGCGCCCGGCGAAACGGCCGTTGGCGCCGGTCAGCAGCACATGGCGCTCGCGCCAGATAGGCACGATCGCCAGCCCGGCAACTTGCGCCGACTCGACATAGACGATGCCGGCATCGAGTTCGAAACGGCGCAGGCGGGCCAGGATTTCGTCGGTGGCGAGCGACAGCACCTCGGCCGTGACATGGGCGTGGCGCCGGGCGAAGGAGGCGGTCAGCGCCGCGACCACGGTCAGCGCGGTCGGGATCACGCCCAGCCGCAGGCGGCCGGTGAGGCCATCACGCAAGGTCGCCAGTTCCTGCTTGAGGCCCTCTGCGCTGGCGGCCATGCGCTGGGCGTACTCGACCACGCTGCGTCCCTCGGGCGTCAGGCCGGCGAACTGCTTGCCGCGCTCGACCACGGCGACGCCAAGTTCCGTTTCGAGGTCGCGGATCGCCGCCGACAGCGTGGACGGCGAGACATGGCAGGCCGCCGCGGCGCGACCGAAATGCTTTTCGCGCGCCAACGCAATCAGGTAGAGGTATTTGCGCGAGATCACGCGCCGCGGCCCGTTATCACTTGCTTGCTGCTGCGGACGACTGCCTGGCTGCCTGCTCGGCCTCGCGGCGCTTCAGGAGATCGGCATATTGGCGCTCCCGCTCGTCGATTTTCCTGACCTTCTCGGCATGCGCGCGTTCGCGTTCGGCGCGCTTTTTGGCGTTCGCCGGCGCCGCCGCCGCACGCCTGGCATCTTCCTGGCGAATTTCTTCCTGCCTGCGCTGCCGGGCTTCGCGTTCCGCGGCCGCCTTGCTGCGGCGAGCTTCGAGCTGGCTCGCATGCTCGGCCTTCAGGCGTTCGCGCTCGGCAGCCCGCTGCGCCTGCTTCTCGCGGAATTGCGCGACATCCTCCTGTTGCCGGGCCGCCTCGGCCGGCGCCTCGGCCGCGCGTTTGGCGGCCTTGGCTTCGAGCTCGGCCCTACGTATTTCGCGTTCGCGATTGCGCCCCGCGCGTTCGAGGGTATCGGCCTGTTGCAGCGCGGCAGCGCGCCGCTCCCGGGCCGAACTCATGCAACCGATGGCGATCGCCTTGGCGCTGCAGGCGGCCTTGTCCAGCGCAAAGGCCTTTTCCGCTTCGTCCTTCATGGTCTTGCCCTTGCTGCGCTGGATGCGGGCCTCGTCCAGCGTAAGGGGCGGCACCGGCTCGGCGGCTTGCGCCGAGTTCCATGGCTGGGCCAGCACCAGGCCCAATAACAGCAAACGTCGAATATGCATCAAGCACTCCTTTGGAACAAGCAGCTTAGCCGGTTCCATGGCGGTTTGCCATGTCCCGGCAGCCACAGGACGACGGCGCTGCCCTGGCGGGATTTCGGGCTAAACTCTGCCCGAAAACCGGAGGGAGATATCACAGTGAGCGAAGTCATCGTCATCGGCGGCGGCATTGCGGGTATCTGCGCCACGCTGGAACTGCTGGCCGCCGGGCGCCGGGTGCTGTTGCTGGACCGCGACACGGCGGACAATTTCGGCGGTCTGGCGAAGGAAAGTTTCGGCGGCATCTTCCTGGTCGGCACCCCCGAGCAGCGCCGCGCCGGCATCCGCGACACGCCCGAACTGGCGCTGGCCGACTGGCAGGCCTTCGGCGAACTCGATCCCAACGACCGCTGGCCCCGCGCCTGGGCCGAGGCCTATGTGCAGCGCTGCCATGACGAGGTCGGGCTCTGGCTGCGCGAGCGCGGCGTCGGTTTCCTGCCGGCGCCGCACTGGGTCGAGCGCGGCCTGTACACGCCGGGCAATTCGGTGCCGCGCTTCCATATCGTCTGGGGCACCGGTCGCGAACTGGCGCTGCGCCTGATCGATGCGCTAGAGCAGCATCCGCGCCGCGCGAATCTGGAAGTCCGTTTCGGCCAGCGCGTCGAGGAACTGGTGACCGCGAATGGCGCGGTGACCGGCTGCCGCGGGGTCGGCGAGGAAGATGGGCAGGTTTTCGAGCTGAGCGCGGGCAGCGTGATCGCCGCCGCGGGCGGCTTCAACGGCAACATCGAACGCGTGCGCCAGCACTGGCACCGCGACTGGAATTCGCCGCCGCCGGTGATCCTCAACGGCTCGCATCGCTATGCCGATGGCAGGCTGCATGATGCGGTCAACGCGGCTGGCGGCAATCTCACGCATCTCGACGCGATGTGGAACTACGCCGCCGGCGTGCATCATCCGCGGCCGCGCAAGCCCGGCCACGGCCTGTCGCTGGTGCCGCCGCGCTCGGCGCTGTGGCTCAACTGGCGCGGTGAGCGCATCGGGCCGATGCCGCTGGTCACCGGCTTCGACACGCGCGACCTGGTGGCCCAGGTGTGCCAGCAGGAGCGGCAGTATTCCTGGCAACTGATGAACCGGCGCATCGCGCTGAAGGAACTCGCGGTGTCCGGCGCCGAATTCAACCCGTCAATCCGCGACAAAAAGAAACTCGCCTTCCTGCGCGACCTGATTTTCGGCAACCAGTGGCTGTATGACCAGATGACGAGCGACTGCGAAGATTTCGTGGTTGGCCGCGACCTGGCGGATCTGGTGGACAAGATGAACGCGTTGCAGGGCGACGAGGCGGTGAGCCTGGCCGCCATGCGCACCGCAACCGAGGCCTACGACGCGCAGATAGCCCGCGGCCAGACTTTCCACAACGACGAGCAGCTGCGCCGCATTGCCTACGTGCGGCACTGGAAGGGCGACCGCATCCGCACCTGCAAGTTCCAGCAGATCCTCGATCCCAAGGCCGGGCCGCTGATCGCCGTGCGCGAGTTCATCATCAGCCGCAAGAGCCTGGGCGGCATCCAGACCGATTTGCAAAGCCGTGTGCTCGACCACGCCGGCCAGCCGATAGCGGGCCTCTTCGCCGCCGGTGAAGCCGCCGGCTTCGGCGGCGGCGGCATGCACGGCCTGCGCGCGCTGGAGGGCAGCTTCCTCGGCGGCTGCATACTCAGCGGCCGCATCGCCGGCCAGGCCGCCTCCGCATGCGTCTGAACGTGATGCGGTGCCTGCCGGATAGGCATGCTGTTGCGGGATGGACCGTAGGGCGGACCGTAGGGCGGACCGTAGATACTGTTATCCCGGTCAAGCACCGTGCAAAGCAGAATTGAACGGTTTGCCGGACTTGAGGACGCCGAAGGCGACATGAATTAGCT
>JALHPU010000070.1 GCA_022842325.1 Sulfuritalea sp. | reverse complement strand
GACACGCGGTCCGGGTTACCGGCGTGAGGCGCGGCGCTACAGGCCCTGCTTCAGGCTGCGGCCTTGCGTACGACCTTCTTCGGTGCCGCCTTGGCTGCCGCGCGGCGCACCGGCTTGGCCGCCGCGGCTTTCGGTTTGGCCGTGTTGAGCTTGTCCAGTTCGACCTTCAGCTCGGCAATCCGCCTGGTCAGTGTCGCGACCTCATCCCGGGTGGGTACGCCCAGGCTGTGCAGGGAACGGGCGACACGATTCTCGAATACCTGCTCCAGCTTGTCCCAGGTGCCGGTCGCCTTGGCGGCCATTTCGGTGACCTTGTCCTCGGTTACCTTGCGGGTCTTCTGCTGGATCGCCTCGCCTTCGCGGATCAGGGCGTCATACACCTTGTTGCCTTCCTGCTGCGCCTTGGCGAAGGCGCCCAGCCCGGCCAACCAGATCTGCTGCGCCGATTCACGAATGGTGGCGGACAGCTGGCTGTCCTTGCCGACGGATTTGAGTTTTTTTACCATGAGTTTCTTGACCATAACAGCCTCCTGATTGGGGGTATTCCGGATGCCTCGCGATCGAGGCTGCGGCAGGCGCCTTGCCTGCCATGCCGCGCAGTCTAGCGATTCGATTTAGAGAGGTCACACTAATGACCCGACGCAAGTCGCGCGGCTTATGTATGATCCCGCAGACGACGCCGCTGAGGCGGTCCGCAGCCCAACATCGAACCACGACGAGGAGACGGCAATGATTTATTTTGTCACCGGGGCCACCGGCTTCATAGGCAAGCGACTGGTCGCCAAACTGCTGCAAAAGCCGGCGGCCACGGTCTACTTCCTGACGCGCGACAAACGTCCCGAACGTCTCGACGCACTGCATGCCTTCTGGAAGGTCGACCCGAACCGCGCCATTCCGATCGTCGGCGACCTGCTGCAGCCCTGCCTCGGCGTCGGCAAGGCCGAGATCAAGAAGCTCAAGGGCAAGGTCGATCACTTCTTCCACCTTGCCGCGGTGTATGACCTCGGCGCCAGCGCCGAAACCCAGATGGCGGCCAACGTCGAGGGCACGCACAACACGGTCGAACTCGCCAATCAGCTCGAGGTCGGCTGCTTCCAGCATGTCAGTTCGATCGCCGCCGCCGGCCTGTTCGAGGGCGTGTTCCGCGAGGACATGTTCGAGGAGGCGGAGAACCTCGACCATCCCTACTTCGGCTCCAAGCACGAGTCGGAGAAGATCGTGCGCAAGGAGTGCAAGCGGCCCTGGCGCGTGTATCGGCCGGGCGTCGTGGTCGGCGATTCGCGCACCGGCGAGATGGACAAGATCGACGGGCCCTACTACTTCTTCAAGCTGATCCAGAAGTTGCGCAACATCCTGCCGCCGTGGATGCCGGCGATCGGCCTCGAAGGCGGTCGCATCAACATCGTGCCGGTGGACTACGTGGTCGATGCGATGTATTTCCTGGCGCACAAGAAGGGACTCGACGGCCGCGCCTTCCACCTCACCGACCCGCATCCGCGCCGCGTCGGCGACGTGCTCAACATCTTCGCCCGCGCCGGCCATGCGCCGGAAATGGCGATGCGCGTCAATGCCGCCCTGCTCGGCTTCATCCCGCGCGGCGTCAAGAAAAGCCTCATGGCGCTGACGCCGGTGCGCCGCATCCAGCGCGCCGTGATGAAGGACCTCGGCCTGCCCGAGGACATCCTGCAGTTCGTCAACTACCCGACGCGCTTCGACAACCGCGAGACCGAAAAGGCACTGGCCGGCTCCGGCATCAGCGTGCCGAAGCTGGAGGACTATGCCTGGAAGCTGTGGGACTACTGGGAGCGCCGCCTCGACCCCGACCTGTTCACCGACCGCAGCCTGAAGGGCCGCGTCGGCGGCAAGGTGGTGCTGGTCACCGGCGGCTCCTCGGGCATCGGCAAGGCCGCGGCGTTCAAGCTGGCCGAAGCCGGCGCCATCGTCATCATCGTCGCCCGAGACATGGAAAAGATCAACGAGACCCTGGCCGAAGCCAAGCAGCGCGGACTGAAAATGATCGCCCATTCGGCCGACGTCGGCGACGAGCAGCAGTGCGCCGATCTGATCACCAAGCTCAACACCGAATACGGCGGCGTCGACATCCTGGTGAACAATGCCGGCCGTTCGATCCGCCGCGGCATCGAGACGTCATACGATCGCTTCCACGATTTCGAACGCACCATGCAGGTCAATTACTTCGGCGCCCTGCGCCTGACCCTCGGCATCCTGCCGCGCATGGTCGAAAAGCACTCGGGCCACGTCATCAACATCTCCTCGATCGGCGTGCTGACCAACGCACCGCGCTTCTCGGCCTACGTCGCATCGAAAGCCGCGATGGATGCCTGGACCCGATGCGCCGCCTCCGAGTTCGTCGATCGCGGCGTCGAGTTCACCACCATCAACATGCCGCTGGTGAAGACGCCGATGATCGCCCCGACCAAGCTCTACGACCACGTGCCGACCCTGACCCCGGACGACGCCGCCGACATGATCGTCGATGCCATCATCCACCGCCCGGTGCGCATCGCCACGCGCCTGGGCATTTTCGGCCAGGTGCTGCACGCCATGGCGCCGCGCATCGCGCAGATCATCATGAACACCACCTACCGCATGTTCCCCGACTCGGGCGCGTCAAAGGGCAAGGGCGACGCAGCACCGGCGCTGCCTTCGGCCGATCAGGTCGCCTTCACCCAGATCATGCGCGGCATCCACTTCTAGTCGCGCCAGAAGTCGGCGCTGGCGCTACGGCGGAGAGAGCCAATGCGGCCAAGGCAGGAGCGTTTCATCGAGCGGGCGGCGGCGCTGATCGCGCCGCTGCTCGCCTGCGCCTCCCTCGCGCTGGCCCAGAGCGCACCGGGCGCACCGGGCACTGCGGGCGACCCGAACCAGGAGTATCCGCACCAGCTGGTCACGGTCGCGCGCGACGGCTACAGCATTTCCGCGCTGGTCACGCATCACGCCAATCCACAAGCCTTTCGTCATGCCGTCGCCATGTTTCCCGGGTACCCCGGCATCCTGAAATTGCGCGAGGCGGACGGACAGTATCGCTTCGAGTTGCGCGGAAATTTTCTGGTGCGCTCGCGCCGGCAGTGGCTGGACGAAGACATCCTGGTGGTGCTGATCGACGCCCCCTCGGACGAATGGGCCGGCTTCAGCCAGCGCTTCCGCGAGACCGCGCGCTACGGTGCCGACATCGAGGCCCTGGTAAGCGATTTGTCCGCCCGCTACAAGGTTGCGGACTGGACCTTCGTCGGCACCAGCGAGGGCGCGATCAGCGCGTTTCACGCGGCACGCATGAATCCGCAGCGGGTCAAGCGCCTGATCCAGACCGCTTCGGTCTTCAGTTCCTCGCGCAACGGCCCGGGCCTGTCGGCGGTCGACCTTGGCGCCTTGCCTGCAGCGACGCTGTGGGTGCATCATGAAAACGACCCCTGCCCCACCACGTCCTACCGCGACGCGAAGGATTTCGCCACCCGCTCCGGCAAGCCGCTACTGACCATGCGTGGCGGCGGCCCGGAACGCGGCGGTGCCTGCGAGGCCTATACCGCCCATGGCTTCGTCGGTATCGAACGCGATGCGGTGCGCGCGATGCTGTCCTGGATTCGCACCGGGACTTTGCCCAACTGACCGGCTTGGCATCGGCTGAAGTCGGCGCCTGCCCGCAGTGACAGGGCTCAGCTTATGGCGTCGCGGCCCCGGCCCAGGCGCACGGTGAACCAGAAGGTGCTGCCGCGTCCCGGTTCGCTGTCGACGTCCATCTCCCCGCCCATCATCCGTGCCAGGCGGCGGCTGATGGCCAGTCCCAGCCCGGTGCCGCCGAACCTTCGCGTCAGCGAGCCGTCGGCCTGCTCGAAGGCGGAAAAGATGCGCTGCCGGTCTGGCGCGGAAATGCCGATGCCCGTGTCCTCGATTTCCCAGCGCAGGACCAGGCCATTGTCGAGCTCCTCGGCGACGCCGACGCGAATGTTGACCGCGCCCCTTTCGGTGAACTTGATCGCGTTTCCGGCCAGGTTGAGCACGATCTGGGCAAGGCGCAGGGAGTCGCCCACGAGGGTCTGCGCGGCAAGCTCCGGCTCCAGCTCGAAGCCCAGCGCCAGGCCCTTTTCCGCAGCCTGCGGCACCAGCAGCTCGAGTACGTTCTCCCTCAGCGCGGCGAGGGTGAAATAGCCACTGTCCAGGGTCAGGCGGTCGGATTCGATCTTCGAGATATCGAGAATGTCGTTGATCAGGGCAAGCAGGTGTTTCGAGGCCTGGTCGATCTTGAGCAGCGAATCCCGCAGCCCGGGATCGTCTGACTTGCGCAGGGCGATCATCGACATCCCGATTATCGCGTTCATCGGCGTACGCAGTTCATGGCTCATGTTGGCAAGGAAAACGCTCTTGGCGCGGCTTGCCGATTCGGCGGCGTCCTTGGCCACGGACAGGGCGGCGGTACGCTCGGCCACCAGCAGCTCAAGTCGGTGCTGGTATTTTTCAAGCTGGCCTTCCGCATGCTTGCGCTCGGTGATGTCCTGGATGATTCCCAGTACCCGCCGCGGCGAGCCGTCGGCGGCAAAATCGAAGTCGGCTTTCTGCCGTACCCAACGCACGGCACCGCCGACCACGACGCGATGCTCGAGGTCGAATGCCGAGCCGTGCAAGGCGGCTTGCCAGGCCGCGCTGACCCGCGGCAAATCCTCCGCTTCCACCTGCGCCAGCATGTCGCCGTCGCCGCCTGCGGCATCCTCGGTCCAGCCGAGGATGCGACGGGCCTCGGCAGAAAACCGGGTCGCGCCGGTCAGCGGATCACGAACCCAGCTGCCGACCCTGGCGACGGCCTGGGCACGATCAAGATCCGCCTCGCTCGCCTTCAGCGCCAGCGCCCTGCCATCGAGATCGCGTCCGGCCTGGCGCAGCTCGACCAGGCGATCCTGATAGAGTTGCGCGAAGTAGGCCACCAGGGCAGATGCGACAGACAAGGCCACGAACTGCGTCATGCCATCGCCGATCGGATGGCCGCGCAAGCTTTGCAGCGGAGCGCCGGACGGACCCAGGAGGCTCATGGCGAAGGCCACGACGACCGCCAGCGCGGCGGCACCCAATGCCGCGCGCACCCCGAACAGCCAGCCGGCGGTGACCACGATCGCCGGGTAGGCTACGGCGCTCGGCCCATGCAGGCCGTCGATGGAAACCACGCTGGCAACGAGGAAACACCAGACGCCGGCCAGCACGGTCCGCGACACCATCTGCCAGCGATCATGCCATTGGAAAAAGGCCGCGATGGCGCCGGTCGCCATCAGCAGCAGGGGTAGTGCCAGCAGGATTCCCCGTTGCGGGACGAAGATCAGCAGCGCGGCCAGCAGCGCCACGGCGCCGATCCAGACCAGCCTGACGGCCATGGCGAGGAGTTCACGGCGCTGCGGCATGAGCGAAAGCTGGCTCGCGCCATCTCCTGCCGACGGATATGCCTCCTGCCGATTGCTCATTGCCGTAATCCCGCTGCCTGGGAGTACCCGGGACCGGGAGGAACCCGGCCGGGATATTCAATTCATATTTTAGCTCTTTCTCGACGCCCATCGCCAGCACCGCCCCGGCTTTGCGCCGGACCAAATCGGAGCAAATGGGTCGGGGCAAACGGGTCAGCATGAGTTTCGTTGCCGCAGACCCGTCAGTCGCCGTCCCTGACTCTGTCTGCCGGGAATGCCGCTTCGCGGGCCGGCAAGCGCCGACTCCCGCTCACGCCGACTCCAGCACCTCGAGCAGTTTCCGCAGCAGCCGGGGCGAAACTGCCATGCCGACATGGCTGACGCCGCTGATGGCGATGTTGGTGGCGCCTTCCAGCCGGGAACCGGTTTCCTGAGGAAACACATAGTTGTCATGGCAGCTGTAGATCGACACCGAACCCGGCGGCAACGGCACCGCGTCGGTCGCGCCGAGTGCCACCAGCCACGGGTTGCCGATGCGCATCTGGCGCGCATTGGGGCCGATGCCGAGGTTCGCCAGCTGCGTGCCGTGATGCACCGAGCCGAGCGTGATCATGCGCGCCACCCTGGCCTTGCCATGGCGACGCAGGTAGGCGCGACAGGCCAGGCCGCCCATGCTGTGGCCGACAAGGATCAATTGCGGCGCACCGGTGGCGGCCAGCACCTCGTCGACGCGCCGGGCAATGCCCTCGGCGTAGTTGTCGATCTCGGTCCAGGTCGGCTCCATGTTGTGGGTCGCCACGGTCCAGCCCGCCGCTTCGAGCTTCGGCCGCAGCCAGAACCAGAAGCCGCGGTTGCACTGGTAGCCATGAATCAGCAACAGCGGCGTACGACGGGTGGCGCAGTGTCCCAATCGGTCCGGGCCCAGCCAGAATTTTTCGAAAGGCTGCACCATGCTGAACAGCAGGACCAGCGCCGCTAATTCCTCGAGCACCATGAGCAGCACCTGCAGCGGGCCGATGCGCAGATGCTCCGGCACCGGGCTCGATCCCCTCAGCATCAGGCCGAAGCTCAGCAGCACCAGCAACAGGCGCAGGCCGAAAAAGCCTGCCAGGCCGAGCCCGGCCGCCTGCAGCGGCGTCCAGCCACAGCGTGCCACCAGCCAGCTGCCGAGCAGCGTGTAGAACAGCAGTTCGCCGAGCAGGAGCCAGCGCAGTTGCCGTGCCACCATCGCCGACTCCCGCTAACGTGAAACAACGGGATGGGTCGCTGGTGACATCGAGCGCAGCGAGCCAATTGATAGCCTCCCCCGCGCGGGGGAGGACGGGAGGGGGCGGGCCCGCTTGCTGTCCTGGAGAAGATAGTCGTAGGACGGTTTCATCATCAGGGGGACAGCTACCCGCTTGTATGAAGCTCAGGCCAGCGCCGCGGCGGGTTTGCCGGTCAGCGACTGGGCCAGCGCCGAGATGTTGCGCGCGACGATGCCGTACACCGACTGCTGCGGATTGGCGCCGATGCTGGTGGGAAACAGCGAGCCGTCGGCCACCGTCAGGTTGCCCAGCTGGTGATGGCGCCCGCGCGGATCGACCACCGAACGGCCGGCCTCGGTTCCCATGGCGCAACCGCCCATGACGTGGGCGCTGACCACGCGCATGGACAGCGGCTGCATCGGCAATTGCGCGATGCCGTCTTTCGCTGCTGCCCAGGAATCCCAGCCGCTGCATTCCTCGTGCACTGCATAAACCTTTTTCGCGCCGGCCGCGAACTGTATTTCGGCCATGGTCAGCAGGGCACGTCGGGCACCCTCCCAGATCACGTCGTCGAGCGGGTAGTCGAGCAGCGGCGTGCCGTCGTCGCGCAGGCGCACCTGGCCGCCGCGGCTGGCAGAATTGAAGCCGTCGCGCAGCAACGCGAGCAGCACCTGGGCGTTGTTGAACTGCTGCATCAGCGCAGCATGGCCGGTGCCGAAGCCCTGCAGCGTGGTGGCGAACAGCACCGGATGCAGCGGCGGCGCTTCGAGCTTGTAGCCCAGCGGACCGTCGATCGGCAGGTTGTCGAGAAAGTGGTCGGAATACAGGCTCTGCGGCGCGCCGGCGTGGCCATTTACCGGCGTATCCATCAGCGCCGAGCTGACCACGGTCGGATGCAGGAAGGTGCGCTGCCCGAGTTGCCGCGCCGGATCGGGTACGCCGCTCCTGAGCAGCAGCGCCGGGCTGCCGATGGCGCCGCCGGCCAGCACAAAATGCCTGGCCCGCAACAACACGCGGCGCGCCTGCGGATGGATGCCGGCGGCATCCATGGCGACGCACTCGAGCGCGCTGACCTTGTCGCCGGCGAGCGTCAGGCGCTCGGCACGTAAGCCGTAGTAGATCGTCGCGCCGAGTTCGAGCGCGGCCGGCAAGGTGGTCACCAGCATCGACTGTTTGGCGTTGGTCGGGCAGCCGGTGCCGCAGTAGCCGAGGTTCCAGCAGCCATTGACGTTGCGCCGGATCACCTGCGTTTCGATGCCGAGCTTGCTCGCACCGGTGCGCAGCAGTTCGTTGTTGGCGTTGGGCGGCACATACCAGGCACTGATCGACAGCCGCCGTTCGACCATCTCGAACCAGGGCAGCAGCGCTTCCTGCGTGTAGTCGGCGAGGCCGAACTGGCGCTGCCAGAATTCCAGCGTGGCCGGCGGCGTGCGGAAGCTGCTGGTCCAGTTGACCGTGGTCGAGCCGCCGACGCAACGTCCCTGCAGGATGTCGATGCCCTTGTCGGCGGTCTTGCGCGCCGCCGATTCCTGGTACAGGGCCGGATAGGCCTCGGCCTCGCGCATGTGGAAGTCCGCGCTCGAGCGCAGCGGCCCTTCTTCGACCACGATCACGGAGAGGCCGGACCTGGCCAGGATCTCGGCGGCAATGCCGCCGCCGGCGCCGCTGCCGACGATCACCACGTCGGCCTGGTCCTCGCGGTCGCCCGCCAGCCGTGCCGCGTCGATGATTTTCCAGCCCCTGGCAATGCCTTCCTGATACGGATCCTTGATCATGATTTCACCAGTGCGGGCGGGCCGGCATAGCCGATCGCCTTCCATGCTTGCGGATCGGCATACCAGGCGCCCAGCACCAGTTTGTGCAGGGCCTGATAGCCGCTTTTCAACAAGTCGAGGCGGCTGTGCTGCCAGCGCCGCAGAAAGCCTTCGATGTCGGTCACGCTGGCCTGGTCCCAACTGGCAGAAACGCCTGCCACCGCGATGCGGGTCGGGGCAAAGGCCAGCAGGGCGAAGAGTTCCGCGACTTCCTTCTGTGACGCCGCACTCAACGCGCCGACGGCGAGCGCCACGCCTTTGGCGATGCGCTCCAGCGCCGCAGCGCGGTCCGGATCGGCCGCAGGGAAGGCGCCCTGCAGGATCACCGGCGCGATGGCGCGCACCACCGTGCGCAAGGACGGATCGAGCGGATTGCCGGCCACCAGCGCCTGTTTGCCGGCGCGGTCCAGCGGCTTCTGCAACAGCGCCGCCGCGGCCAGCAACAGGCCGCCGGCGATGCCGGTCTTGATGAATTGGCGTCGGGTGAACATGGGTCTCAACGCATGAGGAATTTGGTCAGGCGTTCGAACAGCGCGCCATACGGCGGATTGAACAGCGACATGCCGTTGAGCCCCGACTGGTAGAACACCGCCTTCTGCTTGGTGAAGGTGCGGAAGCCCTCGATGCCGTGGTAATGGCCCATGCCGCTGGGACCGACGCCGCCGAAGGGCAGGTTCTCCTGCGCGATGTGCAGGATGGTGTCATTGACCGTGACGCCGCCGGCGATGGTCTCGTTCAGCACGCGGTCGCGGCGTCCGGCGTCGTTCTCGAAGCAGTACAGCGCCAGCGGGCGCGGATGCCGATTGACATAGGCGATCGCCGCATCGAGGTCGGTGTAGGGCAGGATCGGCAGCAGCGGGCCGAAGATCTCGTCCTGCATCACGCGCATGTTGTCGTCGACATTCAGCACGGCCAGCGGCGGCAGCTTGCGCCGGGCGGCATCGGCGGCGGCCGTCGACAGCGGCTCGATCTTCGCGCCGCGCGCCTCGGCGTCGGCGACGTAGCCCTGCAGGCGCTGGTAGTGGCGCTCGTTGATGATCGCGGTGTAGTCCGGCGTGGTCGCCAGCGCCGGAAAGCATTTCGCCACCACCGCGCGCGCCGCCTCGACGAAGGCCTGTTCGCGCCCCGCCGGCACCAGCACGTAGTCGGGTGCGATGCAGGTCTGGCCGGCATTGAGCAGCTTGCCGATCATGATGCGCTCGGCCGCCTTCGCCAGCGGATAGTCGGGCCCGAGGATCACCGGCGACTTGCCGCCGAGTTCCAGCGTGACCGGCGTCAGGTTGTCGGCGGCCATGCGCATGATGTCATGGCCGACCTTGGTCGAGCCGGTGAACAGCAGGTGGTCGAAGGGCAGTCGGGCGAAATCGGCGCCGACCGCCGCGTCGCCGAGCACCACCGCGACCTGGTCCTCGCTGAAATATCTGGTCGCCAGTTGCGCCAGCAGGTCGCCGGTGCGCGGAGTGAATTCCGACATCTTGATCATCACGCGGTTGCCCGCCGCCAGCGCCGCGGCCAGCGGCGACACCGCCAGGTAGAGCGGATAGTTCCAGGGCACGATGATGCCGACCACGCCCAGCGGCTGCGGGATGATGCGCGCGCGCCCGGGGCGGAACCAGATCGACGGCGACTTGCCCTGCGGCTTCATCCAGGTGCCGACGTGCGACCGGTTGTGGCGTATCGCCTCGAGGCTGGGAAACAGTTCCAGCAAGCGGGTTTCATGGGTCGAGCGATGGCCGAAATCGGCAGCGATGGCCTCGACGAAGCGCTCGGCATTGTCATGCACCAGCGCCAGCAGCGCGGCTAGCCGCGCCTCGCGCACGGCGCGTTCGACCATAGTCGTGCGCCGGGTGGCGGCATGCATGCGCTGGAACACCTGCCCGAATGCTGTCTGGGGGGGCTGTGTTGCGGACTCAACGGCGTTCATCACACTCTCCTCGACGATCTTCGCATTGTCGGCGCAGTCTAATCGCCCGCACCGGCCCGGTTTAGGCAGGCCACTCTAACGGAGCGCGCCGCGCTGCGCCGATAATGTCGCCATGGATGACGATCTGGACAAGGACGCGATCGGCCACGAACTGGCGGCCTGCATCGCCGAGGCGCGCCAACTGCGCGCCGCGCGCGCCGACGATCCGCGCGCCGAGGATTATCCGCACCTGAAGGAATACCAGGCCGCGCGCCTCGCCCACAGTTATGCCGACCTGCTGGCCAGCGAACGCTACCGGCCGGCGGCGGAATTTTTCCTCAGCGATCTCTACGGCCCCAAGGACTTCCGCACCCGCGACGAGGAACTGGCGCGCGTGGTGCCGGTCATGGTGCGCGTGCTGCCGGCCCGGGCGTTGCAGACCCTGCTCGACGCGGTGAAGATGGACACGCTGTCGGAGTCGCTCGACAGCGCGATGGTGCTGGCCCTGCGCAAGACCGGCAAGAGCAAAAGCATCGACTGGCCGGCCTACGTCGCGGCCTATCGCGCTTGCGGACGACGCAGGGATCGCGAACTGCAGATCACCCTGATCGAGCATATCGGCAAGACCCTCGATCGCCTGACGCGCATGCCGCTGATCCGCGTCTCGCTCAGGCTGATGAGCGGTCCCGCCCACTTGGCCGGCCTGGGCGCCCTGCACGACTTCCTGCAGGACGGCTTCGACGCCTTCAGCCATATGAAGGGCGCCGATGAATTCCTCGAGATCGTGATCGAGCGCGAGACCGCGCTGATGCGGGAGATGTTTGCGAACCTGAACGCGAGTCATCCGGAGTAATCACGACTCCGCGGTGCTCACGGATTGGTTCTGAAAGTCGGCGCTGGCAGCCCGGCGCATTGCCAACCGCGCCCGCATCATGACAATGCGTCAGGCGCCATACTGGCTATCTAAATAGCATTTCTGAAGGGCACACGATGTAGGAAACAATCGTTTTGCGCGTGGCGCCCGAGTCATGCCCGTTGAGGTTGTAGGTACACCTCCATGCCTGCACACCCTTGTCCGTGAAAAACGTTTCGTAGCCAATCAGAAACCCGACGATATCTGCATGTGCCGATGTTGCCGCAACGAGCAGCGCAACGGCTACCAGCTTCTTCAAGATGATCTCCCTTGATCAGTTTGATTTAAGGCGAATACTCGTTTAATGGGTGGCTACAGCCGATTCCGATCGGACGAACCCATGAAAATCGGATTTAACACTTTTCCCCATACTTTGACAATGGTTATTAACCCTTGAGTTCCAGCGGCAGCCCCGCCGCGACAAACGTCACGCGCTGCGCGATGCGGGCGATGGACTGGTTCATGCGGCCGGCATCATCGACGTAGAGGCGCGTCGCGGCACCCAGCGGGACGATGCCGAGGCCGACTTCGTTACTGACCAGGATCACGCGGCCGGGCAGGCTCGGCAAGCAGTCGAGCAGCGCCGAGCTCTCGAAGGCGAGCAGCGGACAGTTCACTTCCTCGCCGGCTTCGGCCTGGCGCGCGGCGGCGCCGGCGTAGAGCAGGTTGGTCAACCACAGCGTCAGGCAATCCACCAGCAGGCAGCGGTCGGGCGCGGCGCGCTCGGTCAGCGCCGCGGCGAGGTGCAGCGGCTCTTCCACCAGCGCCCAGTGCGGCGGCCGGCGCGACTGGTGGTGGGCGATGCGCCGCGCCATTTCCGCGTCGCCGGCCTGGGCCGTGGCGATGTAGCTCACGGCCAGGCCGGATTCCGTGGCACGCCATTCAGCCAGCGCGCTCTTGCCCGAACGGGCGCCACCAAGTATCAGTTCGATCATGGGCGGATTATTGCAGAAGGGATGATCTGGCCCCATAATCGCCGGCGATTCGGTGGGGGCGCGGTGTGGTACCGGGCCTCCAGGGAACACGGTGACAGGCTGATGCCTCATTCCGTGGCGGGCCCGCCGCTGTGACCGGGGACGAAGGCTGCACGATGCCACTGAGCTAATGCTCGGGAAGGCGCAGCCCAAGAACGATCCGGGAGCCAGAAGACCGACCGATGACTTTCGTCAAGCCCGTGGCATGGGCTTTGCGCCGCGTTTGGACGCGCGGTGCAAGGCCGCGCCGCTTGTGAAAAGGATGAATCGGATGCATTCCGTTGCCGCAGTTCCGCGTAGCTTTCCCCGCTTCGCGATTGCCCCGCTGGATCGCGCCCTGGGCGCCGATTTGCAGCACAAGATCGACCAGAAGACCAAACCCCTGGGAGCGCTCGGCCGGCTCGAAACCCTGGCCCTGCAGCTCGGCCTGATCCAGCGCAGCCTGTCGCCGAAACTGGTCAATCCCTACATGCTGGTCTGCGCCGGCGACCACGGCGCGGCCAAGGCCGGCGTCTCGGCCTTCCCGCAGGAAGTCACCTGGCAGATGGTGGAGAACTTCCTCGCCGGCGGCGCCGCGATCAATGTCTTCGCACGCCAGTCCGGCATGACGCTGGTGGTGGCCGATGCCGGCGTGGCGCACGACTTCGGTCCGCGCGACGGGCTGGTCGATGCCAAAGTTATGCGAAGCGGTATCCACGCGGACGGCGCCGGCGGCACGGCGAATTATCTCGAAGGCGCGGCCATGAGCGCGGCCGAGTGCGCCACGGCGATGCATCACGGCGCGCGGCTGGTGCGCGAATTCACCGCCGCCGGCTGCAACGTGCTGGCCTTCGGCGAAATGGGCATCGGCAACACCGCCGCCGCCTCGCTGCTGACCCACTGCATCACCGGCCTGGCGCTGGCCGATTGCGTCGGGCGCGGCACCGGACTCGACGACGCCGGGCTGGAGCGCAAGCGCGCGCTACTGGCGCAGGCGCTGTCCATTTGGCCGGAACGGCCACCAATCAGTCACCTCCCCCTCACGGAGGGGGAGGCCGGGAGGGGGAGCCCACATTTGGGCAAAGCCGAAGCGGGTCAATACGCCGTGCGCGTGTTTACCCCCTTCGGCGGT
>JALHPU010000069.1 GCA_022842325.1 Sulfuritalea sp. | reverse complement strand
GCATTAAGCATCCGAAGAGAGGCGTTCAGATCGCTAAAAGTTTCGTGATCCTTGCTGCTCTCCTTGCACTCGTTGATGCCGGGTGCGTTCGCGCACAGAGTATCGAGCCGCGATTCAAGGTCATTCTTGAAGGCCAAGAGACCTTCCATTGTTTTTGCCATATAGCCTCCAAAAAATAATAGGCAGCACCCCAAGCCGGAGATTTTGCCCGGGCAGGTGATTACCGAATGAATTGCCAAGAGGTCAATCTTGGCGAGGTTGGAATGTGCGCACAGGACGCACAGGGCTGCGCCATCCTTCTTGGATGGCGACAAGCTTGATCCAAGCATCTGCTACTGCCTCGATCAAGCTGCCTGTTGTCGTGTGACTTATACGGCGTGATTCCAATAGGCCTCGACTCACGCGGATCTTTAGGCTCCCTCGAGGGGGTGGCAACAACATTATGCAGGAGCTTGGCAAGGAAAGCCAGCAGGTTAAAACGGTCATTTCCCCCCCCTATTTCCATTACCCCTTAGCTCCCCGCGACCTGTTGCCGGGTGCGTTCAGCTTGTTCTTTATCGCTGCCTGCTTTGTCGCCAATTGTGCAGCCGCCACGATAGTTTCAAGCGGTAGGTCGGCCACCATAGGAAGAGCTTCCGTGCTATCAACCTTCCCTTTGGGTAGAAGTCGCAATGCCATTTTGCGAATCGCGGCGATTTCTGCGGCAGTTAGTGGACCATCATCGTCCATTGGGTTACGTGGTGGTGGGGGCCTGGTGACAATCCAAATCCCCCCGCCAGCCACAACTGCTGTGATGAATATGACTGCAATGGTGAACAAGTCCATCGTCAATCCACTTGAGGCGGCACGTCGCTTGGCCATGCGACAAACTCGCAGAGGCGTCTCTGCGTGGCCCTAATCGACAAATACACTTCATCACGATAATTCTTTGCATAGAACGCCAGTCGGCTTAACCTGCGGCGCTCATCCCCCTCGATTGTTCCTTTGAGTGCGGTGTGTAGCTCGGCGAGCAACCGTTCCATTTCGAAGAACCAGTTGCCCAGAGCAACTAAGCTTTCAAAATGAAGACAGGTGAGTGGGTTGGGCGGCTGGCCCAGGCGGTACAAAAAATAGGCCAGTGCCTGTGCTTGGTCGCTGGCATCAGGGTACCCGCTGAACATGCGGCGCCAGCGCCACTGCAACTCTGTGATGAATCTGTTGACGATGCCAATGATTGTCTGGTCTGCGTTCTCGTGGCATGAAACCAAGGAAGCGACACCACTACCAGCGGCATCTTGCCAGCTCCGGATGTGTTCTACAGGGCCGTTCCATCGCAAGTCTCTGAAACCAGATATGCCACGATCGGGAACGTTGTCTAGGGCAGCGAGAATCCCGTCAACTCGATCCGGCCCGCCGACGCTTTGGGTTGAGCTCACGTCTACTTTCATTTGCGATCCCATCTGGCACGCCAGGCGCGCTCGGCGCGGGTCTTAACGTCCGGATCATCGGGGTCGTCGCCATCGTCAACAATAAAGCAAGGCACTTCGCGGCCCAGAAAAGAGTCCCAGGTCGCGCGCAGCTTCCAGGCAAAATAGTGTGCGCGGGCGTAACGCACATCAAGCGCCGTCAACGCACGAAGACAATACTGGGTTCCGCGCAACACGATGTCGATACACAGTATCGTGATCGCTTGGACAAGCCATATTGCGCTGCGTAGGAGCCAGCCGACCAGGTTGAAAATGGCAAGCGCCATCAAATATCCTTGCAGGAAATTCATTTGGACACCTCAAATCGTTCAAGCAGCAACCAGGCGCAGCGACGGCTTGGCTGAGGGCCGTGATAGCCGCGCACCAGGGGTACCGTCGATCCGTCATCAGCTACTGCAAGCACATCGCAGCTCCAGGCATCGAGTTCCAGAACCGAGCCGACTTGGGGTAGCTCGATCGCGGGCTCACCGAAAGGCGACAGCAGATGGGCAAAGCAGATCTGGCCTTGCAAAAGTGACCAGCCTCCAGCTTGTCTCCATACGCCGATTTTTAGAAAGTCCGACGCAAGTGGATTCCAATTGCGTCGGCGTCGATAGATTGGAGTCACGTGGCACGGTAGCCAACGCAGGGCGGGCCAAAGCCCCAAAAATGGGCCAAAACCAAGGCAAATATTGACTGGAGCGTAGTCAGCTCCGGTGTATTCGCTATCCAGGAATCGCGGCATTTTGTCTGCGTAAAGGACTCGTGCGCGCAGGGTGTAACGGCGGCGCGCGGCGGCGGCGATTTCGCGGCCAGCAGAGTCGATAAGTAGAGGAAAGTGTCTCATTCGCTTTTGGGTTCTTTTGCGGCGAAGCTGGCTTTGGCTCTTTCCCAATTCCGGCGGGCACTCGCCTTGACGGCTTCGAGGTTGGCACGTTTCGCCTCCTCAGCTGCACCAAATCTGATGGCACGTGGCGGCGCCTGGTGCTGGGTTGGCACCGGCTTAAAATGAAAGCCATCAGGCGGCGGCCTGCCCGCTCCCGCGGGGACGGCTCGACCGCCCCCTCCGCCGCCAGGTGGAGGGCCATCCGGCGGTGGTCCGCCCTTGGGCGGCGGCGGACCGCCGCCGCCGCTATTTTTGCTTTTGGCGATTTTAGAAATAGACGCTACCGTTGCGCCGCCGAACAGGGCGCCGGCACCGCTGATTGTATGTCCCATTTGAACCCCTTTCTTTTGGTTGGCATGAGTGAAGGAAAACACAAAAACAACTTTGCGCAAGTCCCTTTTTTTACCCGCTGTTTACCCGCTGGCGCACCCCCCCCCGCATGGCGCGGGCGAGCTCTAGAGCTGGTTGTCGCATTGCCGGCGTTGCCGGCGGCGTTTTGACAGCGGACTCAGCCTGCCGCTTTATCCTCATTTGCTCACGTGCCGCTACGGCTGACCGCCGGCGCAGTTCTTTTACAACAGCCGAGGGTAGTGGCAGATCGCCGTCGACATGTGCGATTGACAGCTGCCGCGCGGCCGCCTCGACGCTCTCGATGCCATGTTCCGCGATCAATTTGTTTAACTTCTCATCATCGCTGCCGGCCAATCCGTTCTCACGCCAGATTTTGACGCCGTGTCGCTCGCATTCCTCTTTGAAAGCAGTAGCAGAAGGCCGTGCAGGCTTACTTGTCGAGCTCGGCTGCTGCTTCTGCTTTGAAGAACCTTGTGCCTGGGTGAACCTTAGCGGCGGCTTTGCCGGAGGCAGGTCCGGCCGGTCGCCGGCGTCACCGGCCGCCGGGTTTTCCGTAGCCCGGTCTATTTCGATTTTGAGTGGCATCTCTACAGCCCAAAATTCTGGGCTCATGAGCACCCAGCGACTGCCCACGACCTGCCCCGCGCGGTAAGGCCGTCGCCGCGCCGGGTCGCCGGCGTTCCATTCCTCCGCCTCTTCGCGCGTCAGCCTAACTACCTCTACCGTCAATCCGCCGACGGCCTCGAGCTCTCGTCGCAGTCTCAGCAGCGCGTCGCGCCCCGCGGCACTCATTTTCACGAGGTGGCACATGCGCGGCTTCCAGTTGGCTGGCATGTCCCAAAGGAACGCGAAAAATCCCCTTGCGGCAAACGAGAGCCGGCCGTCGCGAATCAGCGCGCGTGGAAACGGCTTTGCAAATTTTGTTTCGCCCCGCCGTTCAATTACAACGGCGCTGCCGGTGTCAGCGCCCATGTCCGCTCTCCCCGCCTGCGCCGTCGGTGCCAGGATACTTGCGGGGCCTACCTGGTCCTCGTTTCTGTGTCTCCTGCGGTGTGTTTGCCGGAGTAGTAATGCCTCGCTGCGCGTCGAGAAAATCGGCTAGGTCGCACAAAAGGACGACCGGCTTACGTCCGAGCCGAACGACTTTTACGGGAAGGAGGCCAAGTGAATGGCGGTTGTAGGCTGTTTGCCGCGACATCGATAGCGCAGACGCCATTTCACTAAGTGGAATGCCGATAACGCCAGGCCAGCGCTTTTCGAGAAGGTCTAAAGTGCCCATGCGAGTGACTCCAATCGCCAGCCTTAGGCTGGGCGCCACGGCGCAGATTGATTGAAGTCGACACGTTGCGTGTCGTGCGAAAAGCATCAGACATCCGTGGCGTCTGACTCCTCGCGGGTTGAATCGATGGTGCTACGAGCTAATTTTTACCACATTTCGATATTAGCGGTAAATATTTTCACATTCCGTCAGCACGCTTTCAGCACAGTCAGCACAGTAATGGCTAGTAAATCTCGGTAGCTCACGGTAATCGCGTTTCGTCAAATCTGGAAACAAAAAACTCCCGCAAAGCCAGTAGCAATGCGGGAGTTCGTTGTTCTGGCGGAGACGCAGGGATTCGAACCCTGGATCCAGGTTTTGCCCAGATGCGCCCTTAGCAGGGGCGTGCCTTCGACCACTCGGCCACGTCTCCGAAAACGGCGATGGAGCGAAACCCACGGCCGTTTGCAGGGGGCGGAGTATACCCGAATCGACCTCTGCTGTTGGCAATCGCCCGGCAAAAGTCGGCGCGCCGGGTACGGCGGCTCAGGCGCGCAGGCTGATCTGCGGCCAGCCGCGCGCGGCGGCGGCTTTGAGCAGCGTGTCGTCGGCATCGACCGCGACCGGATGCGTGACCTTTTCCAGCAGCGGCAGGTCGTTGTGCGAGTCGCTGTAGAACCAGCTCTGCTCGAAGCTGCCGAGCCAGAGGCCGAGCGATTCCAGCCAGGCGTCGACGCGGACTATCTTGCCTTCGCGGAAGGAGGGCGTGCCGCGCGGCTGGCCGGTGAAGCGGCCGTTTTCCTGCGCCGGTATCGTCGCGATCAGGTGCGGGATGCCGAATTCCTGGGCGATCGGCCCGGTGACGAAGCTGTTGGTGGCGGTGACGATGGCCAGCAGGTCGCCGGCGGCGGCGTGCTTCGCCACCAGTTGTCGTGCGGCGGGGCTGATCAGCGGACGGATGCGCGTGGCGAGGAATTCGCGGTGCCAGGCGTCGAGTTCGCTGCGGGAGTGGCGCGACAGCGGCGCCAGCTGAAAATCGAGAAAGGCATGGATGTCCAGGGTGCCGGCCTTGTATTGCTCGAAGAATTCGATGTTGCGCGCTTCATGCACCTCGCGGTCGAGCACGCCCTTGCCGATCAGGAACTGCGCCCATTCGAAATCCGAATCGCCGTTGAGCAGGGTGTTGTCGAGGTCGAAAAGAGTCAGGTTCATTCTTTGTCCAGGTCCAGTGAGGTTTGCATGAGCTCGCGCAGCAGCGGCAGCGTGGGCGGGCGTTTCTGTTCCAGCGAGGCGCGGTCGAGGCTGTTGAGCATGGCCATCAGCGAGGGCAGGTCGCGGCGGCCGTGGCGCAGCAGGTAGTGCACCACGCCGGGGTCCATCAGCATGCCGCGCTCGATGGCATGGCGGCGCAACGCGGCGCCCTTTTCCTCGTCCGACAGCGACTGGATTTCGTAGATCAGGGTCTGGCCGATGCGGGTGCGCAGGTCTTCGCGCAGCGCCAGCCGCAGCGGCGGCTCCTTGCCGGCCAGCAGCAGGGCGAGGCCGAGAAAGCGCGCCGCGTTGAAGGCGCGGAACAGCGCGACCTGGGCCTCGGGCCCGAGTGCCTGCACGTCGTCGATCACCAGCAGGCTGCCGGGGGCCAGTGCGAGTTCCGCGCCGGCCTCGCTGCCGTGCAGGAACACCAGGGGCCGCTGTGCGCGGGCGGCCTCCGCGGTCGCCGCCAGCAGGTGGCTCTTGCCGCAGCCCGCCGGCCCCCAGATGTAGAGGGCCTCGAAGCTGTTCGCCTCGCACAGGTTGCGCAGGCGCGCCACGAGTTCCGCGTTGGCGCCGGCGACGAAGTTGTCGAGGGTGGGTGGCTGCTCCTGCTTCAGGTCGAGCAGCATCTGGCGTTGCGGCGTGTCCATCTATTCGCTCGGCGCACCCTGATAGAAACGGCTGGCGAGGTACAGCGTGCGCAGCTCGCGCAGGCCGACCAGCAGTGCGGCCGAGGCCGGCAAGGCCAACAGGATGCCGAAGAAGCCGAAGATTTCGCCGAAAGCCATCAGGGCGAAGATTACGACCAGCGGATGCAGGCCGATGCGTTCGCCGACCAGGTAGGGGGTGAGTACGAAACTTTCCAGCACCTGGCCGATGGCATAAATGATCAGCACCGCGATGACGGGTTCCCAGCCGGCGAACTGCAGCGTGGCGACCAGCAATGCCAGGACCAGGCCGATGGCATAGCCGGCATAGGGTATGACGATCAGCAGGCCAGTGATGACGCCGATCGACAGTGCCGAGGAAATGTCGGCCAGCCAGAGCGCGATGGAAATGTAGGCGGCGAGCAGCGCCATGACCAGAATCTGGCCGCGCAGATACTGTGAAAGCATGGCATCGATGTCGCGTGCCATGGCGACCAGCCTGGTCTGCCAGGGGTGCGGCACGATTGCGCCTGCGCGTGCCATCAGGCCGTTCCAGTCGAGCAGCAGGTAGAAGGCCACCACCGGCGCCAGCAGCAGGTTCAGCGCGAGGCCGACCAGCGCCATGCCGCCGATCTTCAATGAACTGTAGATGCGCTCGAGAATCGGCTGTATCGCATCCCAGTTGCCCGTGGCGAGCTTTTTCAGCGTGGCGGAATCGAAGCGCACCCTTATGCCGAAGTGTTCCCGCAGCCAGGGCGCCAGTTTTTCGTTGGCCAGCGCCAGGGCTTCCGGCGCGCGTGTGGCGAGCGCGGTGGTTTCTTCATAGAGCAGCGGCAGGATGATCAGGATCAGGCCAGCGCCGAGCAGCGCCAGCGCCAGCATGACCGCAGTAACCGCCAGCATGCGCGGCATTCCCCAGCGCGTGATGCGGTCGACCACGGGATTGCAGATATAGGCGACGATGCCGGCCAGCACGAAGGGCGTCAGGATCGGCGATAGTACGTACAGGAGAACCAGAATCGCCAGTCCGGCCGCGATCCACAGGGCGGCTTGCAGGCGGTCGCGGTGCTTGGTATCGGGAGGCGAGTTCATTTCCGGTAAAATTCGCGTACTAGCTTGATTGGCAGCGCGAATTATCGCCGATCCCGCGCCAAACCACGCGTTTCTCGTTCATTCCGCCCGCGTCTTCAAGGACTTCATCTTGGCTGCTTCCAACTCATCCTCGTCCCCGCTCACCTACCGCGATGCGGGAGTCGATATCGATGCCGGCGATGCGCTGGTCGAACGCATCAAGCCCGCGGCGAAGCGCACCATGCGGCCGGAAGTGCTGGCCGGCATCGGCGGCTTCGGCGCCCTGTTCGAAATTTCCAAGAAGTTTCGCGAGCCGGTGCTGGTATCGGGCACCGACGGCGTCGGCACGAAGCTCAAGCTGGCCTTCCAGTGGAACCGCCACGACACGGTCGGCCAGGATCTGGTGGCGATGAGCGTCAATGACATCCTGGTGCAGGGTGCCGAGCCGCTGTTTTTCCTCGATTACTTCGCCTGCGGCCGGCTCGACGTCAATACCGCGGCGACCGTCGTCGAAGGCATTGCCAAAGGCTGCGAACTGGCCGGCTGCGCCCTGATCGGCGGCGAGACGGCGGAAATGCCCAGCATGTACCCGGATGGCGAATACGACCTGGCCGGCTTCGCCGTCGGCGCGGTGGAGAAGTCCGAGATCATCGACGGCAAGTCGATCCGGCCCGGCGACGTGGTGCTCGGCCTCGCCTCCTCGGGTGCGCATTCCAACGGCTATTCGCTGATCCGCAAGATCATCGAGCGGGCCCAGCCCGACCTGAAGATGGACCTCGGCGGTGTGCCGCTGGCCGACGCCGTGATGGCACCCACGCGCATTTACGTCCGGTCGTTGCTGGCGCTGATGCAGGCCATCCGCGTCAAGGGCATGGCGCACATCACCGGCGGCGGGCTGACCGAGAACATTCCACGGGTGCTGCCAGAGCACCTGACCGCGGTCATCGAGCGCAGCGAGTGGCCCCTGCCGCCGCTGTTCAAGTGGCTGCAGACGGAAGGCCAGGTGGCCGACGCCGAGATGCATCGTGTCTTCAACTGCGGCATCGGCATGGTGGTGATCGTCGCCGAAGCCGACGCCGGCGCCGCCATGCAGTTGCTTTCCGCGGCTGGCGAGCAGGTGTATCACATCGGCCTGATCAAGACCCGCGAGGAAGGCCAGGCGCAGGCCATCGTGGTCTAGTCAAGTCGCGGGGGACTTTTGGGCGGACTGTAGGGCGGACTTCAGTCCGCCATCCACCTTGCACCCGGCGCGCGGGCCGGCGCCGCGACTGCCCCGCCTGCCGTGCTGCCGGCGCCGTCCCCGGGGATACCGCTGCGCATAACTTTCAGCCCAAGTGCTTTTCGACGGCAGCCATTACCGCCGCGCTTGCACTCATTGACAGCGGATCGATAAGGTCCAGACCTTCCATCGACCGCAGCCAGGTCAGCTGTCGCTTGGCGAACTGGCGCGTGGCGTAGATGCCGCGCTCGCGCAATTCCTTGGCCGGCAATTCGCCTTCGAGCATCTCCCACACCTGCCGATAGCCGACGCAGCGCATCGAGGGCAGGCTGTCGTCGAGCCGGTACTTTTCGCGCAGCATGAGCACTTCCTCGACCAGCCCGGCGTTGAGCATGGCGTCGAAGCGCTGTTCGATGCGCCGATGCAGGATGCTGCGGTCTTCCGGCACCAGTGCCAGCGCGAGCATGCGGAAGGGCAGGGCGCTGGGGGCCTGTTCGGCGAAGAAGCTGCCCAGGGTGCGGCCGCTGAGGCGCACGACTTCGAGCGCGCGCTGGATGCGTTGCGCGTCGGTGGGCTTGAGCCGGGCAGCCGTCTCCGGATCGTGGCGCGCGAGTTCCGCGTGCAGCGCCGGCCAGCCCTGCGCGGCGGCTTCCGCGTCGATCTGCCCGCGCACGGCCGGGTCCGCCTGCGGCAACTCGGCCAGCCCCTCGCGCAGCGCCTTGACGTAGAGCATGGTGCCGCCGACCAACAGCGGGATGCGGCCGGCGGCCGTGATCGCTGCCATTTCGCGCAGCGCATCGCTGCGGAATTGCGCGGCCGAGTAGCGTTGTTCGGGCGTGATCAGGTCGATCAGTCGGTGCGGAAAGCGCGCCAGGGTCGCTGCGTCGGGCTTGGCGGTGCCGATGTTCATGTCGCGAAACACCTGTGCCGAATCGATGCTGATGATGTCGCAGGGAAAGCGCGTCGCCAGTTCGAAGGCCAATGCCGTCTTGCCGCTGGCCGTCGGGCCGATCAGCAGGATGGCAGGCGGTAGCCTGCCATCCTGCTGTCGCAGCAAGGATGGCCCCCCACCCCCCATGCCCCGCCCCGGGGGCGGGGGCGACTGATCGGCTGCGCCCTTCGGGCTCGATAGATGACTCGGCATTGACGTCGGATCAGCGCCCGCGCATGAACATGCGATCGAGGTCCGCCATCGAGAGCTGCACCCAGGTTGGCCGGCCGTGGTTGCACTGGTCGGCACGCTCGGTTTCCTCCATCTGGCGCAGCAGGGCGTTCATTTCGGTCAGGCCCAGCGTGCGATGGGCGCGCACTGCGCCGTGGCAGGCCATGGTCGCCAGCAGTTCGTTGCGCCGGGTTTCGACCACGCGGCTGGCCGGATGCTCGGCCAGTTCGCGCAGCAGCGAGCGCACCAGCTCGACCGCATTGCCGCCCGCCAGCAGCGCCGGCAGGCGGCGCACGGCGAGTTCGCGCGGTCCGGCGGGGGCGACGGCGAAGCCGAGTTCGGCCAGCGCTGCGGCCTGCTCTTCGGCGGTCGCCATTTCGGCTTCGCTGGCGGACAGTACCAACGGCACCAGCAGCGCCTGCGTCGCCGGCGGTCCGGCGTCGAGGCTGGTCTTCAGGCGCTCGTAGAGGATGCGTTCGTGCGCGGCGTGCATGTCCACCAGCACCAGGCCGGCGGCGTTCTGCGCCAGGATGTAGACGCCGTGGATCTGCGCGACGGCATAGCCGAGGAGCGGTGCGGCGCCTGGGTCGGCTTCCATGGAAGTCGGCGCTGGCGGGACGCCGAGTTCCGCCGCTTCGAAGGCGGCGCGGGCGAATTCCAGGTAGGGCCGCGCCGCCGGTTCGCCGACCGCGAGGCCGGCCTGCCGCGCGTAGGAGAAGGCCGGCGGTGCATACGCCGGGGCTGCCGGCGCAGCCGACTCGGCCGCGGACAGCGGCGTCGCCAGCGTGCGCTGCAGCGCGTGGAAGACGAACTGGTGAATGCCGCGCGCATCGCGGAAGCGCACTTCGGTCTTGGCCGGATGCACATTGACGTCGACCCCGGCCGGATCGAGTTCGAGAAACAGCACGTAGGCCGGGTGCCGCTGCCCGTGCAGGATGTCGGCCCAGGCCTGGCGCGCGGCATGGGTCAGCAGCTTGTCGCGGACGAAGCGGCCATTGACGAAGAAATATTGCTCGTCGCGCCCGGCGCGCGAATAGGCCGGCAGCGCGGCAAGGCCGGACAGGCGCAGCGGCCCGGCGCTGGCGTCGAGTGGGCGCGCATGCGGGAAGAAATCGTCGCCGATGATCTCGCGGGCACGGCGGGCAAAGTTATGCGCAGCGGTATCCCCGGGGACGGCGCCGGCGAGACGGCGTTTGGCGCTGGCATTATGCGAAAGGGTGAAGGCCACATCGGGCCGCGCCAGCGCCATGCGCCGCAACACCTCGTCGCAATGGGCGAATTCGGTGGCCTCGGTCTTGAGGAACTTGCGCCGCGCCGGGGTGTTGAAATACAGGTCGGCGACTTCGATCACCGTGCCGGCGGCCAGCGCGGCGGGTTCCACCGCATCGGCATCGCTGCGCAAGCGCCAGGCATGGGCCTGCGAAGCATGCCTACTGGTGATGCTGACGCGGGCGACCGAGGCGATCGAGGCCAGCGCCTCGCCGCGGAAACCGTAGCTGGCGACGCGCTCCAGGTCGTCGAGGCTGCCGATCTTGCTCGTCGCGTGGC
This sequence comes from Sulfuritalea sp., assembly GCA_022842325.1. Classification (GTDB taxonomy): domain Bacteria; phylum Pseudomonadota; class Gammaproteobacteria; order Burkholderiales; family Rhodocyclaceae; genus Sulfuritalea. The sequence continues at coordinate 2,754 of JALHPU010000069.1, read as the reverse complement.
GCGCCAGGGCCAGCGCCAGGTCGTCGGGGGCGATGCCGCTGCCGTCGTCGGCGACGCGGATCAGGCGCACGCCGCCTTCCTCGAGTTGCACGTCGATCTTCGTGGCGCCCGCATCGAGGCTGTTTTCCAGCAGTTCCTTGAGCACCGAGGCGGGGCGTTCGACCACCTCGCCGGCGGCTATCTGGCTGATCAGGAGGTCCGGCAGCGGCTTGATGATTCCCATGGGGGACCGATTATCGCCGGGATACCGTCCCCGCACCAAGGGTTCGGGGACATATAGCTTCCGGTAAAATCGCGCCTTTCCTTATCGACCGCCGCCAAGTGGAACTTCTCGCCCAATTCATCGACATCATCCTGCACGTGGACAAGTACCTGGCCATGCTGCTGGCGCAGTACGGCACCTGGATCTACGTGATCCTCTTCGCCATTGTTTTTTGCGAAACGGGCCTGGTCGTTACCCCCTTCCTGCCCGGCGATTCGCTGCTGTTCGTCGCCGGAGCGCTGGCCGCCACCAGCGGCGGCAGCTTCGACATCAACATCGTGATCGCGGTGCTGCTCTCGGCGGCGATCCTCGGCGACAACACCAACTACTGGATCGGGCGCTGGGCCGGCAAGCGCATCCTGGCCTGGGGCGAGGGTTCGCGCTACTTCAACCGCAAGGCCTTCGACATGACGCATGCCTACTACGAGGTGCACGGCGGCAAGACCATGCTGGTGGCGCGCTTCATGCCCTTCGTGCGTACTTTCGCGCCCTTCGTCGCCGGCGTCGGCCACATGAGCTATCCGCGCTATTTCGCCTTCGACCTGGCCGGCGCCTTCCTCTGGGTCTTCTCGCTGTGCCTGGCCGGCTACTGGTTCGGCAACATTCCCTGGGTCAAGTCCAACCTGTCGCTGATCATCTTCGGCACCATCGGCCTCTCGCTGGCGCCGCTGTTCCTCGCCTGGCTGCGCCACCGCCTCGCGCCCAAGGCGTCCTGAGCGTGCGCTACGTCATACTGATTTCCGGACGCGGCAGCAACATGGAGTCGCTGCTCGACGCCGGCCTGCCCGGCATCTGCGCCGCGGTGATCAGCAACCGGCCCGACGCCGCCGGCCTGGCGCTGGCCGCCGCGCGCGGCATTGCCACCTCGGGCATCGACCATCGCGGCTTCGCCGTGCGCGAGGACTTCGATGCCGCGCTGGCGACCGAGATCGAGCGCCACGCGCCGGACCTGGTGCTGCTGGCCGGCTTCATGCGCATCCTCAGCGACGGTTTCGTGCGCCGCTTCGAAGGCCGTCTGCTGAATATCCATCCCTCGCTGCTGCCGGCCTTTCCCGGCGTCAGGACGCACGCCCAGGCGCTTGCCGCCGGGGTCAGGCTGCACGGCTGCAGCGTGCATTTCGTCACGCCGGCGCTCGACGGCGGGCCGATCATCGCCCAGGCCGCGGTGCCGGTGCTGGCAGATGACGACGCGGCCAGCCTCGGCGCGCGCGTGCTGGTCGAGGAGCACCGGCTGTATCCGCGCGTCGCGCGCTGGTTTCTCGAAGGCCGCCTGCAGCTCGTCGCTGGCCGTACCCAGCTGCGCGGCGAGACGCCGGTGGCCGGCAGCCTGCATGTGCCCCGGGCCGACTGAGCGAGTCGCGCCGGCGCCGAACCGAGATGCCGATTGCCTTTGCCCTGGTAGCCTCGGCCCTGCTGCATGCCGCCGCGCTGCTCGGACCGGGCTGGGTGCTGCCAGGAACCCACGAACCCGAGCCGACGACCACCATCGAGGCGGTGCTGGCGCCACCGCCGACACCGGCACCTGCCCCCGCGCCGGTCGCCAAGGCGGCGCCGAAACCGCCCCCGGTCCGGCAGCGGCCGCAGTCCGCGGCGCAAGCCGTGGTGGCGACCGCAGCTCCGGCTGAGATCGCTGCGGCACCCGCCGCGGCAGAGGCGCCGCCCGTCGCGTCACCAGTCGCTGCGTCGCCTGCCGCCGTGGCGCCAGCGCCGACTATCGAGCCACCCGCACCGCAGCCGGCGAATACTGCGCTGCCGGGCAGGGGGCGCATGCGCTACGTCATCACGCGCGGCGAAGGCGGTTTCGTCATCGGCCAGGCCGTGCATAGCTGGGACCACGACGGCTTCACCTATCGCCTCAAGAGCATGACCGAGACCACCGGCCTGGCCGCGGTGTTCAAGCCGGTGCAGGTGTTTCAGAGCAGCCAGGGCGAGGTCACCGCCGACGGCCTGCGGCCGCGCGAGTTCCGCCACGAGCGCGCCGGCAGCATCGACACGGCGAACTTCGACTGGTTGCGCCGCGTCGTGCGCTATGCGGCACGCGAGGACAGCATCGTCGCCGGCACCCAGGACATGCTCTCGATGTACTACCAGCTGGTGCTGCTGGCGCCGCAGAGCGGGGTGGTCGAGATGCCGATCGCCACCGGGCGCAAGCTGGAAATCTTTCGCCTCGAAGTCCTCGGCGAGGTCACGCTGACGCTGCCCGGCGGCGAACGCCGCGCCCTGCACGTGCGCACCCGCAGCAGCAACGACACCATCGAACTGTGGCTGCGCACCGGCGCCGATGCCGCGTCGCGCGGCCTGCCGCTGAAAATCCGCTTCATCGATCGCCGCGGCGATATCTTCGATCAGGTCGCGGATGACCTAGACTCTGCGCAATGAACTGAACCCAAGCACTCAAAACTGGCCATAAAAACATGAATGACGACAGGAAACACGGCCGCCCGCAGCGGTCGCCACGCAGCGCGGGCGGCGCCCCGCGCCGCCGGGAGGCG
>JALHPU010000068.1 GCA_022842325.1 Sulfuritalea sp. | reverse complement strand
GGCCTCGGCCTCGGCTGCCCCGGCCCGCGCCGACGCGGCGCGCCCACCGCCCGGCAACGGTATCGTCAGCTGCAGACCGACGATGCGTTCCTGACCGTCGCGCTCGCTGCCGTAGCTGAGGCCAAGCGTCGGATCGGGCAGGCGCTCGGCATCCAACCGCTGCGCCAGAAGCCGTCCGCGCCGGGCGCCGCCGCTGGCCAGGGCAAGTTCATGGCTATGCGCCAGGATGCGCTCGCGCCAGACCGCGGGCGAATCGCCGATCGCCGGCGGTCCCTCACTCGCCGATTGCGCCGGTAGCGCAATGGCGGGGAAATGCTGGGCGAATTCGAGCGCAGCACGTTCCTGGCGGTTGCCCGCCTGCGCCTGCTGGCCCTGCGCTTGCGCCAGTTGCGCGCCGGACAGCAGTTCTTCCAGCTTCGCCGCATCGCCAGCGCCGACTCTTTTGCCGACCACCTCGTGCTGACGCTGCAGGGTCTCGACCTGCGCCGCCCACTCCTTCACCGCCGCGGCTTCGCGCTGCCACTCGAACCAGCGGCTGAGCAACAGCCGCGCGCTTTCATGCATGGCATCACCCAGTGCGAAGCGGGCCTGTTCCACGCCGACGGCACCCAGTTCCGCATCCTTGGCCGCCTTGCCCGGCAGGCGGATGGCGCGTTCAATGCCGATTTCATGCTCGCGATAGCTCTGGCCCAGCAGGCGCTCGCGCCGCTGCTGGCTGGCGAGCCTTAGCGCGAATTCGTGGGGGCCGGCTGCCAGCCGGTCGCGGTTGGCTGCTTCGGCCTGCACGCCATAACTCGCTGCCCGCACCAGCGGGTGGGCGCGCAGCGCCTGGCCCACCTGCGCCGCGGTCGGCAGATCGGGCACATCGCCGGCGAGCGCCGCCAGGGGCCAAAGCAACAGGATCAATAGGCGCTTCATGCCAGGGTTCCCGAATCGAGCACGGGACTGATCCACCACGCCACGTCCCGGCTGGGAAATTCGCGGCGCAATTCCTGCAGCAGTTCCGCCACATGGCGCGCATCCATCAGGATCTCGGTGCGCACCCGCTCGGCGCGACCGCGCACCTGCTCACGCGGACTCTCGATGCCGGCAGGATCGCCATGGCCTTCGACGCGATGGGTATTGAAGGGACCGACCCATTCCGGATGCTGCAGCAGCTTGTCGAGGATGCGCGCTTCCAGCCCCTTGGGCAGGATCAGGGTGAGGCAGGCGTCGAGGTGCTTTTTCATGTTTCATTGCCCCAGCGTTGATAGAGGATGGGCAGCATCACCAGAGTCAGCAGCGTCGAGGTGATCAGGCCGCCGATGACGACGATGGCCAGCGGCCGCTGAATTTCCGAGCCCGGCCCGCTGGCAAACAGCAGCGGTACCAGACCGAAGGCAGCGATGCTGGCAGTCATCAGCACCGGTCGCAGGCGGCGCTTGGAACCTTCGATCACCACCCGCGCCAGCGGCATGCCCTGCTCGCGCAACTGGTTGAAATGGGAAATCAGCACCAGGCCATTGAGCACGGCGATGCCGAGCAGCGCGATGAAGCCTACCGAGGCCGGCACCGACAGGTATTCGCCGGCAAGCAGCAACGCGAACACGCCGCCGATCAGGGCAAACGGAATATTGACGAAGACCATCGCCGCCTGGCGCACCGAGCCGAAGGTAGTGAACAGGATGTGGAAGATCAGCGCCAGCGCCACCGGCACCACCAGCATCAGACGCTTCGCGGCACGTTGCTGGTTCTCGAATTGCCCGCCCCAGGCCAGACGATAACCGGCTGGCAGCTTCACCTCGGCGGCCACCTTCGCCTTGGCTTCTTCGACAAAGCCGACCAGATCGCGGCCCGTCACATTGGCCTGGATCACCACCAGACGCGCGGCGTTTTCGTGGTCCACCTTGACCGGACCGGCGAGGCGTTTGAGCGTGGCCACCGACGAAAGCGGCACGGTCTGCCCGTTCGCCAGCGCCAGGTGCACACCGCCGAACAATGCCGGCGACATGCGCATCTCGTCGCTGCCGCGGATCACCAGCGGCGTGCGGCGGCCGCCTTCGAGCACCAGCCCGAGCGACTGGCCCTCCACCTGCGCGCGCAGCGCGCCGGCGATGTCCTCGATGGAGAGTCCGACGCGGCCGGCCATCAGGCGGTCGACCTCGACCGTAAAATATTGCACCCCTTCGTTCTTGACGGTCAGCACGTCCTGCGCACCGGAAACAGTCTTTAGCAGCCCGGCGATCTTCTCGGCCAGCACGTTGAGTTCGCCCAGATCGGTGCCGAAGACCTTGATCGCCAGATCGCCGCGGGTTCCCGTCAGCATTTCGGACACGCGCATCTCGATCGGCTGGGTGAAGGCGATGTCCATGCCGGGAAAATCGGCGAGCACCTTGCGAATCTCGTTGGTCAGCCACTCCTTGTCGGCCTGGCGCCATTCCTTGCGCGGTGCGAGTACCAGGAAGCTGTCGGTCTCGTTGAGCCCCATCGGATCGAGGCCCAGCTCATCCGAGCCGGTGCGGGCGACGATGTCCCTGATCTCCGGAATCCTTTCCAGCAGTGCCTTCTGCACCGCGAGGTCCGTCCGCGCACTCTGCTCCAGGCTGATCGAAGGCAGCTTGGCCAGCTGCATCAGGATGTCGCCCTCATCCATGGTCGGCATGAAGGTCTTGCCGAGCAGAAAGAAGGCGGCGATGGTGGCAGCCAGCGCCGCCAGCGCAAGCATGATCACCTTGCGCGCATTGGCCAGACTCCAGCGCAACACGGGCTCGTAGAGCCGTGTCGCGTGCCGCGGCAGCCAGGGTTCGTGATGCCCGGCAGTGGGTTTGAGCAGGTAGGAGCTCAGCACCGGAATCACGGTCAATGACAACAGCAAGGAGCCGGACAGCGCAAAGATGATGGTCAGCGCGACCGGCACGAAAAGCTTGCCTTCCAGCCCCTGCAGGGTCAGCAGCGGCAGGAAGACGATGACGATGATGGCCATGCCGGACACCACCGGCTCGGTCACCTCGCGCACCGCGCGATAGATGCGATGCAGGAAGGGCAGCCTGGCGCCGGCCGGATCGGCAAGCTGGCTTTCGACGTTCTCCACCACCACCACGGCGGCGTCCACCAGCATCCCGATGGCAATCGCCAGCCCGCCCAGGCTCATCAGGTTGGCCGACATGCCGAACACGCTCATCAGGATGAAGGTCACCAGCGCCGCCAGCGGCAGCACGCAAGCCACGGCAATTGCCGCGCGCAAATTGCCGAGGAAGGCCAGCAGCAGGATCACGACCAGCACGATGGCCTCGGCCAGCGCGCGGGTGACGGTGCCGATGGCGCGGTCGACCAGTGCGCCGCGATCGTAGAAAATCTTCGTCGTCACACCGGGCGGCAGCGAAGCTGCGATTTCGGCCAGCTTCGCCCGCACGCCCTCGACCACCGTGCGCGCGTTGGCGCCGCGCAGGCCGAGCACCAGACCTTCGACCGCTTCCTGCCTGCCACCTTGGGTGACGAAGCCGTAGCGGGTCAGGCTGCCGATGCGCACCTCGGCCACGTCGCCGACGCGGGTGACATGGGGGGTGAAGCCGGACGGATGCGAACCGGGCGGATCGGGCACCAGGATCGCACGCAGGTCGTCGAGCGTCTTGACGCTGCCCTCGACGCGTACCAGCAGCGATTCCTCGCCCTCCGTCAGACGCCCGGCACCGTCGTTGCGATTGTTGGCCTCGAGCGCGGTGCGCAAGTCGGCCAGCGTCAGGCCGCGCGCCTTGAGCGCCAGCAGGTTGGGCACCACCTCGAAGCTGCGCACATGGCCGCCCAGGGCATTGACGTCGGCGACGCCCGGCAGCGTGCGCAGTTGCGGCCGGATCACCCAGTCGAGCAGGCTGCGCTTCTCGCTCAGCGACAGATCGCCCTCGATGGTGAACATCAGCATCTCGCCCAGCGGCGTGGTAATCGGCGCCAGGCCGCCGGAAACCTCGGCCGGAAAATCCTTCATGGCACTGGCCAGCCGCTCGGACACCTGCTGGCGCGCCCAGTAGATGTCGGCGCTGTCCTCGAAGTCGAGCGTGATGTCGGCGATCGCGTACTTGGCCACGGCGCGCAGGCTGCGTTGCTTGGGGATGCCGAGCATTTCCAGCTCGATCGGCGTGACGACACGCGCCTCGACTTCCTCCGGCGTCATGCCCGGCGCCTTGACGATGATCTTGACCTGGGTCGACGACACATCGGGATAGGCGTCGATCGGCAAACCGCGCACGGCATAAGCGCCGGCGCCGATCAGCAGCAGAGTGGCGATCAGCACCAGCAGGCGCTGGGTCAGCGCAAATTCGACGAGTTTCTGCAACATCTTATGCCTCCGCAGGGCCGCCCCAAGGAGGCATACGCCCCCCGGTGGGGGGCAGCGAGCCGGTTTTGCGAGCGTGGGGGGCCATTTAGTTGCCTCCGCCGAGGCCCAGCCAGGCTGCCTTCAGCGTCGATGCGCCCTTGACCGCAAAGCGGGTTTCGCCGGCAAGATCTGCCGTGAGCAAGGCCGTGTCTGGGGTTTCGTCGAGCAGCCTGACCGCGACCGGACGAAAGCCGCCGGCGACCTCGACGAAGATCCAGACCTTTCCTTCATGGCGGACCAGGGCGGCGGCGGGCAGGCGCCAGGTTTTCTCGTCCGGCTTGCGCGCGGAGCGGATTTCCGCCTGCACATACTGGAAGGGCCGAATGCAGCCGTCCGGCTGGCGCAGTTCGGCGCGAATCAGCAACGACTGGCTGGCCGCCTGCATTTGCGGTGCGATCAGGGTAACCCGCCCGCTCGGCGTGCAGCCGGCAATGCTCACCGCATCGCCCGCGGCAATGCCTGCCGCCTGCGCTGGCGCAGCCTGAATTTCGAGCCACAGCGGCGCCAGGCGGCCGAGCTTGAGCAATGGCGTCATGGCGTCGACCCGCTGTCCGGGCTGGACGTTGGCCTCGAGTACCACGCCGTCGAAGGGCGCGCGCAGTTCGGCGATGCCGGAGACTTCCTTCGCCGGCCCGACCATGCCGGCCAACTGCATCGCGCGCCGCTTCTCGGCCGCCAGCGCCGCCGCCTGGCGCTCGGCCGCCAGCGTCGCCGACAGACGGCTTTGCGCAATGATGCCATCGGCAAACAGCGCTTCGTCGCGGCGACGATTCTCCGCCGCCAGTTGCGCCTGCGCGCTCGCACCCAGGTGGTCGCGCTGTAATTCAAGCAAAGTCCCACCCTGCAGGCGCAACAGCGGCTGCCCCTTCTTCACCGTCTCGCCGTAGGCGACCTTCACGGCGGCGACCATGGCCGGCACGGCGGCGGCAATCACCTCGATCTGCGCCGGGGGAACCACGACCTGAGCCGGCAGGCGCAAGCTCGCGGCAGATTTCTGCTCAGCCAGCGTCGCCGTCAGAATGCCCGCTTGCAAGGCTTGCGCGGGAGAGAGTTTGATGTCTTCGGCTGCGGCGAACAGGGATGGCAGAAACAGCAGAATGGAGAATAGTCGGCGCATACCGGTTGCTCTTGAACAGGACATGCAGGCAGTATAGGCAGCCAACATTAACCTGAGATTAACCAGAACCCGGTACGTTGCCCGCAACAGGAGTCGGCGCTGGCGATACGGCGCCGGGCACGGCAAGGCCGCGATCAGGCCGCCGCTGCGACCGTGTTTTCCTCGAGCGGCACGCGAACGCAAGCGGCAGTACCGCCTCCCTCGCGCGGCCGCAGTTCGACCGTCCAGCCATTGGCCGAGGCGATCTGGCGCACGATGGCCAGGCCCAGCCCGCTGCCGCCGGTGCTGCTGCTGCGCGACGGCTCCAGCCGGTAGAAGGGACGGAACACGGCTTCCCGTTCCTGTTCCGGAATGCCCGGTCCGCGATCCAGGATGCAGATCTCGACCAGGCCGTCGGCGACGCGGTAATCGATATCGATGGCTTGTCCCTCGCCGTAACGCTGCGCGTTGTCGACCAGGTTGGAAAGGATGCGCTTGAGCGCCAGGGGGCGTACCCGCAGGTGGCAATCGGGACCCTTGTGCCCGCGGATCTCGGCACCCCGGCGCGAAAATTCCATGGCGACCTCGGCCAGCAGCTCGCACAGATCGAGTTCCACCGATTCCTTTTCGACGAAATCCCGGCTGACTTCCAGACAGCGGGCGATCAGCTGGTTCATGCCCTCGACGTCGCGCAGCACGTGCTCGAGCAGTTCCTGGTCGAATCGTTCCGAGATCATTCCCAGCGCCAGCTGGATGCGCGCCAGCGGCGTGCGCAGGTCGTGCGAAATGCCCGCCAGCAGCGTGGTGCGGTTGGTCAGCAACTCCTCGACCTGTTCCCCCATGCGGTTGAACTCGCGGGCCAGGGTGGCGAGCTCGATGGGACCGGATTCCGGCAAGGGTTCGCCGCGCTGGCCCTTGCCGATGTGTTGGGTCGCGGCGGACAGGCGCGACAGCGGTGCGATCAGCCAGCGCGCCAGCCAGGTCGAGGTGATCAGCGTGACGACCGTCCCTACCGACAGGATCAGCAGCATCGCGAGCCAGGGCTGCACGTCGACGCGGCTGGCCGGAAAGCCGACACGCACCCTCGCCCCAGCTGCGGGCAGATCCGCCCAGTACCATTGCTCGTCGTCCTCGGCGCGACTGGTGCGCAGCTCGATGCGTTCGCCGGTACGGACGCTCAAGGCAGATTCGAGCAACTGGAAATAGGGAAGCTGCCGGGTGAAGTCGATCACCTCGCCGGGTGGATCCTGCACCTGCAGGCGGTGGACGCGGCTGATGCGCTCCTGCAGCCAAACCCGCTCGGCGACCGGTTCGGTTTCCCATGACTCGGCCGTGTCTACCATCAGCGCGGCAAGGTCATTGGTGGCGTGGCGACCCAGCGGCACCAGGGCGAAGTAAGTGATGACGGCGATGGTGAACATCTGGAAAGCGAAAGACACCAGCGTGATCACCAGCGCGGTGCGACCGAATAGCGTGCGGGGGGCGATCATGCCTGGCCAGTGCCTCCGCCGGGCGAAAAGAGATAGCCCTCGCCCCAGACCGTGCGCAGATACACCGGATGGGCCGGGTCGGGCTCGATCTTGCGGCGTAGTCGCGTGACGCGCACATCGACCATGCGGTCGAAGGGCCCCCGCTCGTAGCCTTTGAGCAGATCGACCAGGGCATCGCGGCTAAGCACGCGGTCCGGATGCTCAAGCAATATCTTGAGCAGGGAAAACTCTGCGCCCGATATCTCGATTTCCTTGCCGTTGCTTGTCAGGCGGCGTGCCTCGAGATCGACCTCGAACGGGCCGAAGTGGCGCAAGCGGCCTTTTTCCTTCACAGGCTGCCGGCGGCGCAGAACCGCCGCAATGCGTGCCAGCAACTCGCGGTGGCTGAAAGGCTTGGGCAGGTAATCGTCCGCCCCGACCTCGAGGCCGACGATGCGGTCGACTTCTTCGCCGCGCGCCGACAGCATGATGATCGAGGGGGTACCGGGCCCGCTGAGCGAACGGGCCAGCGACAAGCCGTCCTCGCCCGGCAGCATGACATCGAGTAGCAGCAGATCCACCGCGTGGGTGGCCAGGTGGCGCTTCATCGCCGTACCGTCGCCGACACCCGCGGCCTCGTAACCATTGTCGGAAAGATAGCGCACCAGCAGCGTGCGCAAGCCTTCGTCGTCATCCACCACCAGTATGCGTCCGCGGCATTCAGCCATGGCTTCGAGGCCCCTTGTAACAACTTGTAACACCTGCGGCCTCCATGCAACACGTCGGAAACCGCTCCTCCCTAATCTTGCGGAAAACATAACACAAGCGAGGGAGAGATGATGATCGGACGTGTCGCGGCGCTCGCCGCACTCATGCTGCTAACTGCACAGGCGAATGCCGAGCAGATCGGCGCACGGGCCAAGGGCGGCTTTGCGGAGTCCTTCTTCATGGAGAAAGTCCCGCGGGCCGAAGCCAGGGCGACGGCGGAAAAGCTCGCCCGAGCGGTGATGGCTGCGCGCATGATCATTTTTGCCTACGCCGGCAAAATTGTCGATCCCGCGCTCGGCGACAAGGGGCTTTCCGGCGGGGCTCTCGAAAGCCAGTGGCGGTCCGCCGTCGAGCCCGACTTGATCGACGCCTCGCCCAACCAGAAGAAGATCTTCGAGAAACTCTTCTGGGCCGGCCGCCAGGTGATGGACAACAACCAGGAGCGCATCAACACCAAGGGCGTGGGCTGGAAGAACTTCCTGCCGGCCAAATGGGAGCGCGAAATGGGTCAGGTATTTGCGGCCCGTACCGGCATCATCATCAAGCAGCCGGGGCGCGCCTACCGCAGCCCGATGAACGCGCCCGACGACACCGAACGCAATGCGCTGGAGCATTACGTCAAGGCCGGCCATGGCGAAAACACGCCCCTGACGAGCTTCGCCAAATGGGGCAAGCAGGAGGTGTACCGCCACATGGAACCGATCCGCCTGATTCCGGCCTGCCTGGGCTGCCATGGCAAGCCCAAAGGTGAGCCCGACATGCTCGGTTTCGAGAAGGACGGACTGGAAGCCGGCGACCTCATCGGCGTGATGAGCGTGACTGTCGGCGTAAGCGATTAAACAACTTGTTCAAGGCGACGCGACGTTCGAATAGCCGCGGATGACCTGCTGCACACCAATTCACTAAGGAGAAAACCATGTCCATGAAGCACAAGTTTGTTTCCACCCTGACGGCTGTTGCCGTGCTCGGTGCCGCAGCCGCCTTTCCGGCGGCCGCGGACGAAGCCAAGGCGTCAGCCAACGGCCACAAGTACCCCAGCATCGAGAAGACCTCGGCCGATGCGCCGCGCCAGTACAAGATGAGCCCGGAATTCCAGGCCCAGATCAAGAAGCTGCCGCCGGAGTTCGTGCAGCAATTCAAGAAGATGACGGCCAAGCATACCCGCTATAGCGAAGACGCCACGGCGCGCCAGGTGATGATGGAACTGCTCTCCGATGTCCAGTGCACCACGGCCGGACTGATGGTGGAGAACGGCGAGATGGCTGCCGACTGCGCGGTTCGCGCCTCCCGCCACCGCTGGCCGAAAGGGCACCTGATGGCCTATGTGAAGCTTGAGCAGATCAACGTCGACTCGCTCGCTACACTGCCGAAGATCAACGAACAGGTCGAAGGCGGTCTCGAGCGCGTGGCCGAGATGGCGCTCAAGAAGGACTTCGTCAGCGCCGGCGCCGAAATGGGCAAGGTGCTGAGCGGCTGCTCGAGCTGCCACAACCTGTTCCGGTTCGGCAAGGGTGACTCACCCTACATCGTCGAGTAAATCCAGTCAGCAATATAGCCGGCAGGCGTCGCCATCCACCCGTGTCGGGCGGATGGTAACGACAAAAATTTTCGTTCAGGCATCGTCTCGGGGAGGAGAAGATTCATGGCAAATAATGGGAAGTTGTTGGTGTTGGCCGCCGCGGTGTCCGCGACGCTGGGTACGTCCGGGCAAGCGGCCGCCGCGGATTGGGTTATGGCGCAGGCGATGGAGCCGCCCACCACCACGCACAAGGTCTTCGGCGTGGTGCAGGCTTCATATACGAACTACTACGGCTGCGACAAGCTGGAGGGCATGAGAGCCGTCGGGCCAAATAATTTTGCGCTCTTGAATGGTTCTTACAACGCCATGTGCCGGGTCGGGCCGGAATTCCACGACAAACAGTCCGACTTCAACCTGGACAACCTGGCCATCGGCCTGCGCGGCAACCTGATCCCAGGCAAGATCAACTACTTCGTGATGGCCAACGCCGGCATGAATGCCGCCAACTACAGTCCCCTCGATACGAGCCGCGCGCGCACGGTCAGCCTCACCGACGCAACGATGACTTTCAGCTACATTCCCGGCGTCCGCGTCCGCGCCGGCCTGATGCGCAAACCCGGGCCGGAGGAGATGTACCAGGCCATCGACAGCAACAGCTACATGTGGCCGACCGACTTCATTGCCCGCGTACAGATCGAGAAATTTTCCAAAGTGAACGCCAAGGGCACGGCCGTGATTGCCGGCCAGGGCTACGCTCCTGCGGCCAAGGCCGGCTATGACAGCGACGCCGGGCGCGACTGGGGCTTCCAGTTCTTCGATGCCTTCAAGTCCGGCAAATGGACCAGCACTTATGCCGTCATGGTCGGCAACGGCAGCGGCATCCACAAGATCAAGGACTACAACAGCGAGAAGGATCTCAACCTCTACTTTTCGACCGAGTATGACCTGCCCGGCGGCAAGGGGCCCAACAAGCACGGCATCAAGGGCTACGTCTATCACCAGGGTGGCACGCGCAATTTCGAGGTCGACGCTTCCGGCACGCTAAGCCGGGACTTTGATTTCACGCGTTACGGCGGCGGCGTCAAGGCGCTCGGCGAGATCTTCGGCGAGGGGCGCGGGACACACCGCCTCGGCCTCGACCTGATGTACGCCGACGGCATGATCTTCTACACGCCGACCGGCAACGTGGTCGACGAGGCCTTCGGCGGCCAGATCCAGATCGCTGCCGAGAAGGGCAACAAGGCACGCGGCCTCACGCTCGACTACGGCTACTACCTCAACGACAAGTGGAACTTTGGCGTCCGCTATGCCCAGCATGACGTCCTCTATGCCACCATCGGCACCGCCACCTGGGGGGCCAGCGACAAGCGCGTCATCAAACAGCTCACCTTCGCGGTGAACTACTACCTGACGCCGGCGACGCGCGTGACCTTCAACCTGGAGCCACGCGACGCCAAAGCGCCCAACCCGAATGCCAACGCGATCAACGAGGCCAACTCGCAGATCGTAGTCAACGCGGTCGGCGCGCGCTACGGCCTGCAACTGACGCATCAGTTCTGAGTCGGGGCATAACGGTGAAAACGGCATCTGCTGTCGTGACCATCATCCTGGGCCCGCTGCTGGCCATGTCGGCGGGCGCCCAGGCGCCGGCCGACTACTCCGCCTATCCGTGTCTGAGTTATACCCTGGCCTGCGGCAAGATCGCTACGCGCAAGCCGCAAACGAAGACGCTCGAGGGCACCCTCAACGGTAACGCCGAGAAAGGCCGGCAGATCGCCCAGGCCCGCGACAAGGGCAACTGCCTGGCCTGCCATGTCATGAAAGGCGGCGCCCAACCGGGCACACGCGGGCCGGATCTGAGCCACTACGGCAACGCGGGGCGCAGCGACGCGGAAACCTACACGGCAATCCACGACATGCGCACACGCAATCCCGAAACGCTGATGCCACCCTTCGGCACCAACGAAATCCTGAGCGACCCGGATATCCGCGACATCGTCGCGTTTCTCCAGGCTTCCAAGTGAGGGCCGCGACCATGCGACTGAAGATTCACGCACTCGCGCTCGCCGTCGTGGCCTCGTTCGGTGCCGTGGCGACGGTCATCGCCGCCGGCGACGAGCCATACCGCGAGCACTACCCGCAAGCCCGCATCGATCCGGCCCAAGGAGTGAACGGAGACATCGGCTTCAGCGACACCCTGCCGTACTGGCGCAACGAGGAAGAGGTCGAACGCAACGCCAAATGGGTCGGCGATCCGAATGAACAGTGGAAGCTCAACTGGAAATTCATGGACCTCGATCGCATCGACCTGCATCCGGGCCACCTCGCGGTGGACGAAGGCGAGGCGATGGTGGCGAAGTTCGCCAAGCGTAGTCCGGCGTTTGTCTCCTGCCTGGCGGAGGGTGGCGCAAAGCTCGACGGGCTGGCCGCGGCTTACCCGAAGCATGACGCGGCCCTCGGCCGCATCGTCACCGTGGAAAGCCGCATCGAGCATTGCGCGAAGACCGTGCTCAACGAGGACATCCGGCAGGGTACGCCGCCCAACAACAAGATTGCCGTGTATTTCAAGTCGCTCAGTGCCGGCACGCCGATCCGGGTGAACATTGGCGACGGCAAGGTGATGGAGGCCTATCGCCGCGGCGAAAAGCTGTTCTACGCGAAGACCGGCCAGCTCAATTTCGCCTGCGCCTCGTGTCATGTGCCGGGCAGCATCATGGGTCACAAGCTGCGCGGCGAGACGCCGACCACGCCCTTCGCCGACGCTGCGCACTATCCGACCTACCGCACGCCGGTCGGCGCCCTGGAATCGATCCAGGAACGCTTCGCCCGCTGCCTGGGCCAGATGCGTACCGCGCAGATCAAGCCCGGCGATCCGGCTTTCGTGGATCTCGAAGTCTTCATGACCGTGCTGTCCAACGGCTACCCGGTCTCGGTTCCCTCGGCACGTTAGTCCGAGACATTCTCCTGGAGTGAAATTGTGGATCAGATACGCAGGTTGATTTTGAAGGGCGGTAGCGCCAGCGGGGTGCTCGCAGTCGCCCTGGCGGCGGGACTGCTGCGCCCGACCCGGGTGTTCGCCGCCGACTGGAACAAGGCAGCATTCGAGGCCAAGGCCATGGCGGACGCGCTGAAGAACATCGGGGCGGCGGGCGCGGCGGAAAGTGCCGAAATCCTCATCAAGGCGCCGGACATCGCGGAGAACGGCGCCGTCGTGCCGATCGAGGTGACGAGCCGCATCGCGGGCGCGGAATCCCTCGCCCTGCTGGCCGAAAAAAATCCCTTTCCCCTGATGGCCTACATCGATCTCACGAATGGCGCCGAGGCTTACATCAACACCCGTTTCAAGATGGGCCAGACCTCCGTGATCAAGGTCGTAGTGAAGGCGGGAGGCAAGAGCTACATCGCCAGCCGCGAGATCAAGGTGACCATCGGCGGCTGCGGCGGCTGAACAGACAAGGAGCATCAAATGGCAGAACCCATGAAAATCCGCACCAAGCTGGTGGACGGATCCGCGCAAATCGTCGTGCTGATGATCCACCCGATGGAAACCGGTCAGCGCAAGGATCCGCGCACCGGCCAGGCCTATCCGGCCCATTTCATCCAGAACGTGACCGCCACGGTGAACGACAAGCCGGTGCTGGTGGCGCAACTGGGTCCGGCGATCTCAAAAAACCCCCTGCTCGGCTTCCGCGTCAAGGGCGCCAAGGCAGGCGACAGGCTGGTGATCGCCTGGGAGGACAACAAGGGCGAGAAAGCTCGCTCCGAAGCGACGATCGCCTGACCTGGAGACATTCAATTACATGAAACCAAGACATCACAAATTCGCCGCGGCCCTCGTCGGCGCTCTCTGCATGGCTGGCCTGGCGCTTGCCGCCGGCCCGGCAAAGACCGCCAAACCCGCCGCCGACCAGCGCGCGCCGCTAGTCCTGCTCGACGCGGAACGCCATCTCGTGCTCGAGGAAATGCGAAACTTTCTCGCCGTACTGCAGACTATAACGGATGCCCTGCCGCGCGAGGACATGAAGGAGGTCGCCCGTGCCGCCCGCACCATGGGCAGCGGCGCTGCCAACGAGATTCCACCAGTCACCGTGGCCAAGTTGCCGGAGGAGTTCAAGGTGCTCGCCGGCGGCGTGCACACCAGCTTCGACCTGATCGCCCTTGACGCGGAAAGCCTGGGCGATCCGAAGCACACCATATCGCAGGTCGCCGAAATGCTGCAGAAATGCAACGCCTGCCATGGCATTTACCAGATCAAGGTGGGCAAGGACGTTCGCCCGGGAAGCAGAACGAATTGACCGAAATCCACTGGCTGCAGGAGACCGCATGAAGACTCTTCGACTCGCTCTGTGTGCGGCCGTCATGGCCGGCCTGGCCGCTACGCCGCTATCATCGCCGACGGCGGCCTACGCTGCCGATGCAGCGGCAATTCAACCCAAGGACGGCTGGTACAACAAGGCGCTGGTCGATTTCGACTTCGTCAGCCAGAACGTCAGCATTCCGCCGAAGAAGGGCG
>JALHPU010000067.1 GCA_022842325.1 Sulfuritalea sp. | reverse complement strand
GGCGGCTTCGGCCGGCGCAGCGGCCGGCGTCGCCGGCTTGGCGGGAGCGGCGGTCTGCGCCAGCGCCACGTTGGCGGCGAACAGGGTGGATAGGGCCAGCGCAATCAGCTTGTGCATTGTGAGTCTCCTCGGTGGATGGACGGCCGGAATGGATTTCTGCCGTCCCTACTTAACGCCGCAGGATCCGGCTAGTTGACGCCGTCGCCGCCATGGTCGGCGCGCAGGGCCGCTTCCTGGCGATCGATGAATTCCTGCATGCTGTCGATGCCGCGCAGTTTCAGCACCGTGGCGCGCACCGCGGCTTCCAGCAGTACCGCGAGGTTGCGGCCGGCGGCGACCGGCAGCGTGACGCGGCGGATCGGCACGCCGAGGATCGTCTCGGTTTGCGCGTCGAGCGGCAGGCGTGCGGCTTCGGGCACGCCCGGCGTCGGCTTTTGCAGATGGACGATGAGTTTGAGGCGCATCTTGCGCCGGCAGGCGGTTTCGCCGAACACGGTGCGGATGTTGAGCAGGCCCAGTCCGCGCACTTCGAGGAAGTCCTTGAGCAGTTCCGGGCAGCGGCCTTCCAGCGTGTCCGAGCCGATGCGCGAGACGTCGACCACGTCGTCGGCGACCAGGCCGTGGCCGCGCGAAATCAGCTCGAGCCCGAGTTCGCTCTTGCCGACGCCGGAGTCGCCGGTGATCAGCACGCCCATGCCCAGCACGTCGAGGAAGACGCCATGCAGCGTGCCGGTTTCAGCCAACTGGCGCGAGACGAAGGTGCGCAGGGTATCGATGACGAAGGCCGATGACAGCGGAGTCTGCAGCAGCGGCGTGCCCGAGGCTTCGCAGCCCTGGCGCATGAACTCGGTGATCTCGCAGCCGTCGGCGACGATGACGGCCGGCGGCCGGGCGGCGAAAATCTCCTCCATGTGGTGCGCCAGCTTTTCCGGGGTCTGCCGCGCCGACCAGGCGATTTCCGGTGCGCCGACCACCTGTACCCGTTCCGGGTGCATCAGGTTGAGGTGGCCGATCAGGTCCGCGGGCGACACGACATGTTCGGTGGTGCAGATCGCCCGCGTCATGGCGCCGCTGACCCACGAGAGCTGGAGCCGCTCGCGGTTGCGCTCAAACAGCTGGGAGACGACTAGCTGGCGTGCCAATTGGCGAAAAGGCCGTGCAAGGCCGCGGCATCCGGTGCGGCGCCGAGCTGGTCGCGAAAGCTCTTGTCGGAGAACATCTGCGCCAGTTCGGAGAGCAGTTGCAGATGGTGTTCATTGGCGGCCTCCGGCACCAGCAGCACGAACACCAGGCTGACCGGCTTGCCGTCGGGTGCGTCGAACTGCACCGGCGCGGCCAGGCGGACAAACGCGCCGACCGGCGCCTTGAGTCCCTTGATGCGGCCGTGGGGAATCGCGATGCCCTGGCCGAGGCCGGTCGAGCCGAGCTTTTCGCGCGCGAACAGGGCGTCGTAGACCGTGCTGCGGGCGAGGCCCTGGTGATTCTCGAAAAGAATGCCAACCTGCTCGAATACGCGCTTTTTGCTGCTGGCGTCGAGATTGGCCACCACGTTGTCGAGTGGCAGCAGGCTGGCGATCTGGTTCATGGTGGTTGCAATTCGGCAAATGAGCTGCAAACGAGCGGAGCTCGCGGCGGCGCGCAGTATAAACCCAACACGCGCCTGCCGCACCGACTCCGCTGGCGGGCCTATTCGGCGGCCTGGCGCTTGTCGTGATTGTGGTTGGAGACTTTTTCCTTGTGCTTGACCACCTGGCGATCGAGCTTGTCGGCGACCAGGTCGATGGCGGCGTAGAGATCGTTGTCGACGGCATCGGCAAAAATGTCCTTGCCCTTGACGTGCAGCGTGACTTCAGCCTTCTGTTGCAGTTTTTCAACCGACAGGATGACGTGCGAACTGGTGACCTGGTCAAAGTGCCGCAATACGCGATCAAGTTTGCCCGTGACGTATTCGCGAATGGCCGGAGTGACTTCAATGTGGTGGCCGGTGATGTTGAGATTCATGATGTCTCCTTGTCAGAGGTGTTTTCTCAGAGGACCTTCCTGAGGGTGACCGGCGGGATGTTGAGCAGTTCGCGGTACTTCGCTACGGTGCGACGTGCCACGACGATGCCCTGCTCGCCGAGGATTTCCGCAAGACGGGCGTCCGAGAGCGGCTTTTTGCCGTCCTCGGCACCGACCAATTGCTTGATCAGTGCCCGTATTGCGGTTGAGGAGGCCGCGCCGCCGGTATCGGTGGCGACGTGGCTGCCAAAAAAGTATTTGAGTTCATAGACGCCGCGCGGACTCGCCAGGTATTTCTGGGTCGTCACGCGGGAAATGGTCGACTCGTGCAGCTTCACGGTTTCCGCGATTTCGCGCAGGGTCAGCGGTCGCATCGCCACCTCGCCATGGTCGAAGAAGGCGCGCTGGCGATCGACGATGGCTTGCGACACGCGCAGGATGGTGTCGAAGCGCTGCTGCACGTTCTTGATCAGCCACTTGGCTTCCTGCAACTGGCTGGCCAGTCCGCTCGAGGAGCCGTTGCCGCCGCGATGGCGCTGCAGGATATCGGCATAGAGGCGGTTGATGCGCAGGCGCGGCATGGCATCGCGGTTGAGGCTGACGACCCATTGTCCGTGCAGTTTTCTGACCGCGACGTCCGGCACCACGTAGCGCGTTTCGATCGGTGCGTACTGCGCACCGGGGCGCGGGTTGAGCGAGCGGATCAGGGTTTGCGCCACACGCAGTTGGTCGTCGTCGCAGGCCAGCGATTTCTTGATGCGGGCAAAGTCGTGCGCCGCCAGATGCTCGAGGTGCCCGCCGACGATGGCCAGCGCCAGCGTGCGCGCGACCGAGTCCGGCAGGCATTTCAGTTGCAGCGACAGGCATTCCTGTGCGTTGCGCGCGCCAATCCCCGGCGGATCGAGATTTTGCAGGTGGCGCAGGGCAATGCCGAGTTCTTCGAGCAGGGCTTCGCGCAGTTCGTCGTCGCTGTCGACCAGCAGGTCGATCAGTTCATCGAGCGGCTGGGTCAGGTAGCCGTCGTCGTCGAGGGCCTCGATCAGGAAACCGACCAGTGCCCGCTCGCGATCGGGCAGCGGGGTCATCGCCACCTGTGCACCCAGGTGCTCGCGCAGGGAGATCGATGCGGACTGGGATTCGCCGCTGTCGAGGTCGTCATCGTTGGGATCGCGCTGGCCATGGCTGCCGGAAAAGTCCATGCCCCAGCCTTCGTCGTCGCCGCCCCGCGGCTCCTGACGCTCGTCGCTGTCAGTGGTCGGGGAGATGGTCTGCGGTGTCGCCAGTGCGTCGGCCGCAGGATTGAAGGCCGGCTCGCCGGGCTCATCGCGCTCGAGCAGCGGATTCTCCTGCAGGGCCTGATCGATTTCGGCGTTCAGCTCCAGGGTCGACAACTGCAACAGCCGGATCGACTGCTGCAACTGCGGTGTAAGCGCCAGATGCTGCGAAAGCCTGAGCTGGAGTCCTTGCCTCATCGCTTGTTATTCTTGTGGCTACATTCTGAAGTGTTCGCCGAGATACACCCGACGTACACTTTCATTATCGACTATCTCGGCCGGGTGTCCAGCGGCAAGTACTTCGCCGGCGTTGATGATGGTGGCGCGATCGCAGATGCCCAGGGTTTCGCGCACGTTGTGATCGGTGATCAATACGCCGATGCCGCTTTCCTTGAGGTAGCGGATGATCTTCTGGATGTCGATCACGGCGATCGGATCGACTCCGGCAAAGGGTTCGTCGAGCAGGATGAAACGCGGGCTGGTGGCCAATGCACGGGCAATCTCGACGCGGCGGCGCTCGCCGCCGGAGAGCGACACCGCGAGGTTCTTGCGGATGTGCGTGATGTGAAGTTCCTGCAGCAGCATGTCCTCCCGCTCATCCATCGCGCCCTCGTCGAGACCTTGCAGTTCCAGCACGGCGCGTACATTTTCGGACACCGTCAGTTTGCGGAACACCGAATTTTCCTGCGGCAGGTAGGACAATCCCAGTTTGGCGCGCTGGTGGATCGGCATGTGGGTCAGGCGCAGTTTCTCGCCCCCGCTTTCGATGCGGATCTCGCCGCCGTCGGCAGCGACCAGGCCGACGATCATGTAGAAGCAGGTGGTCTTGCCGGCGCCATTGGGTCCGAGCAGGCCCACCACCTCGCCGGCGGCGACCTCGAAGGAGACATCCGTGACCACGGTACGCGACTTGTATTTCTTGCGCAGATTGTGCGCCGAGAGCGTGGCGGTGGCTTGCACCGCCGCGCGCGGCGGCGCAGCATCGCTGTCGTAGCCGAGAGGGAGCTGATCGGGGATGTCGATCCTCATTCGTCTTCGGCCGGCAGTGGCTGCTTGAGCAGTTTGCGCACGATGTCGCCGGCAAACCCCCGGCTTTGCAGAAAACGCGCCTGGCGCGCCCATTCCTTGGCGTTGGCCGGTGCAGCAGAAAACTTGCGGCTCCAGGCGGCGCGGGCACGCTCGATCTCGTCGGGCAAGTCGGCCTGCGCCAGTTGCTCCTCGATCATTTCGGGCGCCACACCGCGGGTTTTCAGGGTGTGGCGCAAACGCGAGGCGCCCAAACGCGAGGCATTGCTGCGCAGGTAGTTTTCCGCGGTGCGGTTGTCGGATTGCAATTGCGAGGCTTCCATGTCGGCCAGCACCGCAGCGATTTCCTCCGGCGTGCCGAGACCGGCCAGCTTGCGGGCGAGCTCGACGCGGGTGTGTTCGCGCCGGGCCAGCAGCTTGATCGCCTGCTGGCGCAGTTCATTCGACATGGTATTTCCCGCGACAGGCGCGGCAACTGCGGTTCGACAAGATGCGTGTCCTCGGCGGGTGATGCCGCGCCTAGCTGCCCTTCGCCGCTTCGGGGGTGCCCAGCGCCGCGACGCCGACCGCCTCGCGCACGCGGTTTTCGATTTCCACGGCGATGTCGGCATGCTCGCGCAGGAATTCGCGCGCGTTGTCCTTGCCCTGGCCGATCTTTTCGCCCTTGTAGGCATACCAGGCGCCGGACTTCTCGACGATCTTGTGTTCGACCCCGAGTTCGACGATCTCGCCCTGGCGCGAAATGCCTTCGCCGTAGAGGATGTCGAAGTGGGCTTCGCGGAAGGGCGGTGCGACCTTGTTCTTGACCACCTTGACCTTGGTCTCGTTGCCGATGACTTCGTCGCCCTTCTTGATGGCGCCGGTGCGGCGGATGTCCATGCGCACCGAGGCGTAAAACTTCAGCGCGTTGCCGCCGGTGGTGGTCTCGGGGTTGCCGAACATGACGCCGATCTTCATGCGGATCTGGTTGATGAAGATGACCAGGGTGTTGGTGCGCTTGATGTTGGCGGTGAGCTTGCGCAGGGCCTGCGACATCAGTCGCGCCTGCAGGCCGGGCAACTGGTCGCCCATTTCGCCTTCGATTTCGGCGCGTGGCGTCAGCGCCGCGACCGAGTCGATGACGATGCAATCGACGCCGCCCGAGCGCACCAGCATGTCGGTGATTTCCAGGCCCTGCTCGCCGGTGTCGGGTTGCGAGATCAGCAGGTCGGGCACGTTCACGCCGAGCTTGGCCGCATAACCGGGGTCGAGGGCGTTTTCCGCGTCGATATAGGCGGCGACGCCACCGGCTTTCTGGATCTCGGCGACGATGTGCAGGCACAGCGTGGTCTTGCCCGACGACTCCGGGCCATAGACCTCGACCACCCGCCCGCGCGGCAGACCGCCTATGCCCAAAGCGATATCGAGACCGAGCGAGCCGGTGGAAACCGTCTGGATGTCGTCGATCGCCAGGCCTTCGCCCATTTTCATGATGGAGCCCTTGCCGAACTGCTTTTCGATCTGGGCCAGGGCGGCCTGGAGGGCCTTGTTCTTGTTCTCGTCCATTGAATGCGTTCCTCAGAAGTTGTGTGAATTATGTCACGGATGGCACAGTTTTTGCGCTGTCCGGATTTGGCGCGGGCTTGCTAACTGGCGTCGAGTCGTAGCAGCAGACCATGCAGGGCATGCAGCACCGCCTGACGGCGGATTGCCTCGCGGTCCCCGGCGAAAACTGCGGTTTCCGCAACAGCCGTTTCGCCAACCCGACACCAGGCAAAGCATACGGTGCCCACTGGCTTACCAGGTGAGCCACCCGTGGGCCCGGCGATTCCTGTAATAGACAATGCAATCAGTGCCTTGGAGTTTTTCAGCGCACCGGCCACCATTTCGGCGGCGGTTTCCGGGCTCACCGCGCCATGCCGGGCCAGGGTTTCCTCGCGAACCCCGAGCATGTCGACTTTGGCTGCGTTGGAATAGGTCACGAAGCCACGCTCGAACCATTCGGAACTGCCCGCCGTGTGAGTGATTACTTGCGCCGCCCAGCCTCCGGTACAGGATTCGGCTGTCGCCAGCAGGAGTCGGCGCTGACGACACGCCGCGCCGACCGATTCCGAAAGGGCAACGAGATCGGAGTCCATCAGAAGGGCAAAAACGCCTTGAATAAGGCGATGGTCAGCACCGTGTAGCCGGCGGCAATGACGTCGTCCATCATGACGCCGAAGCCGTTCTTGATCTGGGTGTCGAAGAACCGCGCCGGCTCCGGCTTGACGATGTCGTAGAAGCGGAACCAGAGGAAGGCGGCGAGTTGCCAGAGCAGTTCGGGCGGCGTGAACATCAGCACTGCCCAGAAGGGCACGATTTCGTCCCAGACGATGGCGCCGTGATCGACCACGCCCAGCGCCCGACCGGTGATCTGGCACGCCGCGACGCCGACGGCGAAGGCCAGCAGCAGGAAAATCGCCAGCCCCAGGTCGCTTTCGAGGTACATGTGCAGCAGCGGATAGGTAAGCCAGGCGAAGGCAGTGCCCGCCGTTCCCGGCGCAAAGCGCGAAAGGCCGCTGCCCATGCCGCAGGCGATGAAATGCGCCGGGTGGTGAAAGAGGAACTTGAGAGGGGGCGGGGGCAGCTTGGCCATTATTGTTGATCCCGGGATACCGTCCCGGTCCCGGAGGACCGGGACATAAAGTGATCGTAGCCGCGGCTTGCCGGAGTGATGTCGTTGCCGTCGCCGTCGTGGAGGACGAGTTCGCCTGGCGGGCCGGCGACGATCTCGCCGATGCGGGTCAGCGGCAGGTTCAGCGTCGCCGCCAGGGCGGCGATGTCCTGGTCCGCCGAAGGCGCAGCGGTGAACAACAGCTCGTAGTCGTCGCCGCCGGCCAGAAACGCGTCGCGCTCCGGTCCCGCGGCGGGGAGTTCGGCGATCCGCAGCCGCGCGGCGACGGCCGACTGTTCGAGGATATGGCCGAGATCGGCCAGCAGGCCGTCGGAGACATCGATCGCCGCACTGGCGATGCCGCGCAGCGCCAGCCCCAGCTCAACCCGCGGCTGCGGGCGATGCAGCGCGGCAAGGCAATCCGCGAGGCGTGGTTCGGTCAGCGCATAGCGCGCCTGCAGGTGCGCCAGTCCCAGCGCGGCGCGGCCGGGTCGGCCGGACACCCAGATCGAATCGCCGGCGGTGGCACCCGAGCGGCGCAGGGCCTGTCCGGCCTCCACCTCGCCAAGGATGGTGACGCAGAAGGCGCGCGGTCCGCGCGTGGTGTCGCCGCCGATCAGGTCGATGTCATAGGCCTCCGCGCAGGCGAAGAAGCCGCGCGCGAAGGCCTCGAGCCATTCAGGAGTCGGCGCTGGCAACACGGCGGCCAGCAGTGCCCAGCGCGGCTGCGCACCCATTGCGGCGAGGTCGGAGACATTCACTGCGAGACACTTCCAGCCCAGCGCCTCGGCATCGGTGTCGGCCAG
This sequence comes from Sulfuritalea sp., assembly GCA_022842325.1. Classification (GTDB taxonomy): domain Bacteria; phylum Pseudomonadota; class Gammaproteobacteria; order Burkholderiales; family Rhodocyclaceae; genus Sulfuritalea. The sequence goes on along the minus strand of JALHPU010000067.1, from coordinate 6,004 downwards.
GAAGTGCGTGCCCTCGACCAGCAGGTCGGTGGAAACCACCAGTTCGCGGCCTGGGGTCGGCGCGATCAGCGCGCCGTCGTCGCCGACGCCGAGCACCGTGTGGGATGTGCCGCGCGTGAAATAGCGCGCAATCAGCTCGAATTCCGAGGCCACGGATTTTGAGCGCTCAGGGTTTGCGGATCTCGACGGCCCTGAGCACCGCGGCGAGCTTGTCCAGCACGCCGTTGATGAAACGGTGGCCGTCGGTGCCGCCATAGGTCTTGGCCAGCTCGATGGCTTCGTTGATGATCACGCGATAGGGCGTTTCGGGGTGCAGCTTGAGCTCGCAGGCGCCGAGCAGCAGGATGCAGCGTTCGATCGGCGAAACTTCGTCCCAGGTGCGGTCGATATGCGGCGCGAGGTCCAGCTTGAGCGCCTCGGCCTGTTGCCGGGTGTCGGCCAGCAAGCTGGTGTAGAGCTGGCTGTCGGCCTTGTCGAAGCCGGCCACGCCTTCCGCCTGCACCTGGATCGCCGCCTCGTCCTGGCCGCCCACCTGCCACTGGTAGAGCCCCTGAATGACGAACTCGCGGGCACGCCGCCGCGGCGACTTGCTGCTGCTCACTATTTATTCGCCTTCAGCAACGCTTTGGTCAGATTGGCCATTTCGATGGCGGCCTGCGCCGCTTCGGTGCCCTTCTGCACCATGCGCACCAGCGCCTGGTCGTCGTTTTCGGTGGTCAGCACCGCGTTCGCAATCGGAATCCCGGCATTGAGCTGCACGTCGGTGATGCCGCGCGCCGACTCGTTGGAGACGATCTCGAAGTGATAGGTCTCGCCGCGGATCACCGCGCCCAGTGCCACCAGCGCATCGAAGCGGCCGCTTTGCGCCATGGCCTGCAGCGTCAGCGGCAGCTCCAGCGCGCCGGGAACGGTGGTGAACGTGATGTCGGCGTCGGCGACGCCGAGGCGCGTCAGTTCGCTCAGGCAGCCCGAACGCAGGCCCGCACCGATATCCTCGTTGAAACGGCTCTGCACCACGCCGACGCGCAGGCCGCGGCCTGTCAGATTGGGTTCGAGTTCGCGGATAGTCATGCCGTCTTTTCTCCTGCCGGGGTGAAGTAGCCGGTGATTTCGAGGCCGAAGCCGGCCATGCTCGGCATCTTGCGCGGGCTGGACATCAGGCGCATTTTGCCGACGCCGACTTCGCGCAGGATCTGGGCACCGATGCCGTAGATGCGCGGGTCCCAGGTGTAGGCCGGTTTTTCCGTGCGTTCGCTCTTGAGCGCCGCCAGCAGGGCGTTGCCGGTTTCCGCGCGATGCAGCAGCACCAGCACGCCGCGTCCTTCCTCGGCGATCTTGCGCAGGGCGAAGTCGACGCTGTAGGTGTGGCCGCGGCTGCCGTGGTCGAGGAAGTCCAGCACGCAGACGGCTTCATGCACGCGCACCAGGGTTTCTTGCGCGGACGTTATCTCGCCGCAGGACATGGCCAGATGCACGTCGCCGCTGCTGCGGTCGGCAAAGGCGCGCATGCGGAAACTTCCCTGCGCGCATTCGACCTGCTTGTCGGCGACGCATTCGATCAGCTTTTCGGTTTCCGAGCGGTAGTGAATCAGGTCGAGGATGGTGCCGATCTTGAGCTGGTGCTCGCGGGCGAATTCGAGCAGGTCCGGCAGCCGAGCCATGGTGCCGTCGTCCTTGAGAATTTCGCAAATCACCGCGGCGGGCTGCAGGCCGGCCAGCTGGGCCAGATCGCAGCCGGCCTCGGTGTGGCCGGCGCGTACCAGCACGCCGCCGTTCTGCGCCATCAGCGGGAAGATGTGGCCGGGCTGGACGATGTCGGCCGGCGTCGCATCCTTGGCCACGGCGACCTGCACGGTGCGCGAGCGATCCTGCGCCGAGATGCCGGTGGTGACGCCTGTCGCGGCCTCGATCGACATGGTGAAAGCGGTGCCGTGCTGCGCCTTGTTGTCACGCACCATCAGCGGCAGGTCGAGCTGGCGGCAGCGGGCTTCGGTCAGCGTCAGGCAGATCAGCCCGCGCCCATGCTTGGCCATGAAATTGATCGCTTCGGGCGTCACATGCTCGGCGGCGAGCACCAGGTCGCCTTCGTTTTCGCGGTCTTCCTCGTCGACCAGGATCACCATGTGGCCGGCACGCATGTCGGCGACGATATCGAGTACGGGGCTGATGCTCATGACGAAAGTACCAAACTTTGGAAGTCGCGCATTTTACGCTGCACCGGCCGTCAGCATGCGCTCGACGTAACGTGCGATCAGGTCGATCTCGAGATTGACCCGGGCGCCCGGATGCAGGCGCTTCAGGGTCGTCACTGCGACGGTGTGCGGAATCAGGTTGATCGAGAAGCGGCGGCCGCCTTTGCCCCCCACGCGGTTGGTCGTCAGCGAGACGCCGTCAACGGTGATCGAGCCCTTGCGCGCGATGTACTTCGCCAGCGTCTTCGGCGCCTTGATCACCAGTTCGTGCGACTCGCCGACCGGCTCGAACTTCTCCACTTCGCCGACGCCGTCGACATGGCCCGAGACCAGGTGGCCGCCAATGAAGTCCGAGAGGCGCATGGCCTTTTCCAGATTGACCTCGCCGCCCACGGCGTCGAGGCCTACGGTGCAGTCGAGCGTCTCGCGCGAGACGTCGACCTGGTAGCTGCCGCGCTTTTTCGCAATCACCGTCAGGCAGACGCCGCCGTGGGCGATGGAATCGCCCAGCGCGACATCGGCGAGCTTGAGGCCGGGGGCTTCGACGGTGAGCCGCAGGCCCTTTTCCAGCGGCTGGGCATGGCTGATTTTTCCAACGGCGGCGATGATGCCAGTGAACATGGGAACTCCGAGGTGACTAGCGCAGGGCGCGCTCGAGGGTGGGCAGGAATTTGTCGGCCGGAACGAAACCGACCACGCGCAGGTCGCCAAGTTCGCTGCCGGCCGTGCTCCAGAAGATGATGCCGGGCGGGCCGAACAGGCCGAAGCGCTTCAGCAGCGCCTTGTCGGCATCGTTGTTCGCCGTGACATCGGCCTGCAGCAGCACCATCTGATTCATGCGCGCGGCGACCTTGGCATCGGCGAAAGTAAAGCGCTCCATTTCCTTGCAGCTGACGCACCAGTCGGCGTAGAAGTCCAGCATCACCGGTTTGCCTGCCGCCTTCGCTGCGGCGAGGCGGGCATCAAGTTGTTCCACCGAGGCGACGCGCTCGAAAACCGGCCCATGGGCTGCCGTGGCAGCCGCGCCGCCGCGCAGGAAGCCGAGCGGCTGCAGCGGATCCCGGGCGCCGCCCAGCACGCCCATCAGCATCGCCGCGCCGCCCAGCAGCAGCACTACGCCGAGGCCCTTGCCCAGGCGTTGCCAGCCGTGGGCGTGCGGCGGCAAGGGATCGAGCGCATGCAGGTAGATCGCCGGGATCACCAGCAGCAGCGCCCAGCCGAGCATCTGCAGCCACAGGGGAATCACCGGGGACACCAGCCACAGCGCGGTGGCCAGCATGATGACGCCGAAAAATTTCTTGATGCCCTCCATCCACGGTCCGGATTTCGGCAGCAGCGACCGCGAGAAGGCGCCCACCAGCAACAGCGGCGCCCCCATGCCGAGCGACATGACGAACAGCGCGCTGCCGCCCAGCACCGCATCGCCGGTCTGGGCGATATACAGCAGCGCGCCGGCCAGCGGTGCGGCGACGCAGGGGCCGACGATCAGGGCCGACAGCGCACCCATCAGCGCGATGGCCGGCAGCGAACCGCCCCGCCGGTTGGCGCTGTCCGACACTTTGCTTTGCAGCGCGGCGGGCAGTTGCAGCTCGTAAAAGCCGAACATGGAAAGCGACAGCACGACGAACACCAGCGCGAAGCCGCCGAGCACCCAGGCGTTCTGCAGCGCGGCCGACAGCAGCGTGCCGGAAAGCCCGGCGGCGACACCGACCGCGGCGTAGGTCACGGCCATGCCCAGCACGTAGGCCAGCGACAGCACAAAGGCGCGCAGGTGGGTCACCGCATGGCCGTGATTGACGATGATGCCGGACAGGATAGGGATCATCGGGAACACGCAGGGCGTCAGCGACAGCAGCAGGCCGAAGCCGAAGAAGCTCGCCAGAATCAGGCCCAGGTTGTCGCCCTTGAACAGGCCGGCGATCTGCGAGGTTTCGTCGCCCTGGGCGAGTCCGGGAGTCGGCGCTGGCGCCACGGCGCTGCCGGCCGCGGCCATGTCGAAGCGCGCTTCCTGGGTGATCGGCGGGTAGCAGATGCCGCCGTCCCAGCAGCCCTGCGAGATGGCTTTCAGCGTCACCGGCCCGGTTGCCTCGACCGGCAGCAGGATTTTCACTTCCTTGCGATAGACCTCGACATTGCCGAAGTTCTCGTCCACTTTCATCTTGCCGGGCGGCAGCTTGGGCGCGCCGAGCGTGCCGCCGTCGAGCGCGAACTTGAACTTGTCGCGGTACATGTAGTACTGATCGGTGATCTGCCAGCGCGCCTCGATGGTCTTGGCATCGACTGCGCGCGCCGAGAAACGGAAGGCCTGCTCGGGCGGCAACGGCTCTTCGGCCTGCGTTGCGGCGGCAAAGGCGAACAGCAGCAGGAACAGCAGTCGGATCAGCATGTCACGGATTCCCGTCGGGGGTAGGTGAGGTTTCGGCGGCGACCCACATCAGGTATTCCGGCAGGCCATGGGCAACTGGGACCGCGATGATCTCGGGAAGTTCATAGGGGTGGGCGGCGCGGATGGCGGCTTCCAGGGCCGCATAACGCGCCGCCGTGGTCTTGATCAGCAAAGGACATTCCTCGGCATTTTCGATGGCGCCCTGCCAGCGATAGACTGAGCGGCAGGGCGCCAGCACATTCACGCAGGCTGCCAGGCGCTCGCTCACCAGCGCCGACGCCAGCGCATGCGCACTGGCCTGGTCCGGCAGGTTGGTGAGGATCAGCAGGGTTTGGCCCGTTTCCATGAGCCTATTCTACCTTCGGCCTGCGCCGGGTCTGGGGTAGGCTGCCTCACCCGGACTGCCCGAATCCCGTCCGGAACGTGGAGCGATACCTTGAGCAAGCTGCTGACCGGATTGATGGAAGCCGAACGGAAGCGTCGGCAAATCGCCCTGACTGGCAAGAGCCCGCCGCCAAACCCGACAGACGCAGAGCGGGTCGACGCAGCGGCCTTGCGCGCGCGGATCGAGGCTGAGCAGCGCGCTGCGGAGGCGGCTAACCCATGGAGACGCCCAGCGGACCAAGCCGCAGCTGCTGCTCGCGCCAAACAGGAAGCTGTGGCCGGGCAGGTGCAAGCGGAGCGTCTCGCCGAAGACGCCGTTCAGACACGCATCGAGGCGGAACAAGCTGCCCTGGAAGAGGCTGAGCGCAATGAACAGGGCGCCGCAGAGCTGGCAAACGCCGCCGCGGCTCGTGCCGAAGCGGAAGACAAACTCGGACGGCTGGCAGCGCAGCGAGCCGACGCCGATCGGCGTGCCGCCGACCAGGTTGCGGTACGGCTGCGTGCCGAGCAGGCAGCCGAAGCCGCCGCCCTTGCGCGTGTAGCCGCGGAAGAACAGGCGACGCAGGAAGCGCGCCGTCGCGCCGGCCAGGAATTGGAGGCCGGGCAGGCCGCCGCCGCGCGTCTCGCCGCCGAACACGTTGCCAGTACCGCGCAGATCGAGCGGGCGGCCGCCGAGGCCGAAGCCGCGACCGCACAGGCCGCCGCCGCCGCGGCCGGTGCAGAAAGCGAAGCCGAACTCGGCCGGCTTGCCGTCGCGCGGGCGGAGGCACAACGCAAGCGCGCGGAATGCGCCGCCGAGCAACTGCGTGCCGAGCAGGCCGCCGAAGCCGCCGCATTGGCACGAGCCGCAGAAGAAGAGCAGGCGACGCAGGCCGCGCACAGTGCCGCCGTCGCAGAAGCGCAAGCCGCTGCGGCATTGCACGCGCGCGTCGCTGCGGAACAAGCTGCCCTGGCTGCAGCGCAAGCCAGCGCCAGCGCTGCGGCCGAACTGTCTGCCGCCGCCGCGGCGCGTGCGGAGCGGGAAGCGGAACTGGGCCGCGTG
>JALHPU010000066.1 GCA_022842325.1 Sulfuritalea sp. | reverse complement strand
GACACCTATGGCCAGCAGCCAAAGATAACCGGGTGCGTTTTTGGCAAGGTGCCGATAGATGAGGTTGAGCATCAGAGGATGCTAGCCATCGCCCCAGCCAATTTCAGCCCGATAAGCGCACTTCTCGGCAGCTTTTCAATAAATGTCGATAACAACCTGGCGTCGTTTGCTCCGAGACCCTTAGTCGGCGACAACCACGCTGGTTTCGCAAAACGGGCAGTGATCGGTATGTTTGCTGCCGGCGTCGTAGATGAACGCCGCATTGCACACCTGGCACTGCACGAGCATGACGATTTTTACCCGCACGTCACGAGCGGCAAAGTAGGCGGCGTTGATGTCCAGGGGACCGCAAATCCGCTGATATTCCCGCCATGTCGTCATCAGACTGGTCGTGGTCAAGTCTGAGGCAAAGATGCGTTGATGGAGTGCGGCAAATGCCGACAGTCGGGCCGCAGAGTCACGATCCTTGATGAAGGACAGTACGGTCTCCGGCAATTTCCCGTTCGAGGGTTTTACGCCGTGAACATCTTTCCACCATTGCCGCAATGTTCGCGTCCCGATGCGTGTCATGCCTCGAATGATGGACAGTCGCAGCCCGGCGCGAATGAGCTCGTGGGCCTGTTGAAGATTTTCGAGTTCAGCTAAGGCGACCACCACCGAACTCCCTATCGCCTCGGTTCGATAAACGGGAAGACTTGCCGCTTCCGCGGAAATGCTCGGCGCGCCCTGAGCAGTACATCCTGCTTTGATGTGAAAGACACGTTGCCGTTTGGCGTAGTCCATGGCTGCTGACCGCCAAGGAAGCCATCGAACGCGAAGCTCGCCTCTCGGAACAAAGCGTCATGGGTGTGAGCCTGACAATTCCTCACGCTGAAATCCCTGGCCTCATGTTTCAGTTGCCTGTCGGGATGTCGGGAAGGAACCTGTCCCTCCACGTGGTCTGGCAGATGCCGCAATAGAGACCGAATAGGCCGCTTTTTGCAAGCCCTGGAGCGACAGAAGACGATCCATTTCGGTTTCCGTCAGCCTGATGCTGATGACGCTGATGCCTATGTCTCGCGCCATCGCATCGATCTCATCCAGAGTCATCTGGGCGATGCGGTCCAGAGCGGTTCGGGATAGCCCCGTCATGATCTCTCCGGACCTGGACTTCGATGCTTCTCTCGCCATTATGAGAAACTGGCGGTTAATCGAAATGATGTCATTCATGTCGCTTTTCCAAAATTGGACTACTATCCACGGTGACTAACGATATACATCGTTCGGTCTGTTGTCAATTGTAAAAGAAACCGAAAGAGGATGCTTTTGAATTCGACACCCGAAAACGACATCGCAGCTCGGCTTCGACTCTGGCGGAAAGATGTACTGGAAATGACCCAGGTGAGGTTCGCAGAGGCCACCGGGGTTCATCTCAGCGCGATCCGAAAGTACGAGGGCCGCCATAGCGTGCCCAGTGGTGAATCATTACTCGCCATTGCCAGCACGGGAGTCGACCTGCACTGGCTGCTCACCGGTAAAGGGGATATGCGCGCCCCCTCGAATAATGGCGATAGCGACACCAAGACCGAGGCGGACGCCGAACTGGTTCGCCGTCTGATGGCGATCGAGGGACTTCTGAGCGGCATCCAGGACGACAAGCGATCTGCCGTCCTGGAAGAGATTTTTTCTCGCGTTCAGGAAGCGAAACGAGTAGCCGATCTGGAGTTGCTGGTCGGCAAGTTGGCGCGGAAACGCGCATAGTTATTCCGCTTTCATACGACTTTGGTACTGGCCATATTCACTTGAAGAATGCATATTCCGAGGAAAAGCGACACCGGACCCGATGTCAGATTGCTCCCGGCAGCCAGTTCCCCAGTTTGCTGTGATGAGCATTCGCGCGCTTGAACCCAATGACGCAAGCGACCACTGGAGCGAAGACGCGGCGCGACTTATCCGCAGCTATACCGCCAGGCAGGGGCAGTACCTCGCCTTCATCTACTATTACTCGAAGATCCACCTATGTTCGCCGTCGGAAGCAGACATGCAGCGGTATTTCCGCGTGTCGCCGTCAGCGGTCCATCAGATGGTCCTGAGTCTGGAGAAGCTGGGATTCATCGAGAGGACGCCTGGTAAGAGCCGCTCGGTCAAGCTACTGATGCCCCGCAATCAGTTGCCGGATTTGATGTGAGAGCATGAGCACTTGCCTCATGCACCAACAACGATGAAACCTGGTTTCACACCGATTGATTTGCATATCTGCGTAATCGAGTTTCCGACGATGACGCTGTCAATTGACCCGCGCAACGGTGCCGCCCCCCTGTCTGCCCACTGTGTCGGGCGGCAGGTGGGGTTGGTCGGTTCAACTAGGACTGACAAGTGATGGGAATTTCATGCCGCATGTTTTTGCTCGACCAGGATGACGGTCTGTATCGCCTGCCGAGTACAAAGTTCAACCAGATGCTCCGGGATCCGACGAGTTGCCGCATAACCCGTTTTGCCGGGGCTCGAGTGCGTATGACTGACATCGCCGTAGAACTGCTGAACCGACAGCCGATTCGCGTCGTTTGGAACACGTTTGGTTTTCTCGCCTTTGATGACGAAGGATACTTTGACTCTGGCACATTCGACCACCATCAACGGGCCCGAGCCGAGCTGGCGTGGGCGCCGCTGGCTGCTGAGCCTAAGGGAGCAGCGATCATCGTCGACGCAACCACCCGCTTCGTCGCCCAAGGAGGACGCTGGAAGCCAACGAGGACCTTACAGCGCCTTATCGACGAGGCTGCCCTGGGGAGGGTGAAATGCCCGCGACTGTAGTTCATTCGTTTCCGATACATCGGGCTGGTCAAGCAGCAACTCTGCTGGCTTCAGAGGTCTTTAGAGATCCATGCGAGCGTCGGCTTTAGGGTTGCGTACCGGGCCATTCCGCAATCGTTAATGGAGAAATTGGAGGCTTTGGATGGCGGTCGGCAGTCGGCCAGGTCCGGCCAATGGATTCTTCCCTCCATTGCGGCCATTCATTTCGTGCGTTGCTCCAAAGCAGTCATTTGGTCCGAGGGGGCACCGAAATTGGCTTGGCGGGCGGTCGTGCAGGAAGATCGATCCGATGGGGTTGATGACGAAGAGGTTTCAGGCCGGGAAAGCGCTCACCCGGCCTTGACTTTGGATCCGGCCGAACCACTTCGCTTGTAGTCGTTTAGTCATCGTTCGTGATAATTCGATGGTCAGGTGTCTGGATGCTTGATTGCCGAAAATGCCAAAAATCCCTGTCCCCATAGCGGGCCAATGCCAAGCTGCATTCCCACTCCGAACCGCTAATCCGCCATCCGCCACGGCGACCATCTGCAGCGGCGGGGAAAGCGCACTTTGCTCGACCGACTTGCCGGGACTTCAACAGGGCATTTCTTGCTCGACCGCCTTGTAGCCCGGTTGCTTCATCAGCGCCGCCTTTTCACTGTTGGTGCTTCTCCTGCGACGGAGCCCCTGTTCACCCGGCCTGGGGCAGCGTGGCGAACGCTCCGGCCCGCGCGTTCTCGCTGACCGCCCGCGCAGCGGGATGGGTCAGCCGCCGCTCGGCTGAAATGAGGAAAAACCGCTCGCGAATCTCCTCCGTTTCGCCCAGCTTGACGACCTTGTAGTGCGCCGTCACGTCCGGCACGCTGGCAGCTGGCGTCGGGAAGACCCCGGCGCCGGCTTCGCCGAAAGCCTTCATCAAGGCGCTGTCGTCGAATTCGCCGACGATATGCACACGCTTCCCCTGTCGTTCCAGCCAGCGCGGCAGGGCGCCGTGAAGTGCGCTATCACGCCCGGGCAGCAACAGGGGCGCGCCATCGAGGCTATCCGGGAAGTCGCCCGTCAGTCGCGCTGCCAGCGCGGGCGCAGCCATGAAAGCCACCCCCGATTCACCGAGCGGATGGCTGTAGCCCTTGATTTCCGTGCCGGGCGGCATGGGGCGGTCGGCCAGCACCATGTCGAGACGGTGAATCGCCAGATCGGCCAGCAGGCGTTCCAGCCGGTCCTCCTGACAGATCAGGCGCACCGCCGCGGGCAGTTTAAGCACCGGCGCTAGCAGGCGATGGGTGATGAATTTCGGCACGACGTCGGCGATGCCGACACGAAAGGTGATGAAGCGCTCCTCGGCGCCATTCTTCAGCAAGTCTTCCAGTTCGGCCCCGGTCTGGAAGATTTCCTCGGCGTAGGAGAGCGCCAGTTTACCCGTTTCGGTCAGTTCCAGCCGGCGCCCGACGCGCCGGAACAGTGCCACGCCGAGCCGTTCTTCGAACTGGGATATTTGCCCGGAGAGCGTCTGGGGCGTCAGATGCAGGCGCTCCGCAGCGCGGATGACGCCGCCCGCGCGGGCGACACTGACGAAGTAATGCAGATGCTTGTAGTTGATCACGTCGCCTCCAATGTTCGCGTTTTTCGATCTTAGCCGATATTTATATCTGTTTGTGTCGAACATTCACCTTGCCCATAATCCGGCTGTCTTCTTCCAACCCTGACAGAGGAATGCCATGAACCTGAAGATCCAAGCGCACCACTTCCCCTTGACCGAGGGACTGCGCCAGCATGTGGCCACGCGCCTCGTCTACGCCCTGAACCATGGCCGGGACGTCGTCACGCGCATCGTCGTGCGCCTTTCCGATGTCAATGGCCCGCGCGGCGGCGAGGACAAGTGTTGCGGCATCGAAGTGCGCCTCAAGGGCGCTCCCGCCCTGGTCGTCGAGGATACCCAGGCCGACCTTTACGTTGCCATTGATCGCGCCACGGAACGCATCGGCCGCACGCTCGACCGCCACCTGGCGCGGCGACGCGAATTCGCCGTGGTTTCAGCCACCCGGCAACAAGCGTTCACGGACGAAACGCCATGAAGCGCCCTGTCGAAATATCACCCCTGGCCGGCATCGTCACGGGCTTCGATGCGGACTGGTCGACCATGCCGGTGGCGGTGTGCGTGCGCCAGAACTTCAAGCTGTGTTGCGCGGCCATCGGCAGCAAAAGGCCATTGCGGGAAATGACATGATGAGCAAACCCGGCCTTGTCGCCCTCGCCGCGCAGTTCGTGCCGCGACTCATCCATGTGCGTCGCGGTACCTGGCTGGCGCTTGCCGTGGCAATGATGGGCGTTATCGTACTGCTGATCTGGGCCGCCGTATCGAGCTTCGACTGGCTGCGGGGGCAGGCGCAAGCGCTGACCGGAGCCGCGCCGGAAGCGGCGCGGGCCGTGTTTGCGCAGGTGGAAAAAGCCGCCCCCGGCGCGCGCGAAAAGCTTGGCGAATTTGCTCCCGCGCTGAAGACGGAACCGCCTCCGCGCGACGTTTCCGGCACCGATGTCGGGCCGGTGGCGCGCTATCCCGGCCTGGCGCGCTCCTACTGGCATCGCGAGGGGCGCGAAATCACCGTGCGCCATGAAGGCGCGGCGGACTACGCGGCCGTGCTGGACCACTACGTCAAGGGATTTGCCGCGCAGGGCTATCGCCAGAATCTGCTCTCCGCAACGCCCGACGCGGAACAGCATGAATACCTCAAGGATTCCGACCGCGTCGGCTTTGCGCTGATGCGCACGCCCAAAGGCGGGGTCAAGGTGACCACGGTCGCCGTCCTGCCATGACCGACTTTATTCGATGAAAAGAAGCCTGACCATGACCCATGAAGAACAAAAAGCCATCTTGGCCATCGCGCTGTTCGCGGCGTTCGCCGATGGCGTCAAGGACGACCGCGAGCGCGAAGAGATCCGGCGAATCGCCGAATCGCTGGCGGCGGAATCGGGCGCGGCTGATCTGGCGCGCCTCTACCAGGATGTCCTGTTGCAGCGGCTCAGCCTTGCCACGGCGGCGACGGGCCTGACGGATACGGGGCAGCGCCAGTTCGCCTACGAAATGGCGGTCTGCGTCTGCGACGCCGATGGCCGTCTGAGCGATGCCGAACGGCGCTTTCTGGATGAATTGAAACCGCTGCTAAAGCTCGACACCGCCCAGGCGGAACTGATCGAGGGCGAGATCGACGGCATGGTGGATGCGGCCGAAGCGGCGGCGCCCGGGGTTCCGCCCAGCGCCAACGCCTGGGACAGGCCGGCGAGCGCCGCGCAACAACCCGCCGCGGCGGAGCTGGACCAGTCCATTCTCAACCACGCCCTGCTCAACGGCGCTTTGGAACTGCTGCCGCAGTCCTGGGCCTCGATGGCCATCATTCCGCTGCAGATCAAGATGGTGTACGGCATTGGCCAGGCGCACGGGGTCGCGCTAGACCAGGGCCATATCAAGGAATTCATCGCCGCCGCCGGAGTGGGCCTGACCTCGCAGTATCTCGAACAGTTCGGCCGCAAACTGCTCGGCGGCCTGCTCGGCAAAGCCGCCGGCAAGACCTTCGGCAAGCTGGGCGGCGCCGCCACCGGCATGGCGTTTTCCTTTGCCACCACCTATGCGCTGGGACAGCTCGCCAAACGCTACTACGCCGGCGGGCGGACGATGAACACGGCCGTGCTGCGCGATACCTTCCAGAACCTGCTCGGCCCGGCCAAGAATCTGCAGACGCAGTATCTGCCGCAAATACAGCAACGAGCCGCCACGCTCGACGCCGGCCAGATCATGGCGATGATCCGCGGCGGAACGGGGGGCATGGGATGAACGTCGCTACCGACAGTTTCGCCACCGGTCCGATGTGGGCCGGTTTCATCGTCTTCGTCCTCGGCATGCTGGCGCTGGATCTGTTCGTCTTCGGCGGGCGCAAGGCGCACCGCGTCCACGTCAAGGAGGCCCTGGCCTGGGTGATCGCCTGGGTCAGCCTCGCCCTGGCTTTTGCCGGCCTGCTCTGGTGGTATCTGAACGATACCCAGGGCGCCGAAGTGGCGCAGCGCAAGACGCTGGAGTTCCTCGCCGGCTACCTGATCGAGCAGTCGCTGTCGGTGGACAACATGTTCGTCTTCGTGATGATCTTCACTTACTTCGCCGTGCCGCCGGAATTGCAGCGCCGGGTGCTGCTCTATGGCGTGCTCGGCGCCATCGTCATGCGCGCCGGGATGATTCTCGCCGGCGTCTGGCTGGTATCGGAGTTCGCCTGGATACTCTATGTCTTCGGCGCCTTCCTGGTCATCACCGGCATCAAGATGATCATCTTCGCCGAGCACCAGCCGGACCTGGAGAAGAACCCGCTCTTGCGCTGGCTGCGCGGACATCTGCGCATCACCCCGGAGTTCCACGGCGAATCCTTCTTCGTCCGCCAGAACGGCGTGCTCTGGGCAACGCCGATGTTCCTCGTGCTGGTGCTGATCGAGGCCAGCGACGTGGTGTTCGCGGTGGACAGCATCCCGGCCATTTTCGCCGTCACCACCGACCCCTTCATCGTGTTCACCTCGAACATCTTCGCCATCATGGGGCTGCGCGCGCTGTATTTCCTGCTCGCCGACATGGCCGACCGCTTCCATCTGCTCAAGTACGGCCTGGCCATCGTGCTGGTGTTCATCGGCGGCAAGATGCTCGCCATGCCCTGGTTCCACATGCCGATTCAATGGTCGCTGGCCATTGTCGGCAGCATCATCGTCGTATCGGTGGTGGCGAGCCTGGCCTTGACCAACAAGAGACCTGTCGCCGCGGGAGAGAAAGCATGACGAACGATGCGAAATTGCCCCTGCCCAGCGGCTGCGAACGCGACGCCGAAGGCCGCCTGGTCGGCCTCGTCTTCGACAGTGAGCCGCCGCTGGCAGCGCCGGAAAGCAATCCCTGGCTGGTTGCGGTCGACAGTTCGGACAACGCGCTGCGCGCCGTCGCCCATGCCGCCGGCCAGGTCGGTGCCATGAATGCCATGGCCCTGCATCTCGTCCATGTCCAGCCCTGGCTGGCGAAAGAGGCCGCCGAGGCGGAACTCGCTCACCGCGCCTTGGGCGCCACCGCGCGGGCGCGCGACCTGCTCGATGCCAAAGGCCTGCCGTGGCGCCTGCACGTGGCGCTGGGCGACCCGGCGGAACGCATCATCCATCGCGCCGTCAGGATCTCGGCCAGCGGCATCGTCATCGGCAGCCGCGGCCTCAACGTGGTCGAAAGCCTGCTGTTCGGCTCGGTGGCCTACAAGGTCATGCATCTTTCCCCCTTGCCCGTGATGGTGGTGCCGTGAGGTTCGCCGTCGCTCCACGGCAGGCTTTGCACAGCCTGCCGGCTACGCGGGCGAAGAGCAGTGCTCTGCGAAACCCCCGCTACGCCCAGCGCCGTCCGGTGGATACCGCTGCGCATAGTTTTTTTTCGCAACCCCAAAGGAGACTGAAATGAACCTGAACCTCACCCCTGATCGCCGGGCTTCGCCAACAGCGGCGATTGAATCCCGAACTACATTCGGAGTGATAGCTTCATGATTAGCCAAGTCATGCCATCGCGCATCAATACGACCCGGAGGCTGCGGCAGTGGGATATCGAATCCATCGACCGTCAGCCCCGGGTCAAAAAAATCTTCACGCGGGTGCGCGGCACCCGATTTCCCGTGAAGCTGTTGCGCTACTGGTTCATGCAGCAATTGATCGTCGCCGAATCGGCGCGCCTCGGACGTCCGTTGCGCATCTGCGAGATCGGCGTCGACCGCGGGCAGATGATCCAGTTCGCGCAGGACGCAGGATTTTCAGGCGTGGCCCGTTGGGATGCCATCGACGTCAAGCCGGATCCCGAGCTGGCCGAACTTGGCTATGACAACATAATCGAGGCGAATGTCGAGGATGCGAAGTTCCATCTGGCGAACAGCTACGACGTGGTTATCGCCCTGCATCTGCTCGAACACCTTCGTCAGCCCGAAGCTCTGGTCGGCAAGGTTGCCGAAGCGCTCGAGCCCGGCGGCATCCTGATTGGCGGCTATCCCGTCACTCCCGAGATTTTTGCGCCATTCTGGGAAAAGCGCCTGCGCGCCAATGCTGCCCCGTTTCGTCATGTGTCCGCTTTTTCGCCGACTCGCACGGTCGCCATGGCGACCAGCAACGGGCTGACAGTCGATTTTCTCTCCGGTGCCTTCTTCATGCGGCATACCGGAAATCCGCTTGAGAATTATTCATTATGGTTGCGGCTGAATCTTGCCCTCGGGTCCGCATTCCCGGCCGTTGGCGGGGAACTGTATTGGAGCATGCGCAAGGCGGAAAGACGGATTTTGCTTGATGCGAAGCAGCTCAATTCTGCACGGCCGATCAAGCCGGTGAAATCAAGGCCATCGCCAGTGATGGTGGCGCCGTGAGGCTCGCCGTCCCGCCAGCGCCGACTTTTTCTTCGCAACCCCAAAGGAGACTTAAATGAACCTGAACCTGACACCCAACCGCGAACAAGCCATTGCCCTGCCCCGAAGCGGCGCGGAATCCATCCTCGCCACCAACAAGGTGATCCGCAACACTTACCTGTTGCTGTCGATGACGCTGCTGTTTGCCGCCGTCACCGCCGCCGCGTCGGTGGCCCTGAAACTGCCGCATCCCGGCTTGATCATTACCCTGGTCGGCTATTTTGGCCTGCTGTTTGCCACCCACAAGCTGAAGAACAGCGGCTGGGGCCTGGTCTCGGTCTTTGCCCTGACCGGCTTCATGGGCTACACGCTCGGCCCCATCGTCAGCCACTACCTCGGCCTGGCCAACGGCGGCCAGACGGTGACGATGGCCATGGCCGGCACGGCGGCGATCTTCATCGGCCTCTCCGGCTACGCGCTGACCACGAAGAAGGACTTCAGCTTCATGGGCGGCTTCCTGATGGTCGGCATCCTGCTCGCCTTTGCCGCCGGCCTGGCGGCGATCTTCTTCGAGATCCCGGCGCTGTCCCTGACCGTTTCGGCGGCCTTCGTGCTGCTGATGTCGGGGCTGATCCTGTATGAAACCGGCAACATCATCCACGGCGGCGAGACCAACTACGTGATGGCCACCGTGACCCTGTTCGTCTCGATCTTCAATCTCTTCACCAGCCTGCTGCATCTGCTGGGCTTCATGAACGGCAATGAATAGTCGCGGCTTCCGCGGCAATCGTCGTGCGGCGAATACCGCACATCAGCAACAAAGGACTACAAAATGAACGAAATCTTGAATGGCATCACGGGCATGACGGGCGGCCTGGGCTTGCTTATTGTGGTGGTGGCGGGGCTGGCCTTTATCCTGTATCTGGTGCCCATTCCGCTATGGATTTCCGCCTGGGCCTCGGGGGCCTACGTCGGGCTGTTCACCCTGATCGCCATGCGCCTGCGCCGCGTGCCGCCCACCACGGTGGTCACGGCGCGGATCAGCGCGGTGAAGGCCGGACTGGATATTTCCAGCAACGATCTGGAAGCCCACTTTCTGGCGGGCGGCAATGTCGTCAGGGTGGTCAACGCCATGATTTCGGCGGACAAGGCCAATATTCCCCTGCCCTTCAAGCGCGCCGCGGCCATCGATCTGGCGGGGCGCAATGTGTTGGAGGCGGTGCAGATGTCGGTGCTGCCCAAGGTGATCCAGACCCCGAAAATCGCGGCGGTGGCCAAGGACGGCATCCAGCTCATCGCCGTTTGCCTGGTCACGGTGCGCACCAACATCGACCGTCTGGTGGGCGGCGCCGGCGAGGAGACAATCATCGCGCGCGTTGGCGAAGGCATGGTCAGCACCATCGGTTCCTCGGCGAGTCACAAGAGCGTGCTCGAAAGTCCGGATCACATTTCCAAGCATGTGCTCAGCAAGGGCCTCGACGCCGGCACCGCCTACGAGATCCTGTCGATCGACGTCGCCGACGTCACGGTAGGCGAGAACATCGGCGCCAAGTTGCAGATCGACCAGGCCAACGCCGACAAGCAAATCGCCCAGGCCAAGGCCGAGGAGCGCCGCGCCATGGCCGTCGCCCTGGAGCAGGAGATGCGGGCGCGCGTCGTGGAAGCCGAGGCCGAAGTGCCGCGCGCCATGGCCGAAGCCTTCCGTCAGGGCAATCTCGGCATCATGGACTATTACCGCATGAAGAACCTGCAGGCCGACACGAGCATGCGCGAAGAAATCGCCGGCGCCGAAAACGCGCCGCTTGCCACGCAACGCAACTAGGACGGACCCCCATGAAAGACGTGCCGGCGGAACTGCTCTATGTCCTGATGTTTCTGGCCATCGTGCTGTTCCAATACCTGATGAAACGCTTCGGACCGCAAGCGCCGCCAGAGCCTGCCTGGGACGAGCGTCTTGAGCAATTCCCCGAGGAGGTGGCGGACGTCCCGGCGGCGTCCGCGGCATCCGGCATGGTCGGCGGCGGCCATTTTGGTCGACGCGACGCGCCCCAGGCTTCGCTTGCGCCTCAGCGACGGCGTTTCTCCAGGGGCTCGCTGATGGGAAGCCGACGCGAGGTGCAAAACGCTGTGGTCGTCGCGACGATCCTTGGACCCTGCCGTGCTTTCGAACCGCACGATGTCCGGCAATGAAGCTCTTTTCTCCGCTCTATCGCCGGGCCATGGTCTGGGCCCGGCATCGGCATGCGCCTTGGTACCTGGGGGGAATGAGTTTTGTGGAATCCTCGTTCTTCCCGATCCCGCCCGACGTCATGCTGGCGCCGATGTGCCTGGCCAATCCACGGCATGCGTGGCGTCTCGCCCTGCTGACGACGCTGACGTCCGTGGCCGGAGGGCTCTTCGGCTACGCCATCGGCTTTTTTGCCATCGATGCAGTTCTCCCCTGGTTGCAGGGAAGTCGTTACTGGCCGGCTTATCAAACGGCCGTCGACTGGTTCGGGCGCTGGGGCTTCTGGGCCGTGTTCATCGCGGGCTTCTCGCCGATTCCCTACAAGGTGTTCACCATCGCTGCCGGCGCTCTGTCGATGGCGCTGCTGCCTTTCACACTCGCTTCGCTGATCGGACGCGGCGCGCGCTTCTTCCTTGTGGCGGGTCTGATGGCTTGGGGTGGGGAGCGCATGGAAGCGGCGCTGCACCGCTATGTGGACCGACTGGGCTGGGCGACCGTCGTGCTGATGGCGCTGGGTCTGCTGGCGTATCGTTGACATGAGCCCGAGCGCGAGCGCGAATGACCTCCCGGACAGCGGCGGACGCCTGCGGGTACGCGCCTGGATCGAGCATCCGCGCGTGCAGAACTTCATCATAGTTCTGATCCTGCTCAACGCCGCGCTGCTCGGCCTGGAAACTTCGCCCGGCGCGATGGCGGCGGCCGGCGGGCTGGTCCTCGGGCTCGACCGCGCCATCCTGGCGGTGTTCGTCGTCGAAATCGCCTTGCGCCTGTACGCCCATCGCGCTGCCTTCTGGCGCGACCCGTGGAGCGTGTTCGATTTCGCCGTGGTGGCCATCGCGCTGGTTCCGGCGACCGGGCCGCTGGCCGTGCTGCGGGCCTTGCGGGTACTGCGCGTGCTGAGGCTGCTGACCATGGTGCCGTCGATGCGGCGCGTGGTCGGCGCCTTGCTGGCGGCGATTCCGGGGCTGGGCTCGATCGCCATGGTGCTGCTGATCGTGTATTACGTCTTCGCGGTGATCGCCACCAAGCTGTTCGCCGCCGCCCATCCGGAATGGTTCGGCGACCTCGGCCGCTCGCTCTATACCCTGTTCCAGATCATGACGCTGGAGAGCTGGTCGATGGGCATCGCGCGCCCGGTGATGGAGAACTTCCCCTACGCCTGGACCTTCTTCGTGCCCTTCATCCTGGTGGCGACCTTCACCATGCTGAACCTGTTCATCGCCATCATCGTCAATGCCATGCAGAGTTACACCGAGGCCGAGCACCTGGGCGCGAAACAGGTCGTGGAGGCCGCGCGCGAACACATCGAGGCCGACCTGCACGCCGAGATGCGCGGCCTGCGCGAAGAAATCCGCGAACTGAAAGCGCTGCTGTCACCCTCGTTGCCACGTCAGGCTTGACCATCGCCATTGCCAAGGAGAAAAACCATGAATCGCATATTCCTCTTCCTCGCCACCAACATGGCCATCGTGCTGGTGCTGTCCGTCACCATGCGCCTCCTGGGCGTCGAGCCCTACCTCAACGCCAACGGCCTGAATCTCACGTCGCTGCTGATCTTTGCCGCGGTCATGGGTTTCGGCGGCTCCTTCATTTCACTCGCCATCTCCAAGTGGTCGGCTAAGAGGGCGATGGGCGTGCAGGTGATCGAGACGCCGGCGAACTCGACCGAATCCTGGCTATTGGAAACGGTGCGCACATACTCGGCTAAAGCCGGCATCAAGATGCCCGAGGTTGGCATTTTCGACACGCCCGAGGTCAATGCCTTCGCCACCGGCATGAGCAGGAACAGTTCCCTGGTCGCGGTCTCCAGCGGCCTGTTGCAGCAGATGTCGAAAAGCGAAGCCGAGGCCGTGATCGGTCACGAAATCGCCCACGTCGCCAACGGCGACATGGTGACGCTGGCGCTGATTCAGGGCGTGGTGAACACCTTCGTCATGTTCCTTTCGCGTGTCATCGGCCATCTGGTGGACCGGATCGTGTTCAAGACCGAGCGCGGCCAGGGGCCGGCCTTCTTCGTCACCATGATCGTCGCCGAACTGGTGCTGGGCATCCTCGCCTCGATCATCGTCATGTGGTTCTCGCGCCAGCGAGAATTCCGCGCCGACAGGGGCGGTGCCAGCCTTGCCGGGCGGCAGAACATGATTTCAGCACTGGAGCGGCTGAACTCGCTGCATCCCGCCCCCTTGCCGGAAAAACTGGCGGCTTTTGGCATCAGTGGCGGAGGCGGTGGCGGCATCAAGCGCCTGTTCATGACGCATCCGCCGCTGGAAGAACGGATCGAGGCCTTGCGCCGGCAGGAAACGGCCTGATCGACAGAACGAGGAGACCGGAATGAAAACCCGACAAAAACGCATTGCCCTGATAGCAGGCGGCCTGGTCACCATAGGGGTGGCGACCGCCCTGGTCATGAACGCACTGAACAGCAACATCGCCTTCTTTGTCACGCCGACGGAAGTGCTCGAAGGCAAGGCGCCGCAGGACAAGGCATTCCGCATCGGCGGCCTGGTCAAGGAGGGCTCGATACGCCGCGACAACCTGACCGTGCATTTCCTGATCACGGATACGGCCAGGGACGTCCCCGTCACCTACACCGGCATCCTGCCCGACCTGTTCAAGGAAGGGAAAGGCGCGGTGGCCCAGGGGCGGATAAGACCCGACGGCAGCTTCGCGGCCACCGAGGTGCTGGCCAAGCACGACGAGAACTACATGCCGGCGGAGGCCCAGCACGCCATCGACGAGGCGAAGAAGGCCGCACCGAAGTACCCATCGAACCAGACCAAGATATAGCCAGCTGCAGTTTTCCACCAAAGGAGATTCGAAATGAAACGCATAGCAATCGCACTTGTTGCCGTCGTCATGGGCACCGGCCTCATGGTTCAGGATGCCGAGGCTGCCAAACGACTTGGCGGTGGCAAGAGCGCCGGCGTCAGCCGCGATTCGACGGTAATGAAGCGCGACGCCATCCCCGCCAAGCCCGCCGCCGCGCCCGCGGCGACCGCACCCGCC
>JALHPU010000065.1 GCA_022842325.1 Sulfuritalea sp. | reverse complement strand
GCGCCGGTACCGCAGATGAAGACCACCGGCTTGTCGGTCGGCAGAGAAGCGATCTTCTTCTCCAGTTCGTTCATCGGAATGTTGACCGAGCCCTTGATGGTGCCGGCGGCGACTTCCTTCGGATCGCGCACATCGACCAGCATGATCGAGCCCGGGTTGGCCTTCCACACCTGCTCGAAGGACGCCACAGTGACGCTGCCCTTTTCCTTGCCCGGGACCAGGGCGGCCGAGCTGGCTGCCGGGCTGCCTGCTGCACCGGCGGGAGCGCCCGCGGCGGCCGGCGCACCATGCAGCTTTTCCCACTCCGGATAGCCGGGCGGATAGGTCAGCACGTTGGTGTAGCCGAGCTTCTTCGCCTTGGCTGCCGAGTTATCGGAGAGCACGCATTCGAGGCCGCCGCAGTAGTAGATCAGCGGCGTCGCCTTGTCGGCCGGCAGCTTGTCGACCTGCTTGTCGAACTCGGTGTCGGAAATGTTGAGCGCGCTCGGGATCATGCCCTTGTCGGCCACGCGCTTGGGCCGCGCATCGACCAGCACATAGGGCGCCTTGTCATCCATCAGCTTTTTGAGGTAGGCCGCGGAGACCGAGATCTGGCCGCCCTTGGCCTTCCAGTCGGGCGAACCGGCCGGGTACACCTTGATGTTGGTGTAGCCGAGCTTCTCGGCCTTGAAGGCCGAGTTGTGGCTCAGCATGCATTCCAGTCCGCCGCAGTAGAACAGCAGCAGCGTCGCCTTGTCGGCCGGCAGCTTGTCGACCAGCTTGTCGAACTGGCTGTCGGGAATGTTGATCGCGCCGGGAATGTGGCCGGGGTCGTACTGGCGCGCCGCCGGGCGCGAATCGATGATCATCACGCCCTTCTTCGGCGGAATGCTGACGTTCTGGCTGACGAAGTCGAAATCGACCAGCGCCTTGTTGTACCAGCCGTCCTTGGGTTGAATTGCCGCTGCATCGGCAGCGTAGGCCGTCACCGGAAAGACCATCGGCGCCGCGGCAAGGCTGGCGAGGATGGCGACGTAAAGGGAAAGTTGCCTGGCTCTCATGATCATCTCCTAGAGAAGTGTGAATTTTTCAGTGGATTCGTTGTAGCGCACCAGCGCGTACCAGAGCAGCAGCAAGGCGCCGCCGGCCGCCAGGGTCCAGCCCCAGCTGCCCCACATTTCCGGCAGGTAGGCCTGGAAGCCGACCCGGGTCATTTCGTAGGTCTCGACATTGGTTTCGTCGATCGCGGTCAGATTGAGCTTCCTGAACACGGCGCTGGCGATCGATCCCATCCAGGAAAAGAAGAACATCGTCACCCAGAGTTTCAGGTGACCTTCGCCCATGCGCCACAGCGAGCCGGAAGCGCAGCCGCCGGCGAAGACCATGCCGATGCCGAAGATCAGGCCGCCGACCAGCGAGCCAATCCAAAAGGCGGCCGGAATCGCCAGGTAGGGGTCGATGACTTTCTTCTCGAACAGCAGCGCGGCGATCGGGATGCCGATCGCCAGCGCCAGGATCACGGCCTTGGTCATGTCGCCCTCGGCGGTCATGAAGGGTTCGCGGAAGGCCCGCGCGAAGCACAGGCGCGAGCGATGCATGATGAAGCCGATGGCGAAGCCGGCGACGACGATCACGGCGCGGGCCGCGAGTTTCTCGTCGCTCGAGCCATACCACTGCGTGGCCCAGATCAGCACACCGACCACGATGGCGAGGCCGATGTAAGGGTAGCGTTGCGTGACGCTCTCCGGAATATCCAACGCAGGTGGCGCCTGCATGCCCCACTCGATGTGGTCCAGCGTCCATAGCAGCAGCTTGAGGCCGATCGCGGCGCCGGCCAGCAGGCCCAGCCACATCGCCCAGCCGGCCGGGGAGGAGTGCAGAACGGGATTGAAGAAGCCGCCCGTGGTGCAGCCGCCGGCCAACGCGGCGCCGATGCCGAGCATGCTGCCGCCGAGGGCGGCCCAGAGATATTCGAGCGGCGGCGGCCGGTTGGGGCTGAACTGCCGTGACAGCAGCGCGGCACTCAAGGCGCCGACCACCAGCATGATGTTCATCAGCGACATGCGATGCATCAGGAAGCCGTCGGTTTGCTGCGGCAGGCCGAGCATGGGACCGAGGCCGATCAGGTTGTTGAACCAGTCGCCCCAGAACTTGACCCCGCCGAACACGCCCCAGACCAGCCCCGAGAGCATCAGGCCGATGATCACCAGCACCAGCAGCATGGCGCCGACGAAGGGCGACCATTCCTCGACGAAGATGGTCTGGTAGTCGGCCTTGAACCCAGCTCGCCAGACGGAGTTGCTCTCGGTGCTCATTGCAGCTTTCCTTCTGCCATCTAGCGGGCACCCTCCACCGCTTGCTGTGCGGTGACCGTACCGCTGCCGCGGCGCTCGAACCAGGAGCCGAAATAGAACACGGCAATCAGCGCGACTCCGAGAATGGCCAGGACGACGGGTTCCGGAACCGCGTAAACATCGGTGAAGGTGTCACCTTCCGCGATCAGTCCGGCGGACTTTATGGACCTGAGCGCCGCCCCGTAAAAGACCGCAAATCCGGTGGTGCCGAGCACAACGCCGACGATGAATACCAGGGCATCGAGGCGCCCGGAAAACAGGCCCGCCACCGAAGTACCCGGGCAGTAGCCACCCGTCGCAAACCCCGCACCGACCAGCGCGCCACCCACGGCCGCCGCCACCATCGCCGCCTGCGGCACGGCGATCGAATCGGGCCTCAGCAGCCCGCCGAGCCGCAGCAGCCACAGGCCGACCGCCGCCACCACGATGGCGGTGAACATCACCTTGAATACCGCCCAGTCGGTGAGCTTGAACTGGGCGCTCAGTTTGACGGGGCTGCCGAATCCGGCATTCTCCAGCACGTAGCCGAACAGGACACCGCAGAGCAGACCCGACACCATGCCACTATCATTGAGGGGGAACATGTCAGACTCCTTTGACCAGGCGGCTGACCAGCATGCCGGTGGCAAAGAACAAGGCCAGGAAGACAAAGGCCGAAATGCCCAGCGCCGCCGAACCCGACAGCCCTACGCCGCTGGTGCAACCTCCCGCGATGCGGGCGCCAAAGCCGGCGAGGAAGCCGCCGCCCAGGGTGGTGATCAGGCGCTTCGGGGTGCCGATGCTGCGCGCGCCGTCCAGTTGCACGCGAAAGCGCCCGCCCATGAAAGCCGCCACCAGCGCGCCGATGGCGACGCCGAGGATTTCCCAGGTCATCCATGAGCCGATCGGGCTACCGTCCGCCACCATCGGTCCGAGGTAGCCGTTTGCCTTGGTAGCTTCGGGCGCCACCTGCAGGCCTACTCCGGCGACCAGGTCGGTAGCAGCCCCACTGGCGCCCAGGCCGTGACCGGACAGAACAAAGGTCAGCAACAAGACCAGTCCGAGTGCGATGCCCGCAACCAGGGGTGGCCAGAAGGGTTTGATTTCAGGATTGCCGTACTTTTCCGATGTGCTCATGATGTTTGCCTTTCGCTGGCCGAATCGCTGTCGCTGCCCAATACCAATCTGCCAATTTCTTTGGCAATCGGTGGCGAGCAGCCGGCGTGTCGCCCCGCGAGGCGCACGCTTTCGGCTGTGCCCTTGTCAGTTGCAGCTGGCCGGTGCGTCGCCGTCCTTGGCGCCCTTGGTCAGGAAGGCCGCGACGTCGTCGAGCAGTTCCTGGTCCGGCACGGCGGCAAACTTCTCGGCGGCCTTGTTGCCCGACTTGATGCTGGCGCGGTAAGCCTTGCTGACGTACTGCTTGACCGTGTCCTTGCCCTTGGCATGCTTGTCGGCCTTGATGTAGGTCGCCCATTCCGCCTTGGTCTTGGAACTCGGGTTGATGGTACCGACCGGTTGCACGGCGTGGCAGGAGGTGCACACGCTGCGGTAGTAAACGCGGCCGCGTTTCCAGTCGGCGTCATAAGCGAAGGCGGCAGAGGCGAGCATGGAAAGCGCGACGCCTACCGTGAGTTGAGTGGTGAATTTCATGGTCATGCTCCTAGAGGTATTCGGTTTCTGAATTCTATTGAATGCGGTGAAAACGCCTATGCAGGCCTTGTATCGACGTCCAAAATTCTTTGATTGATCAATCCACTTCTTCCCAGCCGGTGATCATGGCCTTGATGTGGGCCATGGGCGTGTGTCCGGCGGTGGTCAGATAGACGTGGGCGATGAGGAAAGCCAGCATCATGAAGGCGCCGGCGATGTGGCCGTTGGCGACCCATTCCAGCTGCAACGAGCCCAGCCCCCAGGCAGCCCATTTGTCGTAGAACAGGTAGAGCACGCCGGTGACCCAGATCAGCGGACCGACGCAAATCATGATGGCGAGGTAGGCCAGGCGTTGCAGGGGATTGTGCTTGCGCAGTTGCGTCAGCTTGAACGGATGCGGCGCATTCTTGAAAATCCCGAACAGGTAGTAGTTCATCATCGCCACGACTTTTTCCGTGGTCGGGATGTACTGCTTCCATTCGCCGGTGGTGAAGTGCCAGAAGATGGCGAATACCCAGAGCCCGATCAGGGTCCATGCCGCGATGGTGTGGTAGGCCACCGCCTTCTCGAAGCCGAAGATGGTGTAGGTGCCGTGGATGTCGAAGGCGGTCAGCATCAGGAACATGATCAGACCCGCCTGCGACCAGTGCCAGAAACGCTCGAAGCGCTTGAAGACGTAGATACGTTCAGCCATTTCAGTTCTCCTTAGTGCTTACGGCTGGTGACGATGCGCAGGGCGCCGTGGCCGAGCACGCCGAGCAGGGTCAGGAACACAACGGCCCAGCCTACGGTGTCCAGCAGCCTGTTGTTGTCGCGGACCGGGATGTAGATACCCTGGATGCCGGCCAGCCGGCTTTGCTTGCTATGGCATTCGGCGCAGCCCAAGGCCTTGTCCTTGGGCGCCACCATGTGCGTGATCGGCCAGGACATTTCGGTCTTGATGAAGTCGAACTTGCCGGAGTAGGGCGCACCCGAATCCTTCATGCCGACCGGAATCGCCTTGTCCCAATCCAGGTTCTTCCAGAAGCCGGTGTCGTCGTTGCCTGCGGTGTGCGGCGTGATCAGCGTCTTGTTGACCGGGTCGTAGGGCTGCGAACCGCGGAACACCTTCATCGGCCAGATCATCGACTTGCCGTCGGTCGGGCTGCCGCCCATCTTGTTGATTTGCGTGCGCTGTTCGGTCTTCTCGATCTTGTCGGTCAGCAGGGTGTATTGGACGTGGCCGTTGAACCATGCATATTCGGGCTTGACGTTCTCGGCCAGGGTGAAGTCGCCCTTGCGCGATTCGTAGGTGATGCGGCCCTTGTCGTCCTTCTTGACGATGTGCTTGCCCTCGGCGTCGCGCTTGCCGGCGGTGGACCAGTCCCAGGTCATCTTGGTGGCGATGCCGCCGCGCGCGTAGGTCGGGATGTGGCAGGTCTGGCAGGCGATCTTGGTCGCGTGCTGGTTCAGCCGCGCTTCCTTCTTGTGCGGGGCCTTGTCATGGCAGGCGACGCAGGTGGCGGGGTTGCCGTTGTCGGCCTTGCCGCGGATGTGCACGCCCTTGGCATCCTTGGCCGTCGGTGTGTAGCGGCTGCCGGCAACATCGTGGCTCGACGTCTTGTGGCAGGTGCCGCAGGTGAAGTCGAGGCCCTCGGCATCCATATGCACATCGATGTCCTTGGTCGGCGCCGCCAGCGAACTGTCCATGTCGCCATGCTTGACGCCGTCGCCGCCGCCGCCGTTGAAGTGGCAGGCACCGCAGGTGTCGCGACTCGACTTGCCGACCTTCTGCGCGATCTTGGAGAGGTCGATGCCCTTGATGATCTTGCCGGAGCCGGGCGGGAATTCGGTGTCTTTGGTCACCGGGTTGCCGGCGAAACCGGGCGGCTTCTTGTAGTTGCCGGTAGTGTCGTGGCAGGCCAGGCAATCGACATTTTCCTGGGAGGCGAAATCGAAGTTGGCGTCCTTCCAGCCATAGCCGACGTGGCAACTGGTGCAGGACGCGTAATTCGAGGCGATCGAGATGCAGAAGTTGTTGATCACCGTCTTCTTGCCCAAGGTCTGCTTGGTCTCGGGATTGAGGAACTCCCATTTCCAGTGCTTGGTGCGGTGGATCTGGCCGGCGGCCTCGGTGTGGCATTCCAGGCAGGCCTTGGTGACCTCGGGCCCGGAATTGAAGGTCTTCTGCAGTTGCTTGAACTTGGTGTGGTCGGCGGTGGTGGTCAGCTTGAGCGGTTTGGCTTCCGCGATTGCTTCCTCAGCCAGTACGGGGCCGGCGGTGGCCAGCCAGCCGGCACAGCACAACAGCTGCGCGGCTCGGATCAGGGTCTGTTTCATGAATCATCTCCATCGGCGACTGCATATCGAAACTCATACAAATCATTATCTGCTTATATACCGATGGAAATTTGATGCAGGTCAACTTAGCTGTGAAATATCCCGCACTGCACCGGTGTCGGCGGAAGTCGTCATGGCGGCATAGGCCTTGAGCGCCGTGGAGACCTCGCGCTGGCGGTTCAGCGGCTTCCAGGCATGTACGCCGCGGGCTTCCATGGCCGCCCGCCGTGCCGCCAGCGCCGACTCTTCGATCACGAGGTGGATGCGCCGCTTGGGAATGTCGATTTCGATCGTATCGCCCTCTTCCACCAGGCCGATCGCGCCGCCGGCGGCCGCTTCGGGTGAGGCGTGGCCGATCGACAGGCCCGAGGTGCCGCCGGAGAAACGGCCGTCGGTCAGCAGCGCGCAGACCTTGCCCATGCCCTTCGATTTCAGATACGAGGTCGGATAGAGCATTTCCTGCATGCCGGGACCGCCCTTGGGCCCTTCATACACCACGATTACGATGTCACCGGCGACGATCTGGTCGGCGAGGATTTTCTCCACGGCTTCTTCCTGCGACTGGCAGACGCGCGCGCGACCGGTGAATGTGAGGTTGGAATCATCGACCCCGGCCGTCTTCACCACGCAGCCTTTTTCCGCGATGTTGCCGTAGAGCACGGCGAGGCCGCCGTCGGTCGAGTAGGCGTGGGCCTGATCGTGGATGCAGCCGTTGGCGCGGTCGAGATCGAGCGTCGGATAGCGGCGCTTCTGCGAGAAGGCCGTTTGCGTCGGGACGCCGCCGGGCGCGGCGCGATAGAACTCATGCACGGCCGGGGCGTGGTTGCGCTTGACGTCGCAGCAGTCCAGGGCTTCGCCCATGGAGGGATACAGCACGGTCGGGCAGTCGCGGTTGATCAGGCCGGCGCGGTCGAGTTCGCCGAGGATGGCCATGATGCCGCCGGCGCGATGCACGTCTTCCATGTGGTACTTCTGCGTCGCCGGCGCCACCTTGGCCAGGCAAGGCACCTTGCGCGACATGCGGTCGATGTCAGCGAGGGTGAAGTTGACCTTGCCTTCCTGCGCCGCGGCCAGCAGGTGCAGTACGGTGTTGGTCGAACCGCCCATCGCGATGTCGAGCGCAATGGCGTTCTCGAAGGCGGCGAAGCTGGCGATGGAGCGCGGCAGCGCGGTGGCATCGTCCAGCTCGTACCAGCGCCGGCAGAGTTCGACCGCGACGCGGCCGGCCTTGCGGAACAGCATCTCGCGGTCGGCGTGGGTCGCCAGCAGCGAGCCGTTGCCGGGCAGAGAGAGGCCCAGCGCCTCGGTCAGGCAGTTCATCGAGTTGGCGGTGAACATGCCCGAGCAGGAACCGCAGGTCGGGCAGGCGGAGCGCTCCATGGCGGCCACTTCCTTGTCCGAGTTGTGGTCGTCGGCGGCCTCGATCATGGCGTCGATCAGGTCCACCATGCGGTACTCGCCGTGCCACTTGACCTTGCCCGCCTCCATCGGTCCGCCGGAAACGAAGACGGTCGGGATGTTGAGGCGCAGGGACGCCATCAGCATGCCCGGAGTGATCTTGTCGCAATTCGAAATGCAGACCATGGCGTCGGCGCAATGGGCGTTGACCATGTACTCGACCGAATCGGCGATCAGTTCGCGCGAGGGCAGCGAATACAGCATCCCGCCGTGGCCCATGGCGATGCCGTCATCGACGGCGATGGTGTTGAACTCCTTGGCCACACCGCCCGCCGCTTCGATTTCGCGCGCCACCAACTGGCCGAGGTCTTTGAGGTGCACGTGGCCGGGTACGAACTGGGTGAAGGAATTCACCACGGCGATGATCGGCTTGCCGAAATCACCATCCTTCATGCCGGTGGCGCGCCAAAGTGCGCGGGCGCCGGCCATGTTGCGGCCGTGGGTGGAGGTACGGGAACGATAGGCGGGCATGGGAATCTCCTGCGATGGGCGCGGCGGCCGGGAAAGATCGGCAATTCTAGCGGAAGCCTCGCGGCGAGCGGAATTGCCGTCGCGCCGGCGCCGACTCCCGGTCGGCGGTTAAAATCCTTCGACCATGCTGATCCATCCCCAGTTCGACCCCATCGCCGTTTCCATCGGCCCGCTGGCCGTGCGCTGGTACGGCCTCATGTACCTGGCCGGTTTCATCGCCTTCCTCTGGCTCGGCAAGCGCCGCGCCGCTGCGCAGCCCTGGCACGGGATGAAAGGGCAGGACGTCGACGACCTGCTGTTCTACGGTGTGCTCGGCGTGGTGCTCGGCGGCAGGCTCGGGCAGGTGCTGTTCTACGAGCCGGGCTATTACCTGGCACATCCGCTGGAAATCCTCGCGGTATGGAAAGGCGGCATGGCCTTTCACGGCGGCATGCTCGGCGTGTTCGTGGCTATGGCGTTATGGGGCCGCAAGGCCGGCAAGTCCTTTTTCGAGGTCACTGACTTCATTGCCCCGCTGGTGCCGCTGGGCCTCATGGCGGGGCGCATCGGCAACTTTATCAACGGCGAGTTGTGGGGCCGCGTGGCCGACCCGGCGCTGCCCTGGGCCATGGTGTTCCCGCAAGTAGACAGCCTGCCGCGCCACCCGTCGCCGCTCTACCAGGCGGCCGGCGAAGGCCTGCTGCTGTTTGTGATTCTGTGGCTGTTTTCAGCGCGGCAAAGGGCGCTCGGTGCGGTGTCGGGCATGTTCCTGATCGGTTACGGCGTGCTGCGCTTTGTCGCCGAGTATTTCCGCGAGCCGGATCACGGCATTTTCGGCGTGTCCTACGTGGTCAGCATGGGGCAGTGGTTGAGCCTGCCGATGGTGCTGGTGGGACTGTGGCTGGTGCTGCGACGCTCGTCGAAGCGATCCGCCTGAGTCAGCGCGTGCGCCAGGAGTAGTGGCAGGCGACGCAGCCGCCGGTCAGCTTGGGCAGTTCTGCAAGCGCCTTTTCCCGGTCACCGCTGGCGGCGGCTCTGGCGAATTCGCTGACGGCACGGTGGCCGTCAAGGCCGATCTCATGCATGGCCGGCGGCATGTGGGCCCCCGGGCGCGCATCGAGCGGCTTGCCGCGATGCTTGCCCATCGCGGATTGTCCGAGCGAGGTTTCCGCGAGTTGGCCGGCTTCCTTGACCTTGCCGGCGGCCATCAGCGTCAGGATTTCGTTGATGGCCAGCAGGTTGCCGAGCATTTCCTCGCGCAGCGACTCCTGCGCAGCGGGCGGCAGCGGGGCCAGCGTGCGGGCATCTGCAGCCAGCGCCTGATTTGCCAGGAGGGCGGATATCACGATCAGTGTCTTCATTTCTTGTCCTCAGCGGAATACCACGGTCTTGTTGCCATGGACCAGCACGCGGTCTTCGAGGTGATAGCGCAGCCCGCGCGCCAGCACCGTCTTCTCGATGTCCTTGCCGTAGCGCACCATGTCCTCGACCGAATCCGAGTGGTCGATGCGGATCACGTCCTGCTCGATGATCGGGCCCTGGTCGAGGTCGGCCGTGACGTAGTGGCAGGTGGCGCCGATCAGCTTGACGCCGCGCGTGTAGGCCTGGTGGTAGGGCTTGGCGCCGACGAAGGACGGCAGGAAGCTGTGATGGATGTTGAGGATGCGCCCGGGATAAGCGGTGCAGAGTTCCGGCGAGAGGATCTGCATGTAGCGCGCCAGCACCATGGTGTCGCCATGCACTGCCTCGAACAGGCGCTGCACCTCGGCGTAGGCCGCAGCCTTGTTGTCGGCGGTCACCGGAACATGATGAAACGGGATGCCGTGCCACTCGACGAAGCCCCTGAAGGTGTCGTGGTTCGAGATCACGCAGGCGATCTCGATGTCGAGTTCCTTCGATTGCCAGCGTGCCAGCAGGTCGTAGAGGCAATGCTCCTGCTTCGAGACCAGCACCACGACGCGCTTCTTGACCGCCGAGTCGTTGATGCGCCAATCGAGCTGGAGCTCCCTGGCCAGCGGCTCGAAGCGGCTGCGGAATTCGGCGAGGTGGAAGGGCAGCGAGTCGGCCTTGACTTCGATGCGCATGAAATAGCGGCCATCCAGGTCGTCGGCGTGGAAACTGGACTCCAGTATCCAGCCCTGGTGCTCGGCGATGAAGCCGGTGACGCGCGCGATGATGCCGACCCGGTCGGGGCAGGAGGCGGTCAGCGTGTAGAAGCGCGCTTTATGCATCAGATGCGTGCCGACGCCTTGTCGATCTCGGCGCGCAACTCGGCGTAGTTCATGGTCACCGGGAACTGCGGGAATTCGTCGATCACGTTCTGCGGCGGATGGAACAGGATGCCGGCGTGGGCTTCGGCCAGCATCGCGGTGTCGTTGTAGGAATCGCCGGCGGCGATGACCTTGAAGTTGAGTTCCTTGAAGCGCTGTACCGATTCCTTCTTCTGGTTCGGCATGCGCAGGTGATAGTTCACCACGAAACCGGCGGCATCCGCCTCGAGCTTGTGGCAGAACAGCACCGGCATGTTGAGTTGCGCCATCAGCGGCATGGCGAATTCGTAAAAGGTGTCGGACAGAATGATGACCTGGTAGTCGCGGCGCAAGGCGTCGAGGAAGTCGCAGGCGCCGGCCATCGGACCCATGTCCGAAATCACCTGCTGGATGTCCGGCAGGCCGAGCTGGTGCTGCTTCAGCAGCGCCAGCCGGTATTTCATCAGCTTGTCGTAGTCCGGTTCGTCGCGCGTGGTGCGCGAGAGTTCCGGGATGCCGGTGCGTTTGGAAAACTCGATCCAGATTTCGGGAACGAGCACGCCTTCGAGATCGAGACAGACGAGTTGCACTGAAATTCTCCAGGAGTCGGCGCTGGCGGCACGCCGCGAAAGGCCGCGATTTTACCTGTTTGCCTGGTTTGCCGGCTTACAACGGCGCGCAAGTGGCGCCGGTCCCATATCCCGCCGGGGGACGCCTGCCCGCGAAGCGGAATCCCAGGCGTACAGAGCACCGTCCGCCTTCCTATGGGCGGCAGACAGATCCCACCAGGGGATACCGTCTGCCGCCCACTGGAAGGCAGACATATCCCACCAGGGGATACCGTCTGCCTTCCAGTGGACGGCAGACATATAATGCATGTTTTAAGGCTGCTCCGGCTGCTGCGAGGCGGGAACCGACCTTGTTGTTTGGGTCCGATCGGTTTCTAATACGCGCTGCCGGATCTTTTTGCCGCGTCCGAAGGTCATATCGCCGTGCAGTTGTTCGCTCTGGGTATCAACCACCATACGGCCCCGCTGGCGGTACGCGAGCAGGTGGCGTTCGACCCGTCGCGCATGGGTCAGGCGCTGCACGACCTGTTGCGGGCGAAATCGGTGCGCGAAGCCGCGATTCTCTCGACCTGCAACCGCACCGAGCTGTATTGTGCGGCCGAAAATCCCCAAGCCGCCGCAGACTGGCTGGCCGAGTATCACTCGCTGTCGCCGCAGAAGATCCATCCCTATCTCTATCAGCATCCGCAGCGGGATGCGGTGCGCCACATGTTCCGCGTCGCCGCCGGGCTGGATTCGATGGTGCTGGGCGAGCCGCAGATCCTCGGCCAGATGAAGCAGGCGGCGCGTGCAGCGGAAGAGGCCGGCACTCTGGGCACGCTGCTGGGCAAGCTGTTCCAGCGCACTTTTGCCGTGGCCAAGGAAGTGCGCTCGACCACGGCGATCGGCGCCAACACGGTGTCCATGGCCGCCGCGGCCGTGCATCTGTCGGCGCGCATCTTCGACAGCCTGACCGAGCAGAAGGTGCTGTTCATCGGCGCCGGCGAGATGATCGAGCTGTGCGCCGCGCATTTCGCCGCACAGAAACCCAGGCAGCTCACCATCGCCAACCGCACGCTGGAGCGCGGCGCCGACCTGGCCGCGCGCTTCGGCGGCGACGCGATGCGCCTCGACCAGCTCGCCGAGCATCTGGCGGAATACGACATCGTGGTTTCCTGCACGGCCAGTTCCCTGCCCATCATCGGTCTGGGGCTGGTCGAACGCGCGCTGAAGGCCCGCCGTCACCGACCGATGGTGATGGTCGATCTCGCCGTACCGCGCGACATCGAGGAAGAGGTAAGCCGACTCGACGACATCTTTCTCTATACGCTGGACGACCTCGGCCAGATCGTGGAATCCGGTCTCGAGTCGCGCCAGGCCGCCGTGGTCGAGGCCGAAGCGATCATCACCGACCGCGTCACGGGTTTCCTGCACTGGCTGGAAGCGCGCGATACGGTGCCGACCATCCGCGCCCTGCGCGATGCCGGCGAGCGCGCGCGCCGCCATGAGCTGGAACATGCCCTGAAGCTGCTGGCGCGCGGCGACGATCCGGCCAAGGTGCTGGACGCCTTGTCGTATGGCCTCACCAACAAATTGCTGCACGCACCGACCCACGCCCTGAACCAGGCGGAAGGCGCCGAGCGTGCCGAAGTCTCCGCGCTGATCTCCCGCATTTATCGCCTGAATTCCGGGGAGTAGCTGCGTGGGCCCGCATCGACCGCCCGGCGCCCGCGTGGCGCGCACGACTGTCCGCCGGTGAGCCAGCTGCCTTTCTTCGATTTCACCGGCTGGACGCTGGACGTCCTGCGCCGGCTGCTCTACCTGGGAACCCGGACCAGGGTATTCCCCGAATCCGCCGGGGATCTCAAGCTGCGTCCGGACTTGCCGGTGTGCTATGTGCTCCATGAGCGCCATCTCTCCAACCTGCTGGTGCTCGACCAGGAATGCCGGCAGTTGGGGCTGCCGCCCGCATTGAAACCTTTGCGGGATGTCGCCTTCAGCTCGCCGCGCTCCTTCTTTTTCCTGTCGCGCAACGAACGCGGGCGTCTGGTGCCGAATCCGCGCAACGAGCATTCGCCGCTGCTCAAGTCCCTGGTCAGAACCGCAGTCGCCGATCCGCGCTTCGACGTGCAGCTGGTGCCGGTGACCATCCTCTGGGGGCGCGAGCCGCGCAAACAGGAGTCGATCCTGCAGGCCCTGTTTGCCGAGACCTGGCAGTCGGTCAGCACCCTGCGCCACATGCTGGCGATGCTGATCCACGGCCGCCATACCGTGGTGCGCTTCAATGCGCCGATTTCACTGCGCGAACTGCTCAGCGGCGACATCGACGAGCGCCGTGCGCTGCGCAAGCTCGGGCGCATTCTGCGGGTGCACTTCCGGCGCCAGCGCGAAATGGCCATCGGCCCCGATCTGTCGCATCGCCGTACCCAGTTGCGCGCCTTGCTCAACACGCCATCGGTGTGCAAGGCGATTGCCCTCGATGCCGAAACCCGGGCTATCCCGCTCGCCGCCGCGCAAAAGTCGGCGAGGCAATTCGCGCTCGAAATCGCCTCGGATTACACCTATTCCGTGGTGCGGGCGTTCGCGCTGTTTCTGACCTGGGTCTGGAACAAGGTTTATGACGGCGTCGAGGTGCACAACTTCGAGCGCGTCACCGCGGTGGCGCCAGGCCACGGCATCATCTACGTGCCCTGCCACCGCAGCCACATCGACTATCTGCTGCTGTCCTACATCATCTTCAACCGCGGCTTGATGGTGCCGCACATTGCCGCCGGGGCCAACCTCAACCTGCCGGTTGTCGGTTCGGTGCTGCGGCGCTCGGGGGCCTTCTTCCTGCGCCGCAAGCTCAAGGGTGAGCCGCTTTACGCTACGGTGTTTCTGGAATACCTGCACCTGATGATCGATCGCGGTTTCCCGATCGAATATTTCATCGAGGGCGGGCGCAGCCGCAGCGGACGCATGCTGGCACCCAAGGCCGGCATCCTGGCCATGACGGTGCAAAGTTTCGTGCGCAGCCGCTCGCGGCCGCTGGTGTTCGTGCCGGTGTACATCGGCTACGAGAAGCTGATGGAGGGCAAGAGCTATCTGGCGGAACTGCATGGCAAGCCCAAGCAATCGGAATCGCTGATCGGTTTGCTCGGGGCGGTGCGTCTGCTGAAGCGCAACTTCGGCAAGGTCCATGTCAATTTTGGCCCACCGCTGGCGCTGGCCGAGTTCCTCGACGGGCAACATCCGGCGTGGCGCGAAGAGCCCTTCGATGCCCAGGCGCCGTGGCTGCGCAGCGCCGTGGATGCCACGGCGACGCGGCTGGCGCGCAGCATAAATGCGGTGGCGGTGGTCACCCCGATGAACCTGGTGGCCGTGACGCTGCTGTCGACGCCGAAGCATGCTGCCGACCTGCGTCTGCTGCAGCAGCAGATCGAGCATGTCCAGGCCTTGTTGACCGAAATTCCGGGCGTCGACTCGATCATTCACTGCGAACTGCCTGCCGCCGAGGCGATCGATTACGTGCTCCGGCTCGGGATGGTGCAACGCCATGAACATCCGCTGGGGGACATGATCCGGGCCGACGAACAGCAGGCCGCCCTGATGGCCTATTTCCGCAACAACGTGCTGCACTTGCTGGCCCTGCCGGCGCTGCTGGCCTGCCTGCTCAGCCAGAATCAGCGCCTGACACGGCAACGCGCCAACGAGGCGATCAAGGGCATTTACGGCTTGCTGCGCGCCGACCTGTTCCTGCCGTGGGAACCCGCCGATCTCGATGCGGTGATCGATCGCACCGAAGCCGCCCTGGTGCGGCGCGGCCTGATTCTGGCCGATGAAGACAGGGGCATGCTGCGCGCACCGCCGCCCAACAGCGAGGCCAGTCCCGAACTGCGGCAACTGGGTGAGATCATTCGCCCTACCCTGGAACGGCAGTTCCTCACCCTGGCGCTGCTGCAGCATTGCGGCAGCGGCACCCTGACCCGCGCCCGGCTGGAAGAAGACACCCACCTGCTGGCGCAGCGGCTGGCCATGCTCTATGAATTCAATTCGGCGGAGTTCTCCGAAAAGCTGCTGTTCGCCAATGTGATCCGCAACCTGATCGATGCCGGGATTCTCCAGGTGGATGACGCCGGAATGCTGCAGTTCGACGAGCGAATCACGCTGGCGGCGGCGCAAACCGAACTGCTGCTGGCGGCCGATGTGCGTCACAGCATCCATCTCATCGCCCGCTCGGCAGCGCCGGCAGCCGGACTTTCCAACCCATGAAAAAAAGCATCCTCGACAAACTTGAACGCCTCAGCGAACGCCTGGCCGAAATCGACGGCCTGCTCGGCGGGGAACATGCCGCGCGCGACATGGACAGTTACCGCAAGCTGACTCGCGAGCGCGCCGAAATCACGCCGGTGGTGGACCTGTTTCATCTTTACCGTAGCGCCAGCGCCGACTATGGCAGCGCCGGCGAGATGCTTGGCGACCCGGAGATGAAGGAGCTGGCCTTGGCCGAGCAGGTGTCGGCCAGCACTGAAATGGCCAGGCTCGAAATCGCCTTGCAGACCGCGCTGCTTCCCAAGGACCCCAATGACGAGCGCAACCTGTTTCTCGAAATCCGCGCCGGTACCGGCGGCGACGAGTCGGCGCTGTTCGCCGCCGACCTGTTCCGCATGTACAGCCGCTACGCCGAGCGCCAGCGCTGGAAGGTCGAGATCGTTTCGCGCAGCGAATCCGACCTCGGCGGCTTCCGCGAAATCATCGCGCGCATCGAGGGCAACGGCGCCTATTCGAAGCTCAAGTTCGAGTCGGGCGGCCATCGCGTGCAGCGGGTGCCGGTGACGGAAACCCAGGGTCGCATTCACACCTCGGCCTGCACCGTGGCGGTGATGCCCGAGGCGGACGAACTGGTGGACATCGAGATTAATCCGGCCGACCTGCGCATCGACACCTTCCGCGCCTCGGGCGCCGGCGGCCAGCACATCAACAAGACCGATTCGGCGGTGCGCATCACCCACATCCCGACCGGCATCGTCGTCGAGTGCCAGGACGACCGCTCGCAGCATCGCAACAAGGCGCAG
Source organism: Sulfuritalea sp. (assembly GCA_022842325.1). Classification (GTDB taxonomy): domain Bacteria; phylum Pseudomonadota; class Gammaproteobacteria; order Burkholderiales; family Rhodocyclaceae; genus Sulfuritalea. The sequence continues at coordinate 1,675 of JALHPU010000065.1, read as the reverse complement.
GCGATGTCGGTGTTGGCCGCCCGCATCAACGACGCCAAGCGTTGCTCCCAGCAGCAGCAGATTGCCTCGCAGCGCAAGAGCCTGATTGGTTCCGGCGACCGCTCCGAGCGCATCCGCACCTACAACTTCCCGCAGGGGCGGATCACCGACCACCGCATCAACCTGACGCTGTACAAGATCGACGCCATCATGGACGGCGATCTGGATGAATTGGTCGGTGCCCTGACCGCCGAGCACCAGGCGGAACTGCTGGCGGCACTGTCTGAATGACGACAGTTGCGGACGCACTGGCTGCGGCGCGGGAAAAGCTGCCGGCGAGCGAGGCGCGTCTGCTGCTGGGCCATGTCATGGCGCGGCCGGCGGCTTGGCTGATTGTCCATGACGATCACCTGCTTGAGGAAGACCAGTTGCTTTCGTTCGCATCGCTGGTGGCGCGCCGCGCGGGCGGCGAGCCGGTCGCTTACCTGGTTGGCCAGCGTGAGTTTTTCGGGCGCGAGTTTGCGGTGTCGAGCGGCGTGCTGATTCCTCGTCCGGAGACCGAGTTGCTGGTGGACATTGCGCTCAGGCAGAAAGTCGGCGCCGGCACTACGGCGACCGCAAGGATTCTCGATCTCGGCACCGGCAGCGGCTGCCTTGCCATTACGCTGGCGCTGGAAATTCCCCAGGCGCAAGTTACGGCGCTGGATCTGTCCGAAGCCGCCTTGCACGTCGCACGCAAGAATGCACAGCGACTCGGAGCCCGGTTGCGCCTGCTGCAAAGCGACTGGTTTTCCGCGCTGGCGGACGAACGCTTCGATCTGATCGTGGCCAATCCGCCCTACATCGCCGATGCCGACCCGCACCTGGCCGCGGGCGACCTGCGCCATGAGCCGCGCGCGGCTCTGGCAAGCGGCAATGACGGGTTGGCAGACATCCGTCGCATCGTTGCCGGCGCGGCGCAGCACCTGACGCCGGGCGGGCAGCTCTGGCTGGAGCACGGCTACGATCAGGCCGTGGCGGTACGGGAACTCTTTGCGGCCGCGGGCTTTGTCGGGATCGAACAGATCCCGGATCTGGCTGGAATCCTGCGCGTCACCGGCGGTCGACCGGACTGAAAAAAAGCGCCGAACTCGACGGCAGGTTGTCAGACAACCGTCTGTTTGTCTTATAGTATGGTGGCAATTGGCGACTACATGGGCCGAAAGGGTTTGGAATGAAGTGGGACGGCAGTTTCGCGATCGGCATCGAGGCGATCGACGCGCAGCACAAGAAGATATTCGAGAGATTGCTGGCCATAGAAAATTCGGTGGCCAAGCGCGATCCCTGGCACATCCTGCACTTCCTGCTGGCCCAGCTCGCCGAATCAATGAAGTTTCACCTAGCGGTCGAGGAGGCTTTGCTCGAAATCACCCGCTATCCTGGGCGACAGGAGCATCGCGAGGCGCACGCGAGGATCACCGAGCTGATGGCGGAACTGGAAGACAAGCTGGAACACAACGCTCCCGGCGAGAACCTGGTGGGATTCTTCGAGCACTGGTTCGTGCGCCACGTCCTGGCCGATGACCGGGAATATGCGCGCTACATGAAAGAGCAATTCCCGGCGCTTGGCGCCCGGGAGTCCGCTTAGGCACAGGGCACAACGGGGGCGGCCGGAGGTATCTCCGGCCGCCCCCGTGGTTTGGTAGCAGCGGGTTCT
>JALHPU010000064.1 GCA_022842325.1 Sulfuritalea sp. | reverse complement strand
CGACGGTGATCAGATTTTCGAAGCAGGCCATCATGCCGCCGCATTCGGCCAGCAGCGGCTTGCCGGCATCGACATGCGCGGCGAGGGCGGCGGCCATGGCAGTGTTGGCGGCGATGGCGCCGGCATGCAGCTCCGGATAGCCGCCGGGTAGCCAAACAGCATCGCAGGCGGGAAGCCGCGTATCGACCAGCGGCGAGAAGAATATAAGCCGCGCGCCCAGTGCCGCCAGGCATTCGAGATTGGCGGGATAGAGGAAGCAGAAGGCGGCGTCGCGAGCGGCGGCGATGGTCTTGCCAGCGAGCTTCGCTTCAAAAGTCGGCGCTGGCGATACGGCGAATTCGACGGCCGGCGGTAGTTCCGCGGCGGGTGTGTCGGCCAGCGCATCGGCCATGCGCTCGATGCGCGCGTCGAGGTCGTCGATCTCGCCCGCCGGCAGCAGGCCGAGATGGCGCTCCGGCAGCGCGCAGCCGGCATCGCGCGGCAGGTGGCCGGCCCAAATGATGTCGGGCGGCAGGGTTTTCTGCGCGAGTTCGGCGTGGTGCTTGCTGCCGGTGCGGTTGGCGAGCACATGGGTGATGTTCGCGCCCTCGCCGTAATTCTTAAGACCCCAGGCGACGGCGCCGAAGGAACCGGCCATGGCAGCGGCGTCGATCACCAGCAGGATGGGCAGGCCCAGGCGCCGGGCCAGCTCAGTCGAGTTCGGCTCGCCATCGTGGAGGCCCATGACGCCTTCGACCAGGATGAGGTCGGCATCGCGAGCCGCGCGATTCAGGCGCCAGCGCGCATCGTCCTCGCCGCACATGCGGAAGTCGATGTTCTCGCAGGGCGCGCCCGAGGCCAGGGCGTGGATTTGCGGGTCGAGAAAGTCGGGGCCGCACTTGAAGACCCGGACGCGCCGCCCTTGCCGCGCATGCAGTCGCGCCAGCGCGGCCGTGACCGTGGTCTTGCCCTGACCCGAGGCCGGCGCGGCTATCAGCAATGCCGGACAACCGGATGAAGTCACCATTCCATCCCCGGCATGGCTTTCACGCCGGCCTTGAAGGCGTGCTTGACCATGGCCATTTCGGTGACAGTATCGGCCGCTTCGATCAACGCCTCCGGCGCGGCGCGGCCGGTGACGATGACGTGCTGCATCGGCGGGCGCGCGGCGAACGCGGCAAGCACCTCGGCTAGCGGCAGCCACTGGTACTTGAAGGCGTAGGTGAGTTCGTCGAGCACGACGAGATTGACGGCGGGATCGCGCAGGTAAGCGGCGGCGGCGTCCGTCGCGGCATCCTGCGTCTCCCAGGTGAAGCCCTCGCCCATCACATGCCAGTCGATGCCAGGCAGGCGGCCGAGCACCGCCTCCTCGCCGGTGTCTTTGCGCGCCTTGACGAACTGGACGACGGCGACGCGCATGCCGTGATCCAGCGCACGAGCGACGACGCCGAAGGCCGCCGAGGACTTGCCCTTGCCGTTGCCGGTGTTGACCAGCAGCACGCCGCGCTCGGTCGCGGCGGCGGCGATCTTGCCGTCCACCACGGCCTTCTTGCGCTGCATGCGTGCAGCATGGCGCGCGCCGCGCTCGCTGTCGGGGACGCTCATGCTTCGGCTTCTTCGACCTCGTCCGCGTCCGCTGCCGCGCGCGGCGGCTCGTCGAGCACGGACTGGATGTAGTCCTCGGGCAGCCGGTATTCGCGGGCGAGTTCGGCGGCGCTCTTGCCGCTGGTCTGTATCGTGGCGATCCAGCCGTTGAGGCCGGTGGACAGCGAGCGACCGGCCTGTTCGCCCGCCTTGGTGCTGGCGCCGCCGCCATCGACCTCGTACTTGTTGGCATAGCCGCGCGGCGTGACCATGAGGCCGTGCTTGACGAAGGTGTTGGAGTTGCCGATCAGCACCGTGGTGAGCATGCCGATGTCGCACTCGGACATTTTCTCCAGCGTGGTGAATTCGATGCGCTGCTTCTTGCGGTAGGCCGACTTGACGATGGCCACCGGCGTGTCGGGGCGGCGATGGCGCAGGAACAGGCGCTGCGCCTCGACGATCTGCCGCGTGCGGCGGCCGCTCTTGGGGTTGTAGAGGGCGACGACGAAGTCGGACGATGCGGTAGCATCGAGGCGGCGCGCGATCACCGGCCACGGCGTCAGCAGGTCGGACAGCGAAATGGCGCAGAAGTCGTGGGTCAGCGGCGCGCCGACCAGCGCGGCGCAGGTGTTGAGCGCCGAGGCGCCGGGAATGATCTCGACCTCGATGTCGGAGTCGGGCGTCCACCCGGCCTGGAACAGCACTTCGAAGGTCGGCCCGGCCATGCCGTAGACACCGGCGTCGCCCGAGGACACCAGCGCCACCTTCTTGCCCTGGCGGGCGCGGTCGAGCGCCTCGATGGCGCGGTCGAGTTCCTCGGTCATCGACTTCTTGATGACTTCCTTGCCCTCCACCAGGTCGGCGACGAGGCGGATGTAGGTGACATAGCCGATGATGGTGTCGGCCTCGGCGATGGCGGCGCGGGCGCGGTAGGTAAGGTGCTCGTTGCTGCCCGGGCCGAGGCCGACGAGCATGATCTTGCCTTTTTTGGTTTGGGTCTCTGGGGACGTCATTGGGGGAACCTCGCTATTGAAACGGTGGCGTTGCGTCCGTCGGGGCCGCGCAACTTGTGTTTTTCGATAATGAGCTGGGTCTTGTCGACGCCGGCGGCGAGCAGCGCGGCGGCTTCGGAAACCGAGGGCGTGCCGGTGTGCTTGCGCACGGTCTCCGAAGGATTGGGCACCTCGACCGCGGCCAGTCCCGCCGCCGGATAGAAGCGGATCTGCCAGCCGCGCACTTGCGCGAAGCTGAGCAGCCCGGCCTCGTCGGCCTTGAGGTCGATGCTGGCGACGGCGACGACATCGGCATGGCGCGCGCCGCAGGCGGCCAGCGCCTCGGCGACGGCCTGGGCGATGGTTTCGGCCGGCGTGCCGCGATCGCAGCCCAGGCCCAGGGCGAGTTTCATGCGGCCTTGCCCGGACGATAGACGATGCGTTTGCCGGCAAGCGGTGCGACCAATGCGGACGGCATTGCGCGTTCGCTGATCCACAGCACGGCGCCGAATTTTTCGGGGGCGACGTCTTCGAGACGGGAGAAGCGTTGCAGGTTCGCCGGCAGCGGACCGCTGCGGCCGTTGGCGTGATGGGTCCACCAGTCCTCGCTGCCGGCCTCCTGCACCAGGGCCACCGGCTCGTCGTTCACCACGGCGGCGCTGGCGCGCACCACTTCGTCGTGCGTGGCCTCGAAGGTCCAGCCGAGTTCGCGGCCGAGCAGGTCGACCGCCAGCGTCTGGCGCGCGTCCGATGCAGTGGTCAGCACCGGCGTTGCGCCGAGCGCGGTGGCAAGATGCCCGGCCAGTTCGTTGGCGCCGCCGAGGTGGCCGGAGAGCACGGGGATGGCGAACTTGCCGGCCTCGTCGACCACCACCACGGCGGGGTCGGTTTCCTTGCTGCGCAGATGCGGCGCGATCAGGCGCACCACGGCGCCGAGCGAAACGATGGCGACGATGCCATCGAAAGCCGCGAATAAGGCGGGCACCTGGTCGCCGACCTTGCCGACATAGGTGCGGGCGGCGCCGGGTGCGGCGATTTCGGCCTCGGCCTGGAATTTTTCGGGCGCGAAGAGCTGGGCGCCGGGCAGCGCGGCAACGACCTTGCCGGCCAGCGCGATGCCGTGGCGGGTGATGGAAACGACGGCGATTTTCATGCGGGTGTGTGCTCCTGTTCCCTGGCTTCCTTGCGTTTGCGGCAGCCGCGCCGCAGCTCGCCGCGCACCCGCTTGGGGTTCTGCACCAGCATCAGCGATAGGTAGTTGACCTTCTCGCCCTTGAGACTGGCCACGTCGCGTACCACGCGCTCGCCGGGCGCACCGACCTTTTCGATGAAGCAGCTGGTGGCCAGCAGCCCGCGCTGTTCGAGCAGTTCGATGACTTCGTCGACCAGCGGCTTAACTTTCAGCAGCACCAGGGTGTCGAACTCGTCGAGCAGCTGATCGATGATGTCCACGCCGTAGGCGGCGGGAATCACGGCCAGGGTCTCGTCCTCTTCGGCCAGGGTGGTGCCGCTCGCGGCGGCGGCGGCGGCGAAGGAGCTGACGCCCGGTATCGTTTCCACCGCCACCTCGGGCGCCAGTTCGCGCACGACGCGGGCGAGGTGGCCGAAGGTGGCGAAGGTCGAGGCATCGCCTTCGACCAGGAAGACGAGGTCGCGCCCCTCGGCCAGCAGCTCGACGGTGCGCGTCGCAGCGCGTGCCCAGGCCCTGGTCAGGATTTCGGCGTTGCGCGTCATCGGGAACACCAGCGCCTCGGCATCCGGCGGCGCGGCGATGCCGCCACGCTCGACGATGGACAGCGCGTAGGAACTCTCCTCGGCCTTTTTCACCGGGTAGAGCCAGCGCGCGCCGGATTGCAGCGCCGCCCAGGCGCGGCGGGTAATGAGTTCCGGGTCGCCGGGGCCGAGCGAGGCGCCGATCAGTTTGCCATAGAGTTTTGTCATGACGATTCCAGATGAGTGGTGACTATCCACACGGGATTTTGAGCGGCCAGCCGGTGCATGTCGAGGATGGGCTGGCTGCGGCTGGCTTGCAGTTGCACCACATCCCACGTCGCACCGGCAACGGCGAGCGCGGCCGTGGCGGTGGCGAGGTTTTCGATGGTGACGAAGTTCATCACCAGGCGACCCTGCGGCTTGAGGCGGCCGAGGATCAGGCGGATCAGCTCGTCCAGCTCGCCGCCGGAGCCGCCGATGAACACGGCATCGGGGTCCGGCCAGGCGTCGAGATGGGCGGGCGCCCTGGCCTCGACCAGCGTGTAGTTGGTGGCGCGGAAACGGGCCGCGTTGGCGCGCGCGTTGGCGGCATCGCCTGCGTTCTTCTCGATGGCCCAGACATGGCCGTGCGGCGCCAGCCGCGCCGCCTCCAGTCCGACCGAACCGGCCCCGGCACCGATGTCCCACACGACGGCATCCGCCGCCAGCCGCAGCTTGGCCAGCGACACGGCGCGCGCCTCCTGCTTGGTGATGAGCCCCTTCTCCGGCGTGCGCTGGATGTATTCGAGGTCTTCGAGGCCGAAAGCCGGCGCCCGTGCGTCGGGCGCGCGTTCGATCAGCACCACGTTGGGATCGGGAAACTCCATTGTCGCGGCAGCGGCGGGCGTGAGGTCGGGGAACAAGGCTTCGTCGGGCAGCAGCAGGCGGCTGGCCACCGACAGCCGCACGCCATCGCCGTAGCCGGCGGTGAGGAGCGCACGCGCCAGCCGCGCCGGGTTGTTGTCGGGGCCGGTGAACAGCGCTACCTGCGGGTGCCGGGCAATGGCGCGCATCGCCTGGTACAGGCCGTGGTCGGGGGTGGCGCCGACGGCCCATTCGCCGGCATCGGCGCTATGGCAGGAAACGATTTTTACATCCTGCCAGGGCTTCCTGAAGCGGGCGAAGGCCAGTTGCAATGTCGTCGGCGCGGGCAGGATTTCGATCTTCCCGGCACCGAGCTTGCCGGCGAGAAAGCCGGCGATGCCGTGGCACAGCGGGTCGCCGGTGGCGATCATGGCGACGCGCTGGCCGGCCCCCAGCGCCGCCTCGATCCACGCCGGCGTCTGCGTCAGCGCGCCCTTCATGTCCTTCAACGTGGTGCTTGCCGGTACGTGCTCTCGAATCAGTTCCAGCGTGCGACCGGCGCCGAAGATCAAGTCGGCTCTGGCGAGACGGCGGCGCGCGGCGGCGGACAGGCCATCCCAGCCGTCGTCGAGGATGCCGATCAGGGCACAAGTATTCAACTTTTCAGCGGGCTTCATCTTCTTCGACGCGGACAATGAATTGGCCTTCGAAATCGCAGACGAGGACGGCGAGGCGGTAGTCGCCGGGATAGCAGGACTTGAGGCTGCGGATGGCTTTCTTCGCCAGCGCGCGATGGTAATCGACGGTGAGGCCGAGTTCGGCCAGATGCTCGGCGGCGAAGCGCGCGGTTTCGGCGGCGCGGATTTTTTCCACCAGGTCGGGCGGGACGCCGACTTCCCGCGCCGATTCGGCGAGGATGTCGCGGTCCACTTCGGCCTTCCAGGCGTGGGTGACGGCCAGACCTTGGCTCATCTTGGTCAGCTTGCCGACCATGGCGCCGACGGTAATCTCTTTCATGTTCGTACGGATGGCGGACAGGAAGGCGGCCTTGACGAAATCGCCCATCTGCACGAAGCAGGATTCGTCGAGTTCGGGCAACTGGCGCATGGCGAATTTTTCGGTGCGCCCGCCGGTGGTGAAGACGACGCGGGTCTGACCCTGATTCGCGGCGACGTCGATCGCCTGCACCACGCTGGCGCGGAAGGCCGCCGTGGAATAGGGCCGCACGATGCCGGTGGTGCCGAGGATGCTGATGCCGCCGAGGATGCCCAGCCGCGCGTTGAGCGTCTTCTTCGCCATTTCCTCGCCGCCCGGCACGGAGATGACGACTTCGAGGCCGTCGTGGTCGAGCAGCTCGCCGGCCGCCGCCTGCACGTTCTCGCGGATGTTGCGGCTGGGCACGGGATTGATCGCCGGTCCGCCGACTTCGAGGCCGAGGCCGGGCTTGGTCACCGTGCCGACGCCGGCGCCGCCGAGCAGCGCGATCTCGCCGGCGCGGTGCGGCAGCAGGCGCACGTCGGCGGTCATGTGCGCGCCGTGGGTCGCGTCCGGGTCGTCGCCGGCATCCTTGACGATGACGGCGTGGGCGATGCGCGCTTCGCCTTCGCCGTCGATGCGTCCGTCCTGCACGACGAAGGTGACGTCCTTGCCCATCGGCAGCCGGCACACCACGCTTTGCGGCACCTCGCCGCCAACGAGCCCCAGCGTCGCCGCGCGCGCCGCCGCCGCCGAGCAGGCGCCGGTGGTGAAGCCGGTGCGGTTGCCGCGGTTGCGCTTGGGATCGCCCTTGCGAACCTTGGGCGTCTCCGCGGGAGAATCGGCAGACGCGTCGTCCTCGCTCATGCGCTACGTTTCTGTGCGGCCTCGGCCAGCGACAGCAGGGCATGAATCGCGGCGACGACCAGGGTGGAGCCGCCCTTGCGGCCGCGTATCGCGATCCAGGGCGTGTCGCTCAGCGTCATCAGCAGCTCCTTCGACTCGGCCGCCGACACGAATCCCACCGGCATGCCGACGACCAGCGCCGGGCGCACGCCCTCCTCGCGGATCAGGCGCACCAGTTCGATCAGCGCCGTCGGCGCGTTGCCGATGCCGACGATGGCGCCGTCGAGCCGGCCTTCGCGTTTGGCCTTGCGCATCGCCTGCACGGCGCGGGTGCTGTTTTCCGCCTTGGCCTGCTCGATCACGTCGGCGTCGGAAATGTACTGGTAAGTGCGCATGCCGAAATGCGTGAGGCGCGGCTTTGACAAGCCGACGCAGATCATCTCGACATCGGCAACGACGGGCGTGCCGCCCTTCTGCACGGCGGCCAGGCCGGCGGTGATCGCCCGCGGATGAAAGGCGGTGAGGCCGTTGAACTCGAAATCGGCATTGGCGTGGATCATGCGCCGCACCAGCGGCCACTGCTCGGCGGTGTAGGCGTGCGGACCGGCCTCGGCATCGATGATGGCGAAGGAGTCGTGCTCGATGGCACGGCCGGCGGCGGTGAGCTGTTCGGTGACGGTATTGGCGGTCATGGCTTCAGGCGGGAACGTGAGGGTGGAGGTGATCGTGGTGGCGGTGCTCGTGTTCGTACGCGTGCCCGCACGCGCCGGTCGTCGTATGGCTGTGGTCGTGCAGGTGTTCGGCCTCGGCGGCTTTGCGGTACTTGCAGCCGTCGCATTCGAGCAGGCCGCCTTCGGGCAGTTCGTGGCCGGCGACCTTGGCATCGAGCAGATCGAAGATGCCCTTGTCGAAGCCGAAATGCGTGCCCAGGGCAAAGGCGATGCCGGGATACTGCGCCTTCAGGCGCTCGACCTGGGACTTGATGCGCTCCATCAGCACGCCGGTGAAGAGGTAGACCGGCACGATGCAGACCTGCGTCATGCCCAACCGCGCCTGGCGCTGCACCACGGTTTCCAGCCGCGGCCAGGTGATGCTGGTGAAAGCGAGGTCGACCAGTTCGTGCTCGTTGTCCTCGAAGATCCAGCGCGCCATTTTCGCCAGTTCGCCGTTGGCGCCGGCATCCGACGAGCCGCGGCCGAGCAGGATCACGCCGGTGGTTTGCGGGTCGGGCATGGCCAGCGATTTCATCAGGCGAGCGAGCTGGCCCTGCAGCACGGCGAGGATTTCGCGTCCCATGCCGAGGTGGCGGGTGACGAGGAATTCGACCTTGGGATGGCTCAGGCGCGCGGCGTTCAGCGCGGCCGGCAGTTCCATCTTGACGTGGCCGGCGGCGTTGAGGATGAAGGGTATGACCAGCACGCGCCTGGCATTCTTGGCGGCGCGGTCCATGCCTTCGGTGAGCAGCACGTCGGCGTGCTCGATGAAGCAGACCTCGATGCGCCAGTCGGCATGGCGCTGGCGCCAGTCGGCGGCGAAATGCTGGATCTCCTTGTTGCCTTCCTGGTTGCGCGAGCCGTGGCCGACCAGCAGGAGCGTGGTTGAGTTATCCATGGGCGGCCTTGCGAAAGCGGTGGGTGAAGGTGGGGTCGTAAAGTTTCGAACGGGCGAGGTCGGGCCAATCGGCGGCGCCCAGCGTCGGGCTGGCGATGATCATGGCCTGGCTGCCGATCTTCTCGGCCTGGCATTTCTTCTTGATGTCGGCGAGGGTGCCGCGAATGATCTTTTCCGCGCCGGGCCAGCTTGCCTTCTGCACCACGAGGATGGGCGCATTCTCGTCCCAGCCGGCCGCGCGCAGCGCCGTCTGTACTTCATGCAGCAGCGTGATGGATAGAAAGATGCACAGCGTGCTCTTGTGCGCGGCGAGCGACTCCAGGTCCTCGCCCGGCGGCATCGGCGTGCGCCCGGCGACGCGGGTCAGGATCACCGTCTGCGTCACCTCGGGCAGGGTCAGCGTCTCGCCCGCCGCCGCCGCCGCCGCCATGGCCGACGACACCCCCGGCACGACTTGCCACTCGATGCCGGCGGCCGTCAGCGGCCGTGTCATTTCGATCAGCGCCCCGTACAAACCGGGGTCGCCGGTCTGCAGGCGGACGACGGTCTCGCACCGGCCGCACTGCTCGATCAGCCAGACCGTCATCTCTTCCAGCGTCATGTCCTTGGAGTCGCGAATGACACAGCCTGATGGAGCGAAGCGCGTCGCTGCCCGATCGACCAGCGAACCGGCGAACAGGATGGCGCCGGCGCGGGCGAGCAGATCGCGGCCCTTGACCGTGATCAGGTCCGGATCGCCCGGTCCCGCGCCGACGAACCAGACCCGGCCCGGCATGCCGGCAAACTCAAGCTGCAACGGAGTTGTACAAGCGTTTGTCGACAGCGGCGGAACGCTTGAGGGCGTGCAGGGACTTGGCTGCCGCCAGCACGGCCAGATCGATCAGCGGTTCGGCGATGATGACGAGCAGGTAGGCGCCGCCAAAAGAAGCGACATTCGCCAGGTTCTCGGCGCCGAACCCTTGTCCATAGAACGCCCAGAACGCCACCCAGGCGATGATGCCGCCCTGATAGGCCGCCGAGAGCTTGAGCGTCTGGCCGTAGGAAAGATCGACGTAGGCGGTGCGCGCGGGAATGATCTTTTTTGCCAGCACGCCCATGACGAAGATCGGCGCCAGCAAGGTGGTGAGGTTGATCGCGTACTGGGGCAGATCGGCGGGGGCGAAGAACAGGCCCTGAACCAGCAGGCCGCCGGCCAGGCCTATGGCCGCAGGCGCCAGGCCGAAAAACAGGAAGAGCGTGGTGCCCAGGATCAGGTGCACTTCCGAGACGCCGACCGGGTAGTGAAAGAACACCTCGAAGAAACAGAAGACCATCAGCGCGGCCAGCGCGCTGCGCGCCAGCAGGGTACCAAGTCCGTTCTCGCGAACAAAATCGGCGGCCGCCTTGACGGTTGCCCCGGCAGCAACCGCGGCCGTGCCATAACTGAGAATCATTTTTGCGCCGTCGACGACGCCCGCTTCGATATGCATGTTTGAACTCCTTGGCCATATAACAACGAATCGCTGGACCCGTGAAGCTCAAGGATTTCTGGCGGAACCATGAGGCGTTCGCCAGCCTTCGCCCGCACCCCGGGGTTCAACGCCAAATGTTCGGGCCGGTCTTCTGGCTTGCCGTCGATCTTCTCCGAGCCTTCCCATGCCGTGCACAGTGGCGGTTGCGGAGTCGTCAGGCTTACAGCAGCGGGGGCTGCGCCGGAATGACTGGTTGCCCAGCTTCACCGGCTTCCCGTTTCACCCGCCCCAAGTCAATAGGGCAAGGCACCCAAAACGCCGCCATCTTATGCCGAAACTTTCCCGTCGTGTTGCGCTGCCAGGAAGGGTGCCGGTACCTTCGTGCGCCAGGTTGCCGCAGGAACTCAGCTACCCACGCTCAAGAAGCGCTTCAGAAAGGTCGGCGGCACGCTGGTTTTTTCGGCAGCGACGCAGCCATTCAGGCTCCCGCCATCAGGCCGGCAGCGACTTTTTCTCGCGCAGAAAGATTTCGATCTGCTCCGCCGGAACGCCCGGGCTGAACAGGAACCCCTGCATCTCGTTGCATTTGAGCAGCCGCAGCAGGTTCGCCTGCTCCTCGGTTTCGACGCCCTCCGCGACCACCCGCAGATTCAGGGAATGGGCCAGGGAAATGATGGTGGAGACGATGCCCAGATCTTCGGAGCTGCTGGTCATGTTCACGATGAACGCCCGGTCGATCTTCAGGACATTGACCGGCAGCTTGGCGATGTAGCTGAGCGAGGAGTAGCCGGTGCCGAAATCGTCGATGGCGACCTCGATGCCCATTTCCCGAATCGCCCTGAGCTTCTGGATATTGGCCTCTATGTCCTGCATGATCAGGCTTTCGGTAATCTCCAGTTCCAGTTCGACCGCCGCGTTCCCGGCGCCGCTTATCACGCGCTCTACCGTGCCGACGAAATCTTTCTGCTGAAGCTGGATCGGCGAAACATTGACGGCAATCCGGGGAGCGCGCAGGCCCTTTGCCTGCCAGGCCCTGGAATCGGATACCGCCTGCGTCAACGCCCAGCGGCCCGCCTCCAGAATCATCCCGGTTTCTTCGAGCAAAGGAATGAATCTCGCCGGCGGCACCAGGCCGGTCTCGGGATCGTTCCAGCGCAGCAACGCTTCAAGCCCGCAAATCCGCCCACTCTTGAGATCGACCTTGGGCTGGTAATGCAGCACCAGTTGCTCCTGCTCCAGCGCCCGGCGCAGCTTGTTTTCGAGCGACAGCTTCTCGGCGACGCGGGCATTGAACTCGGGGGCATAGAACAGGTACTTGTCGCCGGAAAGCTTGACCTTTTTCAGCGCCGCCTCGGCATTGCGCAACAGGGTCTCGATGTCCTCGCCGTCGACCGGGTAGGCCGCTATCCCTGCCTTGGCCGTAATGCGCAGATTCTGCCCGCCAACCAGGAATGGCTGATCCTGTATGTTGGACAAAATATTCCACAGGACATGGGCGATGTCCGGGTCTTCGTCGCCTCCCCGCGTGGCGATGCTGAAATTATCAGCCGAAGACCTGGCCAGGATATACGTTTCATCGAGCATCTCTTTTAGCCGCGTTGCAATCTGACGCAACAAGTCATCCCCGGCCTGCCGGCCGAAAGTATCATTGACGTTGCTGAAGCGATCAAGGTCAAGCAGGATCACGGAAAACGTCTTTTCCTGCTTGCGCATGGCATGGATTCGTTGACCTGCCCGATCCAGAAACAGCGCGCGGTTCGACAGGCCGGTAACGGCATCGAAATAAGCTAGATAGTTAAGGCGCTCCTCTTTTTCGAGGTGATCGAGGGCAAATGAAATATCGCCGGCCATCTCGATCAGCAGCCGCATTTCCTCGTCATCGAAAGCACCGGTTTCCGGCGCATAGAGCAGGAACACGCCGACCGGCCGGCTTTCCACGACGAGCGGGAACACCGCCAGGGATCGATAGCCGCGCTTCAACGCTTCCTTGTGTAAATTCCTGATGCGATCGTCCGCGGCGATGTCGTTGCAGGCCACCGGCTTCATCCCGGTTATCGCTTCCGCCGTCAGGTAACAGTTTTCGGGAGCACCCTCTACGACGGTCAAATTGACCTGATCCAGATACCCGTCCTCATGGCCTACCCTGGCGACCGGCGTGACCTGTTGCGTGTCCGCATCAAACCTGCCAATCCAGGCGAACACGAACTTGCCGTGCTCCACCGCGATGCGGCACGCCTCCTCGAAGAGCTGCTGCCGGTCGCGCGCCCGCACGATGGTGGTGTTGATGCCGCTGAGCACGCTGTAGATTCGATTGAGGCGCGCGATCCTCGCTTCGTGCGCCTTGCGCTGGGTGATATCCCGGATCACTCTGACGATACCCTCCGATGCGCCAGTTTCGCTCGTCAGCGGAGATAAGGTGTGATCCGAGGGGAATATCTCACCGTTTCTTCTCTTCATCTCATGCTCAAAATTGATGGCCGCATCTTGGGCGATAGACTGCTGAACGCGTTTGACCACCTCCATATAGTGCTGCTCGTCCACTTGGAGCAGCGACATGAACTGGCCTTTCAGTTCCGCAACGGAATAGCCGAATATCTTTTCCACGGCGGTGTTCGCGTTGGTGATCCTTCCTTCCGGCGAGGTTACGAAGACGGCGTCCTGCTGTGAATTGAATACGGCGCGAAACCAGGACTCGGATTGCCGCAGCGCGGCAGTGCGCACCTCCACCAATTGCTCCAGGCCCTCGTGCAGCCGGGCACGCTCCAGCGCGATGCTCACCTGGTGTCCGACTCCGTAAAGTATTTCCATCTCGTTGTCCTTGAACAGCCCCTGATCCGCACCCACCAGGTTCATGACGCCCAGGATCTCGTCGCCATTCCACAAGGGCACACTGGCGTGATAGCGCAAGCCATTGGTATCGCCCGCGGCCGCCCGCAAGCGCTCGCACTCCAGGATATTCGTCACGTGATCCAGCTCGCCCGCGAGCAAGCGCCGCCGGCATTCGCACAAGCCCTCCATCGCACCTGAGGCCAACAATGCCGGCGGCAGGTTGCGCGCAGCGGCAAGCCGGAAGCCGGACTCGCCTTCCTTCAAGGAAATCCATCCCGCCCTCACCCCCGGCAGCTCCTGCGCATGCTCCAGCGCCTTCTCGCACACCTCGCGCTCGCTCACCGCGCGGTTCAGCCCTTCCGCGATGTGGTAGAGGCCGGTCAGGGATCGGTTCGATTCGGCCAGGTCGCGCTGCCGCGCCCTGAGCTCCTCGCTGATGTGTACCGCCTCTTCATAGACGGAGATCAGCAGGTCCACGATCTGCTGCCGTTCGGCGGTGATGAAATGTTTTTGTCCGCCGAGATGGATTTCCATCCCCATCTGCATCTTCTGGCTCTTGCGCATTTCCTGGTTCATCAGCAGGTAATCGACGCGGGCGAGCAGGTATTTCTCCTCGTAGGGCTTGCGGATGAAGTTGTCGGCGCCGCACTCCAGCCCCTTCATGATGTCCAGGACGTCGGACAGGGTAGTCACCAGGATGACCGGGGTCTCCCTCAAGACCTCATCGGACTTGATCGCCTTGCACAGTTCATAGCCGTTCATCTCGGGCATCACGATGTCGCTGATCACCAGCGCCGGCTTGCGCCGCCGGACCGCCGCCATGGCCTGCTTGCCGTCGGGCGCGGTCTCGACCGCATAGCCGTGTTTTTCGAGCAGGTACCGCAGTTTTTCCGCCTGGGTCGGGCTGTCCTCGGCGATGAGGATTTCGATGCCGTTGCTCCGGTTCTTTCTTGAATTCATGGATTACGCTCCTATCCTGCTTCGGCGGTTCGCCAGATTCGTCAGCACTGCGGCGATTTTCTCCGGCGACAACACCAGCATCGCCGCATCGAGCCTGATGGCTTCGCCCGGCATGCCATGGACCACGGAACTGTCCTTGTCCTGGGCAAAGGTAACCGCGCCCTTTTCTTTCAACAACCGCAGTTCCTCGGCGCCGTCGCGTCCCATGCCGGTGAGTAGGCCGGCAACGGCGTCGCTACCATAGACCTCGGCGATCGAGCGAAACAAACAGGACACAGAGGGGCGCAGCCCATTCTCGGGTTCGTCCTGGGTCAGGGCAATCCTTCCTCCGTGCGCCACCTTCATCTGACATTCGTCGGGAGCCACATAGACGTGGCCGGGCAGCACGGCCTCGCCATGCGTGGCGACATGAACGGGCAGGCTGGACGACTGTGCCAGCCACTCGACGAAGCCTGGCGTAAAGCCGGGCGCCATATGTTGCACGATCACCAGCGGCGCCGGAAAATCCTTGGGCAATCCCGCCAAAATAGTGTGCAGCACCGGCGGTCCGCCGGTCGAGGCGCCGAGGGCGACAATCCTCACCTGCGCCGGTGCGTGCGCGAGTCCCAGCTCCGCCGGACGCGGGACCGGCTCCGTGCGCCGCGCTCTCGGCCAGCGTCGCACCACCTTCACCTCCGACATCAGCTTCACCGTCTGCACCAGTTCGCGGGCCATGGCCTCGTGGTCCGGATGACCGATGCCCGCCGGGCGGCGCAGCACCGCCAGCGCACCTGCCTCCATCGCATCGAATGTGGTCGTTACCTCCCGCGGATCCTCGCTGCCGCTGACGACAATGATGGGCGTCGGATCGGTTTCCATGATCCGGCGCGTGGCCTCCAGTCCATTCAGTTTCGGCATGTGAATGTCCATCGTGATCACATCGGGCCGATGGCGACGCACGGCTTCGAGCGCCGCCTCGCCGTCCTGCGCCGTGCCAGCGACCCGGATGCCGGGATCCGCGCCGAGAATGTGAATGAGGAATTCACGCACCACAGGCGAATCTTCCACTACCAGGACGTTGATCACGGACATTGCCTCATGGTGTTTTTCGGGGTGGTGATCCGCGCAATTTTTCATCCACGTTCACCCAGGGTCGCCAGTTGGCCGAGCCCCGGTTCGTAGCGTATTACGAGGTTTCTGCCGCGCTGTTTTGCCGCATACATCGCCGCGTCGGCAGCCGCGACCAGCGCCTGCGCGTTGTTCGCGTGCGCCGGCCAGGACGCGACCCCGATGCTGACGGTAATGCGCAGCGGTGCACCGGCATCGACATCGAACGGCTGCGCCGCCACCGCCGTGCGCAAGCGCTCGGCGAAACTGGCGGCAGCATCGAGTTCGGACTCCGGCAGGATGACGGTGATCTCCTCGCCGCCGTAGCGGCACACGCGATCCATGGCGCGTGCCTGGTGGCCCAGCAGTTCGCTCAGTCCCTTGAGAATGGCATCCCCCGCCAGGTGTCCGTGTGTGTCATTGACGCGTTTGAAGTGGTCGATGTCGAGCAGCAGCAGCGAGAGCGGCCGCTGGAAGCGCTGCGTGCGTGCGAGCTCGTCCCCGAGCAGCACGTAGAAGGTATGGTGGTTGTAGAGTCCGGTGAGGCCGTCGTGCGTGGCGAGCTGCTTGAGCGCAGCCTGGTCCGCTTCGAGACGCCCGGCCATCGTGTTGAAGGCCGCGGCCAGCGAGCCCAGTTCGTCGTTGCGATGGATGACCACCCGGTGTGACAGTTTGCCTTCCGCCAGACGCGCCGCGCCCTGTCGCAAGGTGTCCACCGGATCGGTGACGGAACGCGCCAACGCCACGCCGGCGAACAGGGACGCTGCGGTGGTCACCGCGAAGGCGGCGAAGACCGCCCATAGGGCGCGGGTGTGGGCGGCGCGGATTTGCGCCAAATTCCGCTCGATCACTTGGTGGAATACACCGTGCGCTTCATCGAGCGTTGACACGGCTCGTTCGATGTGCGCATCGAACCGCCTCATGTCGCGTGCCGCCGCCGCGTTGCCCACAGGATCTGGCAGGCGCAGCAGCAGCTCGCCCAGGCGCTGCGCATGTGCCCATTCCGCGCGTGCGGACCCGATCAGCGCGTGCTCCTTCGCCAGCGTGAAGCGCTCGGACGAGATCTCCTCGAAAGTCCGCTCCACCCGTTGGCGCAGTTGCACGAACCGCCGGCGCTCATCCGGATCGCCGTGGATCAGGTAGCCGTTGATCGGCATGGCGGCTTGAAGCAGCAGCATCTGCATGCGTATCACGGGTTCCATTTCCTCGGTGAGTTCGCGCACGATGTCCTCAAGCGGTCCCATCAGTCGCAGTAGCAGGTAGAACTGGCCCACGACTACAACCACCAGAAACGGCAGCAGCACGGCGCCCAGGCCCAGGGCGAAGCGGCCGCGCAGGGAAACCGGAACTAACCTCATAACAGCCTCCGGATCACTTCCAGCAGATTGCTCTGGTCGAAGCTGCTCTTGACGATGTAGGCATTGGCGCCGACGTCGATGCCGCGCTCGCGATGCTCGCGCGAATCGAGCGCCGTGACCAGTACGATCGGCAGCTCCGCGAGCTGCTTGTCGGAACGCACTTTTGCCGTCAGGTCGAAGCCGTCCATGCGCGGCATTTCCACATCGGAGACAACGAGGTCGAACGCCGCGGTCTTCAGCGCCGTATAGGCGTCAACTCCGTCCACGGCGGTGGTGACGGCGTAACCCGCCGACTCCAGGATATTTTTGAGCAGCGCACGGGAGGTGATCGAGTCCTCCACCACCAGGATGGACTGCATCCTTGTTGCCGCGGACTGCACGGGCATGCCGGCCGCACGCGCCGCCGCCGTTGCAAGCCTCACGGCCGACTTCATCAAATCGGGCACGTTCAGCACGGGCACTACCTGGCCCGTCCCCAGCACGCTCGCGCCGGCGACGTTGCGCACGCGCGCGAGCTGCGGGCCGAGCGGTTTTACCAGCACTTCCTGTTCCCCGAGAACCTCGTCGACCTGAAACGCGATGCGCGAGAGCCCCAGGCCGAGCACGATGGCCGTGTTGCCGCCGGATTTCCCCGCCGCGGCTTTCGCTGGCAGCCCCAGCACGTCGCCCAGCCGTACCAGGGAGACCACCTGCCCGTCGAGGGAGATCGTTTCCCGGTTTTCCACGGTCCGGATGTCCGTGTCCGCCACGCGCGCCACGCGCTCGACGCTGACCGCGGGAATAACGAAAAACTGCCCACCGGCGCCGACGAGGACGCCGCGGAAATTGGCCAGTGACAGCGGCAGGACGATGCGGAAAGTCGTGCCGGCATCGGGGTGCGACTCGATCGCAACGGCGCCGCCCAGCCGCTCGACTTTTTCGCGCACGATGGCGAGCCCCAGCCCCCGCCCCGAGACGTCGGTGATGATCGGGCTGGTGGAAATTCCGGACTGAAAGGCGAACACCAAGGCCTCGTGCTCGCCGAGCCGAGCCGCCTCTTCGGCGGATACCAGGCCGAGCTTGAGGGCCGCCGCCTTGACCTGCCCGGCGTCAATGCCGGCGCCGTCATCGGCGACGAGCACCTCGACCTTGCCGCTGTCCTGCTGCGCAATCGCCAGCGTGATCGTGCCGCGCGGCGGTTTTTGTTTTTGCTCGCGCACCGCCGGGGTTTCAATGCCATGATCGATGCAGTTGCGGATCATGTGAATCAGCGCATCCTTCATCTCTTCGAGAATGCGCCGGTCGATCTCGAGTTCGCCGCCATGGATCGCCAGATCCACGAGTTTGCCCTGATCGCGTGCAAGCTCGCGCACGAATCGCGGAAAGACTTCGAGCAGCGAGGAAAACGGCAGCAGATGCATCTCTTTTACGTCGTGCAAAAGACCGTCCACCATTCCGGCCAGTGCGCGATGATCGTGCTCGGCGGACTTGCCCAGCCGGGCCAGCCGGGCTTCGAGCGTTTTTACGAAAAGACCCTCCGCATCCAGGTAGTCGAACAGCCGTGCAAATGCCTGCTGCACCTTGGCGGTTGCGTTTTCCCTTCCGGCGTGTACCGCAGAACGTTCCATCGCCCGCAGGGCCGGCCGGATGCCGGCCCATTGCTTTTTCCAGTCCGTGAGCATCGCGCTTGTCTCGCGCAATTCCCTGACGCGCTGGCCTGCCGCCAAGCGCGGCACAAGCAACTCCTCGCTCTGCCGCATCACCGAGTTGAGCTTGGTCACGGATATTCTGACCGTTTCGGACAGAAGGCCGGGAGTTGTGGGCGCAATCCGCATGTCGGTAGCCGCAACGGACGGGAGCGGCGCAGTCTCCGCTTGTGCCGGGATAACCGGCGGCGGCGGATCCTCGCGCACGGACACCCGGGCCCTGAGAGCATCTTCGAGCCGCCGTAGCAGCGGCACGGTCGCCGGTTTTGTCGTCGAATCCGCGGCAAGGAGCAGGTTGAGAGTATCCGCCGCCTGATGCAAGAGATCGAAGAGCGCCGGCGAGACGGCGAGCTCCTTGCGCTTCAGCGCGGCAAATACGCTCTCCAGTGCCTGGCACACCGACTCGATCTCCGTAAGATTCACGGCCCGGGCAGCGCCCTTCAGGCTGTGCGTTTCGCGAAAGATTCTCTCGACGATGTCCGCCTGCTTCCCGTCCGCCGGCGCTTTTTCAAGCTCCAGGAGGCCCGTGGATAGCGCCCTGAGGTGTTCGTCCGCCTCGACCCGGAAGGTCGCGAGAAGTTTTATCAGGAAGTTGTCGTGGGCCATGCTCTCGTTCCGCTCGCCGGATCAGGCGGCCCGGCTCCCGATCAGGGAACCGAGTCGCTGCCCCAGTTCATGCAGTTGCTGCGCCGCGACTTCCGCCTGTTTGGTGCCGGCGACGTTCTGCATGCTGGCCTGCTTGATGTTGTCCATCGCCAGCGCCACCTGGTCCATGCCCACCATCTGCTGTTGGCTCGACGCCGCGATCTGGGTCGCCGCCTGCGCCGCCTCATTGATGCTCTCGGCCAGCAGCCGGATCGACTCGCCGGCCTCTGCCGACTGCTTGACGCCGGCCTCCACCGCCTTGCCGCC
>JALHPU010000063.1 GCA_022842325.1 Sulfuritalea sp. | reverse complement strand
AAACTGCCGACGACTTCGAAGCCCTTCTGCCCTGGTGTTTGGCAGGCTGTCGCCGATAGGTTTCGCCTTTACGTCATTGCCTCCGCTATCGTCAATGGCGGTGTCAATAGAGCGCTTACCAGAAATCCATAAACTTTACGATGGATGCCTTGGTAGACATGGTGGCGAGGACAGGCAAGCACGTTCCATTGAAGGATGCCGACGCGTGACGGCCACCTGGCGTGACCCGAAATCCGGACGCCCGCTCGTTTGTCGGGTGGTTCCCGACGCGGACGGATTCGTCGCCCAATGCCTGGCGCCCGACGTGGCCAGCGACGGCGACACCGAGGCGGCGGCGCTGGCCAATCTGCGGGAGGCTCTCGCGCTTTACTTTGACGATACGATCGACCCTGATCTCACCGCAGAACACGCGTAGTAAGTGCTCTCCCACGCATGTCCGGATTGACCTGACGGGAGTCGCGAACAGAGACGTGGTGCACCAGCGAGGGGGATCCCTCGGTCGCCGGGCGGTGAATGACGCTGCCGAGTCGCCAACGTCACGTCATCGTGAATGACCGAAGGGGTGACTTCTATGGACAGAGCCATGCAGCACCGCAGGGAGCCGCGACATCGTGTCCCGCACCTGAGTCATCGTGGATGCCGCGGGAACCGGCGGTTCTCCTCGGCGATCACCGTTTCCGCCCAGCGTGGAATTTCCTTGGATTGATGCTTGATCTGGAGATCTTCGCGAGAGTAAATCAATCTGCGGACTCGGTCGGAGTTGTCGAACACGAACACCCGAGATCCCTTCAACAAGGCGTCGGGAAGATTCTCCAGGCTGCGCTGGTACCTCTGGATCACGTCGCTGGTCGGAACGTGATGGCCGCCGCGCGCCACCCGAACCGTGATGCGCAGAATCGAAAGCTCCGGGGCGTCAACACCAATGTAGACCACGTTGACCTTGTAGCCGGCCAGGCGGGCTCGATCCATCAGTTTTCTTTCGGAGCTGCCCGAGAGCGTCGTTTCGATGGCGAAGCTGATTTTCTGATTCAGGTAGGCGTCGCGGCGCTTGATCGCTTCCCGGCCGGCGGTCAGCACCGCCTCCGCGCGTCCTTGGGGACCGAGTTCATCGGGATTGACGTAGGGGATGCGCCCGCGTAAGTGCTGCTGGACCAGCGTACTTTTACCGGCCCCGTTGGGTCCGGCGATCACCCACAGTTGAGGACGCCCGGGCGCGGAGTTTTCCGAGGACATGGATCCTTCCTTCTTTCGTCATTTCGACTTCTTCCACCACCCCGTTCGGCTGCTGCCGCAGGATGTGGCCGGAGAGCTTCTGATCGCGAAAGTAAACAAAATGCCCTTCCGCCCTCAGCTTGTCCGCCTCATCTGATGACGTGCGGTCCTTCTCGAGGCGAGTCACGACACTGCGCGCCTTCACGGGCGGTGCAGTGCGGGCAGGGCTTCGCGCTTTCACTGTTTTATGAGCCTGGGTCATGACTGTCCTCCGATCCACTCCCTCTGGTCACCAGATTAGGGCCCCTGGGCCAATTTAAAGCCGTGAGCTTCGCAGGAAAGTCGGCTCGTTCTGCGTTCTCACCCTTCCTGGCCGCACGACGGGTGGCCCCGCATGGTTTGGCAGAGCATTAAAGCTTACCAAGGTTTCAGCGCGATGTCTTGCCATCGGGTCATGCCATGGCGCGTGGTGACGGTTCTAACGTCGCCCACACCCGGTATCCCGCCCAGAATTCACCGTAGAACAACCCCAGAAAGCGCGCCGCACCCTCTTCCCCGCCTTGACATAGCTTGATTAGTACTATAATCAGGCTATCATTATTTCATGAATTTTTACCGATTTCGAAACCCATGAACCTTGATTCGTCGCCCGCATCCTCTGGAAACCCGCGCCGGCTGGGGCTTCACCACCTCGCGCTGTTCCGCGGCCATCTCGACGGCCTGGATCTCGCCACCCTGGGCGAACGCTATCTGGACACCGGCGCCGACCTGCCGAAAGCCAAGGCGACCCTGCGCTGGATCCGCGACGCCCTGATCGCCGCGGCCAGGAAGGAACGCCCGGGGCTCGTCAAGCTGTTGCGGATTCCACCGGGCCGCATTGCCGCGGCCGATGCGGCGACGCCGTCCCTCGAAGAGTTTCAGGCGACGCACGATCCCCAGGGCTTTTATGATGAGCGCGACCTCATCGAAGAGTTCAAGAAGGCCTATCCGGTCATCGACCCGATCGCCGCCCGCCAGGGCCGCCGCAACCAGCGGCTGCGGCAACGCCTGCGCGAGGCCGTGGCCTGGCTCGAGGAGCGCGTCGCCCAGCCGCCGCGGCCCGGGGATTCGGTTTTTGCCTGGATCGACGAAGCCATCGCCGCGCGCCTGGTCGGGGGCGGCATCCACACCCTGAGTGATCTCGTCACCCGCATCCGGAAGAAGGGGACGCACTGGCATCGCGCCCTGCCCCAGATCGGCCCGGTCACCGCCCGCCGCCTGGAGTCCTTTCTGTCAGACCGTGTCCTGGCGGACGGCAATGTCCTGGCGGACGGCAATGTCCTGCCGCTCGCCGCCGTCCGCCAGGACCAGGAGGGGCGTCCTGCGCAAACGGGCATCGTGCCGCTCGAGCGTTTTGCGGCGCCGGCCGACCTGTCCGGCGCGCTGGGGACGAATCGCAGTTATGCGACGAAGCTCGCCGCGGCGGACGATCGCGCGGCAATCGAAGCCTGGCTCGCCAGCCTCGGCTCCCGCCAGCACACCGTGCGCAGCTACCGGACCCAGGCCGAGCGCTTCCTGCTGTGGATGATTTTTGAACGGGGGAAGGCGCTGTCGTCGGCCACCACCGAGGACTGCATCAGCTACCGGGATTTCATGGACGCGCTGGACGGCGAACAGCTCTGGTACTGGCACCTCCCTCGCGAAAAGTGGATCGGGGCCCGCAGCACCCCACGCTGGAGCGAGGACTGGCGCCCCTTCGCCGGCGCCCTTTCGCCCTCGAGTCAAAAGCTGGCGGTGACCGTTCTCACCGCAATGTGCGAATGGCTGATGCGCCAGCGCTATCTGGAGACCAACCCCTGGGACGGCGTACCGCCGGCGCACAATGTCGCCGCCCGGATCCGGATCGACCACGCCCTGACCCTCACCCAATGGCAGAAAGTGATCGCCACCTGTGACCACCTGCCGCCCGACGAAGCCTATTACCGGCTGCGCGCGACCTTGCTGCTGGCCTACGGCATGGGGCTGCGCCTGTCAGAGTTGGTGGCCGCGAACGTAGCGGCCCGCACCGAGACCCCGGGGCGGCTCAATCCGGGACTGAAGCCTGCGCGTGGCACCGACAACTGGGACCTCGAGGTGGTCGGCAAGGGCAACAAGCCGCGGTCAATTCCCGTCCCCGACGCGGTCATGGCCGCGATGGCAGATTACTTCGAGCACCGCGGGCTGGGCCGCGACCCGGGCGCCTGGCCGGAGCACACGCCGCTCATCACCAGCCTGGGCGAGGGCCTCCAGTATGTGCAGACGGCGCGCAAGGCCTTGTCGGATTCGGCGCTCTTCCGGCTGCTGCGCCGGCACTTCCAGCGCACCGCTCGGGAAATGGACAACGCCCTGGATGCCGGCCATCTGATCAGCGCCTCCACTCACTGGCTGCGCCACACCCATGCCACCCACGCCCTGGAAGCCGGCGCCGCGATCGAGGAAGTACAAGAAAACCTGGGGCACGCCAGTCCGGCAACGACGGCGATTTATTCGCACACGGGACGGCATCGGCGCAAGGCCGCGGTGGAGAAGCTGATGGCGTTCAGTACCGGAACGGGCGAGGCCGGCTAGGCAGCGCACCCCGCCGCCGTCGGCGATGGGGTCCGATGTCCGTGACGGACATCGGACGATGAACGTCGGGACTATTGAGGATCGACCAGGAGCTGTTGGACGTACAGCCGCAGGCGAGACTCCTGGTCGTGCGAAATGGCCGCGGTCCGGATCTTGATCGTCAAGGAGGAGGCGTCCCGGGTGATGGAACCGGCCTGTTCCTTGCCAACGAAGAGTTTTTTGATGTCGCGGTCGGTGCGATGGGTTTTGCTGCGGTGGATTGAAGTCTCGATGACGGCCGATAGCTTAGTTTGATCCAAGTGTCCATCTTTGACCTGCGGCCAGAGGGTCCTCAGAGCTTCATTGCCTTTTTCTCCCTGAGCTTTTAGTACAGCCGCCAATTGTTCTGCCGCATTTCTACCGAGGAGGCTTGGGGTTTTTTCGAGGTCATCCAACACGAACGCTGGCAAGGAGCTGAAAGCTAGGTATTTGTACAAGTCCTGGCGACCAATCCCAATGGCTTCAGCCATTCGCTTCCGTGACTTGAATTCACTTTCTGCCCTCCGGATCGCCTTGCTGGTTTCATAGTCGGTCAAATCCTCCCTGTCCAGGTTCTCTGCCAAGGCCATCAACGCCATAAATTCGTCGGTCGCCTCAATAACAATTGCCTTGATTTCCGGCTGACCGAGTAATTGATGAGCCCGCAAACGGCGCTCACCCGCGACCAATTCGTACATAGTGTCCCTAGTAGGGACACTTTTGGAGTCCGCCCCACCGCCGTGAAAAGTGTCCCTACTAGGGACACTTTTCCTTCTGACCACCACCGGCTGGATCAATCCGATCTCAGCGATGCTATCCGCGAGCTTCCTAATATCTTCTTCGTTAAAGATCCGGCGAGGCTGCCATGGGTTAGGGCTGATCTCAACGATAGGAATTTCTGAGCGATCTGCATCAACCAGGCTGGCTTCGAGCTCCGCAATCCGAGAGTCTCTTTCAGACATCGCCACTTGAAAAGCACTGGCTTGCCCGATCGCAGTTCTTGGATGGATGGGCTTTTGATCTGCCGACGTATTGGCCATTTCCGCATCTACCGCGGCGCCAATACCCGCTGATTTAGCCTTCAGTTTGTCCTTGAGCGACATGTCACGCCTCCTGACCAGCCGCCCACTTTGCGGCGATTTTTTGGTTTATCAAATCCACAAACCCGTCGTACGCCTGCCGGGCACGCTGATAGGTTTTTGCGCTTCCTTCCCATTTCGTCACGTCATAAACAGACCCGAATTGTGCAGACGTAGCCCCAGCTACCGACGTATTTGGGATTTCCACAGGGAGAACCATCTGCTGATACGTGTCCATGATCCAGTCCCGCACCACAGGGGCAGAAGTATCGGTTGCAACAGACGAAAGCAGCACGCTAACGAAATCAAACCGCTTTTCAAAACCCTGCTTCCGAAAGTTTTCAACCAGATCAGAGAACAAGGACCAGAATTGCGTGCTGGATGCGTAGTCAAGTGACCTAGGTGGCAGGGGCATGATCATTCCATCGCCAGCCATCAATGCATTGATCGTTAGATAGGAGAGCGCCGGCGCTGTATCGAAGATGATTACATCGTAGGCTTCCCGAATGGATTTCATACCATTGCCCAAAATGTTCCAGAACTGCCACGACGGATCATTCCGCCGAGAAATCACCTGCGACGGAATGTGAAACTCGGCAGCGAACAAGGCGGGCATCGACGGAATGATGTCCATCCCATCCCAGTAGGTAGGCCGGATCGCGTATGCCAGGTCGGAGGCTTCACCGGAAATCAACGGCATCACCGTATCGCTCTCTACGACATCCTTCTCGGGAAGGAGGCCACATAACGAAGTCAGGGAGGCTTGCGGATCTAGATCAACCACGAGGATGCGATGACCGCGCAAGGTGAGGCCCTGAGCCAAAGTCATAACCGTTGTCGTCTTGGTCGATCCGCCCTTGAAGTTAGCTGCAACGATGCTGACACCAGACAAGCCTGCAGGACGCCGCGGCAAACCGGCCTCGGCTCGAATCCATTGTCGGGCTTCAACCAGCGAGAACGTCCTGCTTTTGCCGACGCCCTTGGCTTCACCTGGCGGCAACTCCCCTTTGCCGATCAGATAATTCAACCGGGCGCGGTCAATTCCGCATAGCGCTGAGAGCGTCGTTGTTGTAAATCGCGGAGCATCTTTGGCCGGGTGCGGTGCTAACATTGCATCACGTACCTTGCCCAGCATGAGCGTTGCGCGCTTATCGATTTCGAGCAACTGATCGACACCTACACTGGTATCGATAGCACGCAAGGTTGCTGCGGTTTGTGTTTCTTGCTTCATATTCTACGGCTCCTAGTAATTTTTAATACTTACCGTAGACTACGCTTTTCAGCGTTGTGCCATCAAGTGAATAACGCTACTTTTAAAATTCAATGAATCTTTTCACAACCTGTAGATAAAGTAACTCACCAGAATCGATTTTGGGCTGTTTTCCTAGCTTGGGTAATGGGAAAGTACTTCTCAAACGGTAGTCACCCGTTCTAGGCCGTTTAAATCGATCTTGAGTTCACTCAAGGGCGCGATCCGGTAGAAGCGAATTTCTGCAATTTCCGAAAGGTGAGCTTTTACGGGGTACTTGATGCACGATCACACATCCCAGTTTTTGCTGTCTTAGGAATCCTAAGCGACACCGACATTGAGTGTTTTATTGAAGCTTGTAAACCCTTGAAGCTTGTTTACAGCATCGGAGACCGTTGCGGCACAAAGGTTTTCAGAGTTTATGGTGAGCTTTTACAGGGATGTTCGGTGAGCCTTTGCGGGGATAGGAATTGTCATTGGTGAGTCATTACGGGGACCTGTGGTGAGCTTTTACAGGGATGTGCAGTCTCAAAGTGAGCCTTTACGGGGATAGGCCTCGCCAAAGGTGAGCTTTTCCGGGGATGACCGCCTTGGCGACCTGTAACGGTGATATTGCGCGACTCACCGAAATCGGGCAGCATAGGTGAAATTCTATAGCTCACCTATCAATGGCGACCAAGAAAACGCTTCCGGCGACGCAAGACGCAGAACAAGCGAACCGGGAGTTTCGAAAGGCCAATGAAATAATTGCTCCGCGGGTCACGCGCGGCGGTACGTTGTCGCTTCTAGCCCGCAAGATCTTCAACGTTCTCTTGTATCACACCCAGCGACTTGGCGCGCCAGGCGCCAATGCACCTGGCGACGATCCTGCTTACCGTGAGTTTTATTGGTTGCCGCTGGGCGAGTTGGCCCGGGACACAGCATTCGATTCAGAGGACACGAAGGTCCTGAAGGATTCGATGCTGAAGCTGCAGGACATCAAGGTGGTCATCGATGACGCCAAGGGGTTTGCGTCCGATGTCTTGATCCCGAAAATTCGCGTGATTCCGGATCGACGTGGCAAGGCCACGATGGTGGGCTGGACGATCGATTCGACAACGGAAAAGACTCTCCTTCGGCCGGAGTTTTATACCCGGCTGTCGATCTATTACCTCACCAGCTTGCGCACAACAGCAGGTATCAGCCTTTACGAAAACGCGAAACGCTATGCTACGAATCCGTCGCGCCTAACCATGCGTGAGACTTGGGACTGGTGGCATGATGTTCTCACCGGATTACCGATGACGCATGAAAAGCCAGAGTACAAATACTTCAAGCGTGATGTGCTGAAGCCGGCTATAGACGAAGTAAATACTACGGATATTCGTGTCGAGCTGATTGAACACAAGACTGGACGCCGCATTACTCATCTGCAATTTAAGATCGAGCGCGCTGCACAAGGCGCGCTGGAATTGCCTCCGCCGCCTGTCATTGATACGAAAACGATAGATCGGATTCGGGAGCTTGGCATTCACCCACGCGAGGCCGAGGACATCTTCGCGAGTCATGATGACCGACTAGTGCGCGACACCCTGGATTGGGTTCGCGATCGCATTGCGAGCACAACGATGCCGAAGGTTGAGAGCCCGGCAGCTTTGTTTCGCTCGGCATTGCGAGGAAGGTATGCCGGATCAAAACCGGCTGGCAAGAAAACATTAATAGCACCGCCTCAGCACTCCAGTAAAACTGAAGCCGACACTGAAAATGCAATCGCGGAAGAGCCGCGAGATCCCACTGCTGATCGCGCCATGGCCAAATTTGAATTCCTTCCGATTCCGGATCAGAAACGGCGACTCGAGCTGTTCGCGGAATCGCTGAAGGAGCCCTTGAGATCCACGTATGCGAAGCAAGGTCTCGGCAGCGCAGTTATTCGTCGGAGCCTGGCGGGGTGGCTGGTGAAGACGGATAACGCGTGATGGCAAAAACGCTTTTGAGCGTAACGCCAGATACGATGCTGTATGCCAAGACCCATGGCGCGAAGTACAACGCCAGCAGTCGCGAATGGTATGTAGAAGGCGAAGTGCCGCCAGAGCTTGTGAATCTGTTGCCGCACAAAGCAAATCCCGCGTTTGAGGAAGTCGCGCCTAACTGCCCGAAATGCCAGGCCGTCATGGTCAAGCGCTTACGAAAAAACTCGCGAACTCCATTCTGGGGATGCTTAAGATACCGGTCTGATGGGCAGGGTTGCTCAGGGTATATCGACTACGATGAGTATCTGGCGAAACAGCTCGCCGATAAACCAGGCCGCGTCGCTGACTTCCTGCCGAACAACGCGCCGCCGCCCATAAGGGCGCCGCATAGCGAGCCGACGCCTGCCAAAACCACGATTGGCGAAGACGATCCGCGGATTTCACGATGGGCGCAACTCACCGAACTGGCGCTTCGCGAATGCCGCGGGAAGCAGGAGGCGAATCGCTGGCTGAATACGCCCAAGGTGGCGCTGAATGGAAAGACGCCACTTGAGTCGATGATCACATCCGAAGGCTGCGATGCGGTCGAAGCGTTGCTGCTGCAGCTGAATCAGTGAGCGTGGCAACCAACGGCGGAACGAAACCCGAACGAACCGATTTCGGGACCACCGAGTTTCGCTGTTACTTCAACGCATCCTCGAGATCCTTATCCGTCACCTTTCCCGACCGATGCAGCCACAGCAGGATGCCCAGTGGCTTAGGGATGTTGCGACCGGACTCGTACCTGGAACCACCCGATTGCGTCACGCCATAACGCTTCCAGAAATCCTGCTGATTGAGGCCTTCCTTCATTCGAGCAACGGCTATATTGCTGAAGTCAAGTTTCGGTTTGCGTGCCATGGTGGGCTCCCGCGGTTGGAATGATGTCAGGATATACCAAAAGTGATAATGGCCGCAAATCAGTGCTACTCAAACAGGATGAACCCGTGACGCTGCCCGTCAGGTCTCGTACCGAGCATGCTGTGTTGCCCCTTCAGCTTGACTGTCGAGGCCGATCAATCGATCAGGCATAGTCGAACTGAAACCGGTCGCCATTCAGTTCCCACTGCCAGACCACCCGATTCGGTGGTTGGATATAAAGGCTCCACGTCGTCATCTGGTGACGGAAGGGTTCCGCAACGGCCCGGAACACTGCCGGCGTGAGGATCGTCAGGCATCGGCCGTCGGGACCGTTGCGGACTGATTCCGAACGGATCACTTCGATGCCGGCTTGTCTGGCCCGCGCGGCGAGTTCCTGAGTCTTCGTGTAATTCGAAGAATGGATCCATGCCTTGCGTTGCGCCTTGAACGGTGGACTCGTGAGATCCAGCATCGCCGGCGTGGCGCCGTGGAATTCGAAGAGGGTCATCTGCATGGTGGTGGACTGGCTGGCCAGTCCTTCACTATCCATCCAGAACCGCAAGCGCCAGTAACCTGCTTCGGCACACGCTGTCTTGACATCCTCGGCACCATAGAACACCGCAGGCTCGAAGCGTCCCCTGAAACGCGATCCCGATGGCGGTGGCGCCATATAGCGGAAGGGCGTGCTCAGCAGAAAGTGGAGTCCTTTCGCTGCCGTCGGCAGCGTGGGTTTAACCCCCTCGATGATCTCCTCGAGGATGGACTGGTCCGCCAGATTGCCCTTCGTCAGGGCGATGGTGGCGTTCTTGTGCTGCGCCTCCACCGCGCGCCAACCCGAGCCCTGCCAGGGATGCGTCTCAGGCAGGAGCGCGGTGGGCATCAACGTAATCGCAGGCGTGCACCAGGCCGCTGGCCTTCTGGATCACCGCAAACGGGATCTCGTCGCCGAACGCAAGGTTGCGCGACTTGAGCCAGTCCTTCGCCAACTGATCGTTGCTGCCGACGATCGAGTACAGGCCGCGGTACAGACGGACGAGGAGGGCGGCCAGTTCCCATTCCTTGGTACGCTCACGAACCGTGAACTCGCCTCGCATCAAGCGCGATGCAGAGGGCTGGCTGATGCCGATGATGGATCCGAGGTCGGTGGAGCTGATTTCCAGGTGCAGGGCAACTTCCGCGACCGCGGTCGACAGGATTCGCGCTCGATCCTGGGCATTGGCGGCGATGGCCTGCGGCATGATCATTTCTCCTTTTTTCGGGGCTTTATGTAGTCTAGTGCATTAAACATGGCATTACTAGTCAGAGGAATGCTTTAAACAGCGGTCTGTTGCAGAACTACACCCGTTTGGTAGCCGCTCTCGGATCCTCCACGGCTCGCATCGTGTCGGCATCGAACTGCGTCAGGAATGCGCGCACATCCTCCTCACGATCGGCCGTCATCCACGTCGCCCATGCATCATCCTCGAGCACGACCACGCTTCGCTTCTCGTCGCCGGGCTTGTGAAATCGCTGCATCAGCGGATGCCCGTCCGCATTGATGGTCAGCATCGTGAAACTCCACCACGAATCCCCGTCTTCGGTGGTCCGTGATTCCCAGAGGCCCGCCAGGCCGAACGGTCGTCCGTCGGCGCGTTCGATGCGCCAGCGAACCGCCTTGCCGGATTCATAACAGGGCTCGAAGAACGCCTGCACTGGAATCACGGCCAGCTGCCGGTGGCGCCAGGCCGTACGAAAACTCGGCTTCTCGGTGACGGTTTCGGAACGGGCGTTGTAGGTCATCTTGGCCAGCTTCGGTTGCGCCCAGTGGGGCAGCAAACCGAAGGTGCCGGGCAGCCATTGGGTCGGCGCGACGCTGGCCAGAAAAGGTCCGGTGCTGCCCGGATAGCACTCCGCGTAGTCGAACCCGGGAAGCGCGATATCAAATTGCGCCAGGGCTTCAGAGCGGGGAGGGCGGTAGTTCGAGCACATGAAGGAACAAAGAGAGGAGGGGTGTTGAAGTGAGGTTCGTCGCAAGCCAGTCCGATAATAAGAAAAGGCAACGCGGCGGCCGCGAAGCACTTGTAGATGGCACCCTGCAAGGGTGTCTGATAGGTCGGTTGAATACAGCATATTATTGGAGCCAGGCGCATCAAGCTAGTCAATCCCATCGGTTTTGCCTGGGGTTTGCCGGTACGCGTGCCAATTCCGTTTCTGGAAGCCGCAACTTGACGTAGCAATTGGATGTATGCTTGACCACATAATAAAGAGCCGGCCCCGTTTGATTGGACAGATTTTCCACGGCGATAAGTGGGGCCCTGCGGGGTAGCGTTATCCACGGTGCGGCCTGCCGAAGGTCCCTCTAGACCGTAGGCGGGTCGCGCGGTGGGTAACGCGGTCATCATGCCGCGATGTCCTCCTGCGGCAATCCGGCGAAGTAGATCGTATCCGGCGTCTTGCCGTCAAGCGACTGATGCGGCCGGCGGGTGTTGTAGAAGGCCAGATAGGCGCCCAGACTGGCCTTGGCAGCCGACACCGAATCATAGGCTTTCAGATACACCTCCTCGTACTTGACGCTCTTCCACAACCGCTCGACAAAGACGTTGTCGCGCCAGCAACCCTTGCCGTCCATGCTGATCTGAATGCCGTGTTCCTTGAGCAGTCCGGTGAACTCGCTGCTGGTGAATTGGCTACCCTGGTCGGTGTTGAAGATATCGGGCGTGCCGTAGCGGGAAATCGCTTCGCGCACAGCATCCAGACAGAAGTCGGTGGTCAGCGTGTTGGAGACGCGCCAAGATAGGACGCGCCGCGAATGCCAGTCGAGCACGGCCACCAGATAGATGAAGCCACGGCGCATCGGAATGTAGGTGATGTCCGTCGCCCAAACCTGGTTGGATCGATCAATCTTGAGGTCTCTGAGCAGATAGGGATAGACCGGGTGGGCGGCATGGCGCTGGCTCGTGTTCGGCTTGCGATACAGCGCCTCGATGCCCATCTTCTTCATCAGGGTCCGCACGTGCTTGCGCCCGACCTGCTGACCCTCCCGGCGCAACATGTCGCGCAGCATGCGGCTGCCGGCGAAGGGATACTCCAGATGCAGTTCGTCGATCCGGCGCATGAGCAGCAAATCACTGTCCGAGGTCGGTTGCGGCGTGTAGTAGGCCGTGGAGCGGGCCAGCTTGAGAATCTGGCATTGCCGGGTCACCGGCAGGTCGTGGGTGCGGTCGATCATTTCCTTGCGCTCAGCAGGCCCGCCTTGGTGAGCGCGCTTTCTAAAAAATCGTTCTCCAGCGTCAGTTGTCCGATCTTGGCGTGCAGCGTCTTCAAATCCACCTCTGGCGCCTTATCCGTCGAGTCGCCAAAGACCTGGGCTGACCGCTCCAGTAGCTGGCTCTTCCAGTCGGTAATCTGGTTCGGATGCACGTCGTACTGTTGCGCGAGCTCCGCCAACGTCTTGTCTCCCTTCAGGGCCGCAACCGCCACTTGCGCCTTGAACGTCGGCGAGTGGTTCCGTCGTTTCCTTCTTGCCATGCTCTTGCTCCATGTGATGGCCGTCTCGCGGCCGTTGCTTGGGCAAGGCTATCACTCATCACACTGTCCGATTTCCTGGGGCCAGCTCTTAAGTAGGGAATAAGGGGTACCGATGGTTAAGGCAACGATCCTCATCGTCGATGACGAGCCGACCAACCTGAATCTCCTGATTGCGTTGCTAGGGTCCGAATACATGGTCCGTGCCGCTAACTCAGGCGAAGTCGCGCTCCGGGTAGCGAACAGCCAACCACGGCCCGATCTGATTCTGCTCGATGTAATGATGCCTGCAATGGATGGTTACGCGGTGTTGTCGCAGCTGCGTGAGAGTCCGACCACTAAAGACATTCCAATCATCTTTCTGACTGCGCTGGCCGAATCCCGGGATGAGGAGCGCGGTCTGCAATTGGGCGCCGTCGACTACATCACCAAGCCGATCAAGCCGGCAATAGTCCTTGCCCGGGTGCGCACTCAGCTTGAGGCGAAGCTGGCGCGCGACTGGCTCAGAGATCAGAATGCCTTACTCGAGACCGAAGTGGCCAGACGCATGGCTGAAAACGATCTCACCCAACTCGTCAGCATCCGTGCTCTGGCCCACTTGGCCGAGACGCGTGATCCTGAAACTGGCAATCACATCCTGCGAACGCAGAATTATGTGCAGTGTCTGGCTAATCAGCTGCAGTCGCATCCGCGCTTTTGCGATTTTCTCGATCAGCGCACCATCAATCTGCTGACCAAGTCGGCGCCGCTGCACGACATCGGCAAGGTGGGCATACCCGACAACGTTCTGCTCAAACCCGGCCCGCTGACGCCAGAGGAATGGACCGTCATGAAAACCCATGCCAAACTGGGGTCCGACGCCATCGAACAGGCGGAGCGCGACGTCGACGTTTCCGTGGCCTTCCTGATTCTGGCCAAGGAAATTGCCCACTGGCATCACGAGAAGTGGGATGGCAGCGGCTATCCAGATGGCCTTGCTGGCGACGCGATTCCAATTTCTGCGCGCCTGATGGCCTTGGCGGATGTGTTTGATGCACTGATCACGGAACGTGTCTACAAACCGGCAATGTCATTCGCCGAAGCGCGTGATGTAATTGTCGCCGGGCGCGGCCAGCACTTCGACCCGGATGTGACCGATGCTTTTATGGTTGGCTTTGATGACTTCGTCGCCATCGCTCAGCGTTACAGCGACGGCGGGGAACCGCCCAAAGCGAATGTCCACTAGCGAGGATATGCAGCAAACCTGGTGATGCGGTTGAGTTTCGGAAGCAAATGAAAGGGCCGTCATAGAATCCACGCCAAACCAGTCGGGCTCGGCAAATGGTGCGGGTCGCGCGCAGGGAGCATTTCGCTGGCGCTCGCTCCAGACACGAGTGACGTTGCTCACTCTGATCATATTCGTGATTGGCATCTGGTCGCTGGCGTTCTACGTCAGCCGAATGCTGTACGAGGACTTGCGCAACTTGCTGGGCGACCAACAGTTCTCAATGGCCGCGCAGATTGCCGCCGAGGTCGATCACGAATTGGGCGACCGACTTGATGCCCTGAAACTTGTCGCCGCAACGATTTCATCCGAGTCGATGGCCAAGCCTGCCATAGCGCAAGCAGCGTTGGACCAGCGGGTCGTGCTCAGTAACCTGTTCAATGGCGGTGTAATTATCCATCGCCGGGATGGTACCGCGATTGCGGAAATTCCCCACGCAGCGGGGCGGCTGGGTGTCAATTACATCGATATCGATACTGTCGCGGCAGCCCTCAAGGAGGGAAGGTCCACCATAGGCCGGCCGGTCATCGGCAAGAAGCTGAACGCGCCCGTGATTGGAATGACGGTACCTATTAAGGACTCGGCGGGCCAAATGATCGGCGCACTGGCGGGAGTCGTCAACCTGGGGATGCCAAATTTCTTCGACACGCTGACCGACGACCACCATTCTCAACGAGGTGGGTATTTGCTGTTGGTCGCGCCACAGTATCGTCTGGTGGTAACGGCATCCGACAAGCGGCGTGTCATGGAAAAGCTCCCCGCACCCGGTATTAATCCGTCAATCGATCGCTTTATTGACGGTTATGAGGGATCCGATATTGTCGTCAACCCGAGCGGTGAGGAGGTGCTGGCGGCCGTCAAGCGAATTCCAGTGTCAGGTTGGTATATCGCCGTCCTTTTACCCACAGCGGAGGCGTTTTCACCGATTCGAGCCATGCAGCAACGAATGTTGCTGGTTACGCTGCTCCTCACGCTGCTGGCAGTAGGTCTGACCTGGAAATTGCTGAAACGCCAGCTTTTGCCGATGGTGACGGCGGCGCATGCAATGGCCGCCGTGTCCGATTCGAATCAGTCGATGCAGCCTTTGCCTGTCGTCAGGGACGACGAAGTCGGTGATCTGATCAATGGCTTCAATCGTGTGCTGGGAATACTTTCCACGCGAGAGGAGAAACTGCGAAAAAGCGAAGCCGGCTATCGGGCCGTGACACAAACAGCCAGTATGGCAATTGCCACAATCGACAGCAGCGGCGCCGTCGTTGACTGGAACCCGGCGGCCGAGCAAATGTTTGGCTACAGCAAGACCGAGATCCAGGGGCAGCCGCTGGCATTGATCATTCCACAACGATTTCAGCAGCGGCACCAGGATGGGATGTTGAAGCGATTGAGCGATGACGCTCCTTGCCTGGACGGCGGCTTGATCGAACTACCCGCCTGCCGCAAAGATGGCAGCGAGCTGATGGTGGAACTTTCGGTAGCAAAGTGGCGCACCGACGAAGGAATCTTTTTTACCGGAATCATGCGCGACATCACCGAGCGCAAGGCGACTGAAAATCAACTACGCAAACTCTCGCTGGCTGTCGAGCAAAGTCCTGAAAGCATCGTCATCACCAACGTCGACGCCCAGATCGAATACGTAAACGATGCCTTCATCCAGGCTACCGGCTATAGCCGAGAGGAGGTGATTGGCAAGAATCCGCGCCTCCTGCAATCGGGAAAGACGTCTCCCGAGACCTATGTCGCGATGTGGGGCGAACTGACACAAGGGCGACCCTGGAAGGGAGAGATGTACAACCGTCGCAAGGACGGCAGTGTCTATATTGAGATGGCTATCATCACGCCGTTGAGGCAGCCCGACGGCGCGATCACGCACTACGTCGCGGTCAAGGAGGACATCACCGAGCGCAAGCGCCTTGGTCATGAATTGGACCGCCATCGACATCATCTGGAAGAACTGGTGGCACAGCGCACGACGGAACTCAGCACTGCCCGGCAATTGGCTGACGCGGCGAATCAGGCCAAGAGCACTTTTCTCGCCAACATGAGTCACGAGATTCGCACCCCGCTGAATGCCATCATCGGGTTGTCACATATCCTGCGGCGGGCTAATGCGACGACGGAACAGAGAACGCGCCTGGACAAGATCGACAGCGCTGGCCAGCATTTGCTGGCGATCATCAACGATATCCTGGATCTGTCCCGCATCGAAGCCGGCGGTGTGCAGGTGGAGGTCATCGACTTCCCGCTGTCCGCGGTCCTCGACAATGTTGCTTCTATCATTGGCCAGTCGGCGCGCGACAAGGACTTACGCATCGAGATCGACCGCGATGGCGTTCCCGAATGGCTGCGTGGCGATCCGATGCGGCTGCGTCAGGCGTTGCTTAACTATGCCGGCAACGCTGTCAAGTTTTCCAAGCATGGCACGATCACCTTGCGTTCCGTCCTTCTGCATGAAAAGGACGATCGGCTTCTAATTCGCTTTGAGGTGGAAGACCACGGTATCGGTATTGCCGCCGACGATATGAGGCACCTGTTTCACGCCTTCGAGCAGGCAGACGCATCTATCTCGCGCAAGTATGGTGGCACTGGCCTCGGATTGGCGATCACGCGCCGGCTGGCAAAACTGATGGACGGGGATGTTGGTGCTGAAAGTATCCCAGGGAAGGGCAGCACATTCTGGTTCACCGCAAATCTGCAGCGCGGCCACGGGATCATGACGAACGTGCCGACTCTTTGGGAAGATCAGGTCGAGAGCAGGTTGCGGAATGATTACAGCGGTGCCCGATTGCTGCTTGCCGAAGACAACCCGATCAACCGTGAAGTGGCGCTGGAGATGCTGTTTGGTGCGGGCCTGACGGTCGATACCGCTGTGGATGGCCGCGACGCGGTAGCGAAGGCCAGCGCTTTCGACTATGACTTGATCCTGATGGACATGCAGATGCCCAACATGGACGGACTCGAAGCCACACGCGCTATTCGTGCCCTGCCTGGTCGCGCCAAGACTCCGATTCTGGCGATGACGGCGAATGCCTTCAACGAGGATCGCCTGGCATGCGAAGAGGCGGGTATGGACGACTTCATCATCAAGCCGGTCGAACCCGAGACTCTCTATCGAGTCTTATTGGCGTGGCTACCCATTGCCAAGATGAATAAGGGGGATACGCCAGAAGGTGCATCTGGTTCTGCCAACACGATCGTAGAGTACCAGGCAACAGAAGCGGTATATTCAGACCTGCCTGAGTCGCTTGCAAAGTTTGATGGACTTGCAGCGGCGCGCGGCGTGACAGCCTTGCGTGGCGATGTATCGAACTACGTCAGGCTGCTGCGCCAGTTCATCGCCTTGCATCGCTCGGACGCGCAGCACCTGCGTGAGGAACTGGATTCCAGCAGACGCGAACTGGCGCTGCAGCGGGTGCATAGACTCAAGGGAGCCGCGGCTAGCCTTGGAGCGTCTCATCTCCAGGAGACCGCATTGGCGATCGAGAAATCGCTGCGTGGCGATGATCAGCGTGCGGTACCACAGGCTTTGATCGATTTACTCCAATCAAAGCTTAGTGCCCTCGACGACGTGCTGGCGAGTTTGGTTGAACCAAGATCGTCGACGGACGATGTGACGGACGCAGCCGAACAAGTGCAGGCCGTGCTTGACGAGCTTGAGCACATGCTTTCACGAGATGACACCGCAGCAGGTGATCTGTTCATGGACCATCGGCAGCTATTGTTGGCAACGGTGGGGCCGACCGTAACTAAGCTGGAACGGCAACTGTCGAATTTTGAATATTCCGACGCCCTTGCGACGGTGCGCTCATTAATTCGAAGTGTGTCGTAACGCTAAGCGGGGTCACGTCGAAGTGGCATCGACACGTGGAGCGACAACAACAAGGTAGGCCGCAACGATACCGGCTACCAGCAGACCGAGATCCTGATAGACACCAAGCAGGAATGCCGCCTGGGAACCCACAGCCGACCATAGTATGGGTGCCACCAGTATGTAGCGTGGAAATGGTGTCCTGACCAGGACCCTGAAGCGGGTCAGTACCGGAATGAGTCTGCACGTTTTGGCCTACAACCTCAAACGCGTCATGCAAATAACGGGGCCAGTGGAACTGATGCAGATGATGAGGGCGTGAGTCCCTTCGTTCCTGCTCATTTCCAGCACTAGGGTTCCACGGCTCTCTATCGCTGGCCCAAAGCCCGACGCGTCACGCCATAGCTTTCAAATCGCTTCATAGTCCGTGCAGGCGATGCCCACGATGGATCGGCGATCAATCACTGGTTACACAGTCTGGGCAATTTGCCGCCGTCCCGCAAGCGCGAAGCCGGCACCATACACATGCATCATTCTATCGCTCGACCTCAGCCAGCAATTCCGCATTATCTTGACGTGAGGATGCTGAACTTTGACGAGCCATTTCGAATTTTTCGACCAGAACGGACAGTTCGAGAAGGGACTTTGCGAATAGCACGCCACAGGACTTATTGTCGCCGCACATTACGGCCTCGGCAAGTTGGCCCACCAGTTGGAATTCGATTGGATCCGTATGAAGCGGGATCGAAACACGCCCCCGCAGTCGCTCCGGATGATTGAGGATATCCCTCACAATTGACGGAAGCCGCGGATCGACCACCTGCAAGTGCCTCGCCGCCACCGTGCTGCCGGCTTCCCACAATTGGCACAATATTCTCGTGTTGCCACCGTAGGCGCAAGCCCACACCGTGGCGCCGGGAGCTATCGGTTTGTTTTGATAGGCGCTACTCGTATCGGATGGAAGAGAAGGTATCCTTACCTTACGAGCGAAGACGCTCCCGGGGACTAGCAGGGCAGCGACAAGGACCAAAACGGCGAAGTAACGACAGAGCTTCATGGCATCCCCCGACAATCGAACCAAAATCCGCCTGGCAGGGAAATCCCTCGCTCTGGCGGCCCCGCTGGCTTTGCCTGGTCGGCTTTAGCCCGGAAGCTTTGCGTCCCCGCCTTTCGACGGGTTTGCCTTTTTCTACGAATCGTGTAAATCAATCACGATGAATTCATTTTTATCATTCTTTCTATTTATGTCAAGCGCTTTGTGAAATATTTCACATAGAGTTAGTAGGTTTCCCCACGCAGAGGCCCGTCGCAACCAAAAACACATATATAACTATATGATTATTATAATTTAAGCTTCCTGCTCTCTTTTTTGTGGCAATATGATCAATATGAAAGAGCCCGTATCACCGAAAAGCACCAGATCCGAATACCTGACGACCAGGGAAGCCGCAGCAATCTTGGGCGTTGCCTTGCGCACCGCACAGTTATGGGTTGAATCAGGGACGCTAAAAGCGTGGAAAACGGCAGGCGGCCATCGCCGCATCAGCCGCGAGTCGGTCGATGAGTTTCTAGAGAAACAAGCGTCCGCGATGACTGATGTCCCAGCGC
>JALHPU010000062.1 GCA_022842325.1 Sulfuritalea sp. | reverse complement strand
CTCACCATGTTTGAGAGAAATCCTTTGGATCAGCTACTTGCTCGCATTCCACCTTCATCAGATCTACTGGAAAATCCCAACCAGTTGATCTTGTTCGATTAACGTTGGGACACTACTGTCATGCATGTCCAATTTAATGCTTCGCACGAGGCGCCTCTGTGCGCTGACGGACATAGGCTGTTAACCTGAAACGACATGTTCGGCGCGACTGGTGACAGTCGAGCGCAGCAAGCCAATCCAATAGCCTCCCCGCGAGGGGGCGAGGCGGGGTTCCGCACCGCATGCGGTGCGCCGCCGCAACCGGCTGACTGTGAAAAGCCAGCC
This sequence comes from Sulfuritalea sp., assembly GCA_022842325.1. Classification (GTDB taxonomy): domain Bacteria; phylum Pseudomonadota; class Gammaproteobacteria; order Burkholderiales; family Rhodocyclaceae; genus Sulfuritalea. Next base: position 20,427 of record JALHPU010000062.1, on the reverse strand, counting down.
GGGGGCCACGTAGCGGACGGGAGGGGCGGGCCTTCAATTCGCCTTTCGCGTGTTTCATCATCAGCGGGTGGCTCTCGCTGCCATCAGCGTTGGATGGACGACGCCCGGTATGGGCCGGGCGCTGAAATTGAACCCGTCAAGTTCGCCACCGCAGCAGAGCCATTGAATTTCGGAGCCAGGTAGCTGCCGGCGATCAGCGAGTGCACCCGACAACGGGCGCTCGGGGTCGGAAAACGCGCTACCGTTGGACGACCGATCCCCGTTCTCGATGGCTCGCGGCACATGGCCGCTTCCATTTTTTTCGACCGGCGGCTGGACCGGGCACATTGGCGTCGTCGAATACCGCGACCATCCTGCACCGTCTTCCGTGAGCCCGTCTTGACTCTGCGAACTCTGTGCCTGCGGTGGCTAATCGCGGAGTCCGGGGATTACTTCGTGTTGCGTTCGCGCACGATCGGCGGCACGAACTTGACGGAAAACCGCCAGCCCTCGTCGGTGTCGCGCAGCACCAGGGTCTTTGAGGCCGCGCCGGGTTCGAACAGGGGCTCGCTGCCGATCAGTTCGATCGCGCCGAGACCCTTCACGACGCAGGCGCCTGGCAGCGTGACGAACACCGACTCGGCGGCCACCAGGACGAAAGCCCCTTCCTTGGACTGGGAACAGGACAGGCCGCGCGGGATCGCAGCGGGATCGCGCCGCCAGGTCTCGCGCAAGGCGTCGAGTGCCGCGTGCAATTCCGGCGTCATTCTGATCGGCAGCACAACTTCGCGGGACTTGTGATGGCTCACGGTTTCGCCTTCGGCTCGGCCGGCAGTTCCGGCAGCAACCAGACCAGCAGCAGCGGGATGAATGGGATAGAAAGCGCGAACAGCAGCCACAAGGTTTGCGAGCGACGCTTGCGCCTGGCAATGATGCCGGTGGGAATTGCGGCAACCAGCGTCAGCACAGTCAATGCGGCCGCACTGAATACCAGGGACTCGACATTGGCCGGGTCGACGCCGAGTTGCCTTAGCAGTTCGATGGTCTGAGGATCAAGCACCTGCAGAGAATAGCAGCTAAAGCCGCTCTTGAAGTTCGCGCTCGCGGTAGCATCGCCCCGTCCCCAAACTTCATTTTTCGGAGAAACACCCATGCCTGCTCCCTGCGGGATATTGATCGTCGGCGCCGGCCTGGCCGGATTGACCGTGGCCGAAACCCTGCGCGGCGAGGGCTATGCCGGGCCGATCACGCTGATCGGCGACGAGGCCCATGCGCCCTACCATCGCCCGCCGCTGTCCAAGGGCTTCCTGCAGGGCGAAACCCCCGAGGCGCAACTGACGATGCGTCCGGCGGAACTCCTGGCAAAGAGGAACATTGCGCTGAGAGTCGGCGCTGGCATCACGGCGATCGATCGCACCGCTCGGCAGGTCTGCCTCGACGACGGCCCGACGCTGACCTACGACGGCCTCGCACTATGCACCGGCGCCCGCCTGCGGCCGCTGCCGCTGACCGGCGCCGATCTGCCGGGCGTGTTCGGCCTGCGTTCGCTGGATGATTCGAAGGCGATCAAGGCGGCGCTGGAAACCGCGCAGGACGTGGTGATCATCGGCGGCGGCTTCATCGGCCTCGAAGTCGCGGCCGCAGCGCGCCGCAAGGGCAAACGCGTGACCGTGCTGGAAGCCGCCGAGCGCCTGATGGCGCGCGTCGTGCCGCCGGCGATGTCCGGGTTCTATCGCGACCTGCATGCCGAGCACGGTGTGCACATCGTGCTCGCCGCCGCCGTCACCGGACTGGTCGGCAAACAGGGCCGCATCGCCGCAGTGAGGACCGGGGACGGCCGCGAATTCGCCGCCGACCTGGTGCTGGTCGGCATCGGCGTCATCGCCAATGCCGAGCTGGCGCAAGCCGCAGGGCTCGAAGTAGCCGGCGGCATCGTGGTCGACGCCTGCGGCCGCACCGTCGACCCGGCCATCGTCGCGGCCGGCGACTGCACCGTGCGACGGCTGGCCGACGGCAGCCTGCGCCGCCTCGAATCGGTGCAGAACGCCATGGAGCAGGCCAGGTCGGCGGCCGCGGCGCTGCTCGGGCGCGAGCGCCCCTTCACCGCCACGCCGTGGTTCTGGTCCGACCAGTACGACGTCAAGCTGCAGATGGCAGGCTTGACCGCCGGCTTCGACCAGGCGGTACGCCGTGGCGACCCGGCAAGCAGGAAGTTCTCCTACTGCTACTTCAAGGCCGGAAAACTGATTGCGATCGACTCGCTGAACCAGTCGAATGATCACCTGACCGGCCGCAAGCTGCTCGACCAGGGCATTTCGCCGACGCCGGCGCAGGCCGCCGACAGCGGCTTCGAGCTCTCGACGCTGCTGGCCGCGCGAGCCTGACAGATTTGCGGCAGGAGTTGTCGGGAACGTCTGCCCGGCTTATAGTCCAACACTCCATGAAAGCCCGAATCATTCCCATCGTCAGGACCGTCAGGACCACGCTGCCGCCGGGCCGCGACCTCGTCGCGCCGCCCGAGGGCGAACTGGTCGACCTGCGCCAGCGGCGTGTACGCGACCTGCGCATCTCGGTCACCGACCGCTGCAATTTCCGCTGCGTGTATTGCATGCCGAAAGAGGTGTTCGATGACGACTACGCCTTCCTGCCGCGCAGCAAACTGCTGTCCTTCGAGGAAATCATGCGCGTCGCCCGCATCTTCGTCGAACAGGGCGTCGAGAAGATCCGCCTCACCGGCGGCGAACCGCTGTTGCGCAAGCACATCGAAAACCTGATCGAGCAGCTGGCGCAGCTGCCGGTGGAAATCACCCTGACCACCAACGGCTCGCTGCTGCGCAAGAAGGCGCGGGCGCTCAAGGATGCAGGACTGACCCGCGTCACGGTGAGCCTCGACGGCATCGACGACGCCGTGTTCAAGCGCATGAACGACGTCGATTACGCCGTCGGCGACGTGCTCGACGGCATCGCCGCCGCGGCCGAGGTCGGACTCGCGCCGATCAAGGTCAATTGCGTGGTCAAGCGCGGCGCCAACGACGACCAGATCCTGCCGCTGGCGCGCCATTTCCGCGGCAGCGGCCACATCCTGCGCTTCATCGAATACATGGACGTCGGATCATCGAATGGCTGGCGCATGGACGAGGTGGTGCCCTCGGCCGAGGTCGTCGCCCGCATCAATGCCGAATTTCCGCTGCAAGTGGTCGACGCCAACTACCCCGGCGAAGTCGCCGAACGCTGGCGCTATGCCGACGGCGGCGGCGAAATCGGCGTCATCTCGTCGGTGACCCAGGCCTTCTGCGCCACCTGCACGCGCATCCGCCTGTCGACCGAGGGCCAGCTCTACACCTGCCTGTTTGCCCAGTCCGGCCACGACCTGCGCGCCATGCTGCGCCACGGCGCCGGCGACGAGGCGCTGCGGCGCGAAATCGCCGCGGTCTGGCGCAGCCGCGACGACCGCTATTCCGAAATCCGCACCGCCGCCACCGATCTGCCCGGCCGCGCCAAGGTCGAAATGTCCTACATCGGCGGCTGAGGCCGCTCCCGTCAAGAATCCGTTGTTCACCTCCACGCCATGACCTCGATCCTCCAAGCCTTGTCCTGCGCCGACGATTACGACCCGAATTCCCTGCCCGTCGATCGCGCCCGCGAACTGATCCTCGGCCTGCTGCAGCCGGTGGTCGGCCATGAACGCGTCTTCGTGCGCCAGGCGCTGGACCGCGTGCTGTCGGACGACGTGATATCGCCGATCGACGTGCCGGCCCACGACAACTCCGCCATGGACGGCTGGGCGCTGCGCTTCGACGACCTCGCCGCGAGCGGTGAAACACGCCTGAAGAACATCGGCACCGCCTTCGCCGGACGCGCCTTCGCCGGAACAGTCGGCGCCGGCGAGACGGTGCGCATCATGACCGGCGCCGTGCTGCCGGCAGGCGTGGACTGTGTGGTGGTCCAGGAGGTGTCCAGGGTCGATGGCGATGCCGTCATCGTCCCGCCCGGCCAGCGCCGCGGGCAGAACACCCGCCGTGCCGGCGAAGACCTGCAGGCCGGCAAGCCGGCGATACCGGCCGGCCGCAAGCTGCGTCCGGCCGAGATCGGCATCGTCGCCTCGCTGGGGCTAGGCGAGGTTTCGGTGCGGCGCCGGGTGCGCGTCGCGCTGTTTTCGACCGGCGACGAGTTGTGCTCGATCGGCCAGCCGCTGACCGAAGGCGCAGTCTATGACAGCAACCGCTACACGCTGTGGGGCATGCTGACGCGCCTCGGCTGCGAGGTCATCGACATGGGCGTGGTGAAAGACGATCCGGCCGCGCTCGAGGCCGCCTTTCGCGAAGCGGCGGCCTGCGCCGACGCCATCATCACCAGCGGCGGCGTCTCGGTCGGCGAAGCCGATTTCATCAAGCAGTTGATGGCCCAGTTGGGCGAAGTTGCCTTCTGGAAGATCGCCATGAAGCCCGGCCGGCCGATGGCCTTCGGCCGCATCGAACCCGACGGTCCCGACAAGCCCGGCGCCTGGCTGTTCGGCCTGCCCGGCAACCCGGTGGCGGTGATGGTAACTTTCTACCAGTTCGTGCAGCCGGCCATCCTCAGGCTGGCCGGCATCGATCCGGTCAAGCCCGTCCCCGCCTTTCCCGCGCGCTGCACCGTGGCGATGAAGAAGGGCCGCGGCCGCACCGAATTCCAGCGCGGCATCCTGTTCCGGGAAAACGGCGAATGGTGCGTGCGCCCCACCGGTGCGCAGGGTTCCGGCGTGCTGCGCTCGATGGCCGATGCCGACTGCTTCATCGTGCTCGAACACGAGCGCGAGAAAGTCGGCGCCGGCGACACGGTGATGGTGCAGTTGATGAACGGACTGGTCTAGGTCCACAGCTTCACTCGCTCGGGTTCGCGGCGCGCAGAGCATCCAACTGCGCGCGATTTGCTATTCTGCGCGGTCCCGCTTTGTCACGAGTTGCAACCGAGTTGCCACTGGAATCCGATGCCATCACCCATCAAGAACATCCTGATCGTCGGTGGCGGTACCGCCGGCTGGGTCGCCGCCTGTTTCCTCAACCGCTTCCTCGACCCCGCCTTGTGCCGCATCACCCTCGTCGAATCCGAGACGATCGGCACCATCGGCGTCGGCGAAGCCACCGTGCCGCCCCTGGTCGCCTTTCTGCGCGCAATGGGCATCGACGAGGCGGCCTTCATGAAGGCCACCAACGCCACCTACAAGCTCGGCATCAAGTTCATCGACTGGCATCACGGCGGGCAACACGGCGTCGACGAGGCCTGGCATCCCTTCGGCCACGTCGGTGCGCCGCAGATCGCCGGACTGCCGCTGTTCCACCACTGGCTGCGCGAGCGCCTCGCCGGCCGCGAGGCTGCCCCCTACGTCTCCTACTCGCTGCAGGCCCTGCTCGGCGACATGAATCGCGGGCCGCATCCGCTCGAAGGCAACCCGCGGGCGACCTCGGCCATCATCCAGCAAGGCGCCTACGCCTATAACCTCGATGCCCGCGCCTTTGCCGGCTTCCTGCGCGACGTGGCGACCGGCCGCGGCGTGCGCCATCTGATCGACGAGGTGCGCGACGTCGCCCTCGACCAGCGCGGCTTCATCAGCCATGTCGATACCGTCGCCAACGGGGCGCTGCACGCCGACCTGTTCATCGACTGCAGCGGCTTTGCCGCGCACCTGATCGAACGCAGCCTCGGCGACCGCTTCATCGACTGGGGCGATCAGTTGCTGTGCGACAGCGCGGCCGTGCTGCCCCTGCCGCACAACGACGACTTCCATCCCTACACCCGCTCCACCGCACTCAAGGCCGGCTGGTGCTGGCGCATTCCCCTGATGCACAGAGCCGGCAACGGCTACGTCTATTCCAGCCGCTTCCTCTCGCGGGAGCAGGCCGCCGAAGAATTGAAAGCCCATCTCGGCGCGCCGGACGCCACGCCCATGCACCTGGCCATGAAGGTCGGCCGCCGCGAGAATTTCTGGGTCAGGAACTGCGTCGCCATCGGCCTCTCCGCCGGCTTCCTCGAACCGCTCGAATCCACCGGCATCTACCTCGCGCAGAAGAGCGTCGAGCTGCTGCTCGACTACTTCCCCGACACCGGCTGCGACCCCCTGCTGATCCGGCGCTACAACGACAGGGTCGCCAGGGAATACGAAGAATGCCGCGACTTCATCGTCCTCCACTACCTGCTCAGCCAGCGCGACGACAGCGAGTTCTGGCGTGCCGCGCGCGCCGTGGCGCCATCCGACGCGCTGGCGGCAACGCTGGAACTGTACGACCGCACCGGCCTCGTCGAATGGCAGCGCAATTCGCTGTTCGTGGACACCAGCTTCTATTCGCTCGCCACCGGCTTCGGCCGCCTGCCGCAGACGCCGCACGGCATGGCCGGGCAGATGGACGGCGAACGCGCATGGCAGGCCATGCAGCAGATCAAGACCACCAACCTTCAGCTCGCCCGGGCCCTGCCCGACCACGGCGAGCTGATGCGCAGGCTGCACGCGCGCTAGCTGCGGCTCAAACGGTCCCCAGCCAGAACGCCACGTCCATCTTGAGGAACTCGTCCCAGGGCATGTAGTGGGAACCGTCGCAGGAGAAGGTGAGGCCGACCATGCCGTTGAACAGGTTCAGCGTGCCGGTGCGCAGGTAGAAGGTCTCGTCGATGAAGCGCAGCGAACCCAGCGTATCGAGGATGGCGCGGATGCGCTCCGGCGGCACCAGCGCGTCGGCCGGATAAGGATGCTTGGCATAGGCGAGGCAGATGTCCGGATCGACCATGGCCTGGATATCGAACAGGCGGTAGCGGTAGGGATCGTCGAGCGTCCAGTACACCGCGCGGCTGCTCGAGAAGTGCAGCATGATGTGGTACATGCCGTGATCGACCATCAGTTCCTCGACCACGCCGAGCACGGTCTGCAGCTGGCGATCCATCTCGCTTTCGCTGCGCGTCTGGTGGAAGACCTGGCTGCGGATCGACGGATCGCCGCGCAACTGCCGCCACTGGCGCTTTTCCTCGAAACGCTCCCGCGTCAGCGGCAGGTCGTGAAGATAGAAATCCGCACCGAGAAAACCGATTGCGGCACCGGCAGCGCTGCGCACCAGCTGGATCGCGGTCAGCCCGGGGCGCCGCTCGCGCAGGGTGATGTAGGAACGCGACAGCAGGAAGCCGGTGGCCGGCTGGGACTCGCGCATATAGGGCCGATGCGAGCGGTTGCGGCCGAAATCGGCCTCGCTGACGCCGGCGGCGCTGACATTGTCGGAAATCTGCACGCCGTCGAGATTCATGGCATACAGGTAGCGGCAATGCGGCACGCCGGGGAACAGGCGGGCCAGTTCGGCGTTGAGCCCGGCGCGGCTGCCCCAGGCCGCGGCACTGGCCTGCGCCGCACCACGCAAGGGTTCCTCGATGAGCTTCTTCAGCGCCGCGCGCTGCAGGGCCACGCTTTCCTGAAGGGTAGTACTTCCGTTCGGCATGATGTGTCCGCTTACCGTTTCACGCTTTCAACCCGATCGATTTTACGCGCGGCGGACATTGCGCCGTACCGCCGGCGCCGACTCCCGCACTCCTGCCTCACTCCGTCCTCAGCGCCTCCACCGGATCCAGCAGCGCCGCGCGCCTTGCCGGCAGCACGCCGGCGGCGAGGCCGATGGCGGCGGCCAGCGCTTCGGCCAGCAGCACGAATGATATCGGCGTATGCACCGGCAGCGCCGGAACGAAAAGGCCGATCAGCTGCGCCAGGCCGATGCCGAGCAGCAGGCCGACCAGGCCGCCGATCGCCGCCAGCGCCACGGCCTCGCCGAGGAACAGGCCGAGGATGGTCTGGCGCCGGGCGCCGAGCGCCACCAGCAGGCCGATTTCGTTGGTGCGCTCGGTGACGGCGATGGTCATGATGGTGACGATGCCGACGCCGCCGACCAGCAGCGAAATGCCACCGAGGGCGCCGACCGCCATGGTCAGCACATTGAGGATGCCGCCCAGCGTCGCCAGCATTTCCTCCTGGCTGATGATGGTCACATCGTCACGGCCGTGGCGCGCCTTGATGACTTCCTTGATGCTGGCCACCACGCTCGCGGCGGGCACGTCCTCGGCCGCGGCGATGCTGATTTCATTGAGCCCCTCGCGGTTGAACAGTTCCATCGCGCGCGCCGCCGGAACATAGGCCGTGTCGTCGAGGTCGATGCCGAGGAACTGGCCCTTGGCCTCCATGATGCCGATCACGCGGAACTGCAGGCCGCCGATGCGCACCCGCGCGCCCAGCGCATTTTCGGCGCCGAACAATTCGTTCTTCAGCTTCGGCCCCAGCACTACCTGGGCACGCGCGGCGCCGGCCTCTTCTTCCGGCAGGAACTGGCCGCTGCGCACCTTGGCCTTGAACACCACCAGCAGGCCGGGGCCGACACCGTAGACCGAGACGCGCCGCACGCGGCCGTTGCCGCTGACTTCCGCATTGCCGAACACGCTGGGGGTGACCGCGACCACGTTGGGCAGGCGTTTCAGGGCTTCGGCATCCTCCAGCGACAGCGGCCGCGCGCTGCTCGGGAAACCGGTGGTCGCGCCGCCGGTCTTGGTGCGCCCCGGGTGCACGCCGACGACATTGGTGCCGAACTGGGTGAATTCCGCCAGCACGTAACGATGGATGCCCTCGCCGATCGAAGTCAGCAGGATCACCGCGGCGATGCCGACGGCAATCCCGAGCAGCGTCAGGAAGCTGCGCAGGCGCTGGGCGCTGATGGCGCGGATGGCCAGCGTGAGGAAGTCGGTGAACTGCATCAGTGCTTCATCAAGGCTTGGACGGGATCGAGCCTGGCCGCGCGCCGCGCCGGCATGATGCCGAACAGCATGCCGGTGCCGAGCGCGGTGCCGAGCGCGGCAACCACCGCCCAGTCCGGCGGATAGGCGGGGAACACCGGATACATCTGGCGCAGCACCAAGGCGCCGAACAGGCCGAGGCCATAACCGGTGATGGCGCCGACCAGCGACAGCATCGCGGCCTCGGCCATGAAGGCATTGCGGATCGTCGCCGCGCGCGCACCGAGCGCCTTGAGCAGGCCGATCTCCGCCGTGCGCTGGGTCACCGCCACCAGCATCACGTTCATCACCAGGATGCCGGCGACGGCCAGGCTGATCGCGGCGATGCCGGCCACGGCCGCGGTCAGCGCGCGCAGCAGCTTGTCGAAGGTGGCCAGCACGGCGTCCTGGGTGATCACCGTGATGTCTTCCTCGCCGCCATGGCGGGTCTTGAGCATGGCGGCCACCTCGCGCTTGACGGCCTCGATCTCGTCGCGGCTCCTGGCCTCGATCAGGACGCGGAACAGGGTGTTGGTATTGAACAGGCTCTGGGCCACGCTGACCGGAACGAAAACCACCTCGTCGGTGTTCATGCCCAGCCCCTGCCCGACCGACTTGAGCACGCCGACGATGCGCAGGCGCCGGTCGCCGAGCCGGATCAGTTCCCCCACCGCGGGGCGGCCGGCAAAAATTTCCTCCTGCAGTTTGGAACCGATCACGGCTACCGGCGCGCCGCGGTTCCAGTCCGCTTCCGGCAGGAAATGCCCCTGCGCCATCTTGAAGCTGCGAATGTCGATATAGCTCGCCGCAGTGCCGGCCACCACGACTTCGCGCAAGCGTCCGTTGGCGTTGATTTCCGAGTTGCCCGCGGTCAGCGGCGCCACGCGCCGCACCGAAGGCAGGCGCGTCAGCGCGAACGCGTCATCCACCGTCAGGTCGCGCGGCGTCGTGGTCATCGCGTTGGCCGGGCTGAAACCGCCGGTGGCCGAACGTCCGGGCAGGACGATGACGAGGTTGCTGCCGAGCGAGGAGAATTGTTCGATCACATAGCGCCGCGCGCCATCGCCGAGCGCGGTCAGCACCACCACGGCGGCCACGCCGATGGCCATGGCCAGCACCGACAGCGAGGTACGCAGCGGATAGCCGGCCGCCGCATCGCGGGCGAAACGCAGGACGTCGGCGTGGCGCATGGCTCTATCTCAGGGGGCCGCAGCCGTCTGCCGCGAGCTGTCGAATTTGAGCTCGCCGTCTTCCATCATCAACTGTCTCTTTGCCCGCGTGCCGATTTTCGGATCGTGGGTGACGATGATCAGGGTCATGCCGCGCTGGTTGAGCTCTTCCAGCAGGTGGATCACGTCGTCGCCGGTGGCACGGTCGAGGTTGCCGGTCGGTTCGTCGGCCAGCAGCACCGCCGGCTGCATGATGGTGGCGCGGGCGATCGCGACGCGCTGCCGCTGGCCGCCGGAAAGCTGGTCGGGCCGGTGACCGGCGCGCTGGTCGAGGCCGAAATCCTTGAGCGCCTGTTGCACGCGCTGCGCCCGCTCCGCCGCGGGAATCCCGGCCAGCATCATCGGCAGGCCGATGTTCTCGGCCGCGGTCAGGCGCGGCACCAGGTGGAAGCTCTGGAATACGAAGCCGATGCGCCGGCTGCGCACGGCCGCCTGCTCATCGGGCGTCAGCGTGGTGACGTCGCGCCCTTCGAGCTGGTAGGACCCGGCGTCGGGCCGGTCGAGCAGGCCGAGCAGGTTGAGCAGCGTCGACTTGCCGGAACCCGACGGCCCCATGATCGCCACGTATTCGCCGGCGTCGATGCTGACGTCGAGCCCGGTCAGCGCATGCACCACGCTGTCGCCCAAATGGAACACGCGCTCGATGCCGGCGAGCTGGATCAAACTCACGCGCTCACTCCATCCATACGCCGCGCAGCGGCGCTAACCTAGCCACCCCCTTGCCCGGCAAGGGGGGCGTAGGTGGGGTTTCGCAAAGCACTGCTTTGCGCCACCGCAGCCGGACTGCTGTGCAAAGCAGTCCGTGGAACGGGGGGTATGCCGTCATTTTGGCGCCACGGCGGAGCTTTGCGCCGCCGTGGCGCGGGCGCCGACTTTCACACCTTCGCGCTCCAGCGAGATGACGATGCGCTCGCCCTCAGCCAAGCCGTCGACGACTTCCGTGAACTCCCAGTTGGAGGTCCCGACCTTGACCTTGCGCTCTTCGAGCTTGCCGCTTTCCGCGTTGAGCACCATCACCCGGCCGCCCTCGATCAGCGCCGCGGTCGGCACCCGCAGCACATTGGCGCGCGTGGCCAGCACGATCTCGACGTCCGCGCTGTAGCCGACCAGCAAGCCACCGGTCGCCGGCATGTCGAAATCGACCTCGACATCCACCGTGCGCGCCTGCTTCTCCACGGCAAGGACGTAGGGCGCGACGCGGCGCACCTTGCCCTGCAGGGGCTGTTTGGGCAGCGCATCGAGCGTGACGCGCACCGGCAGACCGGCCCTGATCTTCGGCGCATCGACTTCATCCATCGGCGCGTTGATGTAGAGGCAGGTGTCGTCGATCAGGTCGATCGCCGGCGGCGTCGGCACGCCCGGCGGCGACGGCGTCGAATACTCGCCGAGTTCGCCGACGATCTTGGCCACGGTGCCGTCGAAGGGCGCATAGAGCGTCATGCGGCCCTGCTCGACCTTGGTCACGCCGACCCGCGCCGCGGCCTGGGCCACATCGGCGCGCGCCGTTTCGCAGGCCGCGCTGCGGGCATCGGCCTCGCTCTTTGCCGCATCCTCGCGCGCCTCGGAAACGAAACCCTTGTTCTTCAGCGAGGTCTGGCGCTCGGCTTCGCGGCGCGAACTGGCCGCCGTGGTGCATACCTCCTTGACCCGCTGCGCGGACACCGAGCGCTGGGCTTCGGCCAGGGTCTGCTGCGCCTTCTGGTCGTCGTTCCACAGCTTCATCAGCAGTTGGCCCTTCTTGACCCGGTCGCCTTCCTTGACGCCGAGGTACTCGATGCGGCCGCCCATGATGGTGGACAGCTTGGTGCGCTGGCAGGCCTCGACCGTGCCGGCACGGGTATTCACCACCGTGGATTCGACATTGCCGCGATCGACGGACTTCAGCACTACGTTCACCGGCTTGGTGCGGGTGAACCAGAACCAGGCGCCGACGACGAGGGCAAGGACGATAAGCGCCGGCAGAACGCGGCGCAGCAGGAAGGATGTATTCATGACTGACGATTATGCCGTGTTTGGGGCAGCAGCGCCCTCCCCCGAAGGAGTAGGAGCCCCCTTCAGCGTGACACGGACACCGCTTCGATCCAGGGCTCCAGGCGCTGGCCGATGGCCACGGTCGCCTCGAACTTCGCGTCGGGATCGAGCCCGTTGCGACGCGGCTTGCGCAGCACCGGTTCCAGCTCCGAACGCAGGGCATGCGGCACGTTGATCCGGCGCACGGCGAGTTCACTGACATGGCCGCTGACGCGCGTCTTCCGGTCGTGTGTCACCAGGCTCGGGCGCAGCTTTGCCTTGAGGATCAGGAAACGGCCCCGATCCGGATATTTTGCGCGCAGCGCCGCACGGTCCAGCCCGGCATCGATGGCGAACAGGCGGCTGTTGCGGGTTTCCTCGTTCTTCAAGGCTTCCTGCGCCTGCTTGGCCTTGCCGGCGAATTCCTTGCTGTCGGCGTTGGCCAGGAGCGCCGCCTCGTGGCGCGCGGCGTTTTGCCGCGCCCGTTGCAGCGCCTGCTGCCAGGCCGGCCCGGCCAGTTCCAGCACCAGCAGCACTTCGCGCGGCAAAGTCCGCTCGAAGCGGCGGCGCGCTTCGCTGCTTTCGCCCACCGGTGCCGTGTCGAAGCCCAGCGCCTTCATGCGCGCTTCGTCCAGCCACTCCGGCGTGCCGCCGTGATAACCGTAGTCGGCGTAGAAATACTCGACGGCGTGGCCGTCGTTCACCCGCCAGTTAAGCCCCAGCACCAGCCCGCTGTTGTCGCCGACCGCACTCCAGTCCCAGGGCGTGCCCAACTCGCGCTGCGAAAGCGCCATGCGCGCCTCGGGCTCGCCGCTGCGATTGAAATACACGCCGGTAAGCGCCACGACATTGGCCAGCAGGATCAGCGCGGCGCCGGCGATCAGGGTGGTGCGCGGCGTCAGCGTCATGGCGCAGCCCCGACCGCACCGCTTCGGCGCAGGCGCTTCAACACCAGCAGGATCAGGATCGCCGCCAGCCCCAGCACGAAAAAGAACAGCCACTTCGGCATCGCCGCCCACCACCAGTCGAAGAACTTGGTGTACAGGAAGATGACGAAGAAAGTGATGCCGGTATTCACCGTGTCGGACCACTGCCGGCGCACGCCGAGCCAGATCGCCAGCGCGCTGGCGACGAAACCGGCGACTTCGTAGCCGCCTTCGATGGTCCGCGTCGACACGCCTTCGTAATCCGCCAGGTAGCTGCCCCAGCCCCAGTGGCCGAGCACCAGCATCGGCACCAGCAGGCAGAGCAGGCCGAAGATGCGGTAGATCGGCGCGAAGCCCGTCATGCGGCGATGGTCGACCCACTGCGGGAAGACGAACAGCAGCACGGCCACGGGGAAGAAGTTTTCCGGCCGCTCGCCGGCGTGCAGCCAGTAGAGGCCGCCCCACTCGCCGACGCGCGCGGCGACGAAGGCGATCACGCAGCAGATACCCGCCGCCAGCAGCAGGCGCAGATCGAAAGCATAGGCCAGCAGGAAGGCCAGCGCCGCCCAGGGCAGCAAGGCGCGGTCGGTCGGCGTGATGTTGAAAATCTGGCCGAGCATGACCAGGTTCAGCACGAAACAGGCGAAGGCCACCATGGCCGCCAGCTTGCTGAAGTAGCCCGAGGCATCGCGGGTCTGGATGCCCACCGTCAGCGCCAGGCTGCCCAGCGCCGCGCCGAGCAGGATCGCCACCTGGGCGGCTTCCGCGAAATTGCCCCAGAACTGGTAGAAGAGGAAGAACACGCTGGCCGCCAGCGCCAGCGCGCCGAGAAAGGACGCCACGCGCATGCCCAGCGACAGCTGTTTGGCCTGCACGTTGCGGTCGATGTCGAAAGCCCCGGCAAAGCCCGCCAGCATTTCGTCATGGTGGCTGCGCACGGCCGCAGCCTGCGCCGCGTCGAGTTGCAGCACGCCCTCGCCTTCCAGGCGCGCCAGTTCCGCGCGGAAAATTGCGATCTCGTCGGCGCGCTGCTGCGCCTCGCTGCGAATCGGAGTGCCCATGGGTGCCGATTATGCCGCGTTTGCTATGATTCGATCCCCCCGAACACGGCAGACCGGCAATGGTAAAGATCTACGGCATCAAGAATTGCGACACCATGAAGAAGGCCTTCGCCTGGTGCGACGCCAACAACATCAGCTACGAATTCCACGACTACAAGAAGCAGGGCGTGCCGCGCGAACGGCTGGTGCACTGGTGCCGCACCCTCGGCTGGCAGACCCTGGTCAATACCAAGGGCCCCACCTGGCGCAAGCTGGCGCCCGAACAGCAGGCCGTCACCACGCAAAGCCAGGCCGTGGCCTTGATGATGGAACACTCCAGCGTGATCCGCCGCCCGGTGGTGGAAAACGAGGCCGGCCAGCTGCTGGTGGGCTTCGATCCGACCATGTTCGACAGTTTCGTCAGGTAATGGACAAAGTTCACCGCTTCCTGCTGGAGGACCTCGACATCCGCGGTGCGCTGGTGCAGCTCGGCCCGTCCTGGGCCGCGATGAACAGCCGGCGCAGCTACGCCGAGCCGGTGCGCAAGCTGCTCGGCGAACTGGCCGCCGTAACCGCGATCATCGGCAGCAACCTCAAGGCCCCCGGCCGCCTGAGTTTTCAGCTGCAGGGCCACGGCCCGGTGTCGATGCTGGTGATGGACTGCAACGAGAAACTGCAACTGCGCGGCATGGCCAAGAGCGTGCTCAGCGCCGATGCCGACGTCCATGTCAAAGGCATCGACGAGCTGCTCGGCGACGGCCGACTGGTGCTGACGCTGCAGCCCAAGACGGCGGAGACGCCCTACCAGAGCGTGGTGCCGCTGACCGGCAACACGGTCGCCGCCGTCTTCGAACACTTCCTTGAGCAGTCGGAGCAGCAGCCGGCGCGGCTGTGGCTGGCGGCCACCGCCGACACCGCCTGCGGCCTGTTCCTGCAGAAGCTGCCCAACGCCGACATCCTCGATCCCGACGGCTGGGACCGCATCGAAGCGCTGGCCGCCACGGTGCGCCCCGAGGAACTGCTGCTGCCGCCGGAAACCCTTCTGACCCGCCTTTTCGGCGAGGAAAGCGTGCGTCTCTACGCCCCGCGCCAGGCCGTCTGGCACTGCCCGCGCGACGAGGAGAAGGTGCGCAACATGCTGCTTTCGCTGGGCCGCGAAGAAGTCGAAGCCATGCTCGCCGATGCCGAGATCATCGCCGTCGAGGACGAGATCTGCGGCCACGAATACCGCTTCGGCGCCGAAATCGTCGACGAGCTGTTCCCGCCCGACGGCCGCCTGCTCCATTGAACATCGACATCAGCGAGGAAGCGGGCGTCCGCTACCTGCATTTCGGTTCGAGCTGGGTCCAGGGCGCGATGCGCATCGCGCGGCCCTTTGCGCTGGAGCTCGACTACACGCGCGAAATGATGGTGCCGCTGCTGCTGCACGACGCGGACTGGCCGCGCAGCGTGTTGCAGATCGGGCTGGGCGCCGCCTCGGTGACCAAGTTCCTCTACCGCTACCGGCCGCAGGCGAAACTCACCGTGGTCGAGATCGAGCCGCGCGTGGCCGCCGCCGCAAGGCAGTTCTTCAAGCTGCCCGATGATGATGAACGCATCGACATCCGCTACGGCGACGGCGCCGATTTCGTGATCAAGTCCAGGCAGCGCCATGACCTGATCCTGGTCGATGGCTTCGATGCCGACGCGCGCACCGGCCGGCTCGACACCCTGCCCTTCTACCTCGACTGCCGCGCGCGGCTGGCCGACGAAGGCCTGCTGTGCGTCAACCTGCTGTCGCGGCGCAAGGATTTCCGCGGCAGCGTCAAGCGCCTCGAAGCCGCCTTCGACGGCCGCGCCATCGCCTTTCCCTCCTGCGACAGCGGCAATGCCATCGCACTGGCGGCAATCGGCGTCCCACCAGCGCCGACTCCTCTGGCAGAGCTCAAGGCCGCCGCGCAGCAACTCAGGCTGGAAACCGGCCTCAACCTGCTGCCCACGCTTGCGCGGCTGGCCCAGTCTCGACACCTCGCCGGCGGCGTGCTGCAGCTATGACGCAGGCACACAAGGACCACCGCCGCGGCACGCTCTACATGCTGCTGGTGATCGCCATCTGGGGCGGCTTCCTGCCGGTGGGCAAATCGGCCCTGCAGATGGTCGACCCCTACTGGCTGACGGCGATGCGCTACGGCACCGCGGCGCTCATTTTCATCGGCCTGCTCTGGGTGCGCGAAGGCCGCGCCGCGCTGCGCAGCGACGGGCATTTTTGGCGGATCGCCCTGTTCGGCAGCCTCGGCTTCGCCGGCTTCGGCGTCTGCCTGTTCGAGGGCCTCAAGCTGACCCGCCCCGAAATCAGCGGCATGATCCTCGCGCTGGGGCCGATCCAGGTCGCGCTGTTCCAGTGGTGGCGCAGCCATCGCCGGCCCGACAACTTCACGCTCGCGGCGATCGCGCTGGCGCTGGTCGGCGAACTGTTCGTCATCACCTCGGGCGACGTGACGCGGCTGATCGGCGGCGACGCGCTGGGCAACGGCCTGATATTCCTCGCCTCGCTGTTCTGGACCGCCTACACCCTGGGCGGACAGCAATTCCCCGGCTGGTCGCCGGTGCGCTACAGCGCGCTGTCCTGCGCGTTCGGCTGCGTCGGCATCGCGCTCGCGCTGCTCGTCGCCACGCTGGCGGGCCACAGCCAGCCGCCGCGCACGGACCAGTTGCTTGCGGTCTGGCCGCAGCTGGCCTTCATCGTGTTCTGCGTCTCGGTCTTCGGCATCCTGTTCTGGAACATGGGCGTGGCCAAGCTCGGCCCCCTCAACGCCGGCCTGTTCGCCAACTTCACCCCGGTCATCACCTACCTGATCGCCATCGGCCAGGGCCGGATACCGGCCGCCCTCGAACTCATGGGCGCCGCCATCGTGCTGATCGCCCTGATCGCCAACAACCGCCACCAGCGCAGCAAGGTCGGCCAGATCGCGGTCTGACGCAGCGGGCCGCTGCCGCAAGCCGGCCGCTCAGGCCGCCACCAGGTAGCCCGACGCAGCGGGCTCGCGCAGCAAATCGCCGTCGAACTCGTCGAGCGGGCTGCGCACCGGCCGCTCGCCGGAATTCAGCGCATGAATGTAGATCATCGTGGTCGACACCTCGGAATGGCCCAGCAACTCCTGCACGGTGCGAATGTCATAGCCCTGCTCGATCAGGTGGGTGGCGAAAGAATGGCGCAGGGTGTGGGGCGAAACCGGCGCGGCGATGCCTGCCCGCAGCGCCGCGGCCTTCACGGCACGCTGCACGCGGCGGCAATCGACATGGCCGCGGCAAATCTCGCCGCTCTCCGCATCGACCGAAAAACCGGGGGCGGGAAACACATACTGCCAACCCAGCAGGAAGGTCTTGCCGGCCTCCGTGCCGGCGCGGCCGGGCAAAGGTACGGCCCCGCGCCCGCGCCGATATTCCGTCGCATGCAGCGCGCAACACCATGCCGTCCGGCCGCGCAGCAGTTCCGCCAAGCTTTGTGGAAGTATCGCCATCCTGTCCTTGTCGCCCTTGGCGCCCCTTATCCGCAACTGCATGCCTTCCAGATCCACATCCATCAGGCGCAGATCGAGGGCCTCGCCCAGCCGCAGACCCGACCCGTACAGCAGGCCGACGATCAGGCCCAGCTCCGGATCGCGGATTTCCGCCAGCAGACGCTGTACCTCCGACTCGGACAGCACCGTCGGCCGGCGCGAAGGCACGCGTGCCCGCACCACATTCGCAAGCCACGGCAGTTCGACCTTGAGCACCTTGCCATACAGGAAAAGCAGGGCGCTCTGCGCCTGGTTCTGGGTCGATGCGCCGACCCGCCGCGCCACCGCCAGGTGGGTCAAAAAAGCCTCCACCTCGGCACGCCCCATGGCGGCCGGATGGCGCTTGCCATGAAACAGAATATATCGTCTAATCCAGGACACATATGCCGTTTCGGTGCGCCGCCCGAGACTGGCAAGCCGCAGGCAAGCTCGGACCCGATCCAGCAAGCGCGGCGAATCCGGGAGCAGCAAGGGGGAAATCGATTTGGTCGGCATGATCTCAGAGTATGGCAGAGATACTGTAACAAACAACAGTATATCCCGCTCACCCGCCAGATTATGCGTCAGTCGCATATTCCGATTATTTGCCACTTTCCCGCAGACATCACGTTAGGTGACACTCCGCTAATCCATCCGATTGGAATGTGATGACGAACGGCTCTGAACTGGAAATCTATCGTGCGCTCCGAGAAGCACAGAACAAGTACGCGTACTTTCTACTCGCAGCCGTTGGCGCCGCAATCGCGCTGGCGCTGAATCAGACACAAGGTGCTGCACTATGTTGGTCTCAGGTGCCGCTTGCAGCAGCCGTTCTCTCTTGGGGTTTCAGCTTCTTCTTCGGCTACCGGCACTTGGCGTACGTAAGCGCCACTTTGTACTCGAATGCTCAGCACTTCCGGGCCGAGCGTGGACAACATCCTCAAGTTGGTGCCGATCCACAGCGCATCGCGATCGCAAGCGCGTTGTTCATGGAAGCGGCCGAAGAAAATGCAAATCGAGGGAATCGCTTTGGCCGCCTCCAGTTCCATATGTTTATAGTCGGTTCGGTTTTTTACATTGGCTGGCACGTTCTTGAAATGTACGTTCGGAGTATTTGAAAGTGCAGCCCCAAAACGTGTCACCTAACCCTGCGGTCGACCCCGTTCGCTTCGCTCTCTGGACGCTGCGCGATGAAGCCGCGCAGCGCCGGTCACCTTGAACGTTGATATGGTTTAACGCTGTCAAGAGGGACGAAGGTGGTCCTCCGCGTAATGACGTGGTAATTGACAATCGCAATCTGCGCATAGGGAACGGGGCGGGGTCTGGGTGGTAGCGACGGTGGATCATGCTGATATACGCGGGTTGGATACCGCCTGACATTTGTTCGACGCGGAGCTGCCTCGCCCTAGGGTCGAGCGTCGGGACGCACTGCCCGGCTCATAACGTTTGCGAGGATTCTCCGAATACCGCGACCGCACCCCGTTTCCTGCACGCAGTCTGGCTTAGGGTTCGATAGGCGCCTCCCTGTCGCTGGTGTTGTTGGGCGCTTATCGCCGCGCGGGCGCAGGGTTATCCACGGGCGCGTAGCGCAGGCGCCCCTCACGCACGAAGCGCAGCGCCGGTGGATAACCCGTGTTGCGGCGCCGCCCTGGACACTTCGCAAGCGATCGCCCAGATGAAGCCGGAGAGTTCGCGGGCGATTGCCGTGATGACCTTGTTTTGCTCCTTGCCCTTGGCCCGCAGACAGCGATAGCGTTTGCACAGGCGCAGTTGCGCCTTCCAGGCGATGGCGCGGATGTTCTTGGCCAGCGCGGTCTGGCGCCGGGCGATGATCGGCGTGACGCGCGCCGGCAACCGGTAGGCCCAGGCCGCCTCGGTCAGCACCCGCCGGGCGTGGGTGTTGCCGCACTTGGTGATCGAACCGCGCCGGGTCGATGGCCCGCTGGAGTATTCGCTGGGCACCAGCCCGAGATAGGCCATGAGCTGGCGCGGAGTGTCAAAGCGCTCGATCTGTCCGATCTCCGCCGCCAGCGTCGCGGCGACCACCAGTTGGACGCCGCGCAGCGCCTGCAATGCCTGCACCAGGGGGCCGAGCCACCAGTCGGCCACCGCATCACGCAGGCTGGCTTCCATGCGCGCCAGCCGTTCGCCGGCGATATCCACCGCATCGACGTAGTCCTGAAAGACGATCTGTTGCATCGGTAGCGGTAGCTTGACACTGGCGAGCCAGCGCACATGCGCCGCGGTCCATGCCGTCTTGCCGGCATAGCGGATGCCTGAACGCAGAAGAAATGCCTTGAGCTGGTGACGTGTTCGCGTCTGCGCTTCCTTGGCCGCCTCGCGTGCCCGCGTCAGGTCGCGAATGGCCTCGTCTTCGGGGTGGGGCACATACACCGCACTGAGTTCCCCGGCGCGATGCAGCCTGGCCAGCATCTCGGCATCGCGCCGGTCGGTCTTGACTCGATCTCCGCTGCGCTTGGGAATCATCGAGGGCGCCACAACGACACACGCCAGACCCTTCGCGGCCAGGTGCCGGTAAATGACATAGCCACAGGGTCCCGCCTCGTAGACGAAGTGCAGCGTTTTTCTGGTGGCCTGCAATTTCCTCACCGCCTGATCCAGCGCCGCCAGATCGCCGCCAATGCTGCCGTAATGCCGCACCTCCTGCCGACCCGCGTCTTCGGCGAGCGCTATGTCAATCGATTCTTTGTGAACGTCCATTCCGACGTAAAGATTGCTAGACTTTGCCATGGCCTGCCTCCTGTATTTAACGTTTGTGCCTCCGTGCCAACCGTGTGGCTCTGTGTGCGTCTCGCACTCAATCCACGTTACTACGGAGGCGGGCCTCCCTGCGTTAAACCATTATGTCTATGCATCGTCACCGTGAGCACTGACTACGTTCACCTTCAACCGGGAACGCGACTCCCAGCCATCGCAGAGGAACCTCCTTTCC
>JALHPU010000061.1 GCA_022842325.1 Sulfuritalea sp. | reverse complement strand
CGGGAGGCGCCGGCCAGGAACGCCGCAGCGGCCGTCGGCGAGGCGCCGACCGCGGACGGCCTCGCCGCCGATCTGCTGAATGCCGCGGTAGCCGCCACGGCCCAGTTGCTGAGTTTTGCCCTGCCGGCCGACGCCGCGCTGTCGGCCTTTTTCCGCGCGCGCAAGAGCGGCGGCCGCGACCGCGCCTTCATCGCCGAGACGGCCTACGCCGTGCTGCGCCGCAAGCGCCTGCTGGAACGCCTCGCCGCCTCCGGGCCGAACCTCGAGGCGGCCTTTCTGGCGCCCGGGTCGACGCCCAGGCGCGGACCCAAGCCGACGCCTGGCGCGCGCCGCGTTTCCCCTCGTGAATTGGTGCTGCTCTCGCTGTCGCGGGTGCGCGGCATGTCGCAGCGCCAGCTCGAAGGCGCGCTGCTGCCGGGCGAAGCCGAGTGGCTGGCGGATATCCGCCGCCAGCCGGAACCGGAACTGAGCCTCGCCGAGCAGCTGGATTTCCCCGACTGGCTGGCTGAGCGCCTGGCGCCGCGCATGACGCCCGAGGAATTGCTGGCCCTGGCGCGCGCACTGAACACGCCGGCGCCGCTCGACCTGCGCGTGAATACGCTGAAGGCCGAGCGTGATGCCGTGATGCAGCGCCTCGCCGCCGACGGCATCGCCGCGGCGCCGACGCCGTATTCGCCGCTCGGCCTGCGCCTGAAGACCAAGCCCTACCTGGCCAAGCATCCGGCCTACCTCGACGGCAGCATCGAAGTGCAGGATGAGGGTTCGCAACTGCTCGGCTTCCTGCTGGCGCCCAAGCGCAGCGAAATGGTGGTGGATTTCTGTGCCGGTGCCGGCGGCAAGACGCTGATCCTCGGCGCCCTGATGCGTTCCACCGGGCGCCTGTATGCCTTCGACGTTTCCGACAAGCGCCTGGCCAAGTTGAAGCCGCGCGCCGCGCGCGCCGGGCTGTCGAACGTGCATCCGGCCTGCCTCTCCGGCGAGAATGACACGCGCGTCAAGCGCCTGCAGGGGAAGGTCGATCGCGTGCTGGTCGATGCGCCCTGTTCCGGCCTGGGCACCCTGCGCCGCAACCCCGACCTGAAGTGGCGCCAGTCGCCGCAAAGCGTGGCGGAACTGACCGTCAAGCAGGCCGCCATCCTCGCCGCCGCGGCAAAGTTGCTCAAGCCGGGCGGTCGCCTCGTGTATGCCACCTGCAGCATCCTCGCCGAAGAGAACGAGGACATCGTCGATGCCTTCCTCGCCGGTCATGCCGACTTCCATCGCCTGTCGGCGCAGGAGGTGCTGGCCGCGCAGGGCATCGTCATCGACTGCGGCGAGGACATGCGCCTGTCGCCGCAGAAACACGGCACCGACGGCTTCTATGCGGCGGTACTGGAACGCACTACGTGATCCTGAGATATGGAGCGGCCGCAGGCCGCGACCCAAAGTCACCCCCTTCCCCGGGGCGTAGGCGGGGTTTCGCGGAGCACTGCTCCGCGCCGCCGAAGCCGGCTGGCTGTGCAAAGCCAGCCGTGGGACGGGGGCTGGGGGGATGGTGGTTAACAATGGTTGTTGCGCTGTTTTTGAGCGCAACAACAGTCGGCGCTGGCGCTACGCCACTACCGGCGACGGGGACCGTCGAAGTACTGTTCACGCCCTGGGACGATGCCGAAGGGGCGATCATCCGGGTGCTGGGCAAGGCGCGCGAAACCATCCACGTCCAGGCCTACCTGCTGACCAGCCGCTCGATCGCCAAGGCGCTGCAGGAGGCCGGGGCGCGCGGCGTGGCGGTCGAGATTCTCGCCGACCGCGAGATGCTGGAAAAGAGCGACAAGTCCCTGTTGCCCCAATTGCTCGAGGCCGGCATCCCGGTCTGGCTCGAAACGCGTTACGCCGCGGCCCACAACAAGCTGCTGCTGATCGACGCCATGGGCGAACAGGCCATCGTCATCACCGGCAGCTACAATTTCACCTGGTCGGCGCAGGCGCGCAACGCGGAAAACCTGCTGATCCTGCGCGGCAATCCGGCGCTGGCGCGGCGCTACCTCGACAATTGGCGGCGTCATCGCGACGAGGCCGAGAAAATGAACGGAGCCCGGTGAGATGAAGCAGAGCGCGGTGGCCAGGGTGTGGCAGGAAGTTCAGGTGTACCTCAATGAACCGGATTTGGGCTGGCAGCTGCTGGTCGTGGGCGCCTGCCTGCTGCTGGCCCTGCTCGGCGAGAACCTGCTGCGTCGCCGCCAGCCCGGCGCGGGCCGTGTCTGGGAGCTTGGCCGCGGCGGGCTCAAGCGCGTCGCCTTTCCCGTCCTGGCGCTGTTGCTGGTGCTGCTGGCACGCACCGTAGCCGAAGAATGGATCAGCGTCGGCCTGCTCTCGCTGGCGCTGCCGCTGCTGGGTTCGCTGGCGGTGATTCGCGTGGTGTTCTACGTGCTGCGCGTGAGCCTGGTCGGCGCCACCTGGCTGGTGCCCTTCGAGCGCGTGTTCGCGCTGCTGGTCTGGCTCATCGTCGCCCTTTACATCCTCGGCCTGCTGCCCGAGATCATCGCGGTGGCGGAGTCGGTGAGCTTCACCGCCGGCAAGCAGAAGCTCAGCCTGTGGCATCTGCTGCAGGGCCTGGTCGCGGTACTCGCCACGGTGCTGGCCGCGCTCTGGCTCGCCAGCGCCGTCGAGGCGCGCCTCGAGCGCGCGACCGGGCTCGACGACAACCTGCGCCAGGTGTTCGCGCGGCTGACCAAGGCGCTGCTGATCGTGCTGGCGGTGCTGATTGTGCTGCCCATGGTCGGCATCGACGTCACCACGCTCTCGGTGTTCGGCGGCGCGCTGGGCGTCGGCCTCGGCTTCGGCCTGCAGAAGATCGCCAGCAACTATGTCTCGGGCTTCATCATCCTGCTCGATGACTCGATCCGCATCGGCAACACCATCACCGTCGGCGCCGACCGCGGCGAGGTGACGCGCATCACCACACGCTATACGGTGGTGAAAAACGTCACCGGCGTCGAGGCCCTGGTGCCCAACGAACTGCTGGTCAGCTCGGTGGTGCAGAACGAGTCCTACAGCGATCCGCAGACGCGCATTGGCTTGCCGGTGCAAGTCGGCTACGACAGCGACCTCGAACGCGCCATGGCGATCATGGTCGCCGCGGCGCAGACGCAGGAGCGCGTGCTGGCCGATCCGCCGCCGGCCGTCCTCCTCACCGCATTCGCCGATTCCGGCATCAACCTCGAACTCGGCGTCTGGCTCGCCGATTCCGGCAAGGGCACCGGCCAGTTGCGCTCCGACATCAACCTGGCGATCTGGCGCGAGTTCAAGCAGGCCGGCATTTCCATTCCCTTCCCGCAACGCGAAATCCGCATTCTCAACGAGGGCGGCAATGTAGGAACCAACAGCCATGACTGAAACTCGACTGATCCACGGCTTCCACGCCATCACCGCCAAGCTGCGCCACGCCGCCGACGACGTCAAGGAAATCACCGTCGCCGAAGGCCGCCAGGACGGCCGCATGCGCGACCTGCTGAAGCTTGCCGAGGCACACGGCGTGCGCGTGATCCTCTCCGACGCCAAGCGCCTCGACGGGCTTGCCGGCGGCACGCAGCACCAGGGCGTGGTGGCCAAGGTCGCCGCGCAGGCCAAACACGTGACGCTGGACGACGTGCTCGACGGCCTCGGCGAACCGCCGCTGCTGCTGGTGCTGGATGGCATCACCGATCCGCACAACCTCGGCGCCTGCCTGCGCGTCGCCGACGCCGCCGGCGCGCATGCCGTGGTGGCGCCCAAGGACAAGGCCTGCGGCCTCAACGCCACCGTCATCAAGGTCGCCAGCGGCGCCGCCGATACCGTGCCCTACATCGTCGTCACCAACCTCGCACGGTCCCTGCGCGAGATGCAGGAACGCGGCATCTGGGTCATCGGCGCGGCCGGCGAGGCCACACGCGAGCTGTACGCCATCGACCAGAAGGGCCCCTGCGCCTGGGTGCTCGGCGCCGAAGGCGACGGCATGCGTCGCCTGACGCGCGAAACCTGCGACGAACTGGCGAAGATCCCGATGCACGGTAGCGTAGAAAGCCTCAATGTGTCGGTGTCGGCCGGCATCTGCCTGTTCGAGGCCCGGCGCCAGCGCGGCAACTGATCGACCCAGTTCCCCACAGCGAAAGTCATGTCTTCGGTGAAGCCGGAGACGGCATCCCTTGCGGACGGCGCTGACGGTACGGCGCGAATTGCCGGGGAGGCGGTGGCTCGTTACTTCTGCTGTCGGCCAAGACTTGCCTGTGGGGTTGCCGAAGGCTATGCCCGCTTCAGACTGGTTGCTGCCTGCTGACAAGCGCATACCCAGTGGCAGCAAACGGCCTGAATGGGGCACATGCAGCGCGACCTGGGAGCGTAGTATTACCGCTATGAAGGTATCGGAAAATCCTTCATACTTTCGTCAAATGATGTCAAGCCCGAGCAATTTCTAATGAAGACGATCGCTTCCTGGCTCTTTGCCTTGGGCGGATTGTTCATGGGTAGCCCTGCTTGCGCTGACGCTATTGATGCTGGCCGCCTTGCCACCATTGATACCCACGCCTTAGCCGCGACCGCTCAATCTGAAGTGACGATTCTGTCCCTTGCGCAGTATCTCGGCGCGGGGGCTAGTAGCGATGTTGAAAAAGCCCGCGCGGTATATCGTTGGGTCGCGGATCGCATTGCCTACGATGCCAAGAGCTTTTTTAACCAAACACACCCAAGCGTTGATCCTGATGCCGTATTCCAATCGCGCCTTGCAGCCTGCGGCGGTTACGCTGCATTGTTCGAGCGCCTTGCCAAGGAGTCCGGGTTGGAGGCCATCACCATTATTGGCTATGCGAAAGGCCTTGCCCACATAGCAGGAGGTAGCATGGCCGAGCCGAATCATGCTTGGAATGCGGTAAAACTTGACGGCAAGTGGCAGCTCATTGACACGACCTGGGGCAGTGGTTACGTAAGCGATGGTGCCTATGTAAAGCAGTTCACCGAAACGTTTTTCTTGCCATCGCCAGAACAGCTTGCTTTCTCGCACTTCCCGCAAGACGCTGCCTGGCAGCTGCGCTCGGAACGATTACTATCGAAGACAGAATTCGAGTCCCTGCCAGAAATTAATACGGCGTTTTTCAAACTCAGGATTGATCCGTCTGACGTATGGAAAACCGTAAAGTCGCAGGAATTCAAGGATGCGTTGGTTCATACTTTCGACCTGCCCGCTGGAGTGGCAAAGGTGCGCAACGCACCGTTGTCCTATCAGCTTCCTGTGGGCAGCACGCAGCACTTTGAAATCGTGTCAGCGTCGTTCGAGAAAATGGCTGTCGAATACAACAAAAAGTGGCTACCGATGCAAAAAAAAGGTGACGTGTTCTCCATCGAAATCGCAGCCAAATCCAAAGGCGTACTGTCCGTAAACGGCAAGACACCAACATCCAGGAAACATGCTACGGTCTTGGAGTACATCGTCGACTAGGTCGGCCAAAAACAGATAGGGAATTCAAGCGCATCAAGCCAACTATGCACCGGAAAATGGGCCTCACAAAGCACACTTACGGATAAGGCCATTCAACCGCCCGAGCCGAAGTATCGCCCCGGGAACAGGCTTCAAACCCCGTGTAAACCCGGGATTTCCTGCCCGAAGGATAGGTATTTGAACGGCCCAATCTCAAGTATTTTCGCCCGCAGCAAACCAGTTAACGCTGATTTTCGTCAACAGTTTCCCGCAAGACGGTGAGCTTCGCAGCGCTCACAGGTGCAGCGGCGGGAATTTGCGGAAGCAGCGCTGAAAATCCGCCACTCGTTGTCACGAGGACACAAGCGCACCCCGACGAGGGCAAAATCACTCGTCACCAAGCGACAGTCTGATCGTACTGGACCTCGGGTCCAGGTTGGGCTGACATATCCCACTGAGGATCGTTCCCGGCCTGTTCCGAAGCCGCAGCGGCCTCCCACAGGGGCGGTCCGTGATTTCAATCTTGACTTCCAGTCGCCGTGATCGAAGGGCTGCAATAGGCAAAGCAGCAGCCTTTCGGAATGCCGCTTTCAGCGAGTCTCCTCGTACGGACTATATTCCTAAGTCATGGGGTCTCACCGTCCGGTTACGCTGCGTTGCCGCCGTAGACTGAAAAACCCTGAGCGGGCGCAATGGGTACAGAGTGACGCTTCACGCCTGATCGGAACCCCGGCGCGGCACCGCATGGCGAGCCCTTGCAGGAGGCAATGCGGCACGGCGGCGGCGTGTCGCCAGCGCCGACTTTCGGTGTTTGCGATCCAGCCTTGCGCTGCGCCGACTATGGATGAATCACCAGCCCGTTGCGACCCTGGTCCTTGGCCTGGTACATCGCCTCGTCGGCCAGTTTCAACAGGGCATTCACCGAGTCTTCCTGTCCGTTGAACAGGATCGCGCCGATGCTCGGCGTGTTCTGGCCGACATGGGTCCCGAGTTGGTAGGGCTGATTGAGTTCGGCGAGGATCTTGTTGCCGATTTCATCGAGCTGCTGCATGGCCTCCTGGCGGGACGCGGCAAGATTTT
This sequence comes from Sulfuritalea sp., assembly GCA_022842325.1. Lineage (GTDB taxonomy): Bacteria > Pseudomonadota > Gammaproteobacteria > Burkholderiales > Rhodocyclaceae > Sulfuritalea. Next base: position 15,080 of record JALHPU010000061.1, on the reverse strand, counting down.
CCAGCATGACGACGAATTCGTCGCCGCCCCAGCGCGCTGCCGTGTCGCAGGCCCGGATGCAAGCCTGCAGGCGCTGCGCCACCTGTTGCAGCAGCATGTCGCCGGCATCGTGGCCGAGCAGGTCGTTGACCGCCTTGAAATGGTCGAGATCGATGAACATCAGCGCGCCATGCCGGTCGCTGCGGGCGCACAGCGTCATCGCGTGCCCGATGCGGTCGAGCAGCAGGGTGCGGTTGGGCAGTCCGGTCAGCTGATCGTAGAAGGCCAGCGCCTTGATCTGCTCTTCCGCCCTCTTGCGCTCGGTGATGTCCAGGTGCGCGCCGACGTAATGCGTGATGTCGCCATTGCTGTCCCGGACCGCCGAGATGGTCAGCCATTCGGGATACTCTTCGCCATTCTTGCGGCGATCCCACAGTTCGCCTTGCCATGAGCCGGTTTGCTCGATGTTTTGCCACATGGCCCGGTAGAACTCGGCGTCGTGGCGCTCCGACTTGAGGATCCGCGGATTCTGGCCGACGACTTCCTCGGCCGTGTAGCCGGTGATTTCGGTGAAGGCGTGATTGACGCGCAGGATCACGCCCGCGGCATCGGTGACCATCATCGCCTCCTGGGATTCGAAGGCGGTCGCGGCCACCCTGAGTTCGGATTCCGAACGCCGCAGGTCCCGGTATTGCGTACGGATCAGTCCATCGGCACGCAGCACGATGATGAAAAGCGCGGCGTAAAGCAGACTGAAGGCCGCGATCGTGGCGAGGGTGACGATGAAGGCCTGCCGGTTGGTGTGTTCGACCCAGTCGGTGACGTCGCTATAGACTTCCAGCACGCCTTCCGCGGGCGCATCTGCCGATGTCCGCATGGCGACATAGCTGGAAAGCACGTCGCGGTCGACGATTTCCTGGTCGAAGGCACTGAAGCGGTCGCGATGCGTCAGTTCGCTGAGCGGGCGGCCCTTCAGGGCCGAAATGAATCCGGGGTTGTCGTGGTAATCGCGGCCGATCTGCGTCGCATCGGTGGAGAAGATCGTGCGTCCCTGCGTGTCGTAGAACTTCACCTTGACCACTCGCGCGTTCTGCATGGCGCTACGGACGTGGAGGTCGATCGCGGTGATCAGCGGGTGGCGTTTCAATGTCTCCGTATCGAGGGTCTTGGCGGTTTTCGCGAGTTCGCGGAAGGACGGCAGCAGGGTATTGGCAAAGGACTGGGTCAGCGCGACGTGATTGCTTTCGCCGATGCTCAGCAGCTGGATGCGCTCCACGCGCTGGTGCAGCAGGCTGAGCAGCGCCGTGGTCACGATCACGGCGACCAGGCTGGCAATGGAGAAATAGCGGAGCAGCGGAAACATCGGCAGGGATCCTTAACCTGGCTCCCGTATTGGCAAGCTTTGGCGCCAGTGTAGTCGCTAAAGGATTATCGGATGCTTTGTGGCCATGCTAACGAGCGCCCTGTCGACGGCCTCAGCCGGGAGTGCCGCCCGCTTCCCAGGCCTCGATGGCCTGGCGCAGCTTGTCCGGCAGCGGGCGCGAGGTCTTGCTCTCGGGATCGGCATTGACGTAGACGATCTCGCCGCTGATCAGGCGCTCGCCGTCGCGGAATATGCCCATCTCGAAGGTCATGCTCGAATTGCCGAGCTTTTCGGCGCGCACGCAGATCTCGAGGAACTCGTCGAAGTGCGCCGAGGCGTGGTAGTTGATCACGCTCCTCACGGCGAACAGGTCGCCGCCGGTGCCGGCCATGCCCTCGGGGTAGGGCAGGCCGATGGCGCGCCAGTATTCGGTGACGCCGATGTCGAAGTAGGTCAGGTAGTGGCCGTTGAACACGATGTTCTGCGGGTCGACTTCGGCCCAGCGCACGCGCAGGGTGTGGCGCAGGCGGAAGGCGGCGAGTTCGGAGGGCGTTTGCATGTCGATTTCCCTTCTGGTCGGATGGCCTGGAGCCGGTTTGCGATCTCAGCTTTCCTCGGTCAGCAGCGAGACGCCGAGCAGGGCGCGGCGCTTGAGCCAGGGACTGGGGCGGTAGCGCGGGTCGCCGTAGAAATCCTGCATGGCTTCCAGCACGCCGAGCACCATTCGCGGGCCCAGCGCGTCGCCGAAGGCCAGCGGGCCTTTCGGGTAGCCCAGGCCGAGGGTCACCGCGCGGTCGATGTCGGCCGGCGCGGCGACGCGCTGCTGGGCGATGTCGCAACCGATGTTGACGATGCAGGCGACGATGCGCTGGGCGACGAAGCCGGCGCTGTCGCGCATCACGCTGACCGGCGTGCCGTCGGCGGCGAACAGCGCATGTGCGGCGTCGCGCATGGCGGGCGTGGTCAGCGGCGTGGTCATCAGGCTGCGGCGCGGGCTTTTTGCGGCGGTGATGCCGAACAGGCAGTCGATGCCGACCGTGCGCTGCGGGTCGAGGCCCTGCTCGACACAGCAGGTGGTGACGTCGGCGCCGAGCGGCGTGACGATGCACAGGGCATCGGCGCTCGGCGTGTAGTCGGTTTCGACCGCGACGCCCGCCGCCGCGGCGACGTCGCGCAGCACGTCGGCCCATTCCGGATGGGTCTGGCTGACCCAGGCGCTGGCAGGTTTCGCCACCGGCACCGCGGCGACCGGCATGGCGGCAGCGGTGCCGCCGGCGTAGCTGTAGAAGCCGCGCCCGGTCTTGCGCCCGAGCAGGCCGCCGACCAGGCGTTGCGCGGCGAGCGGCGAAGGCCGGTAGCGTGCTTCCTGATAGTACTGGTTATAGATCGATTCCATCACCGGCTGCGAGACGTCGAGGCCGGTCAGGTCGAGCAGTTCGAAAGGCCCCATGCGGAAGCCGGCGGCCTCGCGCATGATGCGGTCGATTTCCCAGAACTCGGCGACGCCTTCGCCCAGCACGCGCAGGCCTTCGGTGACCAGGCCGCGGCCGGCATGATTGACGATGAAGCCCGGCGTGTCGCGCGCGGCGACCGCGGTGTGGCCCATGCGCCGGCCCAGCGCCAGCAGCGCGTCGGCGACCCAGGGCGCGGTGAGCAGGCCGTCAATGACTTCGACGATCTTCATCAGCGGCACGGGATTGAAGAAGTGGAAGCCGCCGACGCGCTCGGGCCGCTTGCAGGCCGCGGCGATCGAGGTCACTGAAAGCGATGAGGTATTGGTGGCGAGGATGCAGTCGGCGGCGATGATGTCTTCCAGCTGCTGGAACAACTGCTTCTTGACGTCGAGGTTTTCGACGATGGCCTCGACGATGACCTGGGCCGAGGCGAGTTCTTCCAGCCGCGGCACGACTTCGAGCTTGGCGCTGGCGGCGGCCAGGGCCTCCGGCGTGATCTTGCCTTTTTCCGCCAGCTTGGCGAGCGTGCCGACCACGGTTTCGCGGGCGCTCAGCGCGGCGCCGTGCAGCGCGTCATAGAGCAGCACCCGGATACCGGCCTGCGCCGCGATCTGGGCAATGCCGCGACCCATGGCGCCGGTGCCGACGATGCCGAGACAAAGGGTGGGCGACTGGATGTCGACGGGCATGCGGGTTCTCCTCGGAATTGTTCGCGCCCGGCCGGCACCAGGTGGCGGCGCGGCGCGGATCGCGGCTCAGCGACCTACCAGAGCTTCCACCACGGCTCGACGCGATTGAGGCCGCGCACGTAGTACTCGCTCTTGGGGAAGTTCCTGCGCATCACGCGTTCGGCGTCGTCGCGCAGGTCGTTCATGCCCAGCAGGTCGTAGGCCTTGATCATGATGAACAGGGCTTCTTCGTTGGCCGGCGCGTCGGGATAGGTCTTGATCGCGGCTTGCGCGCGATTGAGCGCGGCGACGTAGGCTTCGCGCTTCATGTAGTAGCGGGCGACATGCACCTCGTGCGAGGCCAGGGCGTTGACCAGGTACTTCATGCGCGCCGTGGCGTCCGGCGTGTACTTGCTTTCGGGATACTTGGTGACCAGCGCCTTGAAGGCGTCGAAGGAGTCGCGCGCCGCCTTTGGATCGCGTTCGGTCAGGTCCTGCATGCTGACGTAGCCAAGCAGGCCGAGGTCTTCGTTGAAGTTGACCAGCCCCTTCAAATAGTAGGCGTAGTCGACATTGGGATGGTTCGGATGCAGGCGGATGAAGCGGTCGCAGGCGGCGATGGCCGACGCCGGTTCGTTCTGGCGGTAGTAGGCATAGGCGACTTCGAGCTGCGCCTGTTGCGCGTAGCGGCCATAGGGAAAGCGGGCTTCGAGCTTCTCGAAATACTTGATGGCTCTGTCATAGGCGCCCTCGCTCAGCGCGTCCTTGGCCTCGCTGTAGAGCTTGTTGGCGGACCAACTGCTGGTCTCGTCGATCTGGTCGGGCAGCAGGCCGCAGCCGCCGAGCAGGGCGGCGCCGAAAAAGACGATGGGGGCGAGCCCCCGGAGGAATGCCGCTACACTACGCATGGTGAAAACCTCGCATGAATTTCCGGCCGATTATAGCCCATGCCCCGCCCCGCTCCAGGCCGGCATCAGCGTCGCCGTGCCCGCGGAATGCGCCGGCTGGCGGCTCGACGCGACATTGGCGAAACTGTTTCCCGAGCACTCGCGCAGCCGCCTGCAGGGCTGGCTCAAGCAGGGCCTGATCCGCCTCGACGGCGCGGCGGCCGAAGGCAAGCGCAAGGTGTATGGCCGCGAACGCATCGAGTTCGACGTCGATGCCGCCGTGGCGCCGGCGCCGACTCTTGCCGAATCCGCGGAGGATATTCCGCTCGCGGTGGTGTTCGAGGACGAGCAACTGATCGTGATCGACAAGCCCGCCGGCCTGGTGGTGCATCCGGGCAACGGCAACGCGTCGGGCACGCTGATGAATGCGCTGCTGCACCACGCGCCGCAACTGGCCGCGATACCGCGCGCCGGCATCGTGCATCGCCTGGACAAGGACACCAGCGGCCTGCTGGTGGTGGCCAGGACGCTGACCGCGCAGACCGACCTGGTGCGCCAGATGCAGGCGCGCTCCGTGAAGCGGCACTATCTGGCCTTGGCACTGGGCAATGTCGAACGCGACGGCACGGTCGACGCACCGCTCGGGCGGCATGCCGTGCAGCGCACCAAGATGGCCATCGTGCGCGCCGGCGGCAAGGAGGCGCGCACCCATTACGCTGTGCTCGAGCGCTTCGCCAGGGCCACGCTGCTCGAATGCCGCCTGGAAACCGGGCGCACCCACCAGATCCGCGTGCATCTGGCGTCGATCAAGCATCCGCTGGCCGGCGACCCGGCCTATGGCAAGACCAGGAGCGGCGATGCTCGGCTCGATGCCTTCCCGCGCCAGGCCCTGCATGCGTGGCGACTGGCATTGGTGCATCCCGTGACCGGCGCCGAAATGGCCTGGGAATCGCCGCTGCCTGCCGATTTCGCCGACTTGCTGGAAGCGTTGCGGCGTGACTGACTTCATCATTCCCGATTGGCCAGCACCGCCCGGCGTGCGCGCGCTGTCGACGACGCGGACCGGCGGCGTCAGCGTGCCGCCCTGGCACAGCTTCAATCTCGGCGACCACGTCGGCGACGATCCGCACGCCGTCGCCGCCAACCGCGCCCTGCTGCAACGCCAACTGCCGGCCGCGCCGCTGTGGCTGAACCAGGTGCACGGCACGCGCTGCGTCGATGCCGCGGCGGCGACCATGGTGGCAACGGGCATCGAGGCCGACGCCAGCTTCACGCGGCAACGCGGCGTGGTCTGTGCCGTGCTGACCGCCGACTGCCTGCCGGTGCTGCTCTGCGACGAGCGCGCGACGGTGGTTGCCATCGCCCATGCCGGCTGGCGCGGGCTGGCCGCCGGCGTGATCGAGGCCACGGTCGGCGCCATGCGCGAACCGGGCGCCAGCCTGATGGCCTGGCTCGGGCCGGCAATCGGGCCGCAGGCCTTCGAGGTCGGCGGCGAGGTGCGCGAAACTTTCGTCGCCCACGATCCGCAGGCAGCGCAAGCCTTCGTCGCGGGCTCCGGCGGCAAATGGCTGTGCGACATCCATTGCCTGGCGCGCCAGCGTCTCGATGCGCTGGGCATTCACCGTATTGGGGGCGCCGTCCCCGGGGATACGGCTACGCATAACTTCTGCACAGTCCGCCAGGAGCAGAACTTCTTTTCCTATCGCCGCGACGGCATCACTGGCCGCATGGCCAGCCTGATCTGGCTGCAATGACGTTCGCACGCCTATAATCCCCGCCCCATGTCGGTACTTTCCTGGATCATTTTCATGTCCCTGGCCGGCGGCGTCCTCAGCGTCGCCGCCGCCGCGGCCTTTGCCCTGACGGCGCGCACGCAGTGGGTGTCGCTGCTGATCAGCTATGCCATCGGCGCCTTGCTCGGCGCCTCCTTCCTCGAGGTGCTGCCGCACGCGATCACGGTCAGCGGCGACGCGGCAACCACCACGGCGACGGTGCTGGGCGGCATCCTGGCCTTTTTCGTCATGGAGAAGCTGGTGCTCTGGCGCCACTGCCACATCGAGGCCTGCGAAGGACACGAGCCGCTGGCGTCCGACCACGGCCATGACCCTATCCACGACCATGGCCGCAGCGGCCTGCTGATCCTGGTCGGCGATACCTTCCACAACTTCGTCGATGGCGTGCTGATCGCCGCGGCCTTCATGGAAGACGTGCGCCTGGGCATCGTCACCGCGCTGGCCATGATCGCGCACGAAATTCCGCAGGAGGTCGGCGACTTCATGATCCTGCTGCATTCGGGCTATTCGAAGGGGCGCGCGCTGGCTTTCAACCTGCTTTCCAGCCTGGCGACGCTGGTCGGTGCGATGCTGGCCTACGTTGCCCTGGGCTATGTGCAGAGCGCCGTGCCGGTGCTGCTGGCCCTGGCGGCGGCAAGCATGATCTACGTGGCGGTGGCCGACCTGATCCCCGGGCTGCACAAGCGCACCGAAATTCGCGCCACGGTGCAGCAGGTGCTATTGATCGCGGCGGGCATCGGCACCATCGTCCTGACCCACCACCTGGTCGACAGCCTCGCGGGATAAGCGATTTCGTTGCCGTTGCGGCGTGCCGAACAGCCACAGGAACAGCGCCAGCGGCGCCGCGCCATACAGGGCAAAGCTCAGCACGCCGGCGACCAGATTGGGTTCCGTGGCCGCCATCAGCAGGGTGACGTAGAGCCACCCGATCGCGATTACATACATGCCGCAATTCTACGGGCAGGGAACACCGGCATCTTGCTTGACACTATTTATGCTGCAGTGCAAAATCCAACCCGTTTCAGCTCCGCCAGCGGTGCTTGACTCACGCTGCGCCCGTCTGGCCTGCGCCGAAATTTAGCCCTTAGGAGTTCTGGATGTCGTCACCCCCTGATCCGAATGCCGCAATGCAAGCCTTGTTTCAGGCCGGCAACGCCATGGCTCAAGGTTTCAACCAGTTGCTGGCCGAACAGCAGAAGAAAATGGCGGGCGCCCCCGGCGCGGTCAATCCGGCGGCGTGGAGCGCCGAGTCCGATGCGCTGAAGAACCTGCAACAGGAATGGATGGGGCGCCATGCCCAGCTCTGGCAGGCCATGCTCGGCCAGCCTCCCGGTCAGCCCGGGGCGCAGGTGGCCGCTCCGGAACCGGGCGACAAGCGCTTCGATCATCCGGCCTGGAGCGAGAGCCCGGTCTATGACTATCTGCGCCAGGCTTACCTGATCAACGCCCAGTACATGAAGCGCATGGCCGAGGCGGCGCCGGTGGCCGACGGCCAGGCCAAGGACCGCATGCGTTTCATGACGCGGCAGATGGTCGATGCCATGGCGCCGTCGAATTTCCTCGCCACCAATCCCGAATTCGTCAAGACCGCGATCGAAACCAAGGGCGAGAGCATTCAGAAGGGCATCCAGAACCTGCTCGGCGACCTGGAGAAGGGCCGCATCTCGATGACCGACGACTCCGCCTTCGAGGTCGGCCGCAACCTGGCCGTGACCCCCGGCGCGGTGGTATTCGAGAACGAACTGATGCAGTTGCTGCAGTATTCGCCGCAGACCGAAAAAGTCGCGGCGCGGCCCTTCCTGATGGTGCCGCCCTGCATCAACAAGTACTACATCCTCGACCTGCAGCCGGAAAATTCGGTGGTGCGCTACGCGGTCGAGCAGGGCAACACCGTGTTCCTGATTTCGTGGAAGAACGTGCAGGCCGACCTCGGCCACCTGAGCTGGGACGACTACGTCGAGCGCGGCGCGCTGCAGGCGATCAAGGTGGTGCAGGACATCTGCAAGGTCGAGCAGATCAACGCGCTGGGCTTCTGCGTTGGCGGCACCATCCTCGGCTCGGCGCTGTCCGTGGCACGCATCCGCGGCGAAAATCCGGTGGCCTCGCTGACGCTCCTCACCACGCTGCTGGATTTCGCCGATTCCGGCGAGATCGGTTGCCTGGTCGACGAGACCGCGGTGCAGGCGCGCGAAGCCACCATCGGCAAGGGCGGCCTGCTGCGCGGCAGCGAACTGGCCTCGGTGTTTTCCGCGCTGCGCGCCAACGACCTGATCTGGCAGTACGTGGTCGGCAACTACCTCAAGGGCAACAAGCCGCCGCCCTTCGACCTGCTCTACTGGAATTCAGACGCCACCAATCTGCCGGGCCCCTTCCTCGCCTGGTACCTGCGCAACATGTATCTGGAAAACAACCTGCGCGTGCCGGGCAAGCTGGAAATGTGCGGCGTCAAGGCCGATCTCGGCCGCATCGACTTCCCCACCTTCGTCTATGCCAGCCGCGAAGACCACATCGTGCCGTGGAAGTCGGCCTACCAGAGCCGTGGCCTGGTCGGTGGCGACACCACCTTCGTGCTTGGTGCCTCCGGACACATCGCCGGCGTCATCAATCCGCCGACCAAGAACAAGCGCAGCCACTGGCTCAACGACAGCAGCACCGCGAATGCCGACGAATGGTTGGCCACCGCGACCGAGGTCAAGGGCAGCTGGTGGCCGGTCTGGGCCAAGTGGCTGAAGTCGCATGACGGCGGCGAAGTGCCGGCGCGCGCCAAGCTTGGCAGCAAGGCCTATCCGCCCGGCGAACCGGCGCCCGGAAGCTACGTCAAGGAAAAGGCATAATGGTCGAGCCGGGCGCCGGTTCGGGGCACTGCGTCCGGTAAGACGAACAAGCTCCATCCCAACAAAACCGACAGGAGAAGCAAAATGCTGCGAGTGGCACTGGTAACGGGAGGTATGGGTGGTCTGGGCGAGGCAATCTGCATCAAGCTGGCTGCACTCGGCTACAAGGTAGTCACCACCTACAGCCCCAGCAACACCAAGGCGCAGGAATGGCTGCGCACCATGAACGACATGGGCTATGGCTTCAAGGCCTACCCCTGCGACGTGGGCGACTTCGATTCCTGCAAAGCCTGCGTCGATCAGGTCAACAAGGATGTCGGTCCGGTGGAAGTGCTGGTCAATAACGCCGGCATCACCCGCGACATGACGTTCAAGAAAATGACCAAGGCCGACTGGGACGCGGTAATCCACACCAACCTCGATTCCTGCTTCAACATGACCAAGCAGGTCATGGACGGCATGATGGGGCGCGGCTGGGGCCGCGTCATCAACATTTCCTCGGTGAACGGCCAGAAGGGTGCCTTCGGCCAGACCAACTATTCGGCGGCCAAGGCCGGCATGCACGGCTTCACCAAGGCGCTGGCCCTGGAAGTGGCGAAAAAAGGCGTCACCGTGAACACCATTTCGCCGGGTTACATCGGCACCAAGATGGTCATGGCGATTCCTCAGGAAGTGCTCGACAGCAAGATCCTGCCGCAGATTCCGCAGTCCCGCCTGGGCAAGCCGGAAGAAGTCGCCGGCCTGGTGGCCTACCTGTCATCCGAAGAAGCGGCGTTCGTTACCGGCGCCAACATATCCATCAACGGCGGTCAGCACATGTACTGATCGTCACGGGACGAAGACCGCGACTTGCAGCGCGTCTTCGTCCCGCAAAGGTTTTTCAGTCGTTATAGGAAGTAGCAGAAATGGCAAAAAGAATTGCATTGGTAACGGGCGCGATGGGCGGCCTGGGCACGGCGATCTGCAAGGCGCTGTCGCAAAGTGGATTCACCGTGGCGGCAAACTGCCTGCCGAATTTTCCGCCCAAGGACGAGTGGCTGGCGAAGATGAAGTCGGAAGGTTACGATTTCATCGTCGCCGAGGCGGATGTCACCGACTACGAGGCGTGTGCCGCGATGGTCAGGAAGCTGGAAGCGGAAGTCGGTCCGGTCGATGTGCTGATCAACAATGCCGGCATCACGCGCGACTCCGTGTTCAAGAAAATGGACAAGGGCCAGTGGGACGCGGTGCTGTCCACCAACCTCGATTCCGTGTTCAACGTGACCCACCAGGTGTTGCCGGGCATGGCCGATCGCGGCTGGGGCCGCGTCATCAACATGTCGTCGGTGAATGGCATCAAGGGCCAGTTCGGCCAGGCCAACTACTCCGCGGCGAAGGCCGGCATCCTCGGCTTTACCCGCGCGATTGCCGCCGAAGTGGCGAAGAAGGGCGTGACGGTGAATGCCATCGCTCCCGGCTATATCGGCACCGACATGGTCATGGCGATCAAGCAGGAAGTACGCGATTCGATCGTGGCGACGATTCCGGTCGGGCGTCTGGGCAAGCCGGAAGAAATCGGCGCCCTGTGTGCCTATCTGGTGTCGGACCTGGCGGGTTACATGACCGGTGCTACGCTGAACATTAACGGCGGCCTGCACTACTGCTGATCGTCGCCAGGTTTGCAGAGCTTGATCCCCCGCCATTCCAGGCGGGGGCGTAGCGTCTACCAGCAAGGTAGTAAAATGCATTTTTGGAGGGGAGCGCAATGGCCACACAGAGCCGTCTTATAAAGAAATATCCGAATCGCCGTCTGTACGACACGCGGACCAGCACCTACATCACGCTGGCCGACGTCAAGGAGTTGGTACTTGCCCACGAAATGTTTCAGGTAGTGGACGCCAAGTCGGGCGATGACCTGACGCGCGCCATACTGCTGCAGATCATTCTCGAGGAAGAAGCCGGCGGCGCGCCGATGTTTTCCTCCGACCTGCTGTCGCAGATGATCCGCTTCTATGGCAATGCCATGCAGGGCATGATGGGCAACTACATCGAAAACAACATCAAGTCCTTCACCGAGGTCCAGGCCAAGCTCAAGGACCAGGCCAAGGCGCTGTATGGCGAAAATGCCGGCGACAGCCAGGATTTGTGGGCGCAGTTCCTCAAGTTCCAGGGGCCGGCGATGCAGCACATGATGGGTACCTACGTCGAGCAGAGCCAGAAAATGTTCCAGCAGATGCAGGACACCATGCAGGAACAGACGCGCAAGATTTTCCCTGGCATTTACGTCAAGCCGGAAGAAAAGGCCGAGAAGAAGTAGTTTGGCTACCCGACGCAAGACCAAGGTACCCACGGTTGGCTTCGTCTCGCTGGGCTGTCCCAAGGCGGCGTCCGACGCGGAACAGATCCTGACCCGGCTGCGTGCCGAGGGTTATGAAATCTCCGGCAGCTATGCCGGCGCCGATCTGGTGGTGGTCAACACCTGCGGCTTCATCGATGCGGCGGTGGAGGAATCGCTCGATGCGATTGGCGAGGCGCTCGCCGAAAACGGCAAGGTCATCGTCACCGGCTGCCTTGGCGCCAAGAAGGATGCGGCAGGCAACGACGTGGTGCGCAGCGTCCATCCAAAGGTATTGGCCGTCACCGGGCCGCATGCGATGCCCGAAGTCATGGCCGCCGTGCATCAGCACCTGCCGCCGCTGCATGATCCCTTCGTCGACCTGGTGCCGCCGCAGGGCATCCGCCTGACGCCGGACCATTACGCCTACCTGAAGATTTCCGAAGGCTGCAACCACCGCTGCAGCTTCTGCATCATTCCGTCGATGCGCGGCGACCTCGTGTCGCGCCCGATCGGCGAGGTGCTGCGCGAAGCCGAAATCCTGGCCGAGGCGGGCGTCAAGGAGCTGCTGGTGATTTCGCAGGACACCAGCGCCTATGGCGTCGACCTCAAGTACCGTACCGGCTTCCACGGTGGCCGGCCGGTGAAGACGCGGCTGCTGGAACTGTGCACCGAACTGGGCAAACTCGGCCTCTGGGTGCGCCTGCATTACGTCTATCCCTATCCCAGCGTCGACGACCTGATTCCGCTGATGGCCGAGGGCAAGATCCTGCCTTACCTCGACGTGCCCTTCCAGCACGCCAGCCCGCGCATCCTCAAGCTGATGAAGCGTCCGGCATCCAGCGAGAAGGTGCTCGATCGCATCGCCGCCTGGCGCCGCGAGGTCCCCGATCTGACGATACGCAGCACTTTCATCACCGGCTTTCCCGGCGAGACCGAGATCGAGTTCAATGAACTGCTGGATTTCCTCGACGAGGCCCAACTCGATCGCGTCGGCGCCTTCTCCTATTCGCCGGTCGCTGGCGCCAGCGCCAACCAACTGCCCGGCGCGCTACCTGAGGGCCTGCGCGAGGAGCGCAAGGCGCGCCTGCTGCGCCACCAGGAAGATATCTCGACCCAGCGCCTGGAGCGCAAGATCGGTCGCCGCATCAAGGTGCTGGTGGACGAGATCGACGAAGACGGCGCCATCGCCCGCTCCGAGGGCGATGCGCCGGATGTCGATGGCCTGGTCTACATCGCCGACGGACACGAGCTGGAAATCGGCGAGTTTGCCGAAGTCAGCGTCGTCGACTGCGACGTGCACGACCTGTATGCCCAACTGAGCGCGACGCTCGCAACTCCCGACTGAAGCATCGCCGTCATGAAGCCGAAGCTGGGTCTCGCCCTCGGTAGCGGTTCGGCGCGTGGCTGGGCGCATATCGGCGTCATCCGGGCGCTGGCGGAAGCCGGCTATGTGCCGGATGTCGTTGCCGGCTGCTCGATCGGCGCCTTCGTCGGCGCGGCCTATGCCGACGGCGACCTTGACCAGCTGGAACAGTGGGTCGGCGGGCTGGCCTGGAAGGAAGTCCTTGGCCTGCTCGACGTCAGCTTTTCCGGCGGCCTGATCAAGGGCGAAAAGCTCTTCGGGTTCTTCCAGAGGTATTTCGTCGACAAGGATTTCGCCAACCTGCCCGTACCCTTTTCCTGCGTCGCCACCGATCTCGCCACCGGGCGCGAAATCTGGCTGCGCGAGGGCTCGGTGGCCAGCGCGGTGCGCGCCTCGAGCGCCCTGCCTGGCCTGTTCCAGCCGGTGGTGCGCGACGAGCGCCTGCTGGTCGATGGCGGCCTGGTGAATCCGGTGCCGGTCTCGCTGTGCCGTGCCATGGGCGCCGACATCGTGATCGCGGTGGATCTGGGTTCGGACCGCATGAGCGGCAGCCTGCGCCACAAGCCGGATCAGGCGGTGCCTGCCGGCGATGCCGCAGACGGCGATGAACCCGGCTGGGCGACCCGCCTGCGCAAGGTTTTCAGCCGGCCGCGGCAGGGCAACGGCGAACTGCTGCCTTCGATGGTCGGCGTGCTGTCGACCAGCATCCACATCATGCAGATGCGCATCGCCCGCAGTCGCCTGGCCGGCGAGCCGGCCGACGTGCTGCTGACGCCGCGCCTCGGCCACCTCGCGCTGATGGATTACCATCGCGGCAGTGAAGCCATTGCGGAAGGGCGCGCCGCCGTGATCCGCATGTTGCCCGCGATCGAACACGCACTTTCATCATGAATCCGTTGCTCGGCGAACTGCAGGAACTCCTGGGCGAGCGCCACGTGCTCACCGCGGCGGATGACATCGCACCGTTTTGCACCGACTGGCGCGGCCGTTACACCGGCAGCGCGCTCGGCGTCGCGCTGCCGGGCACTGCGCAGGAGGTGGCGGCCGTGGTGCGCGCCTGCGCTGCGGCCAGCGTGGCCATCGTGCCGCAGGGCGGCAATACCGGCCTGTGCGGCGGCGCCACGCCGGTCGGCGGCGAACTGGTGGTCTGCCTGCGGCGCCTGAACCGCATCCGCGCCGTCGATGCCGACAACAACTCGATCACCGTCGAGGCCGGCTGCACCCTGCAGGCGGTGCAGGAAGCCGCGGCCGCAGTCAATCGCCTGTTTCCGCTGTCGCTGGCCGCCGAAGGCAGCGCCACCATCGGCGGCAACCTGTCCACCAATGCCGGCGGCGTGCAGGTGCTGCGCTACGGCAATGCCCGCGAGCTGACCCTGGGGATTGAAGTCGTGCTGGCCGACGGCCGCATCTGGGACGGCCTGCGCGGCCTGCGCAAGGACAACACCGGCTACGACCTCAAACACCTGTTCGTCGGCGCCGAAGGCACTCTGGGCCTGATCACGGCGGCGACGCTGAAACTGTTTCCTCGCCCGCGCACGCATGCCACGGCCTGGGTCGCGCTGCCCGATCCGGCGGCCGCCGTGCGCCTGCTCGGGCGCCTGCGCGATGCCGCGGGCGACAACGTGACGGCCTTCGAGATCGTCGGCCGTACGGCGCTGGACCTGGTGCTGAAGCACATCCCCAATGCGCGCGACCCGCTTGCCGGCAAGCCGGCGTGGCAGGTGCTGATCGAACTCAGCGGAGCGCGCGACGATCTCGGCGCCACGCTGGAACAGGCACTGCAAGCCGCCGCGGAAGCGGGGGGCATCGACGACGCGGTACTCGCCGCCAGCGAGGCACAGACCGCCGCGCTGTGGGCCCTGCGCGAGAATGTTTCTGAGGCGCAGAAGATCGAGGGCGTCTCGATCAAGCACGACATCGCCGTACCGGTGTCGCGCATCGCCGAATTCATCGCGTGCGCCGATGCCGCCCTGCGGGCCGCATTTCCGCAAGTGCGCATCGTTTGCTTCGGCCACATCGGCGACGGCAACCTGCACTACAACCAGTCGCGGTCCGATGCCCAATCCAACGCCGAATTCATCGCCCAGACGGAGTCCGTGAATCGCATCGTGCACGACCTGGTCCATCAACTGGGCGGCTCGATCTCGGCCGAACACGGCCTGGGCCAGCTCAAGCGCGAAGAAGTCCGGCGCTACAAGAGCCAGACCGAGATGGACCTGATGCGTGCAGTGAAGCAGGCGCTCGATCCGCGCGGCCTGATGAACCCCGGCAAGCTCCTGTAGAAGTTCGCTTTAGGGCTTTACACGGGGCCCTCACCTCCATATAATGCGCGCTCTCTTGTGGGGGTATAGCTCAGCTGGGAGAGCGCTTGCATGGCATGCAAGAGGTCCGCGGTTCGATCCCGCGTACCTCCACCAAACGA
>JALHPU010000060.1 GCA_022842325.1 Sulfuritalea sp. | reverse complement strand
AAACTGCCGACGACTTCGAAGCCCTTCTGCCCTGGTGTTTGGCAGGCTGTCGCCGATAGGTTTCGCCTTTACGTCATTGCCTCCGCTATCGTCAATGGCGGTGTCAATAGAGCGCTTACGAAAAGTCGTGTCATGGCTAAGCGCTGGTCTCCGCGCCGCTACCGCGTGGCGCTAATGAGTTGGAGCTTCCGATGATTACGACAGCCCCCTTGTTCCGAAAACGCCGTTGCCATTATTGAATGGCTGATCCTTCTTGGTGCACTGCTGGGACTGGGCAGCTACCTCGGCTATCTGCAGTATCGCGAACACCGGGAGATTGAAGTCCAAGAGGAATCACACCTCAAGAGCCAGGCCGAGGTAATTGCAAAGAACGTGGTGCCTCAGCTGGTTTTGTCCAATCGCGTCATTGAAGGCATCCTCAAGGAACTCCCCTCCTGGCGGGCTGTGAATGACGGGTTCAAACGCGCGAACCGTCAGTTGAAAGTCATCAAGCAGAGGTAACGAATCCGAGTGGCGGCTTATCGAAAATCGCTACTCACCCTCTGTGCCCTTATGTGGAACTCCACATAAGATACTGACGAGTCATTCGCTGGCAAGGGTACGATTCTCTAAGTTTCGTGCTTTTTCAGAGTCATACCGTCAATTCGCTTGACAGTGGTCAGCGAGTGTTTGCCCGGCGGCCAGATCGAGATCTATTACGACCTGATAGACAGGATAGTTGAAGCGAAGCTTGAAAAGCGAATCCGCTGCAACAGCGCAGACCCGTGTCGGTTCGGGTTCCTTCCTGGTCGGCCTTAGCGCGTCGAGGCGGAGCGTCATCGGCCAGGGCAGGGAATTGGCAACACGTAACTCGCTGGCCCCGTCAACCAACTCTGTCGGTTGGTCCAGTGCGATGGCAAATCGGGCAGCGTCATCGGCATCGTGCGACAGACGAATGTCGCGAATGGTGCCTTCCCTGACATCGATATCGTAGCGATTGGACTCTCCGCTGATAAGCGTGACGATGCCCTGAAATACGTGGGGGGATTTTCTTGTCGGGATCAGGATGTCGCCTTCGCCGCGGTTTTGCCGCATTACTGTATCGCCTGCCGGGCGGCACGCCATCAGCGCACAGAGTTCGTCGATAGTGACAATGGAATTGGACTCCTCCATTGCCCGCGCCGGAGAAAGGCTACATAGGGCAGCGACGGCCAAGGCAGAAACGAGTCTGCCGAGCCTGCCAGAGGTGACGGAAATCACTTTCTGATTCCGTACTCGCGCATTTTCCGCCACAGGGTTGTCCGGCCTATGCCCAGGGTGCGCGCCACTTCTGCGAGATTGCCGCCAAGCCGCTGTATGGTTCGCACGATTTGATCGCGTTCCATGTCGGCCATGCTGCCGCCTGTGGCACCCGGTTCCGCCGCCGGCGACTCGGTATGGCGGCGGACCACGTCCGGCAGGTCCTCGGCGCGGAGGATCGCCCCCTCGGCCACCGTGACGGCCCATTCGACAACGTTGCGCAACTCCCTGACGTTTCCGGGGAACGGGTAACTTTGCAGCAGACCCAAGGCTTCGGGGGACACGGCATAGGGGTGGGACTTGCCGGCAGCAAACTCTGCCAGCATGGTCTTCAGGATGAAAGGCAAATCCTCCCGATGTTCGCGCAAGGCCGGCATGCGTATCCGAGCCACATTCAAACGGTAGTAGAGGTCCTGGCGAAATTCACCGCGCTCGACCGCCTGCTCCAGATCGAGGTTGGTGGCAGCGACAATCCGCACATTCACGGTGATGATGCGGTTGCCACCCACTCGACGTACCTGTCGGTCCTGCAGCACGCCCAGCAGTTTGGATTGCAGTACGGCCGGCAAGGTGCCGATCTCGTCGAGGAACAGAGTTCCGCCTTCCGCCGCCTCAAACAGTCCGGCGTGCGACGACGACGCGCCGGTGAAGGCGCCTTTCTCGTGCCCGAACAGTTCACTCTCGAGCAAGGGTTCCGGCAGGGCGGCAGCATTTACGGTGATGAAGGGGCCGGCCGCATACTGACTGTGGCGGTGGATATCGCTGGCGATCATCGACTTCCCGGTTCCTGTTTCTCCGGTGATCAATACCGTGAGATTGCTGCCGGCGACCTTGCGCGCCTGATCGATGACCGATTTCATCGCAGGGCTGCGCGCAACCGGCGACTGGACCGCCGAACTGCGCGCCGGCTTTGCCTGGGCAGGACTCGCCACCGTGCGGTCCTCCGACAGGCGCTCCACTTTCAGCAGCAGATCCTCGTTCTTGAAAGGCTTGGTGATGAAATCCACGGCGCCAAGCTTCATGGCCTCGACCGCCGTGGCAATGGTGCCAAATGCGGTCATCAGGATTACCGGTGTGGCGGGGCGCATGGTGCGCACCAGCCGCAGAACCTCGATGCCGGAAACGGGTTCCATGCGCACATCGGTGATGATTACGTCGGGCCGGAAGCCGTCAAGGAGAGCCTTGAGCTCCGTGCCGCCGGCGGCGGTGGCAACGCGGAAGCCCTCCTTCTGGAAGAGAATTTCGAGCATGCGCCTGATGCCGGCCTGATCGTCGATGATGAGGATGGCGGGTGCGGCTTCGTCGCAGTTCATTGCTTTAGTGGGCAATCGCGGGAAATGATATGCGGACGCGGGTACCCGCGCCGGGTTCGCTGCTGATGGCCATGTGCCCCCCCTGTTCGAGAACCATGCGTTGGACGATGGGCAGGCCCAAGCCGATGCCACCCTCCTTGGTGGTGAAGAAGGGCTTCAGGGCTTGGGCCAGGATTTCCGGAGCCATGCCCGGCCCCGTGTCGCGGAATTCGAGTTCCAGGCGCTCGTCCTCTCGGCGGACGGAGACCGAAAAACAGCCCTGGCCAGCCATGGCCGCCGCGGCATTGTCGAAAAGATTCCAGACGATGCGCTGCAACTGCATTTCATCACCCCGGATCAAGGGCAGTTCGGCGTGCGAGTGAACTTCAGGCGTCACGCCGGGGTGTTGGGGTGCCTGAAGTTTCACCGCATCCCTGACCACGGTCTCAAGGTTCAGCACGTGCAGACGGTCGGTTCGCGAACGGGCGAAGTCGAGTGTGTCGGAAACGATGTGGTTGAGGCGGTTGATTTCCTTTTCGATGATACCTATCACCTCGTGTCGTTCCCCGTCATCCAGACGTTGGTCTTTGAGCAGGCCAACGGAGCCCGTCAGGGTGCCCAATGGATTACGTATCTCGTGGGCCACGCTGGCCGCCATCTCGCCCAGGGAGGCAAGCTTCTCCGATTCGACGAGACTCGAATGGGATGCCTGGAGGTCCTTGGCACTTTGCACAAACTCGTGGGCAATGCCGAAAAGAATGCCGACAAAGACTGCCGTCCGTATCCAGTGCCAGATCCACCAGGTGAAATCCCATGGATTGGAAAAGAAGGCCAGCCATTGGCTTTCTGCCAGAAGAAACATGGCAACGGCGAGGACGAAGAGGATGTTCTCCCGGCTGCGCCGGAAATAGCGCAGGAATGCGATTCCTGCGATCAGGTAAAAAAGACCGGCCGTTCCCTTTTCGAACATGGCTATGCCGGAGAAACGCCTTCCCTCCAGCATGGACGGCAGGTGATCGCGCATGGCCAGTGAGACGAGGACAAAGACCAGCGTGCCGCAACCGACCATTGCGGCGTGGACATAAGCCTTTGCCGTCTCGCCAGCACCGACTTTCTGGCAATGGCCGTCGATACCAAAGGCCAGGGCCAGCATCCCCGCCGAGGCAAAACTGGCAGCACTGCGCAGCCAGACGAAAATCTCCGAGTGCGGCGGGCACAGCGCGTGACTGCCATCGAGCAGCCCCAGGACAAGGAAGGCGAACGCCATCATGCGCAAGCGGCAAGTGCCGGTGCTGATGAATTCCTGCAGCAGGACATAGAAGACGACCAGCGACATGAGCGCGCAGAAGCCTTCCACCAATCCGTGCGCCACCTCGTTTACCAGGGGCTGGGAGTCGCCGCCGTAGCCGAAAACGACTGTGATGATCAGGGGCGGCACGAGGATCGCCGCGAGGGACAGGTGGCTCGCCCAGCCGAGCGGGGGCGCCGGGGTGGCACCGACCGGCGTGGCGAAGATCTCCGGCAACAGGTTGAGGCCGTGGAAGTGCGGCCGGCGCGATCTGTCGACGGCGACTCCGATCATGGCCGGCGGGCTCCACACCGTGCGCAGCGGCAGCCTCGCAAGATCGCCAATGGTAATCGCGCGATGGTCATTGCGTCTTGACCGACAGGTTCAGCCGGGTGATGCGGTCAGTCGCGTCGTCGTGATAGGCGAAGTCCAGGGCGTAACGGCTATCCGCCTGTTCTCCCTTGAGCAGGAAAGGCAAAGTGCGCCGCACCACCTGCCCGGCCGGCACCGCGATCTGGGCTTGCACAAGTTCGCGCACCTGGTCGCCCTGGATGCCGATGCGGTCGAACATGCTCTCGAAGCTATGCCGCTCGGCACCGACCATGCGTGCCTGTTGCAGGCGATAGCGGTCGCGAAAATCGCGTACGGTGCCGTGACTCCCATTTTCCCCCAGCACGTGAAGCAGGTCGGTGAACACATGTACCGGGGCGTCTCCGCGGTTCTCCATGCGCACCTGGATGCGCAGCACGGTGCCCCATCCTTCAAGTCGTTCCGCTGCAATCACGGTGGTTTCCTCGACGCCGACCAGGAGCGGCTCCGCCGGCCCGCAGGCGGTTGCCAGGAGCAGGGTCATCGTGGCCATGAGCCAATGTACCGCCGGCAGCCGCACGGCCTCAGTGGGGTGGCATGGTGATGTACAAAGGAACATCGGCGGAAGCAAAGTTATTCTGTGCTCTCAGCTTGGCATCGTCGGCGCCGATCGGACGCAAGTGGATGTAATAAACCGACGCGCGTTCGAGCACGTCTTCCTTGGGTTCGGCTTCGTCGGCAATGTACATCACATTGTCGAAGCGGATGTGCATGTAACCGGGCAGCAGCTCGAAATAGTCCTTTTCCTTGATATCGAAAATACGTTCGGCCTCGACGCGGCCATCGAGCTTGATCACCGTACCCTCGGTCCAGCGGTTCCCCGCAGGTTCGATGCCGGGCACTTCCTTCCACTGCGGCCCGACCTGGATATAGGTGCGCACCGTCGGCATCATCACATAGGCCTGATGCTCAGGAAAGGCGTTCTCGATCCAGGTGGTGACCTGGTACTTGTTGTCGGCGGTGTACTTGAGCCGGTCAAAATCGGCACGGATATAGAACCAGGCCATCTTCTCCAGCTTCTTGCGGTGCTCGCGCTTCTTCTCGATCTGGTGCTCCTGGTAGCGCCCCACCAGCCAGTCGCTGGCTGCCAGCGTGCCGAGTCCGAGGCCGATGAACACGGGCAGGAGCCAGCGCCGCCAGCCGCGGCGGGCGCGACGGCGCGGATCGATGCGCGGCGTCGTTGTCATCGCGCGCTTCCGGGCCGGGGGCGCGGCACCAGAGTCCACGCCCGCAGCGGTATGAAATCGGGCTTTTCGCTGAAGGTCGGTCGCCCGGGATGGCGACCTTTGTCACCAGCCCGGCGATAATCCTTGAGGTAGAGAATCAGGTCCTCCTTGCGCTCGCCGACTTCCTCTTGGGGATTCTGCTCCGGCGAGACGATCGACTCGAGGGTCATCTTGAGATGGATGTACCCCGGAATCGATTCCGTGTAATCGGACTGCTCTATCGCCAGGATGCGATCTGCCGTGCGCTCGCCGACCAGGCGCACGACGCTCCCTTCGATTCGTTCCTCCGGCGGTTCCGTCACCGGAATTCCGCTCCACCGAGGACCGATCTGGATGGAAGCGTCGACGGTCGGCATCATCACGTAAAGCGGTTCGTCATAGGCGTTCTGGACGACGAGGCGGACGCGATAGCTGCCGTCCGGCTGGTGGCGGATGTCTTCGATGCCGGTGCGCACCGCATGGAAGGCAAGGCGGTCGAGGCGCGCCCGGTAGTCCTTGCGGGCCTGCACCAAACCTTGTTGCCAGCGACCGACGGACCAGTCCGCCGCAACCAGCAACACCACCAGCCCGGTGCCGACGACGATCACGGCTTTCCCCGCCTTGAGTCCGCCGCTCCTGGCGGCCTTGGCTCGACGTCTGGCCACGGCGGGGGCCCCCGCAGGCTGCCGATCGACGCTCAATGCACCGTCCGGGTTTCATCAGACTGGATCTCCCCGTCATGCAGGGAGATCTTTCGCCCCGCCCGGTCGGCCAATTCCGGGTCGTGGGTCACCATGATCACCGCATTGCCCTCCCCGTGCAGTTCTTCAAAAAGCTGAACGATTTCGATGCGGGTGCGGTGGTCGAGGTTGCCGGTCGGCTCGTCGGCCAGAATCAGCCGGGGCTGGTTGAACAGCGCGCGGGCGATGCAGACACGCTGCGCCTCGCCGCCCGACAGCTGGTGAGGCATGTGGTCCGCGCGCCCGGCCAGGCCAACCTTGCCCAGCAGTTCGCGAGCCCTCTCGCGGGCCCCCTTAAGCAGCTTGCGGTGGAAGGCCGCGGGCAGCATGACGTTCTCGATGGAAGTAAGGGACGGCAACAGACGCGCGTCCTGAAACACGTAGGCGATCTTCTCGCGGCGCAGCTGCAACAGATTCTGCTCGCCCAGGCCATCAATGCGCTGGCCGTCGATGCGCACCGTTCCGGCATTGGGCTTGTCGATGCCCCCGATCAGGTTCAGCAACGTCGACTTGCCCGAACCACTGGGACCCACCAGGGCGACGAACTGCCCGTTCTGAATCGTCAGGTTGATTTCGGCCAGCGCGGTCACCTGTGTGCTGCCCTTGCCGTAGGTCTTGGTCAATCCCTGCAATTGAACGATGGATGACATGGTTTCTTCTCTCTGACCAAATTCGCCCCTACAGGGCCCGGAAAGCTTCCGCAGCGCGGATGCGAGACACGTAATATGCCGGGTACAGCGACGCCAGGACGCTTGCAGTCATCGCCGCACCGATGGCAATCGGCAAGTAATACCAGCTCGTCTCGATGACGGCGCCGTTAAGCAGCATCGGCCCCACGCTCACCGCCAGTGCGTAGCCAAGGGCGTAACCGATGACGCCGCCGACCAGGCCGATGATCAGGGATTCGTAGATGAACAGCCGAATCAACTGGCCGCGGGAAGCGCCGACCACTTTGAGCAGCCCCGCCTCGCGCATGCGGTTGTGGATGCTGCCCATGACCATGTTGAACACGGCCATGCAGGCGATGATCATGGACAGTATGACAAGGCCCAAGATCACGTTGGTAACGTTCTTGAAAATCCGGTGCTGGGCCTCGGCGATCTCGCGCTGGGAGGTGGCGCGCACCCCCACCACCTTGGTGTTGAGGGCCAGTTCCGCTTCGCCCACGGGGCAGTAGTTGCACATCGCACGAACGTTGATCAGGGATACCCGGTTGGGTTTGCCGAAAGTCGCCTGCACCTTTTTCAGATCGGCGAAGATCATGTAGTCGTCCGGGGAATCGGTTTCCCTCAGCACCCCGGAAACCTTGAACGCCATGGCGTTGATGGTCAGGGTGTCGCCCGGCTTGGCGCCGGTGACATTGGCGAAGACCTTGCCGACCATCGCCTCCTCGGGGTTGGACAGCAGGGTGCCGGCGTCCACCTCCCACCAGAAGCGCGCCTTGTATTCGTCTTCGGCCCTGATGCCGGCGACAACCACCTTGCGGCCAGTGACCGTGGTCTCCTCATACAGGCGGGGCGTGAAGATGGCTGGATCCAGCGAGGCTACGCCGCCAGGCATGCCGTCGTTGATCACCAGGCCACCCTTCTTTTCCCAACCCAGACGAATCGCCTTCTCGTAGACCTCCTGAATCTCGGGTATGGCGTCCTCCGGAATGTAGTGCCCGCTACCGATGCCAAAGCTCTGCAGGCTGGTTTCGTTGGTGGTGGCCGGGAATATGGTCAGGCTGTGGCCGTAGCGAGCAATGGTCAGCAGCAGATCCTTCTGCCCGGCCATGCCGACCATCAAGGCGGCGATCAGCAGCGCCACCGACAGCGCGACGCTGCTGGCGGTGTAGAGAGTGCGCATTTTGCGACGTCCAATTTCTCTCATGGCGATCTGATAGATCTTCATTGCAACTCCCCGCTCTTCAATCGAACGACTTTGCTCGCTCCCTCGGAGATTGCCCGGTTGTGGGTGACCATCAAAAACGCGGCCTTGAACTCGCGACAGGACGAAAGCAGCAATTCCATCACCTCGGCCTCGGTTTCCTCGTCCAGATCGCCCGTGGGTTCGTCGGCCAGCAGCAGGGCGGGCCGGTTAATCAAAGCACGGGCGATGGCAACGCGACGCTGCTGCCCGCCCGAGAGTTCGTTCGGGTAGGAGAACAGGCGTTCGCCCAGCCCCACTTTCTCCAGCAACATGATCGCCTCCTCCTCGTCGACGGTCCGGCGGCGCCGGCCGCCGAAAGAGCGCGGGAGCGCCACGTTCTCGATGGCGTTAAGGGTCGGAATCAGACTGGCGAACTGAAAGATGAAGCCGATACGGGCATTGCGGAAGTCCGAGCGGAAGGCGTCATCCCTCGCCCAGATGTCCTCGCCCTCGATCAGCACTTTGCCGGAGGTGGGCCGCGCCAGGCCACCGATCATGGACAACAGGGTCGATTTGCCGCTGCCAGAATGGCCGATGATGGAAACGAACTCACCGCCTTCCACCGCCAGGCTGACGTCGCGCACCGCTTCGATCACCTGGTCGCCGATTTGGTAAGTCCGGCAAAGCTCGCGCAGTTCGACCATTATTCGCCCGCCCTGATCGCGTCGTAGGGTTCGAAGCGGCTACCGGCGATGGCCGGATAAACGGACCCCAACGCACCCATGAGTAGAGCGAAGAGCACCGAGCCAGCGCCGAGCAAGACAATGTGGAGCATCGGCGGCCAAAGGAAAGGAATGTTGAGCGACTCCAGGTGGAATCCGATGGAGCGGGCAAAAATCCGCAACAGAATCAGGCCCAGGCCAAGGCCGATCAGGCCACCGAAAGTCGTCAGCATCACCGACTCCGAGAAGACCAGGCTGAAGATCGACAGACGCCGGGCGCCAATCGCCCGCAGCAAGCCAAGCTCCTTCTTGCGTTCGTTGACGATGGTCGAGAAGATCGCACTGATCATCAGCACGTTGCCAAGGATCAGCACCGCGGTGAGGGCGACCGTGCCGGTGAACAGGGCCGTCAGGTTCTGGCGTACCGAAGTGACAATGTTGCCGGCAGTGACGACGCGTACGTCCGGGTTCTTGGCGATCGCGAAACGGATCAGATTGGCTTTGGCCGTGCCGCCGATTTGCACCAGCAAGGTGGATACGTCGCCGCGGGCGAAACCCATGGAGGGCACGTCGGCGTACTTCTTCGAGCTGTCGATCAGGTCGTAGGCTTTTTCGATGTGCAGGAAAATCGCATTGTCGTAGAGTCCGAGACCGGTGCGGTCGAGCTTGCCGAAGACGGTGAAGGTTTCGCCGTAGAAATACACGACATCCCCCACCTGGTAGTTGTTGTTGCCGCCGACGATGACATCGCCGTTGCCGAATTCCCTGTCCTGCTTCTGGTAAAGCCAGGGCATGACGGTGAAGTCCGTCTTCGGGTCGAAGCCGACCAGGAAGGCATTGCCGACGATGCAGTGGGAACCTGCCGCGGTGGTCAGGAATATTTGCGGCGTAACCTTGGCCACGCCGGCCAGGGCGCGTATCTGTTTCGCATATTCGCCCTTCATGTAGAAGGTGGACGGCTCGCCGGTGAGCAGCGCCGACTTGATATTGACCACGGCACCCTTGGGCACTACCAGCGCGTCGGCGCCGAACTTGGAGAAGCCCTGCCCGAGGCTACGCTCGACGCCCCACATGATGGTAGCCGTGGCAAACACCGCTCCGATGGCGATGGCTACTGCCAGCGCCAGCGCGTACGTGCGAAAGGGCTTGCGCTGGAGGTTTCTAAGAGCCAGGCCGAACATGTTGAGGCTTTTCCCGTGGATACCGATGATTGTCACGCGCCATAACGCTTCCCTGCGCTGAAAATCCGGACCACATCGTGCAATGTGGCCCGGCTCAGGAAGCAGAAGCTGGTACTCTTGCTCAGGTGGTCGTGCTGCGACTGACGCGGAGATCCTGAAGGGTTCTCGGAATGATCACGTTGTCATGGTGACCGCCGGTGCTCGGGAAGAATCCGAGCAATTCGTCGGTAGCGGTCTCGACCACCGGGATGGAGGTGACTGTCTTCTGGAAACCGCTCATGACGCCGACCACGAACTTGCCGTCATACGTGATGGCCATGGTATGCATGTCGGGTCCTAGATCCATCTGCTTGATCACCTTCCAGTTCACCGCATCGATCACGGCGATGCCGTTGGGGGTTGGCGAGGGCCACCAGAGCGTGACATAGACTTTCTTGGCGTCCGGGGTAAATACCATGTGGAAGGTGTTCGGGTAGGCGCCACGCCAGTCGGGATGCTCGACCACCGCCTTCTTTTTCCAGGTCGTCGGGTCGCCGTGGTTGGACGAATCCCAGACCATGATGTTGTTCTGCCGAACTCCGTTCATGAACAGGAAATGCTTGCCGTCGGGCGAGAAGCCGGCCTGGTGCGCGGGAGTCACAACCTTGTCCATCACGACTTCCCATGTATCGTCGTTGATCTTCTTCAGCGGCAGCTGATCGGCGACACCCTTGGCGCCGGGAAGCGCCGTCACGGGCACCCATGTGTCGACGTCGAACAGGATCGAAAGGCCTGGCAGGCGCAACGAAGCAACCCCCCACTTCCCGCGTGGGTCATAGACGAAAGCGTCGAGGCCGACGGTATTCATGACTCGGGAACCAGTGACCTTGCCCTGTTCGGCGAACAACTCGCCACCGGGGACCAGTTCCCAGTCTATCTTGGTGCCCTTGGTACCCTTGTAGTCATACATCCCGCCGGGCAGGGTTGGCTTTAGGCGCTTGATCACCAATTTGCCGCCATCGGTCCAGGCTTTTGCCAGTTCCTTGCTGTTCGGTATCCAGTCGAAGAACCACGCGGTATTGACCTTTTCTGTCTCGCGATCAAAGCAGGCGAAAATATCTTTCTGGCCGTCGCCGACAGAGAAACTCTTGGCGTCGGGGGCACATGTGACATGCACACCGAGCCCCATGCCGGTTTTCTCGGCCACGTCGGAGACCACGTTGAGTTTGGTCCCGTCATACTTCATGTGGTAGATGTGGAATCCCTCGCCGGGATTTTTCACCGTTGTCGGAATGCCGTAGATATACAGGTTCTTGCCGCCTTGGGAATTGACGATGAACTCGAATTCCTTGTATGGATCGGGGGCCGGGAAGGCGCACATGTGGTGGATGATGGGGCAGGTATCGCCATAGTTCCAGAAGGCGGTCCAGGCCAGGGTTTTGCCGGTGTACAAGTCGATGGCGGCAACCGTTCCGGTGAACTTGCCGGGAACGATCATGATGTACTTGCCAAGCTGATTGAACACCTGCTCGAACTTGATCAACTTTGTCGCTGCCTTGGCTTCCGCCGGCGCCATCAGACTGCCGCCGGTCACCATGGCCGTCGTGCCTACCGCGCTGACGGCAACCGCGCCGGCGCCGACGCCGATTGACTTGAGGAACCCTCGCCGGCTTTCGGCTATCTGCAGCGCGTCATGACCCTGCTGCTCCGGACCTGCCGTTTCGACGACTCCTTCGACTACTTTCTCATCGCTTTTCCGTGACATGAATCTTTCCTCCATTTTGTTTGACGTTGGATCTCCCACCACCGAGGAAACCGCCACCGGCGATGTCCCGGGGCGCATATATGCAAGCCGCAGGCCAGCCTTAACTTGTTGCGCTGCGCCATGCCCGTTGTGGCACAGGTTTGTTGGATTGCCCTTTGACTGCAGTGTTTGCATTGCTGCGGCACGGCAGGAATGCCATGAAACACATGGGCGTTTCAGTGTGGAAAGCGCTTTCCACACTGAAACGCTGCCTGCGCGGACGCGGGAAACGAATAGATTGGCGGCTGTTTCTGAGCAAACGCGACATTTACCGGGGAGACCTAGAACATGAGCATGAGACCGTCGTCGTTGTGGTTACAGACCCTGGCATTGGCCAGTGGCATGCTGCTGGCAGTTCCGGCTTGGGCCGACGTGAAGGTAGATGGTCCCTGGGTGCGTGGCACCACGGCTTCGCAGACGGCCACCGGCGCTTTCATGACCCTCATCAGCAGCGGCGATGCTGCCCTTGTAGCTGCCACAAGCCCCGACGCCGGCATAGTGGAAATCCACGAAATGCGCATGGACGGATCGTCGATGCGCATGCGCCATGTCGATAAGCTCGCGCTCCCAGCGGGCAAACGAGTTGACCTCAAACCCGGCGGCTACCACATCATGCTGATGGACCTTCGCCGGCAAATGCAGGCCGGTACGAAGGTGCCGCTGCTTCTGAAAATCCGCAACCGCGACGGCACCCTGAGCGATGTCGCCGTCACGGCTGAAGTCACGTCGGTGGCCGGAAAGATATCGGCGTCATCCAACCATCATCGTCATTGAATATGTTTTCAGCAATGTCCGACACGTTTGAGGCGCGCTTGCTTCTGCTGCTGGCTGCACTGCTTTTTCCGCTGGCCGGATGCGATCGCGGCGAGAGCCGGGAAATCAACGCGACCGATGCCACCAGCGAATCCTATCCGACCGACTTTGCGCTCACCGATCACCGCGGCAAGCCTGTCCGGCTTTCGGATTTCCGGGGCAAGGTCGTCGCCCTGTTCTTCGGCTTTACCCAGTGCCCCGACGTTTGCCCCACCACGCTTGCGGAGTTCTCGCAGGTCTACCGCGACCTCGGTGGTGATGCCGATCAGGTACAGGTGCTGTTCGTGACTATCGATCCGGAGCGCGACACCCAGCAGTTGCTCGCCGAGTATCTTCCAGCCTTCGACAACCGCTTCATTGGTTTGTGGGGGAATAGCGAGGAAATACGCCGGGTTGCCGATACCTACAAGGTGACTTACCAGAAGATTCAAGCCAAGAATGGTAGCTCCTACACCATGGATCACACGGCGCTTGTATTCCTGTTCGACGGGAACGGGCGACTTCGCCTTAAAGTGCCCCACGGCCAGTCAGCGCAGGCTTTGACTCGCTTGATTCGGGAAATCCGCGACTCGCCATGACACGGGCTTGACGTGAGGTGCTTGCTCGCCCTTGCCTGCTGCCTGGGCCTGGCCATCCCGTCACAGGTATTGGCGCAGATGGGACGCTTCAATGCCACTAGCGGAACGCTTGCCGGCGATTTCCGCTTGCTCGACCGGAATGGGCATGCCATCAAGCTCTCGACTTACAAGGGGAAAGTGGTCCTGCTCAATTTCTGGGCGACATGGTGCATACCCTGTCGCCGGGAAATGCCCGCTGTCGAACGGCTGTGGCGCGAGATGAAGTCATCCGGCCTGGTGGTGATCGCCATTGACGCCGGAGAAGATGGCGCGACCATCGACCGATTTGTTCGGCGCATTGATCCGTCGCCGTCGTTTGCAATCGCCCTCGATCGCGATCTTGCGGTGACCAAAGCCTGGGGGGTAAAAGGCATGCCGACGAGTTTCATCATCGATACCCGTGGTCGCATAGTATTTCAGGCGATGGGCGCGGTCGAGTTCGACTCGGCGGATACCAAGGCAATTCTGCGCGGATTACTCTTTTAGGTTGGACAGTTACAGCCCGCGCCAACGATTCACCTGGATCGTATGCAAGGTGGTGGATAGTTGGCATTGGTTTGGGAGGTGAACCAGAAAAGACTCGCCGACCGTTAGATTGCTGATTCTACTGAACGGCAGGTATAGGATCAGAAAGCTGTCGTCGTCCATGGAAACGTCATCTGGCCGCAATGGGCACATAGGGTGAGTAGCGATTCTCGATAAGCGGCCACTCGGATTTCCCACCCCGAATTGTTTGCGCTGGTGAATTGATGAAGGGCCGCATTGCGCAATGTTGCTGCCGCTCAAGCAGCAAGCGTCCAATGACCGCTGAGGCCGACGACCTGTCCTCGGCCTTAACGGTCGTTGGTCGAATAGGTGTTGTCTGGCATCAATGTGCCAGTTACCTGTCGCTGGGGATCAAGTTATACTCAACGCCAGAACTCCAATCCTGGCCCAGATATCTTTTGGCTTCAGGGGTGGCTTTTGCCCAACGAGCTTGCCTTTGTTCCACGGCTCACGAGATATAGTTGTTTCCATTTCAGACTCCTTTTTCGGTAGATGCGAGTCTAATTTTGTGGCGCTTCTACAACCATTGGCTGGCGAACGGCTGCTATGCGGTATGGGTTACAAGCGCGTACAATCGGCCAGGAACGAACTTTGCGGATGACTCCTGAAAGCGATCGTTCAATACGATTGACGGGCGATGGGCTGCTTTCTCCGCGACAGAGCTACCAATTGGGGAATCGACCCTCGGGCCTGACAATGCAATCTGACAGAAAACGAACCTATGCCGGGAGACTACGAAGCCATATCGCGCGCCAAGCCCGACGCCCGGCATACAGCCGAAGGCGGAGCCTTTTGTAGCGTGGATTCCGCGTGACTGGCGTTGCGCGCATGACCGCCGAGTGGAAGGACATTTCGGCTCCGGCACCGTCGCCCGTGCAGGTCACTGCCGCGCTGGTCACGCATGGCCCCCTCATCCCACCACAACAGCAACTCCTCCTGTATTCACCCGACCAATGGGAAGACTTCGTCCAGGAGTGGGCGCATTGCTGCCTGAAGAAGCACTATGCGCAAGTGCAGCGCTTCGCCGGAGCGGGAGATCTCGGCGTTGATGTCGCTGGGTTTGCTGATGCGCTGAAGCTACAAGGCGTGTGGGACAACTACCAGTGCAAGCACTATGACCACGCGCTGCGACCCGGCGACGTATGGGTCGAGTTCGGCAAGATCCTCTGGTACTCGTTCAAGAAGGACTACACCGCGCCGCGAAGGTATTTCTTCGTCGCGCCGATGGGCGCGGGGACTGGCCTGACCAAGCTCATCTCCGATGCCGGGAAGCTCAAGCGCGACGTAATCGCCAACTGGAAGACCCACATTGAGTCCAGCATCACCAGCACGCAGGACGTTCCGCTCGAAGGCGCACTCCTCGCCTATGTGCAGGCCTTCGACTTCTCGATCTTCGAGGCCAAGACATCGTTGCAGCTCGTCGAGGACCATCGGCAGACGCCACACTTTGCTGCGCGCTTCGGCGGCGGGCTTCCGCCCCGCCCCGATGTCCCGCAGCCGCCATCGGTCATCGCGCATGTCGAGAGCCGCTACGTTTCGCAGTTGCTTGATGCGTATGCAGACCACACCAAGGCGGCAGTTCCCGATCCGAGCGCATTGAAGACTTGGCCGAAGCTGCAAGGACACTTCAGCCGCCAGCGGGAGGCCTTCTATCAGGCCGAAGCGCTCCGGGTCTTCGCGCGCGACACCGTGCCCGCCGGGACGTTCGAAGCCCTTCAGGGCGACATCTATGATGGGATCATCGACACGCACGATGCCAACCATACTGACGGCTTCGTTCGCGTCGTGGAGGTCACGAAGGCCGCGCGCGAGTTGCAGATCACGGCGAACGCGCTGATCATATGCACGAAGCCCAAGGACCGTGACGGTATCTGTCATCAGCTCGCCAACGAGGATCGACTGCAATGGTCCAAGTGATGAAGCTGGACCGATACCCGGCAACCTTCAACGGCCCGCTGGAGGCTGGTATCCGTGCTGTTGCCATTCTTGGCGCGGCCTACCCGCAGACCTACGATCTTCAGCGGCTAGTCGCGTTCGACTACCTGCTTGTTCACACTGGGGACATCGGCGGGCCCGAGAGCCTGCATCCGCCGACGCCGCTTCATTCGGCCGAGTTGCTCGTCCGCCGCAAGCTGGTTGAGGATGCGCTGATGCTCATGATGACCCGCGACCTCGTTGTCCGCGAGGTCACAGGTGACGGCATCATGTACGGGGCAGGCGAAAACGCTGCAACGTTTCTTTCGTCGCTGACGACAGGCTACCTGCAATCGCTAAAGGAGCGCGCCTCATGGCTCGTCGGGTTTCTGGGTGGCTACGCCGACCAGCAGTTCCGCGCCGTCATGCGACGGTTCTTCGACGACTGGGTTGAAGAGTTCCAGAGCGTCGAACGCAGTCTGGGGGGGGCCTCATGACCGCGCCAGCTTCCGGCCTGCGGCTGCGCCGTCTTGCCTTCTTCGGCCCGAACAAGCCAGCGGCTTTCGTGACCTTCGGGCCTGGTCTTAATGTCCTGTATGGCGCGTCCGACACTGGCAAGTCCTTCGTCGTCGAAGCCATCGACTTCATGATGGGCGGCAAGCCCCCGCTTCGGGAGATCCCTGAACGCGTCGGCTATGACCGTGTTTTGCTCGCACTTGAAACGATGCAGGGCGAGGCCTACACCATCGTGCGAAGCATCGATGGCGGATCCTTCCAACTCTACGAGGGGTTGCTCGACGCGCCGCCCGGTGACGAGGTTCAGCCAAAGGTGCTTTCCGA
This sequence comes from Sulfuritalea sp., assembly GCA_022842325.1. Taxonomy (GTDB): domain Bacteria; phylum Pseudomonadota; class Gammaproteobacteria; order Burkholderiales; family Rhodocyclaceae; genus Sulfuritalea. The sequence goes on along the minus strand of JALHPU010000060.1, from coordinate 6,164 downwards.
ACAGCACAGCGAGAAGAACGAGACCAATCTGTCCACGTTCCTTCTCGGACATTGCGGCCTCGCAGGCAAGCGCGTTCGCCGGAACGCGCGCGGCGAGACCAACAGCCTCAGCTTCCGGAACATCGCGCGCCTGATGATCGTCACCGAGACGGAGATTACGCAGCAGCGCTCGCCGCTCTCGGATGGCAACGTCGTTGCCGATACGTCGAATCTCTCGACGTTCAAGCTTCTGCTCACGGGCGTAGATGATTCCGCCCTCGTGACCAGCGCGCAGCGCGAACCCGAGGAGCTTTCCCGCGATGCGCAGTTGCAGCTCCTCGATCAGCTCCTCGGCGACTACCGCGACCGCCTGAAGGAACTGACCAAAAGCCCGAACGAGCTTGAAGAACAACTCCAGAAGATCGACGCATCGCTGAGCCAGCATGCGGGCCAGCTCTGCGCGACCGAGGCAGAGTTCCAACAGGCGGCCAGCCGCCGCCGCGACCTGCGCAAAAAGCTTGAAGAGAGCAAAGATCGCCGAAACGAGGTCGGCGCGTTGCTGGAGCGGTTCAGCCTGCTCGATCGTCACTACGCATCCGATATCGAGCGCCTACGCGCGATTGAGGAGGGGGGGACGCTCTTCGGTGTGCTGGGGTCGGCAACCTGCCCGTTGTGCGGAGCCGAACCCGCACATCAGCGTGCGAGCGCCGACTGCGATGGCAACATAGACGCGGTCGTCGAGGCTTCCCGCAAAGAAATCGCCAAGATCGAGTTGCTACGGTCCGAGCTCGCGGTAACGATCAGGGACCTGACGCGCGAGGGTGCGAGCTTCGACAGGCGCATGCCCGCCGTCGTCAATGAACTCAAAGAAATATCCGACCAGGTGGATCAACTGATCGCGCCGAAACTGGCGAGGCTTCGCTCGTCCTATTCGGAATTCGCGGACAAGCGCGGCGAAGTCCGTGAGGCGCTTTCATTGCTCACAACCGTGCATGACATCGAACGCCGCCGCGCCGATCTGGAGAAGGGGCAGGACGAGGGCGGCGCATCCGCAGTTGCGCAGGGCGACATCCCGACCTCGGTGGCCGAGGGCTTCGCGCAATGCGTAGAAACCATTCTTACGACATGGCACTTTCCTGAAGGTGGCCGCGTATTCTTCGATGCTAAGTCGCGCGATCTCGTCATCGCCGGGAAGCAGCGCATCGCACGCGGCAAGGGCCTGCGCGCGATCACCCATGCTGCGTTCACGCTGGGATTGCTCGCCTATTGCAGGACGAACGGGACCCCGCATCCTGGGTTCGTGATCCTCGATTCGCCTTTGCTCGCTTACCGCGAGCCCGACGGTGTCGACGACGATCTCACAGGGACGGACCTGAAGGAGCAGTTTTACAGCTACCTCCAGGCACTCAACGGAGATCGGCAGGTCATCGTTGTTGAAAACACTGACCCGCCCCCGGCGATCAAGGTGCTTGAGCAGGTCAAGATGTTCAGCAAGAACCCACACAGCGGGCGCTACGGCCTGTTCCAGTATGTTGCTCCGGTCGGGCGCGTTGGCGTCGAGGGGTCTCTTGTTTGAGAGACAGGGTTGCAGATGAAATGCTGGATTTGCGGAGGCGAAGAAGCCGCCACGCGCGAGCACATGAGCAAGGCGTCCGATTTGCGCTCGTTGTTCGGCAGGCCGACACAACGCGACCCTCTGTATTTTCATACGGACAGGCGGTGCAACCGCAGGGTCGGCAGTCTCAAGTCCGATGTCCTGAAGTTCGATCACCAGATTTGTCTGACCTGCAACAGCGCGAGAACACAGCCCCACGACCTTGCGTGGGAGCATATCTCTGGGTGGCTTCGTGAGCGCAGCCCCCAACCGGGGCGCTGGTTCCGGTGCAATCGCGTCTTCCCTTACGACACACGGCGCGGGATGCGGAACGTCCACCTCTATTTTGTGAAGGCGTTTGGTTGCCTCGTGGTCGAGGGCGGCATCGCGCTCGATATTTCTGAGTTCTCCGAGGCCATCCTCAAAGGTCGGCCGCACCCGAACCTGTATCTCCGCTTCGGGCGATCACCCGATATGCCCGTCGTTGTTGCGGGCGGTTCAGATGTTCACGCCGACCTAGTCGATGGGAAGGTCGCCGTCGCTTCGTGGCTGTATCAGGTTGGAGCCCTGACCGTCAACGTCATTTATGCCGCCGATGGTGAGCATCGGCAAGGGATGGAACAGGCCTGGCACCCGAAGTTCGGCGCGAAGCGCCTGAGTTACGCCGCGTTCTAACGCCCGCCTTTGCCGACGCGTGCCTTCTATAGGAAGAAATGCGACATGAGTTCGTTAGGGTAATATTGACCTTCACCCTTGTGGCCATGCCGTACGGGAGATTGGAACTGACGGTTTCGAGTGACTGCTTTTGCTCGGGGCTACCGGCGGATATGGGTCGATTGATCGCATTCGTCGGATCGGAAAGCTGACTTTCGATTGTAAGAAGCCCACAAGGTCTGTTAGCTTGCCGATACCTGCCATTCATTCGGCGGCACACATTTGGCCGCTTCGGCCGAGGATCTGCCTGAAAATTTTCTTTGGCGGGACCTCGGCCGGAGACGCCGGTTATCGGTAAGGGCCCGAGGGGCAGTTACCAGGCTGGATGCGGTCCTTTGACGCAGATTCATCGAACGGCAGCCACCAAACGCATTGCAGTCGTTCATGTACGGAGATCGTGTAACTGCGTCCTCAGCTAGTAGAAGCCCGGAGGCGCCGGCATAGAGGTCGGGCATCGGGTTCACTGCTTGGCCACATGAGCCGCGCCTTCCTATGGCAACCTAGGCCAAGGAGCGCCGGTTGCGATATTGGGGTGGCGTGGTTCACCCGACGCCTCGCCATGCATGTCTCGCAGTTCGTCGATGTGAACGAGGCACGCCAGCGCAAGGCTGGACTCGTTCCCGGTCGCAGTCCGGGATACGTCGAACAGGCGCTTTCGTAGCGAAGGTACAGGGGTGCTGATTTGTTCGTAGGCACCAACCCAGTCTGACAATGGTCGTTGCTCGACGACAAGATTTTCGATTGCCGAGGCGAGGGTGCCGCTGAATGCTCGTCCAGTGGCTCCGTGGCTGCCGATAAGGAGCATGATGCCGGCTTCGTCAGGCGTTTCCGCCACAGCGTGTTCCAGGATCGCCATCGCCGGCGGCGCGACGCCGGATGCCACCCGCGCATACACATCAGCACGAAACTCGGGATGGGACTGCATGCCGGCCCCCCATTGAGGGTGGCGGGCATTAAATGAGCGCGCCGAAACGCCACTATGCCCACATCATCTACCATCGAAACCCGCATGGTTGCGCGATTCTTTGTCGCCTACCGGCACTTTCCGCACAATTGTGCCGGGACCCCCAGCCAGCCCGCATTCTCGCGCGCCTTCATCCGCGAGACCGGCATGAGCCCCTCGGCCTGGGTGCGGACGCTGGCGGCAGGTGACCCATGATGTTTCGGCGGCTTCGAATCAGGGTTGGCGCTTCGTCACCGTGGTGCCGGCGCCAGCTCTTGATGGAAATGGCGACGCCGCCGAGTGCGCCGGTTTGTCGGCCGAAGCGGAGTCTGGCGGGCGGGGCGATGCTCGATGAGCCCGGCCCGGTTTACCGATTGTTTTGCTTGCCGCTGGCAAACAATTCGATCTTGCGCGTCGGACCCGAGACGATCAGCAGGTCGCCGGGCAGGACCACCGTGCCGGGCGTCGCGTGCTGAAAATCCTCGTTGGCGCGCTTCACCCCCACAACCGTCACGCCGAACTTGTCGCGCACACCGGACTCGGCAAGTGCATGATCATGCGTTGACCCGGGCGCGTGAATCTTGGCGATGGCGAAACCGTCGTCGAACTCGATGAAATCCATCATCCGGCCTGAAATCAGGTGCGCAACCCGCTCACCCATGTCTGCCTCCGGATACACCACATGATGGGCGCCGATGCGTTGCGCGATCTGCCCGTGTTCCCGCGTCATGGCCTTGACCCAGATGTCTTTGATATCCAGCTCGGTGAGCGCCATGATGGTCATCAGGCTCGCGGCAAGGTCCGTGCCGATGCCGACAATAGCATGGGCAAAATCCGCAACGCCGAGCTGGCGCATGATATTGACGTTGGTCGAGTCCGCCTGGACGGCGTGAGTCAGTTCGTCGGCCCACGACTGGACGGGGTCGGAATCCCTGTCGATGCCCATGACATCATGGCCCAGGCGCATAAGCGATTGGGCCACCGAACTGCCGAATCGGCCCAGGCCGATAACCACCACACTGTCGCCTTTCGAGAAAGCGAACTGCTCCGTGAATAATTTACCCAACAATTGGATGCTCCTCAGGATAGCGATAGGGCATGCGCCGTTCGCCCAATACCAGCGACGCCGCAAGAGTGATGGTTCCCACCCGGCCAAAGTACATCAGCAAGGTCAACATGACTTGTCCCGATGCAGGCAGATCGGCTGTGATTCCGGTGGACAGGCCAACGGTGCCGAATGCCGAAATGACCTCGAAGATGACTTGATCGGTCGGGAAATTGGTGGAGCGCAAAATAACCAGCGTGCCCAGCACGACCATGACGCTACCGAGTACCAGTACCGTGATGGCCTGCCGTTGTGCGGCAGGGCCGACCCGCCGTCCAAAAGCTTCGCTATCGTTGTGTCCGCGAATCTCCGCAATGACCAGCAGTCCCAGGATAGCGACCGTCCCGACCTTGACCCCGCCGGCCGTCCCGGCGCTGCCGCCGCCGATGAACATCAGGAAATAATGCAGCGCCCAACTCTCGTGAGTCAGCGCGCCGATGTCGATCGAGTTGAATCCCGCCGTTCGCGCCGATACCGACGCGAATGCCGCTGAAAGCAACTTGTCCAGCACCGGCATCGCGCCAAGTGTTTTCGGATTGGTCCACTCGAACAACAATATCGCGGCGAATCCGGTGATCAGCAACGCAGCCGTGCCAAATAGCGTGAGTTTGGTGTGCAGCGACCAGTGGCGTGGATCGCGGACCTTGAAGCGCAAATCGTGCAGGACGGGAAACCCGATACCGCCTACGACAATCGCAGTCATCACCGGCAACAGGATCAGCGCATCGGTGGCATAGCGCATCAAGCTATCCGGGTGAATGGAAAACCCCGCATTGTTGAAGGCCGAGACGGCATGGAACAGGCCGCTCCATGCCGCCTCACGCCATGGCAGGTCGTACGCGAGATGCAGCCTGAGGGTCAACAATGCAGCGATGATCAGTTCCGAGGCAAGCGTCACCACGAGCACCAACCTGGCCACGCTGCTCACGTCGCCCAAGCCGAGTGAATGTGTCTCGACCTGGGTAATCAGCTTTGTCCGCAGCCGCAGCGATCGATTGACCATCAATCCGAGCAAGGTGGCCGCGGTCATCATGCCGAAACCGCCGACCTGGAACAGGATCATGATGATGGATTGGCCAAAGGTCGTCCAGTAGGTGCCGGTATCTACAACAACCAAGCCGGTTACACAAACAGCCGAGACAGCCGTAAAGAACGCCGCCAGCCACGGTGCCGAGCGCCCCTCGGCATGCGACGCCGGAAGCATCAGGAGGACAGTGCCCACCACAATCGCGAACAGGAAGCCAAGGGCCACTGCCCGGGTGGGATGCAGTAAGGATTTCATTCAGCCGCAGCCTGTGTATTTGCCATTTCAGCGGCTTGGGTGTCGCCGTATCGTATGGGCACTTCTTCTTTTCGGAACTCGTCGAACTGCCAACCTGCTGAGAATAGCATTTCAAGAACTACTTTCGAGAAACGCAATGCCATGATTTCCCGTGCCGGCTGGCCGGTCATGGCCGACCGCTGACCTGGCCGTATCGCAGGGCGACGACGGCAACCGGCCGAAAGCGTAAATCCTCGCCCGCTTGCCGCCGTGCTCGTTTTTGCAGACAAAGCGTCAAAGGTGGGGCAGCTCAGCAGCAGTGCCCACGCCCATGCTCTTGGATCGGCGGGCATGGCACCGTGCCGTAGGAACAGAACACGCAGCAATCGCCGGGCTTCGGCTTCAGCAGGACGTGGCAGCCCTCGCATTCGTAGAACCACTGGCAGGCGTCGGTGGGCATGGTTTCGGTCTTGACGTGGCCGCAGTGCGGGCAGGTCAGGGTGGATTCAAGGATCATGGCGTTCATCCTGCGAGTTCGGGAATCAGAAAGTAATAGGCGTTGAGCAGG
>JALHPU010000059.1 GCA_022842325.1 Sulfuritalea sp. | reverse complement strand
ACCAGCCGTCGGGCCAGTTTCTCGTCTCTCACCATATCGTGCCCACTCACGTTCTCGTGGGCACAAGTTTCGCGGTTCCCGTCGCCGCCTGCTAGACGTCGTCTAAAGAGCGCTTACGACTTTTCAATAGCGGTCGCTACTCCTGACTGATTCACCGTACGTTTTGCAGCGCCGATGGTCTGTTCGCCAACGCACGCAAAGGCATGACCCCTAAGTGCGTGCTGTGTCGAGTCGGCGTCCGTCTACGAACCATACTGGCGTCGAGTTCGAAAAGTTTGAAGGCTGTACCAATGCCCACTCTTTCATCATATAGCGCCCATGATCGCCTGAGATTTCAGCAAGTCACGACCCTCACTTTGACCAAGCGAACTGCGCCGGAACACCATTTCAGCCATGTTTCAAATGCATCCAAGGATGAGAGCACCTTGCAATGCACAGACAAACCCGCTCCTGAAAGTCCAATCTTGGCTACTATTGGCGTAGCATATCCACTTCGCCAGTTCTGAATGGAGAGCATCATGGCCCGAAAGAAGAAACTCGACTTCTCCGCTATCGGAAACGCAAGGACTAAGGAAAACCTCAGTCAGAAGGATTTTTGGTCACGGTATGGCGTAACACAGTCGGGGGGTTCCCGCTACGAATCCGGGCGCGACATTCCCAAGCCGCTTGCGATCCTGCTTTGGTTACATCGAACCGGCAAGATTACGGACAAGGATCTGGCAGACGCCATGAGGTAATCGGCCGCACGGTAAGAAAGTCAATCCATTCTGGCGCAATCGACATCCGTGTAAGAAGGCATCACAGTACCCCCAAGGATAACCACCATGAAACTTCCGTTCACGCCGGAACAGTTCTTTGATGTTTTTCGTCAGTACAACGAGGCAGTCTGGCCGGCACAGATTGCATTGAATCTCTTTGCCTTGGTCGCTGTCGGTTTGGTGATCTGGCGCCGGCCCTTTTCCGACCGTGCAATTTCAGGAATCCTGGCCTTGCTCTGGGCATGGACCGGAATCGCTTATCACTTGCTATTCTTCACGGCGATCAACAAGGCCGCCATCGTCTTCGGCGCGGTATTTCTGCTGGGCTCGGGTGTCTTCCTGTTTGCTGGAGTCATCAAGGGCCAACTCAAGTTTTCGTCAGACAATCTTTCACACCACTTCCTTGGCGCTGTCCTCGTTGCATTTGCCCTAGTCATCTATCCGATACTGGCAGAGCTTCTTGGCCATGGTTATCCGGCCATGCCGACCTTTGGGCTGCCCTGTCCGACGACGATCTTCACCATTGGCGTCTTGTGCTTCCTGACGACACCATTTCCACGCTACATACTGGTTGCACCCATCCTATGGTCGGCTGTGGGTTCCCAGGCGGCATTCCTGCTTGGTGTCTATCAGGATCTCGGTCTGCTGGTAGCCGGTATCGTTGCGGCCTACCTTGTTGTTGTCGCTCCACGTGTCGATGCCACTTCGACGTGACCCCGCTTCGTGTTAGGGGGTCCCGGCACAATTGTGCCGGGACCCCCTAGCTGCCCAGTTTCCATCAATTGAACGCGAGCGGCAGCAAAGCTGCCATACAGCCTGCGAATGTCATCAGATGGCTTGGGCACTGAAGGTGAGTAGCGATTTTCGATAAGCAGCCGCTCACAAAATCAACAGCATAGAAGCCGGGGGCAACTCAATAAGGCGCGGCATGCTACTCGACCCACCCGCAAGACAAAAATGCCAGCTTCACCGCGGGGGCTTCGATGTATTGACGGTGCAACTGGATTTACTTGGCGCCGGCGAGAATCCAGTTGACCAGGGTCTTGATATCCTCGTCCTTGACCGCAACGTTCGGCGGCATTGGAATCGGACCCCAAACGCCCTTGCCTCCAGCCTTGACCTTGGCAATCAGCATCGCTTCGTCACTGGCCTTGTATTTGTTGGCGATGTCCTTGAAGGCGGGGCCGATCAGTTTCTTGTCGACAGCGTGGCAGGTCAGGCAACCGCTCTTGGCAGCGAGGTCCTTGTTGGCCAATGCCGGAGCGGACGCCATGGCAGCGGGAGCGCTCGCCTGGTTAGCGGCTGGGACAGGTGTAGGTGAAGCAGCCGTAACTGAGGCAGCGGGGACCGCCGCCGCAGGCGGAGCCGGCGCTGCTTGGACCGGCGGCGGGGGCGGTGCTTCCTTGCCGCAACCCATCAGGACGACAGCGGCGATCACGGCAAGGGGAAGGGCTTTGGTCCGCACGTTCATGGCAATGCTCCGTTAAAGGTAAGCGGGATGAAAGATCGGATGACAAATCAGCCGGGGAGAGTTTTGACTGCTGCCAAAGACTTGTCAATGCTGCTCCATCCTCACCATACTGTTGGATGATCTCAATTCGGGATTTGAGCAAAGGCCGCTTCACGCATTGTTGCTGCCGCTCAAGTAGCAAGCCTCCAATGGCCGTTCTGGCCGACGACCGGGCCTCGGCCGTTGCTGCCGTTGCTGCCGTTGGAGATGAGTAGACCCAGCGGCCAGTATCACCCAGATTGCCGACGTTGAAGTTCACGCCAAAAAGTCGTAGGAATTCGTTACATGAGGAACACTCCGAACGCATGGTCAGAATAACCGGGAGACATGAATGACTGCAGACATTCGGCCGACTAACTTTGGATGCTGGATTCTGAGTTGCAGGGGGGGGTATCCCGTGTCTGCCCGAGACGTAGGCGACGACGACGGTCTCGATTCGTTAGTGTTGCACTAGTCAATCTCTCAGCGGATTGACTTTTCCGACGTCTACGGCATGATTATGGCATTTCTTGCCCCCCGCTCTTTGATGGGGCGGGCCTGCTATTTTGGGAGCGGACGATGTCGCAACAAGCAATCAAAATACCACGTGCATCAGATCGCCGAGTAGTCGACACATTCATAGCGTTGGGAACTGAGTTCAAAGCTTCGAGCTTCAACGGTAATGCGTTGGCTTTTGCGGCTCTTGGCGACTATACGATTGGTCAGGAGCCTTCCGCCGAGTGGGCGCAGTTGCTCGAACTCGATTCTGAGATAATCAACAACCTGTCGATCGGTATCGCTGGCCAGAGCGTGAGTTACGTTCGCGGTGGAGAAGAGTCAAGCAAGTCGCCAATCTACGACGAGATTCGGTTCAACAACGTTCCGCAGGTTCCGGCGGCAACCAAACTGGCGATAGTTTCACTGATCACTCGCCGACTTCTTTCCTACAGTCCAGATCGGGCAATCGTTGGCCGCGGAATGGAGGCCCAAGAGCAGTCGCTGGCCATTCACAACGCAACGCTCGAGCGATTGGAGGCTCTGGGCGCAACTATCGCCGAGCAAACGCTGAGCATTAGAAGCGATCTTGAGCAACTGTACCAGGAAAAAACTCAGACGCGCATGGCCGAGTTGGATGCCGAGCGGGAACAACAGAAGACCGAGCAGTTGTCGCGGGCCAATGATCTGGATCAACGAGCGGCCGCTCTGAATAAGAAGCTTGAGGCCGTTGACGACCGTAGTAACACCCATGCTCGCCGGGAAATCCGGGACAAGATGCTGGATGAGGTCAAGCAGAGGGTGTCCAAGTTCGACGTTTCGTCATCGACAAAATTGAAGCGAATCCCAGTCGAGATCGCAATGCTGGTCCTCATCGTCGTGATCGCCACGATGTTGATCTATACGCTAAAGGAGGCCTCCGCATTGTCTATGACCGTTGATAGAGCTGTGGCGACACTAACGATTGCGATAGAGTCCAAGTCCAATGCTGCGGCGCAGGACGCTTCGGTCTTGTTGAAAGACGCGACCACAACGCTTTCACAGATCGCTGGCGACAAGATTCCCATGTATTGGTTGTGGGCACGGTCGGGCTTCCTGCTGATTGCACTCGTTGCAGCATTCATTTATTACATCAAATGGCAGGATAAGTGGGCGGAGCGGCACGCCACGGCGGAGTTGCAGTTGCGTCAGTTCGAGATCGACATCAGCCGCGCGAACTGGGTGCTGGAAAGTTGTCTTGAGTGGAAGAAGAGCACGGAGGACGTAATTCCTACCATCCTGCTGGACCGGATATCTCACGGAGTCTTTGTTTCCGGAAGCGAGCCCGCGCCAGTTCTTCACCCCGCTGATGAACTGGCGTCTGCATTGCTGGGGAGCGCATCGAAGGTCAAGCTGCGCGTTGGCGATAGCGAACTCGACTTCGATAAACCGCGGAAGATCCCAAAGTAGCCATATTGGTACAGCAGGCGTATCCGAAGGCCGAGTCGGGCGCTGCCGTGGTCGGTCATGACCTCGACCAATACGCGCTCAACTGAGACTGATTGATCATGGGTTATCGATCAGATTCCTTCCCGGCTGGGCGGCAGCTAATTGGGGTATTGCGGACGAAGATGGGCCGCTGGCTCACTGTCGGCTCAGGCCGAGAACCCGGCGGGCATCAAATCAACGTGAGCGGCACCATCACGAACATTAAGCAGCCATAAACGGCCACGAGTCGTGTTCTTGCACACGCTTTGGATGACTGTTGGACGGTTTTCTTTAATAGGTGCAGCTGCATAGCCTAGGTGAAACACGCGTTGAGCTGCTCGGGGTTGTCGGCGACATAGCGCCATACTATGAGGTCTACAACTTTCGCCTGCTCGCCAGTGACGGCGGCAAGTTCCCGACAAAAATGATCCGCGCTTTGAAAACCCAAGAGCTCTGACACACGCACCAAATGCCGATCTGGCTTTGCAACGTCTAAGCCAAGATTCTTTGCCAGATGCCAACTCGTGATGGGCCCAATGAACGGAAGTGTCTGTAATCGATTGATCGGATCTGCCAGCACAGACTGCTTGAACTTGCTGAAACCGACGTCATTGATGTGCTTCGCAGCCGAAAAAATACCCTCAAGTTTGGCCAGATTAGCGAAACGCGAGGCGGCGGTTAAGTAGCAGACATCGCCAGCCGATACGATGGCTTCCGCCGATTCCCAATCGCAAAAGCAAAGTGAGACGTGATCAAAGACTCTGCGAACGACAGACTCTCGGAAGCCTGAGCACAATGCGACCCAAGCGTGCTCTCGAAGCAATTCTCTTTCGGTGAATTTGGTGAAGTCCGCCTCGCGCTGCCAGGCTACTTCTGCAGACAGTCCGGCATGCTGAACATAGCTACAGGCTCTGGAGAAGAAATTCACCGCTGAAGTCAGGTTTGCGTTCATGCTTCAGTTAGCCATCACCCTTGAATGTGTGCAGCCACCAGAGCCGTGCCCTCAGCCACATTAACGACGCGGCCGGGCGGCCGTCTAAAGCCTTGCTCAAGGCAATCTTCATAAGATGGTGTTGCTTTTGTTTAAGAAACTCCGCTTCGGGAATCGGCACACCGACAGAGGCGGCCATGTCGTATCTTGAGAAGACCCGCTGACAGGCATCATGATCATACTCGCCTGCCGACAGGAGGTAGCCTGCCTCACGCTTGACCTCGGCGTAGACGTCCAGCGTTCGCTTGTGTGCGTCGGATCGCCCCTTCCAGTCTGTCTTGATCTGAACTAGGGTGAGAAAGAAGACACCGGTGCTGAGCGCGCCGACCCAGACTTGGCTATCCCATCCGAAGGGTGTCAGGGTCACATTGAGCTTTGGCTCCACAAAAGCGAGCGCCACCAGCCAAGTTGATACCGCCAGGGTCAATAGGTCGAGAGAGAACGCCAATCGCGCGTATCGGTCGCGCAACGCTGCGTGACCGGTACACAGCATGTCGGAGACACGACAGATTCGAGTCAGCTCGCCTCGCGCTGCGTCGTCTGAGTTCATGGTTCCAGACCGAAGAGAGCTTTCCATTGCGCCACTGATGCCGCTGCGGTTGCATTTCGCATACGCCTGGCAAGCCGTCCGAGCAAATGGCTCGCTGCTTGGCGTTCAGGACTATCGGCTGAACCTAGATAGCTATCCACGTGTACGGACTGCCCTGTACTGTCTCTGATGGGGGCGAGGACCAAGTCACGCGCACGTTCGAAGAACGCCGGGAGCATTGCCGAGGTAGTCTTCTCGCCTGCGTAGCCCCGAAACGCTTCAATGGCCATGCTCTCGACGTGGTAGCCGCTTAGACGCTGACCTTCAGGTAACTCGCCATTGATCGCTTTTGCAAGCTTAATCGTCGGCACGAGCTTGCCGCCACATGCGGCGTTGCGCTTGCTTAAGGCTTCCGTGAAGGCCATCGGATTGATTTCAGACCAAGCGTCGCGTCTTGACGAAGGGACGTGGACGTGACCGTCAGCGCTCTTGATCGCAGGAAGGAGCTGGACGACCATGCCGTCGCCGTAATCGACTGTCACTGCCATATGTCCGTGCGTGACGGTGGCAGTTGCAGGCACGGCCGCCCTTACGATGGTAGTCATCTTCTCTAGCGCCCGTTGAGGACTATGGTTTTCCAGGTCCGAGTCATTGAGAAGAATCAGGGAGTCGATATCGCTGAGTCCGTCAACGTAGGTGTGCTTGGCCACGGATCCGCCAAAGAGGGAATCAAAGGCCCCGTCGATTTCGTCTTGTAGCGCCGCGCGAATGGCATCCAATCGGTCCTGGACCGCTTGGGAGTCTCGACTGTTGTAAGCGCCAAGCAGCTCGGACAAAGTGCCTGCCAGCTCGACTTCGAACTGCTTTACGGAGGAATTGTCCTCCGCCTTTCGAACGGCATCCCTCAGCTCCTCTGGACTCTTGCGCCAGAAGGAAGACCCACCGCTGCTGCCGCCCATTACTCACCTCCCAAGGCTTCAAGTGCACTTTGCAGCGCAACTTTGAACATTTCACTGTGATGCTTGAATGAACTGAAGTCATCGGTTGTCAAGAATCTACGCATTTCCAGCTGGAGTTCAGACATGTAGTAGTAGTTCTGGTGCCAGCATCGCGCATCGACCATAATTGTCTTGGTCGAGACGCCAAACTGTAGTGCACCGAAGTTGTGTTTGTAGATCGTCAAACCTTCATGGAACGCGAATCGCAACCACGTTAGACCGTCGAAGATATCGGCTCCAGCGATGAAGTACATTGGCGTCGAAATTGTATCCAGACTACCGAAGACGTGAATAGGGACATCGATGTCCGCCCTGGTTAGCGCCCTCCTCAGTTTGGCGATGTTCTTCATCCTGTCCATCAGCGAGTCACCGATCTCCTTCTCCGTAACACCAATGACATCGAAGTCGGCGAGGCGATGGACGTGCCTGAGCAGATCGTCAACGTGAAGAAACCTTTGGCTCGCCGTCTCGGGTTTTAGAAGCAGTTCACGCATGACGTCCGCACGTCCAGGCGCCATCGAACGAGCCCGCTCAATCTGATCGGCGAATCCCACTCGCGCTTTGGGATGGTCAAAGCTAATCAGAACACTGGGCACGGCCGGCTGCCATGTCGCCAGCACCCCTTCGTGCATTTCTTGTGTCCACTCTTTGGGGTGATGGTCCTTGTCGCCAAAGTCAGAAAGTTCCACTTCCTTTGAGGCTTCATACCCACCGCTGTCAAGGAAGATCAGCGACGGGAAATCGAAAGGTGGCTCGATCTGCTTGTAGTGAAGGTCATACGCGCTAATTAGCGTGACGCCTTCGATCAACTCTGAACAGGACGCGATAATTTTCCGGACGTCTGGAAATCCCTTGCTCGAAAACGACGGCACCAGTAAGGGAGTGCGCTCGACTTCCATTCCATTCAGTTTCAGTGATCGGCGTCTTGCTAGCATTCCAGCGCCTTTCGGTCTAGACAGGAGACACATGAGCCGCAGGCTGGCTCACCACCCGTTTCGCAACTATATGCCGACTCTATAGGTAGGCCCGCCTGCATAAAATAGTCATAGACATCACGCTTTGTCCATTCGACAAATGGCGCGATGACCTGCACCGCGTTGTCAGTGTGTTCGGCGACGACGCGGTTGATCGTATCAATGAACGCCGGTGAGCAGTCGTAGTAGGGAGTACCCGAGTGCAGGCCCAGCGCGATCAGATTGGACTGTGCACGGTTGGCAAACAGCGCGGCAAATACTAGGAAGGCGTTTCGACCAACAAGCTCCCCAGGCCCAAACGGGGCGGCACCGTTGAAGGAGAGTTCCCGAACCTCGATTCCGAGCGCGGTGGCAAGTAGTCGCACGGCGGCCTGCTCTTGCTTCAACGCAGCTTGACCATAATCCACAAAGAGCGCGGAGATCCAGAAACCTTGGGCAGTGAGAAACGCAGCACAGGCTGCGGAATCTATCCCACCACTCATCAGCACCGTCGCATGTCTACCTGCATCCATCCCTCCAAGCCTCCCATAGGGCTATAGCTCACAATTTAGCCCCTGCTCGCAGGGGCCGGGAGCCGCAATTTGGAGAATATGACACGAGTCAGCATTCCTGTCATCGATAACAAGGTAGGATTTTCCCTGAACCTTCTCACGTACGGCATCCGGGTTGTCAATAGTAGGTTGTTTTCATTGCGCGCGGCCCGGACGGCTATCTGTGCGATTCGCTGCTTTGAGAGGCTGTCATTCGCTTCAAGTCAGGGAGAACGACAGGTAAGCGGCGCATTTCTGCCCGATTTGGTGAACCGAGTCAAAGGCCGGTAAGGCCGAGGTCCAGACCGCCATCCCCGAGTCTCAAAGGGCAGGTTACCGATCCATGATCCGCCACTATGTTTGCATATGTCATGGGCACGGAACACTCGGTTACGACGGGACATTTCCAGTTTATGGAGAATGCATTGATTGCTTTCCGGCGATGAATCTTGGAAGGCGACATTCGCTTCACTGCCCATTGGAGACATCTGCCATTTGCATACTTAGAGGCCGGTTCTGAATCTACTTCAGCCGTTCAAGTAAAGATCAATGTAGCAACAGAGTAAGGGTGACGGAGCAGGACAACGCTACGCGTAGCTCGATGTCCCAGACCGCAGGCTCACGTTTCCAGCAAAAGGGCGTAGTCGTCTCGACAAACCGCCAAATAGTGCGCGGGAGGCATGTGCCCCGGTCGTTGTGGGAACATTCGAGGCTGGGTCGTGTGAACACTCAGCACACTTGGCGTGCCCAAGGCCGCAGGGCGGGATGCAACGAATTGCGAGTACCGACGCCGAAGGCAAAAAACCGGCAAGACGAAGGTGACGCAATAGTGTCACCTCCGTCAAAGCCTGGTATCGACGCTGTGAATTCTTACTGAACCAGCTTCCACGTTCCGTTCTCGACGCGCACCATGACGCGGGCGCGGGCATCCAGGCCGGCATGATCGGTTGCGCTGTAGTTATAAACACCGGTGGTGGCCACCAGGTTCTTGGTCGCTTCGAGTTCGTCGCGCAGCGCCTTGCGGAATTCCGGCGTTCCGGGCTTGGCCTTCTTGACCGCCCGCGTCGCCGCGGCATCCAGCACAAGCCAGGCATCCCAGGCCAGCGCGGCGAAGAGCGAGCGCGAGCCCTTGCCGTGGACCGCTTCGTATTTCTGCACGAACTCCAGCCCTGCCTTCTTCGAAGGATGACTGTCGGGCAGTTGCTCGGCAACCAGGTTTGGCCCCACTGGTAGCAGCGCGCCTTCCACCTGCTTGCCGCCGACGCGGAGGAAATCGCCGTTGGCGACACCGTGCGTCTGATAGATCTTGCCTTTGTAGCCGCGCTCCAGCAGCGTCGCTTGCGGCAACACGCCAGGCGTTCCGGCGGCACCGATGAGGATGGCCTCCGGATTCGCGGACACAAGTTTCAGTGCCTGCGCGGTCACGCTGGTATCGGCGCGACCAAATACTTCCTTGCCGATCAGCTTGATGTTGGCCGCTTCCGCCAGCTTCGAGAACTCGGCATACCAGCCCTCGCCGTAGGCATCGGAAAAGCCGATGTAGGCGACCGACTTGATTCCGGTCTTGACCATGTGCTCGACGATGCCGCCGGCCACCAGTGAGTCGTTCTGCGGAATCTTGAAGACCCAGGCCCGCTTCGCATCCATCGGCTCGACGATGCGCGACGCCGCCGCCAGCGCGATCAGGGGTGTCTGCTTGTCGGCGACGACATCGATCATGGCCAGCGTGCTGGGCGTGATGGAGGAACCGATGACCACATCCACGTTGTTCTCGCTGATCAGCTTGTGGGTGTTCTTGACTGCGGCCGAAGGATCGGTGGCGTCGTCGAGGAGGATCACCTCGACCGTCATGCCACCGAGGGTCTTCGGCACCAGCGCAAACACGTTCTTTTCCGGGATGCCCAGCGAAGCCGCAGGGCCGGTGGCAGCCAGCGTGACGCCGACCTTGATCTGCGCCGCAACCGAAGTGGTGACCAGCGCCATCGTCAATACCGCAAGCAGTTTCTTCATTGTTTCCTCCTTGGACGAACTATTATGTAGTCTGGGAAACGGGCACGAGTTGCCGTGTCCCATGGCTGCGTGCCGGCATTGCCGACATCCGCGCCCCCTTTTTTTTCAGCGGATCGAACGATACAGCAATACGCGATCCCGCAACACGCCGCCGATCTTAGCGGCAGGGGCTATTATGTGTAAATCCGACAGGAAGCATACGCTTCATGAAGCGTATTCATATCCCGGCAATAGCGACGGCGACCGGTTGAAGCCGTCGCCAAACGCGGGCCAGACTATTCCGGATATGCCTCGAAGGTGTCCTTGAGCAGCTTGCGCAGCCAACTATTCGCCTCGTCGTGGTGGTAGCGCGGGTGCCAGTGCTGGCGTAGCGCGAAGCGCGGCAGGGCGATCGGCGTATCGACGATTCGGATCGCCTTGTAGGCGGAGAAAATCCGCCCCAGTTCGCGCGGCACGGTGGCGATCAGATTGGCATCTCCGGCGATCAGCAGCGGCACTGTCAGGAAATGAGGTGTCGTCAGGAATATCCGGCGCGGTCGCCCGTACAGGTCGACCACACCATCGTAGTATTCGTCGGCCTTTTCCGCGAGGGACACCACGATGTGCTGCATCTCGAAAAACATGTCCTCGCTGAGTCGCGGGCCGATACGCCGGTTCTTTCGATTGACAATGGTGACGAAGGGATGGGTGAACAACTGCTGCTGAAACAGGCCGGTGGGAACCGTCTGCAGCGATCCGATCGCCAGGTCGACGTTGCCGGATTCGAGAGCCGCGAAGATCTGTTTCGGCGGCAACTGCGTGGTCCGTAGCGTGCAGCCGGGTGCCTCGCGACGCAGCGCCTCAATCAGCGGCGGCAGGAAGACCAGTTCGCCCATGTCGGTCATGCATAGGCTGAAGACCCGCTTCGCCTTGGCCGCGTCGAAGCGCGTATGCACCAGCAGGTCACTGCGGACGGTGCCCATCACCGCCAGCACGGACTCGGCAAGGCTGGCGGCACGCGGCGTCGGCTTCATGCCTTCGCCGGTCTTGACGAACAGGGGATCGTCGAAAAAGTTGCGCAGGCGTTTGAGGGCGTGGCTCATGGCGCTTTGCGACATGCCGAGTTCGTCGGCTGCCCGCGTCACGCTCTGCTCCCGGATCAGAACGTCGAACACCGCGACCAAGTTCAGGTCCAGGGGAGTCTTATGCACAATTTTCATAATACCTATGTGGTTGGTTCGATTTACACATAATAGACCAACTCCTATCATGCGCCGATCGAGTGGCGGCATGCCGTCACTGCGCAAGGCAAACCAAGGAGATGGCAATGTTCATCAAGAATTGCTGGTATGTGGCGGCCTGGGACAACGAAGTGCCCGACGACGGCTTCCTCGCTCGGACCATCGCCGGAATCCCGGTGGTCTTCTGGCGCGACTCGGCGAACCGTGTGGTCGCCTTCGAGGATCGCTGCTGCCACCGCGGTGCGCCGCTGTCGAAGGGGCGTCGCGAAGGCGATTGCGTGCGCTGCATGTATCACGGCCTCAAGTTCGACCGCAGCGGCACCTGCGTCGAGATCCCCTCGCAGCAGACCATTCCGCCGCAGGCACGGGTGCGAGTGTTTCCCGCGGTACAGAAGCATCGCTGGGTCTGGATCTGGATGGGCGATGCCGCCGGCGCCGACGAGGCGCTGATTCCGGATACCCACTGGCTGGACGACCCTGCCTGGAAGAGCAATGACGGTTACATCCACTATGACGTCGACTACCTGCTGATCGCCGACAACCTGCTCGACTTTTCGCACCTGCCCTATGTGCACCCGACGACGCTCGGCGGCAGCGAGGATTACGCCACCGTCGTGCCCAAGGTCGAGCGCACCGCGCGCGGCGTGCGCATCACGCGCTGGACGCTGAACACCGAGGCGCCGGGCTTCATCCAGAAGGTGCGGCCGTTCGCGGGGAGGGTGGACCGCTGGAATATTTACGACTTCGTCATGCCCGGCGTGCTGCTCATGGATTCCGGCATGGCATTGAGCGGAACCGGCGCCCCCGAAGGCAAGCGCATCGACGCCGCCGAATTCCGCGGCTGCCAGGCGCTGACGCCGGAAACCGCGAACTCGACGCATTACTTTTTTGCCCATCCACACAACTTCCTGATCGACCAGCCGGAGATCACCCGCTCTATCCATCAGAGCGTCGTCGCCGCCTTTGCCGAAGACCGCGCCATGATCGAAGCGCAGCAGGCAAGTCTCACCATGGACGGAGGCTTCAAGATGGTCAACCTCGGCATCGACTCCGCCCTGTCGCAGTTTCGCTGGATGGTGAACAAGCAGATCGACACGGAGACAAAAAGTGCCGCAAGCGCCTGATACGATCGCGACGCGGGTCACGGGCAGACGCACCGTCGCCGCGGGCGTCGTCGAGTTGGAACTAAAATCCGCCGACGGCAAGCCCCTGCCCGCGTTCGAACCCGGCGCCCACATCGACGTCAATCTTGCCGGCGGACTCATGCGTCAATATTCGCTCGCCAACTTCCAGCCGGCTCCCGACAGTTACACAATTGCCGTCGGCCTGGCCGATGCCTCCCGCGGTGGCTCGCGCTACGTGCACGACTCGATCGCGGTCGGCGACGTGCTACGGATCGGCCTGCCGCGCAACAGTTTTCCGCTCGACCCGAAGGCCCCCTGCTACACCTTCATCTCCGGCGGTATCGGCATCACGCCGATCCTGAGCATGGTGCGCTGGTGCGAAATGGCGCGCAAACCGTGGCGCCTGCTTTACGCCGCACGCAGCCGAACGCAAGCCGCCTATGCCGAGGAGCTCGCCTCACTGGGTGGCGAACGGGTCAGGCTGCACTTCGACGACGAGGCCGGGCACGTGGCTGACCTGGCCAGCTTCCTTGCCAGGCTGCGGCGTGACGAGCAAGTCTATTGTTGCGGTCCCGAACCGTTGATGCAGGTCGTCGCGGCGCAGACCGCCACGCATCCAGTCGACTGCGTGCACTTTGAGCGGTTTTCCGTGTCCGCGGCCCCGGCAGGTGGAGACAACCGACCCTTTCGGGTCAGGCTCAAGTCCAGCGGACGCGAGCTGGAAATCGGCGCCGACAGCAGCATCCTCGACGCCCTCGAACAAGCCGGCATTGACCATCCCTTCGCCTGCCGCGAAGGACTCTGCCGAAGCTGCGAAACGGAGGTGTGCTCCGGCCTGCCCGACCATCGTGACTATGTGCTGTCCGACACGGAAAAGGCTTCCAACCGGATGATGATGGTTTGCGTGTCCAGGGCGAGGGACGGCTACCTCGAACTGAATCTCTAGGCCTTCCCCCGGATGCTCGCCCTGCGACTTTGGTCGGTACGCCATGCCCGTGGCCTCGGGCGCGCCTATGAGGTCATGGCGAAATTCGCGCCTTTGCTGGCGCCGCTGGCGCGCCTCATCGGCATGGGACGCACCGAAGCATTGCTGACGCCAGTGGAACGAATCGTCAAGTCGACGCTCTTCGACTGCCGCATGTGCGGCCAGTGCGTGCTCTCCGCCACCGGCATGTCCTGTCCGATGAATTGCGCCAAGGAAATGCGCAACGGGCCCTGCGGTGGCGTGCGCGCAGACGGTTGCTGCGAAGTGCGGCCTGACCTTCCCTGTGCCTGGGTCGAGGCCGGCGCCGGGGCGAAGCGCATCGCCAGCGACCACCTGGCGCATCCAACTCCGCTATTGCCGGCGATCGACCAGCGGCGGCGCGGCGCATCGAGCTGGATACAAGTGCTGCAGGGGCAGCCCGATCCGGCCTTCCAGCCGCCGATGGGCCAGCGCATCACGCCCGAACCGCAACAGGCGGCGCTGGAGGCAGCCTGCAACTCAGGGCGCTTCGTGGTGACCGTCGAAGTCGCCCCGCCCGATTCGCCCAGGCCCGATGCCTTGCTGGCCCGCGCCGGACTTTTTTCCGGCCAGGTCGATGCGATCAATATCACCGACGGTGCCGGCGGCAACTGCCACATGTCCAGCGTCGCCGCCTCGGCCATCCTCGCCGCGCATGGCCATGTACCCGTCTATCAGATCGCCTGCCGCGACCGCAACCGGATCGCGATCCAGGGCGACATGCTCGGTGCCGCGGCGCTGGGCGTGCGCAACATCCTTTGCCTCACCGGCGACGACGTGAGCCAGGGCGACCATCCGCAGGCCAAGCCGGTGTTTGACCTCGACGCGGTGTCGCTGCTGCACATCGCGCGCGGTATGTGCGACCGGGGCGAGTACGCATCGGGACGCAAACTGCAGGAGGCCCCCGACCTGTTCGTCGGCGCCACGGCCAACCCCTTCGTGCCGCCCTACGCTGACCGCATTGCAAACCTCGAAATGAAGATTCTGGCCGGCGCCCGATTTATACAGACCCAGTTCTGCTTCGACCTGGCGCTGTTCGACGACTTTATGCGCGAAGTGCGCCAGCGCGGCCTGCATCGCCGTGCCCACATCATCGTCGGTGTCGGCACGCTGAAATCGGCGAAGGCGCTGGACTGGATGGCCCGCCACGTTCCCGGCGTGCACATTCCGCGATCACTGCTGGCTCGCATCGAGGGTGCTCGCGACCAGCAGCGCGAGGCACGCCGGATCTGCATCGAGACCATCGATGCCCTGGCGCAAATGGACGGCGTCGCCGGCATCCACCTGATGGGTCACCGCAACGAAGGCACGCTCGCGGAAATAATCACCGAATGCGACTTGCGCAAGCGACCCCGTTTGCATACCGTATGACCCCATGAACAACGAGGAGACTGAACGATGATCGACATGAATCCACAGGAAAGGCAACTTGTCGAGTTTCTTGCCGAAATGCAGGAGGATGAAGCGCTGGAACTCGCCAAGCGCATGCTGCTGGAAGAAGGCGCTGCGCCCTTGCGCGTGCTGGAACTGTGTCGCAACGCCATGGACATCGTCGGCAAGCGCTTCGAGCAAGGCGAGTACTTCCTGCCCGAACTGGTGCTGGCCGGAGAGATGCTGGAAACCATCGGCGCCATCGCCAAACCGCTGATCACGCACGCGCCGGGCGAAGAACCGAAGAAGCTGGGCAAGGTGCTGATCGGCACCGTGCACGGCGACCTGCACGACATCGGCAAGAACATCGTCGCCTTCATGCTCGACATCAACGGCTTCGAGGTCAAGGACATCGGCATCGACGTGCCGGTGAGCAGCTTCATCGACGAGATCAACACCTGGCAGCCCAACGTGGTCGGGCTTTCCGGCTTCCTGACGCTGGCCTTCGATTCGATGAAGGAGACCATCGCGGCCTTCGAACAACAGGGCATGCGCGGCAAATTCAAGGTCATGATCGGCGGCGGCCAGATCGACGAGACGGTACGGGCCTATACCGGCGCCGATGCCTTCGGCGTCAATGCCGTGGAAGCGGTCAATCTGTGCAAGGCCTGGATGGGAGAGGCGGCATGAGCGACCTGGTGCAGACCCCCGAAGCCAAAACCGCCTACGACGCGCGCTGGCAGCGCATCCTGGACTGCGTCGCCCTGAAGCAGGCCGATCGGATGCCGGTCATCATGTACGCGACCTACTGGCTGGCGAAGTACGGTGGCATCAGCTACAAGGAACTGATGTACGACTACGAAAAGACCAAGCAAATTGCTGAGCGCGCCGTGCTCGAATTTGAACCCGATGCCTGCATCTCACTGGTCGGCGCCAGCGCCCTCGGCAATGTCTTCGAGGCCACCGGCTACAAGCAATTGCAATGGCCGGGCCACGGCGTCGGCGACAACCAGCCCTACCAGTACCTCGATCGCGAGTACATGAAGGCCGAGGAATACGCCGAACTGATCGCCGACCCGACCGGCTTCTACATCAACAAGTACCTGCCGCGCATCTTCACCGCCTTCGAGGGCTTCGAGAATTTCCCTATCCTGCCCGGCATGTTCTATTTCCGCGCCATCACCGGCCTGCGACCGCTGGCGAACAAGGAGTTCCGCAAGGCGCTGCAAAAAGTGCTCGATGCCGCCGACGAAGTCGATGTCTACATGACCCACGTCGGACAGTGGAACAAGCGCATCGGCGCGCTCGGCTTTCCGCTGATCAACGGCAGCGCCTCGGGCGCGCCCTACGACGTGCTGGCCGACTATTTCCGCGGCGCCACCGGCATGATGAAGGACCTGTTCCGGCACAAGGAGCAGTTGCTGCAAGCCATCGACATGATGCGACGCAACCTGGTACGGATGACCATCGCCAACGCCAAGGCCACGGGAAACCCCATCGTCTTTATCCCCATCCACTGGGCGCCCGATGCCTTCATGTCGCCCAAGCAGTTTGAGACTTTCTGGTGGCCGAGCTTTCGCCAGATGATGGTCGAACTGATAGAGGCCGACCTGATCCCCATGCCGCTGTGGGAGTCGGACTGCACCAAACGCCTGGAAATCATCAAGGACGTTCCGCCGGGCAAGTGCATCTACTGGTTCGAGCGCACCGACATGGTCAAGGCCTTCGAGGTACTCGGCGACCGGGTCGCACTGCGCGGCAACCTCTCGCCCTCGATGATGACCACCGGCACGCCGGCCGACGTCGACGCCGCCGTCAAACGCCTGGTCGACGAAGTCTGGAACAAGGGCGGCAGCCTGATGCTGGATACCGCCTTCGGCATTCCCGATGAAACGCCGGTGGAGAACGTGCGCGCCATGTTCGACTCGGCGCGCAAGTACGCCGGCTGAAACCGATGCGCACCGCCCGCGGCTTCGACATCCTGCGTGCAGTGGCGACCGCGCCGCTGCGCGGCAGGCCGTCACCGGTGCGGGAACGTCTGCGACAGAAGGCGCTGGCTGTGGCGCGCGAGCCCGGCCTGGTCGATGCGGCCTACAGTTACTGCATCGTTCCGCTCGAAATTCCGGCGGCGGACTGGCTGCATGCCGGTGGTGAACGGCTGCATGCCCCCTGGCTGTTGCCGGAGTCAGGGACATTGACCGCCATCGCCTGCGCCGTATGCACGCTGGGTCCGGCCTTCGAACAACGGAT
Organism: Sulfuritalea sp.; assembly: GCA_022842325.1. Lineage (GTDB taxonomy): Bacteria > Pseudomonadota > Gammaproteobacteria > Burkholderiales > Rhodocyclaceae > Sulfuritalea. Next base: position 5,416 of record JALHPU010000059.1, on the reverse strand, counting down.
CAGCGAACTGTTCGCCGCGCGCCAGGCATCGCTCGCCATGGCACTCGACGAGTTGAGCAATGAACTGCTGTTCGCCGTCTCGCGTCGCGCCCAGGACCGCATGCTGGCCGATGCAGTCCGGCGCAAGCTGTGCATGGCCGGCGAACTGCGCCCCGGCGATCCCGGACTGGCGCTCGACGCCCAGGCGGCGGTGCTGCGCCTGGCCCAGGCGGAGAATATCGGCGTCAGCCTCGGCAGTGGCGGCCTGATGCATCCGGTCAAGTCATGCTCGATGGTGATGGGCATCGGCATCGATCTTCCCCCGGTCCAATGGTCCCGTTGCGACCAATGCCCGACCCGGGACAAATGCAGGGTCGTGGAACGTGCCGCCGCCGCGGCCGCTTCCTGAACCACCATGTCCGCTCCCGCTGCCCGGCACCGCCTGCACTTTCCCGAACTCGATCGCGAGATCGAGGTGCGGGGCGAGGAAACCATCTTCCACAGTGCCCGCCGCAATGGCCTGCGCATCGTAGGCGCCTGCGGCGGGCGCGGCACTTGCGGCACCTGCGTGGTACGCGTAGTCGAGGGACGGATCGACCACATCCATTCCGCCCCACCCGACCTGCTGGAAACCGATGACGACGCTGCAAGCGCCGACAAGGTCGCACCGGGCCGGAGGAAATGGCTGCGTGCTTGCCAGTTGAGGGTGCGCAGCGACTGCACCATCGAGGTCGCGCCGCGTTCACTGGCGTCGGTGGTGCGTACCGACGCGGATCTCGGCGACGCCAGCGAGACGCTGCCGCTCGATCCCGCGGTCAGCAGCCACGACCTGTTGCTGCCTGCCGCCACGCTCAGCGACAACCGCAGCGATGCCGATCGCGTGCTGCAGGCGTTGGGCATGCCCGACCTGGGCATCGACCTTGGCGCCGCGCGCGGGCTTTCAGTCGCATTGCGCGACGGCGGCGATGCGCACTGGGCCGTGCGGGTCCGCCGCCACGGCCACGAACTGATCGACTTCGCACCTCTCGGCAGCCGCAGCCTGGGACTCGCAGTAGACCTCGGCACCACCAATGTCGCCGCCTTCCTGATCGACCTGGAAAGCGGCGTCCGGCTTGCCAGCCTCGGCATCGAGAATCCGCAGACCGCCTGGGGCGCCGACCTGATCAGCCGCATCAACCATGCCATCGGCGGCCCGTGTGCGGCGGCGGATCTGCGCGAGGCCGCAGTGGCCGCCATCAACGGACTGGCCCACGACCTGTGCCTTGCGGTCGGCAGCCACGCCGGATGCATCGTCGATGCGGTGGTCTGCGGCAATACCGCGATGCACCACCTGCTGCTCGGCCTGCCGGTGCGCCAACTCGGCCGCGCGCCCTTCGTCGCCGCCCTGCACGCGCCGACCGATGCGAAGGCGCGCGACCTCGGTTTGAGCTTTTGTCCCGGCGCCCGGGTGCACCTGGCGCCCAATGTCGGCGGCTTCGTCGGTGGCGACCATGTCACCGCGCTGCTGGCGACGGAAGAACACTGGCACCAGGCCGGCACCAGCCTGGTGATGGATATCGGTACCAACACCGAGATTTCGCTGATCCACGGCGGAAAAATCAGCTCGGCGTCCTGCCCGTCCGGTCCTGCCCTGGAAGGTGGCCACATTTCCTGCGGCATGCGCGCCGCCGATGGCGCCGTCGAGCGCGTCAGGGTGGCCGACGGCCACCTCGTCATTCAGACCATCGGCAATCGCGCTCCAGTGGGCCTGTGCGGTTCCGGCGTGCTCGACGCCCTGGCGGCACTGCGCCGGCTCGACATCGTCAACGCCCGCGGCCGCATCGCCGCGGAGCATCCCGACGTCGAGGAAGCCGATGGCCTGCGCGCCGCGCTGCTGGCGCCCGGCGTGCGGATTACCCAGCACGACGTGCGCGCGGTGCAACTGGCGAAGGCGGCGATCCGCACCGGCGTCGAACTGCTGCTGCGCGACCACGGCATAGCCGAGCAGCAGATCGACCGCTTTATCATCGCCGGGGCCTTCGGCGCCTACATCGACATCGCCAGCGGCATCGACATCGGCCTGTTCCCCAACCTGCCCGCCGACCGCTTTGTTCAGGTCGGCAACGCCGCCGGACTCGGCACCCGGCGCATGCTCACCAGCCTCAAGGCCAGGGCCCGCGCCGCGGAGATCGCCGGGGCCTGCCGCTACGTCGAGCTATCCACCCGCGGCGAATTCCAGAAAACCTTCATGCACCACATCGGCTTTCCCGCCGAGCTACCCAGGAGATCCCAGTGACGGCAGTCAAGGACTTCGCCCTGCGCATTATCGGCGAACGCATCAACCCCGGCTTCAAGAGCACCCGCGCCCTGTTCGAAACCGAGGACATTCCTGGCATCCAGGCCCTCGCGGTCAGGCAGGCAGAGGCCGGCGCGGCCTACCAGAACGTCAACATCGGGGCCCGCGCCATGACCGATCCCGACTTCATGGCGCGGGTCATCCATGCCATCCAAGAGGTAGTCAACACACCGCTGTCCTTCGATTTCCCGAGCAGGAAGGTGCAGGAAATCTGCCTTGCCTCCTACAGGCCCGAGCGCGCCGGCGGCGCCCTGCCCATCGTCAATTCGATCACCGAGCATCGCTGGGACCTGATGGATCTCTATGGCAAATACCGGTTCAAGGTGATCCTGATGGCTTCGGAGCGCATGGAAGACGGCGTCGCGCGTGGCAACAAGACGGCGGAGCAGATCCACGGCACCGCGAGCCGCGCGGCCTTGCGCCTGAAGAACGAGTACGGAATGCCGCTCGACGACATCTTCATCGACATGTCGGTTTCGGCGATCATCGCCGATACGGAGGGACTGAATCGCGCCACCGTGGATGCCATCAAGATGATCGGCGCCGATCCCGAGCTGAAGGGCGTACACATGATGGGCGGCCTGTCGAACATCGGCCAGCAACTGCCGCCCAAGGCGGCCGACGGATCCGACCTCAAGCACTGCCTGGAAAACGCATTCCTCACCCTGACCGTGCCCCATGGCTTCGATACAGTGCTGGGTACGCCCTGGCGCGGCTACGCACCTCTCCTGGAGAATCACCACGTCATGCAGGCCTACCGGAATTTTCTCGAACAGAGCGGCAGCAACGCGTTGCGCGCCGTACGCAAGTTTTACAAGGCCTGATCCATGAGCATCGCCGACCTGGCCTTGGTAGTAGACGAATGGTTCGATGGCGAGACGCGCCATCGCGAAACCACCACCCTACTGGTGCGCAACGGACGCCTTGCCGAAGTCGCCCGCGGCGACGTCGCGACTGATGTCGCCACGCCGGGATGCACCGTGGAACGCGGTGCCTTCCTCATGCCCGGACTGGTCGACGCGCATGTTCACCTGTTCCTCGACGGTGCGCCAACCGACATCCCGACGCGCTCCGCACACCTGAAGAAGCCGCTCGACGACCTCGTCGATGCCGCCAGGGCCAGCGCGCGCCAGGCGCTGGCCTGCGGCGTCACCTTGGTGCGCGACGCGGGCGACCGGCACGGCATCAACCACCGCATCCGCGACGAGAGCCATGTCGCCGGCGCCGACTTTTGCCACGTCCGCTCCGGCGGACTGGGAATCAAGCGCCCTAAGCGCTACGGCGCCTTCATGGCGCGCGACGTCGAGGACGACGCGGCGATCCGCGAATCGGTCGCCGCTCTGGCGCGCGACAGCGATGAAATCAAGCTGATCTTGACCGGCATCATCGATTTCGATGCCGGTGCCGTGACCGACGAACCGCAATTCAGCCTCGACGAGGCCCGCCTGGTGGTCAACGTCGCCCGCGTCTGCGGGCGCAGCACCCTCGCCCACTGCAGCGGCGGCAAGGGCCTGAAGATCGCGGTCGCCGCCGGCGTCGGCTCGATCGAGCACGGCTTCTTCATGGATCGCGAGACGCTCGCCGTGATGCGCGACCGGCGGATCGCCTGGACCCCGACTTTCTGCCCGGTGCATTTCCAGTGGGCCCATCCCGAAGCGGCGGGATGGTCGTCGAACACGCGGGGAAACCTGCGCCGCATACTCGACGGCCATGCCGAACACCTGCGGCTAGCGGCCGAGATGGGCGTGCCGCTGCTGATCGGCACCGACGCAGGAAGCATGGGGGTAAAGCACGGCCATGCACTGTTCGATGAAATTGACCGCTATCTGGAGGCCGGGCTCACCCTGGAAACAACATTGAACGCGGCAACGGCAGGTGCGCGTCACCATTTCGGCATGAGCCATACGCAGTTCAAGGTCGGAGCACCATTCGATGCCGTTCTACTTCCCGCCTCGCCCTTCATGAGAATTGCGGCCCTGCGCGAACCGCTGAAAGTCTGGAAGGAAGGGGCCAAGCCGCAAGGATCGTTAGCGAGCTCAGCGACCTAAATAGCATACGTGATGTAGCGGATGTCCCTTGTCCCCTCTATGCCGGCTTGAGACCTGACCAGTGTCCGCACCATAGAAGCGAAATTGGAGCTCAGCCTCATCATCTGAATGCCCATTGCTGCCAGATGACAAAAATATTCGACGTGGCTGCTTACCATAGCGTCACCGCCTGCGCGGCGGCTGAGTCCAATAGGATTTCTAGCCTACCGGTCGCGGTGGTGGCACCGCGCCTCTCACCGAACTCGGCACGCCGCGTCCGCCAGGCTAAAAACCCTCTGCACTATGTAAACCTCTGCATAGCGGCTAGGTGCAGACGGTCCGTGAGTTACAGAATCAGGTTTCCAACAGACAGCTGCGGCCCCAGACCAGACATCGATTGTTCGACGGCATTGCGCGGTCTTCAATCAATTGCAAGCCGGCCTCGCCGGCTAGGGCATCCACAGCCTCAAAATCGCGTATGCCTTGGTGCGCGCCGCTTTGCTTTAGCCATGCGTCAAAGATGGCGTTGCTCTCGCTCGTGAAGTGGCCTCTGTAATTGAAGGGACCATAGACGGCGAGTCTGGCGTCGTCCGTCATCACCGCGGGAAGGCAGGCGAACATACGCTCGACTTCGGCCCAACTCATGATGTGCAGGGTATTGGCGCTGAAGACCGCATCGAAGCGCTGCGTCGGCCATGCTTCGCTGACGTGGAGTTCGAGCGGTGCCGGCGTATTGGGCAAATCCGCTTCGTTCAGCCACGCCTGGATACCGGCAAGGTTCTGTCGTTGCTCCGAGGTCTGCCAATTCAAATGGCGCAGCGCCGCGGCAAAGAAAACCGCGTGCTGACCTGTACCGCTACCGATTTCCAGTACATTGCGGCGATCCGCGAAATGCTCTCGCAGCACCGCGAGGATAGGCTCACGGTTGCGTGCGCAGGCAGGCGCATCGGGTTTTTCCATGGCAGACACTAGTAGCTGCGTCGATAGGTGCTGGCCGGATCCTTCTCCGGCGGTGTATCGGCCGGCTGTGCGGCACGGGCCTCCGCCACGAGCTTCTGGACGTTGTCTCCGGTCA
>JALHPU010000058.1 GCA_022842325.1 Sulfuritalea sp. | reverse complement strand
TGTGTTTGTAGCGGGCCATGAATCCTCCTTCGCAATAACTTATGCTTGGAGTATTGATATTCCATTTGGTTCACGGCACGATGCGTCTATGAAAAGACTTTTTCTACAGCTTCGTTAGACAGCAGGGCGAGCGCTCATGACCACATTGACACCTACTGATCGCTGCGACGCTTGGTACGACGGTTCCGCAGTGTGCGTGATAGCGGTTGGAGCACAAGGCGACCCGCTTGATCTGGGCGAGCACGAGGCAGAGGAGCTTGTTACAAAGCTCCGAGCGTGCTTGGCGCTGGCGAGGGGAGAAAAAAGCCCGCAGACTGTGGCCAAATCAGGTACGAACGAACAAGCTCTGGAGAATGAGGCAAACCAAATTCAAGAGATGATTATAACCTTCCCCCGAAATAGTTGACACCTCCATCTAACGATCTGGAGGTGTTGTATGGCTCGATCAAGACCGCCGCGAACGCATCGCTACAGCACGCAGTTCAAAGCCACTGCAGTTCGCTTAAGCGAACTGCGCGACGTTCGAGTGCAGGATGTAGCTGAGGCACTGGACATCCACCCCTTCATGCTGTCACGCTGGCGCAAACACGCCAGGGAGGGACTGATCGTGACCAAGGGGGTCAAGCTCGATACGGAGACCAGCGCCGAACTCAAGCGGCTGCGAGAGCTGGAGAGGAAGTACAAGCTGCTCAAGGAGGAGCATGAACTCCTAAAAAAAGCCATCCGGTTTGCTTCCGATCAAAAGCGGAAATCTTCGACTTCATCGAAGTAAACCGGGACAACCACAAAATAGCCCTGATGTGCCGCCTATACGGTGTCACCCGCGCCGGCTACTATGCTTGGCGTCGCCGCCCTCTGGGCGCACGGGCGCAGGAAGACCAGGAACTGGCCACCCGAATCGCCCGGGTCCATGCCGACAGCCATCACCTCTACGGCAGCCCCCGGGTCCATCGGCAATTGCAGCGCGAAGGTCTGCGAGTCGGCAAGAACCGAGTGGCCCGCCTGATGCGCCACCACGGCATCCGAGCACGGGTGGCGACGATCCGCTACACGATTCCGACCATGAGGCGCTTCTTTGCTGACATTCCCAACCGGCAGCACGAGCACCCGGCGGCCCTTCCCAATGAGGTCTGGGTTGGCGACATCACCTACCTCAAGGTTGGCGCGATCTACCGCTACCTGGCCGTGGTGCTGGATCGCTGTTCGCGGGCGGTGGTGGGCTGGAGTTTCGGCCACCGCAAGGATGTGGCACTGACCCTGCGGGCCTTGAACCGGGCAGTGGCAAATCGCCGGCCGATCCCCGGACTGGTCTTTCATACCGATCGCGGCATCGAGTACGCGGCCAATGCGTTTCGCGCCCGGCTGGCCGAATTGGGCATCACCCAGAGCATGAACCGGCCCGGCAAGGTGACCGATAACGCCTTCATCGAGTCCTTCTTCCATTCGATGAAGTCCGAGGTCATGCATGGCTACCGTTTCACTGAAGACCGGCAAATCCTTTCCGTATTACGGAGCTACATTCCGTTCTACAACCGCAGTAGAATCCATTCATCATTAGACTACGTGTCCCCGGCTACATATGAGAAACAGCTGGCCTGAACTAGGGTGTCAACTGAATCGGGGAAAGATTCCGCTGCGCGATGAAGCCGCGCAGCGCCGGTGATTTCAGACGTTAGCCATTCAATCGGCATGCTGCAGCTATCTGATTCACAAGCAAAGAAGTCTCTGGCAGTCCTGGTGCTTGCTCAAATCACATTTGTATTTTCCGCATCGTACTTTGGCGGACACGCTATGACTTTCTGCGCGCCCAAGAGTAGTGACTGCAACAAGACCGCGGAGTACTTATGGAACAATCAGATGTACAGCGTATATGCATCCCTTTGGGCAGCATCATTGGTTTCAACAGCAGCTCTGGCAATAATTTTGTTCCTCGAAATACCGGGCAACAATTCTTCTCTTGCTCTTGCCCTTGTCAGTAATTGAGTACCTTTCCCTAATTCTGTTGCTAATGGCCGGACCGTACCCTCAAGGACGGCATGATGCATCGCCGACCGCTGCCATGACCAAGAAAATCAGCATTGCCGATCCGCCCGACTTTGATTTCTCCGAACATCTCGATAGCGATCAGGCGATGGCCGAGTACCTGACCGTGATTCTTGAAGAAAATGATCCGGCCTTGCTGGCGGCGGCGCTCGGCGACATCGCTCGCGCCCGTGGCATGAGCGAGATTGCCAAGGCATCCGGCATTACCCGCGAGGCGCTGTACAAGGCCTTGCGCCCCGATGCGCAACCGCGTTTCGATACCGTCAATCGCGTCTGCGCGGCGCTTGGCGTCAAGCTGGTAGCGCAGGTCGCACGATAAATCTGGCGGAACAGGAGCGAGACCGCGCTTTCGCCGTCTCACCAGCGCCGACTATCGCAACCCGAGCAACGCCACGCTCGAACCAGCCGACCGACGGAGAAAGGACTGATCGAACATGACTCCTACACTTGCCGCCCTCACGGGTTTCGTCGCCTGGTCCCTGGCGCTGCTGCTGCTGATGGAAGCCATTCGCTCCTGGCTGGTGGTCACCGGGGCGGTGCCGGCAAACGGCTTTTGTCCCGACAACTCGAATCTTTCGCCGTTCATGCAGCGCCTGGCGCGGGCGCATGCCAACTGCCTCGAAGGCCTGCCGATTTTCGGCGGCCTGATGCTGGTCGCGGTGGTCGCCGGGCAGTCGGCATTGACCGATCCGCTGGCCTATGTCCTGCTGGCGGCGCGCATCCTGCAATCGCTGATCCACCTGGCATCGACATCCGCCACCGCGGTGACGCTGCGTTTCACCGCGTTCGCGGTGCAGATGGGGATCGGTGCCTGGTGGGCCGTCCTGCTGCTGGCGCTGGCGGCCGCCCGGCCATGACGACGGCGATGCGCCTGCGGTCGCGCCCGGCCTGAGGCGTTCCGTGTTCATCGGCCATTTTGCGGTCGGCTTCGGCGCCAAATCGGTCGCTCCGGGAATCTCGCTCGGCACGCTGTTTCTTGCGGCCCAGTTCATCGACCTGCTGTGGCCCACGCTGTTGCTGCTCGGCGTCGAGCAGGTCCGCATCGTTCCCGGTGCGACGGTGGTCACTCCTCTGGTTTTCGATCACTACCCCGTCTCGCACAGTCTGGCTGCGGTCCTCGGCTGGGCCGTGCTGGTGGGCGGGAGCCATTGGTTGCTGAAGCGGAATCGCGTTGCCGCCTTCGTCCTCGGCGCTCTTGTCGTCAGCCACTGGGCGCTCGACGCGGTTGTGCACCAGCCGGACTTGCCGCTGTTTCCCGGCGGCACCATGATGATCGGCCTCAATGCGTGGTCGTCGCTGCCCGCCACGCTGATTATCGAAGGCTGCCTGTTCGCACTGGGCGTCTGGCTGTATGCGCGCGCCACCTCGCCGAGGGACGCGGCCGGCCGCTGGGGCTTGGTGGCGCTGGTGCTGTTCCTGCTCGGCATCCATGCCGGCAACCTGTTCGGCCCACCGCCGCCGAGCACCGAGGCCATCGCCTGGCTGGGGCATGCGCAATGGCTGCTGGTGCTATGGGGCTACTGGATCGACAAGCACCGCCAGGCGGCAGTGCGTGCCTGACATCGGCTTGCCGGGCGCCGTACCGCCAGCGCCGACTTTTGCGCTGGCTGCCTTCAGGCCGTAAGGCTGTCCACCGCCGCCCTGCCCGCTGCGTAGCGCACTGCATCCCGTTGCCAATCGACTGGCGGCAAAAGCCGCGCCAGCCGCGCCGCGCGCACCGGATCGGCGGCCGGCTGCCAGCGCTCCAGCACCGTGGCCACGGCGTCCGGCGCGTTGCAGATCAGCAGCACGTCGCAGCCGGCGTTCCAGGCGGCCTCTGCGCGTTGCACCATGTCGCCGGCGAAGCTGGCGCCTTCCATCGAGAGGTCGTCGCTGAAGATGACGCCGTCGAACTTGAATTCCTTGCGCAGCTTTTCCAGCCAGACCGGCGAGAAGCCGGCGGGCCGCGGATCGACCCGCGGGTAGATGACGTGTGCCGGCATCACCCCGTCGAGCTTGAGGCGCCGGTAGGGCGTGAGGTCGGGTTCCATCTCGGCGAGGCTGCGCTCGTCGACCGGAATCGCCAGGTGCGAGTCGGCGGCGACCCAGCCGTGGCCGGGGAAGTGCTTGCCGCAGCAGCCCATCCCGGCGGCGCGCAGGCCTTCGATCAGGGCGCCGGCAAGTTCGGCCACGGCATCCGGATTCTTGTGGAAGGCGCGATCGCCGATGACGCCGCTGGGGCCCCAGTCGAGGTCGAGCACCGGGGTGAAGGAATAATCGACGCCGCAGGCGCGCAACTCGGCGGCCAAGAGATACCCGAGGTCGGCCGCGGCCTGGCGCGCGGCGGCGGGGTCCGTGTCCCAAAGCTCGCCGAGGCGGCGCATCGGCGGCACATGGGTGAAGCCGGCGCGGCAACGCTGTACGCGCCCGCCTTCGTGGTCGATGGCGATCGGCAGCGCCGGACTGCGCAGGGCATGGATCGCGCCACACAGCGCCGTGAGTTGCGCGGTGTCGCGGTAGTTGCGGGCGAACAGGATCACGCCGCCGACCAGCGGATGGACCAGGCGCTGGCGATCGAGGTCGGACAGTTCGAGGCCGGCGATGTCGATCATCAGCGGACCGAGCGGGAGTGCGTTCATGATTTTTCCAGTATGACGAAGGCGACGGCGTAGTCCTGCTCGTCGCTGATCGAGAGATGGGCGGCCAGGCCGCGTTCGGCGAAATACGCGGCGAGTGTTGGCGAATAGCTGAAGGAGGGTTTGCCGAGTTCGTCGTGGGTGACGGCGATGTCCGGCAGCAGCACGGGAGCGCGCACGCCGGTGCCGAAAGCCTTGCCCAGCGCCTCTTTCGCGGCGAAGCGTTTCGCCAGGAAGCGCGCCGGATCGCGGCTGTTGCGGCAGGCCTCGCGCTCTTCCGGCGCCAGCATTTTCTCCAAACCGCGCTCGCCGTGGCGCTGCCAGTAATCGGCCATGCGCGCGACGGCGACGATGTCGGTGCCGATGCCGTGGATCACTGGCATTGCGCCTCGCGCATCAGGCGCTTCATTTCGGCGACGGCCTCGCGCATGCCGACGAAAATGGCGCGGCTGACGATGGCGTGGCCGATATGCAGTTCGCGGATGCCGGGCAGCGCGGCGACCGGCTGCACGTTGAAGTAGTTGAGCGCATGGCCGGCGTTGAAGCGCATGCCGGCGGCGCGAATCGCGGCGCCGGCCCTGCGGATCTTTTCCAGTTCGGTCAGCACGGCCGGGCTTTCGTTGTCGCGGCCCTGGTTGAAGAAGGCGTGGGCATAGGGCCCGGTGTGGATTTCGCAGACGCGCACGCCGATCCGCGCCGCAGCTTCGACCTGCGGCAGTTCGGCATCGATGAAGACGCTGGTGACGATGCCGGCGTCGCGCAGGCGCGCCACCACCTCGCACAAACGGGCCTCCTGGCCGGCGACGTCGAGCCCGCCTTCGGTAGTGATCTCGTGGCGGCCCTCGGGCACCAGCATGGCCATTTCGGGCTTGAGCGCACAGGCGATGCCAACCATCTCGTCGGTGGCGGCCATTTCGAGGTTGAGCTTGATGTGGGTGAGTTCGCGCAGCCGGCGCACGTCGTGGTCCTGGATGTGGCGGCGGTCTTCGCGCAGGTGCACGGTGATGCCGTCGGCGCCGCCCAGATGCGCCTCGACGGCGGCCCAGACCGGATCGGGTTCGTGGGTTTTGCGCGCTTCACGCACCGTTGCGACATGGTCTATGTTGACGCCGAGTTCGATCATAGTTCCTGTAACTCCATGAAAACCCGCCGCGACTGCAGCGGTTTGCCGCCCATATGATGCGCGATCAACTGGCGCATCAGGTGCCGACTTTCGATTCTGGTACGCGGATCGGAATAATCGTCTGCCGCCATGTCGAGCAGGGTCTTGCCGCGCACCGCCACCGTCTCGCCAGAGCTGACTTTCGCCACCGGCCCACGCTCGATCAGGTACGTGTATTCACCCTCCGACACTACCGATAATCCGGACTCTACATCGACATCCAGCGTCAGGCCGTAGCCCAGTTCCTTCAACAAGGTCTTCTCGAAGCGACGCAGTTCGGGTGCGTCGTCGCCGCCACCGGCCAGCGCCTGCAGGGCTGCAGCATAGGCGTCGAACAATGCACCGTGGGCATCCTCGCGCGGCAGCATTTTCAGCAGCAGTTCGTTGAGATAGTAGCCGAGCAGCAGGCAGCGCCCGCCCAGCAAAGGCATGCCGCCCAGCCATTCGGCCTTGGCCAGGGTCTTGACCTCGCCACCGCCGAACCAGCCCAGTTCCAGCGGCTGAAAGGACATCAGCATGCCGCGCATGGCGGAACGCGGGCGCCGCGCTCCACGCGCCAGCAGCGGTACGCGACCGTGATCGCGGGTGAACACGTCGACCACCAGGCTGGTCTCGCTGTAGGGATGCAGATGCAGGACGTAGGCCGCCTGGCCGTCGACGCGCTTGCTCACGAGTCTACCCTCCCCCCGTTCCACGGTCGGCTTTGCACAGCCGACCGGCTGCGCAGGCGCGGAGCAGTGCTCCGCGAATTCCCTGCTACGCCCCCCTTCCCGAGGTAGGGGGTGACGGTGGTTCGCGAGCTGCGCTCGCTCCATCGGGCTGGCTGCGCCGTCCTTGGGGCGGCCCGGCGGACGGCGCTCAATCGTATCCCAAACTTTTCAGCGCGCGCTCGTCGTCGGCCCAGCCGCCCTTGACCTTGATCCAGGTCTCGAGCCAGACCTTGCCGCCAAACAGGGTTTCCATTTCCTTGCGCGCATCGGTGGAAATGCGTTTCAGGCGTTCGCCGCCCTTGCCAATGACGATGGACTTGTGCCCGGCCCGGTCGACGATCACGGCGGCGTGAATCCGTCGCAGCTCGCCTTCCTGCTCGAACTTCTCGATTTCCACGGCGATGCCGTAGGGCAGTTCTTCGCCGAGGTTGCGGAACAGCTTTTCACGCAGGATTTCGGAGGCCATGAAGCGTTCGGACCGGTCGGTGATGTCGTCGGCCTCGAATACCGGCGGGCCTTCCGGCAGGTAGCGCATCACGGTGGTCAGCAGTTCATCGGTGCCGATGCCCTTCTCCGCCGACAGCGGCACCAGTTCGGCGAAGTCATGCAATGCGGATACCTTGGCGATGAAGGGCAGCAGTTCCTTTTTGTCGGTTAACCGGTCGATCTTGTTGATCACCAGCAGCACCGGCGTGCCGGCCGGCAGCATGCGCAGGATCTCGGCCTCGCCACTGCCCCAGTTGCCGGCTTCGACCACCAGCAGGATCACGTCGACGTCGGCGAAGGTCGAGGTCACGCTGCGGTTCATCAGGCGATTCAGCGCATTCTTGTGCGTCATCTGGAAGCCCGGCGTATCGACGAAAATGAACTGGGCATCGTCGGTGGTCAGCACGCCGTGTATACGATGGCGCGTGGTCTGCGCCTTCTTCGATGTAATGCTGACCTTGGCGCCGACCAGGCGATTGGTCAGGGTCGATTTGCCGACATTGGGCCGGCCGATGACGGCCAGGTAGCCGGTACGAAATCCTTCGTTCATGTCTTGATCTCCGCCAGGGCCCGTTGCGCAGCCTGCTGCTCGGCGATGCGGCGGCTGCCTCCGCTGCCCGTGCTGCGGATGCCCAGTTCCGGGATCAGGCACTCCATTTCGAATTCCTGCGCGTGCGCCTCGCCGTGCGTGGCCAGCAGGGCATAGCGCGGCAGCGGCAGGTGCCGGCCCTGCAGGACTTCCTGCAAGGCGGTCTTCGGGTCCTTGCCGCTGTCGTTGGGATCGATGCGCGCCATGGCCGGCTGGTAGAGGTGCTCGATCACGCCGCGCGCGGCATCGAAGCCGGCATCGACATGGATTGCGCCGAAAATGGCTTCCAGCGCGTCGGCGAGTATCGACGGCCGGCGCGCGCCGCCGCTCTTCAACTCGCCCTCGCCCAGCTGCAGCAGTTCGCCGAGGTTCAGGCTGCGCGCGATGTCCGCCAGGGTTTCCTGGCGCACCAGGCTGGCGCGCAAGCGGGACAGTTCGCCTTCCTTGAGCGCCGGAAACTTGCTGTGGAGGGCGCCGGCGATGACACAATTGAGCACTGAGTCGCCGAGGAACTCGAGGCGCTCATTGTTGGGAGCGCCAAAGCTGCGATGGGTAAGCGCCTGGCGCAACAGCTCAGGCTTGCCAAAAGCGTGCCCGAGTGCCGCCTGCAGACGCTGCGGCTTCATTACTTGGCGCTGCTGCCCTCGAAATCGAAGACCAGGCTGACGTTCTTGAACAAGGGAACCTTGTTCTGGTAGGCAAAGGTGATTACCAGTTCGCCGCCTTCCTTGGTGATTTCGAGATCCTCCGGCTTGACGCTCTTGACATCGTCCATATCGGCGCGCCGGCCATACGCTGCACGCACCTGCGCGACCGTTGCGGCCTTGAGGCTGGCGTCGCCCGCGGTTCCCTTGATTGCCTTCATGGCGTTGCCATACTCGATCCAGGGCGGAATAGCCTTCATCCCCAGGAGCGCTATCAGGGCCAACACCGCGCCACCGAGCAAGAGAACGTTCAGACTGAGTCCGCGCTGAAATTTCATGTTGTCTCCTAGTGAAACGAGCCGATCCGCTTCAGATCGCCAAAATTGAACCAGATGAAAAATGCCTTGCCGACCAGGTTTTCGTCAGGGACGAAGCCCCAGAAACGGCTGTCCTGCGAATTGTCGCGATTGTCGCCCATCATGAAATAGTGCCCGGGCGGAACCTCGCAACTGACGCCCTCGCTATTGTAGTTACATTTCTCGCCGTACGGAAAGCGCGCGATCTGCTGCACGAAGGAAGGCGCATCGGCTTCCACCAGAATCTGGTGCTCGACGCTGCCCAGGGTTTCGATGAACTGCGGCGTATAGAACAGGCGGTCGCGGTCGAGGTAGTCGTCGGTCTTCTTCTGCACGATTTCCTGGCCGTTGATGCTGAGTTTCTTGTTGCGATACACGACCTTGTCGCCCGGCAGTCCGACCACGCGCTTGATGTAGTCGAGCGATGGATCGGGCGGATAGCGAAACACCACCACGTCGCCCCGCTGCGGCTTGTTGAGTTCGATGATCTTCTTGTTGATCACCGGCAGGCGCACGCCGTAGGTGTACTTGTTCACAAGGATGAAATCGCCCACCAGCAGGGTCGGGATCATCGAACCGGAAGGAATCTTGAAGGGCTCGACGAGAAACGAGCGCAGCAGGAACACGGCAAGGATCACCGGAAAAAAGCTGCCGCCGTACTCGACCCACCAGGGATCGATGGCATCGGCCGGGCGCCGCTTCCTGGCCCAGAAATGATCGAAGGCCCAGATCAGGCCGGTGGCGATCACGAGTATGAAAAGAATCAGCGCAAAGTTCATTTGTCACCCACCCGCAATACCGCCAGGAAAGCCTCCTGCGGAATTTCGACACTGCCGACCTGCTTCATGCGCTTCTTGCCGGCCTTCTGCTTTTCCAGCAGCTTCTTCTTGCGCGTGATGTCGCCGCCGTAGCACTTGGCCAGCACGTCCTTGCGCATGGCCTTGACGTTTTCGCGGGCAACGATGGTCGAGCCGATCGCCGCCTGGATGGCAACGTCGTACATCTGGCGCGGAATCAGTTCGCGCATCTTGGCCGCCAGTTCGCGACCGCGATACGGCGCATTGGCGCGATGCACGATCAGCGACAGGGCATCCACCTTGTCGCCGTTGATCAGGACGTCGAGCTTGACCACGTCTGCCGCCCGGTACTCCTTGAATTCGTAGTCGAGCGAGGCATAGCCGCGCGAAACGGATTTGAGCTTGTCGAAGAAATCCATCACCACTTCGGCCATCGGCATGTCGTAGGTCAGTTGCACCTGGCGGCCGTGATAGGCCATGTTGACCTGCGAGCCGCGCTTGCTTTCGCATAGTGTGATGACCGCGCCGAGATACTCCTGCGGCACGAAAATCTTGGTGGTGATGATGGGCTCGCGGATTTCCTCCATCTTCTGGACTTCGGGCAGCTTGGCCGGATTTTCCACTTGGACGGTGCTGCCGTCGCGCATCAGGACTTCGTACACCACGGTCGGCGCCGTGGTGATCAGGTCCTGGTCGAATTCGCGCTCGAGGCGCTCCTGCACGATTTCCATGTGCAAGAGGCCAAGGAAGCCGCAGCGAAAGCCGAAGCCCAGCGCCTGCGACACTTCCGGCTCATAGTGCAGCGAGGCGTCGTTGAGCTTGAGCTTCTCCAGCGAGTCGCGCAGGCTGTCGTACTGGTTGGATTCGATCGGATACAGCCCGGCGAAGACCTGCGACTTGATTTCCTTGAAGCCGGGCAAGGCCTCCGCGGCGCGGCGATCGGCGGTGGTCACGGTATCGCCCACCTTGGCGGCATCGAGTTCCTTGATGCCGGAAATGATGAAGCCGACCTCGCCGGCGCGCAATTCGGGGCGCGTCACCGACTTCGGCGTGAATACGCCGACCTGTTCGCACAGGTGCTGCGAGCCTTCCGCCATCAGCAGGATCTTGTCCTTGGCACGCACCGTGCCATCCACCACGCGTACCAGCATCACCACGCCGACATAGTTGTCGAACCAGGAATCGATGATCAGCGCCTTCAGCGGCGCCGCCGGATCGCCCTTGGGCGGCGGGATGCGCGCGATCACGGCTTCCAGCACGTCATCGACGCCAAGGCCGGTCTTGGCCGAACACAGGATCGCCTCGGTGGCGTCGATGCCGATCACGTCCTCGATTTCCTGGCGGGCATTGTCGGGATCGGCCGCGGGCAGGTCGATCTTGTTCAGTACCGGCACCACATCGACGCCGAGTTCGATCGCCGTGTAGCAGTTCGCCACGGTCTGCGCCTCGACGCCCTGCGAGGCATCGACCACCAGCAGCGCACCTTCGCAGGCGGACAGGGAGCGGCTGACTTCGTAGGAGAAGTCGACGTGTCCCGGCGTGTCGATCAGGTTCAGGTTGTAGGTTCTGCCGTCTTTCGCAACGTAACTCAGCGCTGCCGTCTGGGCCTTGATGGTGATGCCGCGCTCGCGCTCGATGTCCATCGAGTCAAGCACTTGCGCCTCCATTTCGCGGTCGGACAAGCCGCCGCAACGATGGATGATGCGATCGGCCAGGGTGGATTTACCGTGGTCGATGTGGGCGATGATGGAGAAGTTGCGGATGTGATCCATGGGGACAATAAAAAAGGCGCTCATTCAAGCCCTTGAGCACCTTGGAGGCATTAAAGCAAGGGGCGGATTTTAGCCTAAAGCACCCAAATACTCACGCACTTTCGCCGCATCGAGGAAGTAGTGACAGAGTTCGCGGCTCGCGCCGTCGACCAGCACCGGCACCAGTTCGTTGTATTTCGCTTCCAGCACCGGATTGGCATCGACATCCACCACCGCGATATCGAAATGCGGCACGCCCGCCTCGCCGCGCAAGGCTTCCAGCGCGGCGAGCATATCGTGGCAGAGGTGGCAGTAGTCGCGGCTGTAAAGCGTCAGTCGCGGCGTGGGCGCCACCGGCAAGCTGCTATTTGTCAGACAGACCCTTGATCGTGACGAAGGTTTGCGCATCGCCGCGCCGCACCAGCAGCGTAACCGTCGCGCTCTTGTCCACGCCCTGCAGCAGTTCATTGAACTGCTGCACCGACTTGACGTCGGTCTGGCTGCCCTTGACGATGACCGAGAGGATGATGTCGCCAGAGCGCAATTCGGTACGTGTTCCGGCGTTTCGCACTTCCTCGACGATCAGGCCGTTCTGCAGGCCCAGGACCTTCTTCTGCTCGGCGGTCAGGGCGGTCAATACCAGGCCCAGCCGGTTGGCCGCGGGCGGTTCGCCGGACTTGCCGCTGCGGCTGGCGATGCGCGTGCCGGCCTCCTCGTCCGGGATCTCGCCGACCGTGGCACTGAGTTCGCGCGGCGCTCCCTTGCGCCAGATCTGGATCGCAACCTTGCTGCCGGGCCGGGTCGATCCCACCATGCGCGGCAGATCGCCGGATTCGGACACGGTCTTGCCGTCGAACTTCAGGATGATGTCGCCAACTTCGATGCCGGCCTTGTCCGCGGCCGCCCCTTTTTCCACGGAAGCCACCAACGCACCCTGCGGCTTGCCCAGATTGAAGGAGTCCGCCAGTTCCTTGCTGACTTCCTGAATGCCGATGCCGAGACGGCCGCGGCTGACCTTGCCTTTCGCCTTCAACTGGCCCTGGATATCGTTGGCCAGATCGATCGGAATCGCGAAGGACAGGCCCATCGAGCCGCCGGAACGCGAAAAAATCTGCGAGTTGATGCCGATCACCTCGCCCTTGAGGTTGAACAACGGCCCGCCCGAATTGCCCGGGTTGATCGCCACGTCGGTCTGGATGAATGGCACGTAATTCTCGTGCGCCAGCGAGCGCCCCTTGGCGCTGACGATGCCGGCGGTCACCGTATTCTCGAAACCGAAGGGCGAACCGATCGCCACCACCCATTCGCCGACCTTGAGCTTGGACGAATCGCCCAGCTTGGCCACCGGCAGGTTGCTGGCTTCGATCTTGATCAGGGCCACATCCGTGCGCTTGTCGGTGCCCAGCACCTTGGCCTTGAATTCGCGCTTGTCGGTGAGCTTGACCAGCACTTCGTCGGCGCCATCGACGACGTGGGCATTGGTCAGGATGTGGCCGTCGGCGCTGACGATGAAGCCGGAACCCAGCGAGCGGTTCTTGAACTCCTGCGGCACGCCGGGATGATTCGGAATCTGGCCCGGAAAGAAACGCCGCAGCAGTTCCTGCGCGGCATCGTCGCCGTCGAACGGAAATTGCTGAGGGCCGCCACGGCGCCCCTTGATGACCTGGGTGGTACTGATATTGACCACCGTAGCGCCCTGCTTTTCGACCAGTTCGGTGAAGTCGGGCAGATCGCGTGACTGCGCCTGCAAGGGCAGCGCCGCAGAAAAAGCCAGTGCGAGAGAGATGATAAATTTCTTCATGATTGCTCCTTGAATCGTACTTCCCTGGTCTGGACCTGCAACGAAAACAGACTGGCGTCGCCGCGTGCGCGCAGCTCGTTGCGGCGCAACAGGAGCAGCCCGCAACCCAAGCCGGCCAGCATGCCCAGCACGGCCCAGACATCGCCGGCCGCAAACTGCCCGATGACCGCCCCGCCGATTGCCAGCAACAGCGGCAACACGTAGGACACCAGCGACGCGCGCCACACCGTGCCGTCGGCCACGGTCAGCTGTACATGATCGCCGACACGTGCGCCGATGCCGTTGGCCAGGCGGTAGCGGCGCGGTCCGCTGCCCTGACCCAGCAGGCTGCTACGGCAGGCGTCCTCGGTCTTGCAACTGCCACAGATCGGGGCGCGTGCCGGAACTTCAACCCAGATCTCGCCATCGGATGCGGCGACCACCACCGCGTCGCACTGGCTCATTTGTGTCTCCGTTCTATGCCATCGCCAAGGCGCCTGACGGCGAGTGCCGGCACCTCACCCATGACCACCACGCGGTGTTCGTCGATCTGACGCCGATACACGTTGACCGGCCCCAGCGTGGCCGTGGTTTCCTGTTCTGCGGCGGATCCGCCAGCCTCGATGAATACCGAGATCGATGCCAGACCGTCGGAAAACACCACGTGCATGCTCTCGGGGCCTGCGGCCTCAGCCTGTCGCTTCATTGCGGCGATTTTGCGAAATCCCGGCAACAGGTTGCGAAACGTCCAGCCCATATCGTCGGCACGAAGTTCCGTGGTGCGCACCTGCTGCACCCGCACTCCCTCCCGGTCGTATGCCGGTGTCAGCGCGCCGTGCTCCAGCGGCCCGCCGATCTTGACCTGGGTGAAGGTAAATGACTCCAGCGTTTCGCCGCGGACCCCAAGCAGACGGGCCTTCAGCAGCAGACCACTGGCAGCGTCCATCCAGAATTCGTGTCCATAACGCCATTCGTCACGCGGCTCGAGCAGCACGGCGCGACTCTTCAGCCCGGCGACCCGTCCCTGGCTGCCGCTGCGAATCGTGTAGTGTTCCGGCAAGTTGCCCAGGCCGGCCGGCAGCAAGGTCGGAAATCCGCGCTGGCTGGCCCGGCTTTCGATGATCAGGAGTTTCTCCTCGGGGAAAAAGCATTTGACTTCGCTGCCGGCGCGCAGGACTTCGCGCGGGCTGCCGTCAAGAGCCTCGATGCGCTCGAATTCGAGTCCGTTGCTGAACGAGTGCGCAATCCGCGACGTATCGACACGGGCGCCACTGCGATAGACGAAGGTGCCGCTGTAGGTGAGTTGCCGCGAACCCTGGGCGATGCGATGCAAAAGGGCCAGCCCATCCTCGGCGAATGCCGGCTCAGTTGCCAGCATGGGTGTCAGCAGAAGCGCGGACAGCAGCAACGCGATGCGCACAGGCATTACCGACCCTCGCCCGTCACGGCCACGGTGCGAATGTTGCGCGCGGCGCCGCCGATGACGCCGCTCGGCGCATACGCCTGATGCGCTACCAGATATTCCTGCAGACGCGGCGTGGATTGGCCTTGTGCCTGCATCGGCGCCGGCTTCGCAGCGGCCAGACCGCCCGCCCCCGCCGGCATGCCCTGGTCGCCGGGCGCCAGTGCCAGCCAGGCCACCACGGCGACACCCGCCGCCGATGCGGCCAGTGCCAGTGCCGGACGCTGCCAGCCCGAGATGCGTCGGGGTGCCGGAGCCAAAACCGTGGGCTCCATGTCGAGCGCCGCCATGACGCGTGCGGTGATGTCGAGATCGAGCTCGCGTTCGCCGCGCAATGCCGCACCAATCAGCTGGCCATCGCGCCACTCGGCACGCAGTTCTTCGTCGCGGCGCAAAGCCTGCAGCGTTTCGGCGATCTCGTGCTGCTCGAGTTCGCCATCCATCAGGGCCGAAATTCGTGTCTTCATGTTGTCACCATCTCTTGTCGGGCGCTGCATCGAGCAAAGGTTTCAATTTCGCCGAAATCGCGTCGCGCGCGCGGAAAATCCGGGAACGCACAGTTCCAATCGGGCAATCCATGACCTGCGCAATTTCCTCATACGACAAGCCATCAATTTCACGCAGGACAATCGCCGTACGCAAATCCTCGGGCAGCGCTTCCATCGCTGCGTTCACCGTCTGGCCGATCTGCTTGGTCATCAGCAGCCGTTCGGGAGTATCGGTGTCGCGCAACAGGTCGGCGTCGTCATAGCCTTCCGCCTCTTCGCTATCCACCCCGGTGGTCATCGACGCTCGACGGCCATGGGTCACCAGCCAGTTCTTGGCCGTATTGACCCCAATCCGGTACAGCCATGTGTAGAAGGCGCTGTCGTTGCGAAAACCCGGCAAGGCACGATAAGCACGTATGAAACTGTCCTGAACGATATCCTCCACTTCGGCCGAATCACGCACCATGCGCGAAATCAGGCGCCCAAGCTTGCGCTGGTACTTGGTGACCAGCAGACCGAAAGCCTGCTTGTCACCCGACTGCACCCGCTCGACCAGTATCCGGTCTGCTTCGCGATCTCCCATGGGCTTTGCTTTTTGTTCCCGCCAGTTGAACATGCGCGGCTCTGGATTGGCCGCAAGCGAGTATAACAAGCCACTTCGCCCACTTTTCGAATTGCATTGCCATGAAACTGCGACAGCAACCATTGCCGACAGTGACCCGGGCGTCTACAAATAGTTCCACGCGCCTTCGCAGCCGTCGCCTGAATGAGAGCAGACCCTGAGCAGTGATATAGTCCGGACCCATGAATTCGGCCGCCATCCAGCATTTCGACGTCCTCATCATCGGTAGCGGACTGGCCGGCCAGTCGCTGGCCTTGCGGCTGGCCGATACCCGGCGCGTGGCGCTGGTCACCAAGCGGAATCTTGCCGACTCCGCCTCCGCCTGGGCGCAGGGCGGTATCGCGGCGGTGCTCGATCCGGCCGACAGCATAGACGCTCACATCAGCGATACGGCCACGGCCGGAGCCGGTTTATGCGACCCGACGGCGACCCGCTTTGTCGTCGAACATGGCCGCGAGGCCATCGAATGGCTGATCGCGCGCGGCGTGCCGTTCACGCCGGACGCCTCGCCGCTCGGCTTCCATTTGACCCGGGAAGGCGGCCACGGCCAGCGTCGGATCATTCACGCGGCTGACGCCACTGGAACCGCGGTACAGCAGACGTTGACCGAACAGGTCAAGAACCATCCCAATATCACGGTTCTGGAACGGCACATCGCGGTCGATCTGATCACCGCCGCCAAGCTCGGCCTGCCGCGCAATCGCTGCCTTGGCGCCTATGTGCTCGACATCGCCCGCGACCGCGTGCTGACG
The DNA here is from genome assembly GCA_022842325.1 of Sulfuritalea sp. GTDB lineage: Bacteria > Pseudomonadota > Gammaproteobacteria > Burkholderiales > Rhodocyclaceae > Sulfuritalea. Next base: position 7,134 of record JALHPU010000058.1, on the reverse strand, counting down.
CTGGGTGCCAGCCACACGGCGCTGGCCACCGGCGGTGCCGGCAAGGTCTATCTGTACACCACCAACCCGGACACGGCGACCGGCGACGGTGTGGCCATGGCCTGGCGTGCCGGTTGCCGGGTGGCCAACATGGAGTTCATCCAGTTCCATCCGACCTGTCTGTACCACCCGCACGCCAAGTCCTTCCTGATCTCGGAGGCCTTGCGCGGCGAGGGCGGCCTGCTCCGCCTGCCCAACGGCACGCGCTTCATGCCCGGCCACGACAGCCGCGCCGAACTGGCGCCGCGCGACATCGTCGCCCGTGCCATCGACTTCGAGATGAAACGCCACGGCCTCGACTGCGTGTTCCTCGACATGACGCACAAGTCGGCCGAGTTCCTCAAGGAGCACTTCCCGACCATCCACGCCCGCTGCCTGGAACTCGGCATCGACATCACCCGCGAACCGATTCCGGTGGTGCCGGCCGCGCACTACACCTGCGGCGGCGTCGTCACCGATCTGGCGGCGCGTACCGACCTGAATGGGCTCTATGCGATCGGCGAAACCACCTTCACCGGCCTGCACGGCGCCAACCGCCTGGCCTCCAACTCGCTGCTCGAATGCGTGGTGTTTTCGGCCGCGGCAGCGCAGGACATTCTTGCCGCCACGGTGACGCCGCTACCGCACCTGCCGCAATGGGACGAAAGCCGGGTACGCGACGCGGACGAGGAAATCGTCATCTCGCACAACTGGGCCGAACTGCGCCGCTTCATGTGGGACTACGTCGGCATCGTGCGTACCAACAAGCGCCTGGAGCGGGCCCTGCATCGCATCAGCCTGCTGGAAAAGGAAATCGACGAGTATTACGCGAATTATCGGGTCGGCAACGACCTCATCGAACTGCGCAATCTGGTGCTGACCGCGCACCTGATCGTGAAAAGTGCGCTACTCCGCCACGAGAGCCGCGGTCTGCACTTCAGCCGCGACTATCCGGACACCCTGCCGCGCGCACTGGAAACCGTGCTGCACCCGCGCCAGCCCTGAGCGGCAACGGATCAGGCCGGCGCCGCGACGCTGGAGCGCCAGCGCAGCCAGAGCCGCAACTGGCGAAAATCCTCGTCCGCCAGGCTGTCGCCAAGCAGGGTCAGGCTGCGCAGCCGCCCGTTCTGGCGGTAGAGCAGCACGACCAAGAAGTCCAGAACCAGGGTATGCGGATGGATCACGGCCTCGCTCGCCGTGCCGTCAGCGCCGACTGTTTCGCAGCGACCGTCGCCGTGCAGTAGCAAACCGGTGACGGAAGCCGCCGCGCGCTGGCGTGCCAGCGATGCCCCGACCAGCAGCAGCAGAACCACGGCGATCCACGGCGCAATGGCGCTTGCCAGCACGGCGCCCGCGGCAACCCCATGGGCCAGCAGCTGTACCAGCCGCAGGCGGCGCGAAGGCTTGATGGAAACCGGGAGGGTGGCGACCGGCTTCATCGCCCCGCCGGATTAACGTGAATTACGTCGCCAAGCGCGACTTGCCAGGTTCGAGCGCAGCGAGCCAATCAGTAGCCTCCCCGCGAGGGGAGGACGGGAGGGGCGGGCCCATTTGCCAGCTTGGGGCCCATCGAGGGTGCGAGATTTCATAGTGCGGTGGCTTATCGAAGCCATGAGCGCTAGATGCGGCGGAAAACCAGGCTGCCGTTGGTACCGCCAAAACCGAAGTTATTCTTCAACGCGACGTCGATTTTCATGGATCGCGCCGTATTGGCGCAGTAATCCAGATCGCACTCCGGATCCTGGTTGAAGATATTGATGGTCGGCGGCGAAATCTGATGATGGATGGCGAGCACCGTGAACACCGATTCGACGCCGCCCGCGCCACCCAGCAGATGGCCGGTCATCGACTTGGTCGAATTCACCACCAGTTTCTTCGCCACATCGACGCCGAACGCCAGCTTGATGGCCTCGGTCTCGTTCTTGTCGCCCAGCGGCGTCGATGTGCCGTGGGCATTGACGTACTGCACCTGATCGGGATTGGCGCCGGCGTTTTTCATGGCGTTAACCATGCTGCGGCGAGGCCCGTCCGTGTCCGGTGCGGTCATGTGATAGGCATCGCCGCTCATGCCGAAGCCGGCCAGTTCGGCGTAGATCTTCGCCCCGCGCGCCCTGGCATGCTCATACTCTTCCAGCACCATGACACCGGCGCCTTCACCCAGCACGAAGCCGTCGCGGTCCCGGTCCCACGGCCGGCTCGCCGTCGCCGGATCGTCGTTGCGGGTGGACAATGCCTTGGCCGAAGCGAAGCCGCCAACCGCCAGCGGCCCGGTCGTGGCCTCGGCGCCGCCACAGACCATCACGTCCGCATCGCCGTACTCGATCATGCGCGCGCTGATGCCTATCGCATGGAGGCCCGTGGTGCAGGCCGTGACTACCGCAATATTCGGCCCTTTCAAACCCAGCATGATCGACAGGTTGCCCGAGATCATGTTGATGATCGTGCTGGGAATGAAGAAAGGCGAAATCTTGCGCGGCCCGCCGCCCAGGTAGTCGTTGTGGGTTTCCTCGATCATCGGCAGGCCGCCGACGCCCGAGCCGATGTTCACCCCGATGCGGTCAGCATTTTCGGCGCTTACCTCAATCCCCGAATCGCGAAAAGCCTGAATCCCGGCCGCCATGCCGAAATGGATGAAGGTGTCCATCCGGCGCGCTTCCTTGGCAGACAGGTAGGCCGCAACATCGAAGCCCTTGACCTCACCCGCGATGCGCGCCGAAAAAGCCGACGCATCGAAACGGGTGATCGGCCCGATGCCGCTCTTGCCGGCTACCAGGTTGTCCCAGGCCTCCGGAACACTATTGCCAACCGGCGAGACAAGTCCCAGACCGGTGACGACCACACGGCGTCGCGACACGATGAACTCCGAAAAGGAAGTGTTGAAACGAAGTAAGGATTACTTCTTGATATTGGCGTTGACGTAGTCAATCGCCTGCTGCACGGTGGTGATCTTCTCTGCGTCTTCGTCGGGAATCTCGCACTCGAACTCCTCCTCCAGCGCCATGACCAGTTCGACCGTGTCGAGCGAGTCGGCACCGAGATCGTCCACGAAGTTGGATTCGTTCTTGATGTCAGCTTCATTGACGCCCAGTTGCTCGGCGACGATCTTCTTGACGCGTTGTTCGATATTCTCCATCTTGAAACTCCTTCCCTGAATTGTTCGGGTGGTAAAAACCTGCCTATTTTAACAAAAACACCGGGCACGCTCGCGGGTTTGATATCCGGTCAAGCCATATACATTCCGCCGTTGACGTTCAGCGTCGTGCCGGTGATGTAGCCCGCACGCTTCGATGCGAGAAAAGCCACGGTCGCCGCAATTTCGTCGGGGTGTCCGAGGCGACCGAGCGGAATTTTTCCGAGCAGGGCATCGCGCTGCGCGTCGGGCAGCGTGCGCGTCATGTCGGTATCGATGAAACCCGGCGCCACGCAATTCACCGTGATGTTGCGACTGCCAAGTTCCTGCGCCAGCGCACGGCTCATGCCGGCGACGCCGGCCTTGGCCGCGGCGTAGTTGGCCTGCCCCGGATTACCGGCTTCGCCGACCACGGAAGTGATGTTGATGATGCGGCCGTAGCGCGCCTTCATCATGCCGCGCATGACCAGCTTGGACAGGCGAAACACGGCCTTGAGATTGGTCTCGATGACCAGGTCCCATTCGTCGTCTTTCATGCGCATGGCGAGATTGTCGCGGGTAATCCCGGCGTTGTTCACCAGCACCGAAACCGGCCCGAATTTCTTTTCGATCTCGCCCATCAGCGCTTCGCAGGCCGCGGCCTCGGTAACGTTTACCGTCGCGCCCCAACCCGTGACGCCAGCGGCATCGAGCGCCTTTTGTATCTCGGCGGCGCCGGCCTCCGACGTCGCGGTGCCGATCACGGTCGCGCCCTGCGCCCCGAGTTCCAGCGCAATGGCGCGGCCCAGTCCGCGCGACGCACCGGTGACGAGAGCGATCTGCCCCTTCAAATCAGCCATGTCATGCTCCTTTTACAGTCGCCAGCGCGGCATCGACGCCAGCCAGGTCATTCATGGCGGCGCCGTCGATGCCCTCGACGCAGCGCTTGACCAGTCCGGACAAGACCTTGCCCGGGCCGCATTCGAAGATGTGGGTGACGCCGGCCGCCTGCATCGCCTGCATGGTTTCGACCCAGCGCACCGGCGACGCCGCCTGGCGTACCAGCGCATCCCTGATCGCAACCGGATCGGCCACCTGCGCCACATCGACGTTGTTGATCACCGGAATCTGCGGCGCGGCAAAGCTCACCTGCGCCAGACGCGTCTTCAGCGCCTCCGCCGCAGGCTGCATCAGCGAGCAATGGAAAGGCGCCGATACCGGCAGCATCAGGGCGCGCTTGGCGCCTTTGGCCTTGACCAGCTCCGCCGCCCGCTCGACCGCCGCCTTGTGCCCGGCAATCACGGTCTGCTTCGGCTCGTTGAAATTCACGGCCTGCACCACCTGGCCCTGCGCCGCCTCGGCACAGGCGGCGACCACGGCCGCGGCATCGAGTCCCATGACTGCAGCCATGGCGCCCTCACCCGCCGGCACGGCGGCCTGCATGGCCCTGGCGCGCAGTTCGACCAGCGGTACCGCATCCTTCAGTTGCAGCACCCCGGCCGCCACCAGCGCCGAATATTCGCCGAGGCTATGCCCGGCGACCAGCGCCGGATGCGCGCCGCCCTTTTCGAGCCACAGCCGATAAACCGCGATATCCGCCGTGAGCATCAGAGGCTGGGTATTGACGGTCTGGTTCAGGGCCTCGGCCGGACCTTCCGTTACCAGTTGCCACAGGTCGCGCCCCAGGGCGGCCGAGGCCTCTTCGAAGGTCGCGCGGATCACGGCTGCATCGCCATATGCTGCCATCATCCCCAGCGACTGGGAACCTTGACCAGGAAACACCAATGCGAATTTCATATCTGTTTTTTTCGAGTTCAGAACTTGAGCAGGGTCGCGCCCCAGGTGAAACCGCCGCCGACGCCTTCCAGCAGCAGATGCTGGCCGCGCTGAATGCGACCGGAGCGCACCGACTCGTCCAGCGCCAACGGAATCGACGCGGCCGAGGTATTGCCGTGCTGATCTACGGTAACGATGCAATTTTCGGGCGGGATGTGGAGCCGCTTCGCGGTCGCCTGCAGGATGCGCACATTGGCCTGATGCGGAATCAGCCAGTCCACCTGCGCCGTCGTCATGCCTGCTGCATCGAGTACTTCATGGGCGACGTCGGCCAGCACCTTGACCGCGAACTTGAACACCGCCTGTCCGTCCATGCGCAGGAAGGGATCGCCGGTGACGACCCCGCCGCAGACCTGGCCCGGCACGGAAAGGATGCCATGGTGACTGCCGTCGGCGTGGAAGGCGCTGGCCAGCAGCCCCGGCTGGTCGGCGGCTTCGAGCACCACCGCACCGGCGCCATCGCCGAACAGGACGCAAGTGCCGCGATCCGTCCAGTCGAGGATGCGCGAGAACACCTCGGCGCCGACCACCAGCGCGCACTTGTGCGAACCGGAGCGGATGAACTTCTCGGCGATGGTCATCGCGTACACGAAGCCGCTGCAGACCGCCTGCACGTCGAAGGCCGGCGCCCCATTGGTGATGCCGAGCTTGCTTTGCAGCAGCGCCGCCGCGCTGGGAAACACATAGTCGGGGGTCGAGGTCGCGACGATGATCAGATCGACATCCTGCGCCTTGCGTCCGGCCGCCTGCAGCGCTCGGCGACTGGCTTCCAGCGCCAGATCGCTGCTGGTGACGCCCGCGGCTGCCAGGTGGCGGCTGCGAATGCCGGTGCGCTCGACGATCCATTCGTCCGACGAATCGAGTCCGTGCGCGGCGATCAAGGCTGAATTGCTGACGGGCTCGCCCGGCAGGTAGCTGCCGGTACCGCTGATTCGCGTATGTATCATCACTCGGCTTTCATTAATCGCAGAGAGTCGGCGCCGGAAGGACGGCGGCCATGCGTGCGGCGATGGCTTCCGGCAAGCGCTGGCGCGCCTCCTCGGCCGCCTTCTCCAGCGCGTAGCGGAACGCCATCTGGTCGGCCGAGCCATGGCTCTTGACCACAATGCCCTTCAGGCCGAGCAGACTGGCGCCGTTGTAGCGCCGCGGATCGAAGCGCTGGCGAAAGGATTTCAGGACCGGCATCGCCACCAGGGCGGCCAGTTTGGTGAATATGTTGCGCGAAAACTCTTCCTTGAGCGCGCCGCCGATCATGTGCGCCAGGCCTTCGGCGGCCTTCAGCGTCACATTGCCGACGAAGCCGTCGCACACCACCACGTCGGCCGTGCCCTTGAAAATGTCGTTGCCCTCGACGTTGCCGATGAAATTCAGGTCGGTGGCCCGCAGCAGTTCCGCCGCGCGCTTGACCACCTCGTTGCCCTTGATTTCTTCCTCGCCGATGTTCAGCAGGCCTACCGTGGGGCGTTCCTTGTGCTCGAGCGCCGACACCAGCAGCGAGCCCATGATGCCGAACTGCAGCAGATGTTCGGGACTGCAATCGACATTGGCGCCCAGATCCAGCACATAGGTGCTGCCGCGCTGCGACGGCAACACCGAACAAATCGCAGGGCGATCGATCCCGGGGAGGGTCTTCAGGACGAAGCGCGATACTGCCATCAGGGCGCCGGTATTGCCGGCCGACACGGCGGCATTGGCCACGCCTTCCTTGACCAGGTCGACGGCAACGCGCATCGAGGAATCTTTTTTGCCGCGCAGCGCGCTGGCCACGGCCTCGTCCATCTCGACCATTTCCGAGGCGTGACGGATCGACAGGCGATTGCCGAACTCGTTCGACAGGCTATCGAACCGGGGACGCAGCAACTCCTCGCGGCCGACCAGGATCGCAGCGCAATCGGTGTCATGACGCAGGAATTCGAAAACAGCGGGCAGGGTCACCGACGGACCGTGGTCACCGCCCATGCAATCCACCGCGAGGGTGATCGACATCGGAGCCTATTTCAGTAGGAATCGTACCCCGCGCCTCTGGGCGTTGGGATGCGAGGCGAGGCGGAGGGAGTGCGGCATGGTATATCCATGCAAGCGACCGACAACGTGGCAGCGCGCCCAACGCCCGGCGGCCCTTCGGGTTGAGACCAGGATCGGCGTCTGCGGCGTTGCAGCGCTTGCCAATG
>JALHPU010000057.1 GCA_022842325.1 Sulfuritalea sp. | reverse complement strand
GGAGATGACGGCCTGGCTGATCGAGCAGTGCGGTCGGTTCGAGACCGTCGTGCGCCTGCAGACGGGCGATCCCGGTTTGTACGGGGCACTGATCGAAATGACACGGCCGTTGACGGCCACCGGCATCGAGTGGCAAGTCGTGCCGGGGGTGTCGTCGGCCATGGCGGCAGCGGCGGCGGCGGCGGAGACGCTGACCCTGCCCGAAGTGACGCAGACGGTGATTCTGACCCGCGTCGCCGGGCGTACGCCGATGCCGCCGGGGGAGGACCTGGAGTCGCTCGCTGCCCACAAGACCACGCTGTGCATCTTTCTCTCCATCACGCTGCTGCATGAAGTGCAGAAGGCGCTGCTCGCGGCCGGCTGGGACGAGAATGCACCCATCCTCGTGGTGCAAAAGGCGAGCTGGCCGGGCGCGGAAAAGATCATTCGCGGCACCCTCGCCGACATCAAGAGGAAATGCCAGGCCGAGAAGATCGGCAGCCAAGCCATGATCATCGCCAGCCCAACGCTGGGCGCAGCCGATTGGCCCGACCTCGCCCGTTCGAAACTTTACGATCCCACCTTCACCCACCGTTTTCGCAAGGCCGCCGCCAATGAATGAATCGACAACACTCCTGCTGGTCGGCCACGGCTCGCGCAACAAGGAAGGCAACAAGGAAATCCAGCATTTCGCCGCGGAATGGCGCGAACGCCATGCCGACTGGCGCATCGAAGTCTGCTTCATCGAACATGCCGACGTGCTGCTCGCCGAGGGCATGGACCGCGCCGCCAAGGGCGCGAAGCGCGTCCTCGTGCTGCCTTTCATTCTCAACGCCGCTGGTCACGTCAAGATGGAACTGCCGGCGGCCCTGGATGCGGTGCGGGCGCGCCACCCGCAAGTCGAATTCTTGGTCGCCCGCCACCTCGGCATGGGGCGCGAAATTCTTGCCGTGCTGCAAGGTCAGCTTGATCGCCTGATGAAATCGCTGGCCATGCCCGACCCGCAAACCACCGGCATGATCCTGCTCGGCAGGGGGTCGTCAGATGCCGGCACCAACGGCGAACTGGCGAAGATGGCGCGCTGGATTTTCGAGGACAACGAGCATGAGCTGGTCGACCTCGCCTTCACCAGCATCACCTGGCCGCGGCTGGAAACCGTGGTGCAGCGCCAGGCGCGGTTGGGTATGACGCAGGTCTGCATTGTGCCGGTCTATCTGTTCACCGGCGTCCTCATGGAGCGCATCAAGGCCCAGGTCGAGCGCCTGAAGGCGCAGTACCCGGGCATCGTCTTCGCCCTGGGCACGCATTTCGGCTTCGACAAGGGCATCTTCGACCTGCTCGACGCCAAGGTCGCCGGCCACGAACTGCCCTACGGCGGCCTGCTCGAATGCGACGGCTGCAAGTACCGCGCAGCCGCCGAAGCCGAGCATCTGCACGACCACAGCCACACGGCGACCGGCGCCTGCGGACACGCGCACGAACACGAACATCGCCACCACCAACACCACGATAGCGTCCACCCCCACGTTCCCGCCTGAAGCCATGACCGCCAACATCGTCACCGAACAGCTCACCGCCGCCGGCCGCGCCATCGAGCACGACTCCTTTGCCATCATCGATGGCGAGGCCGGCCCGCACGCCTATACCGTCGAGCAGTGGCCGCTGGTGCGGCGCATGATCCACGCCAATGCCGATTTCGAGTTCAACGGCCTCACCGCCTTCCATCCGCGGGCGATGGCCGCCGGCCTGGCCGCCGTACTCAAGGGTGGCACGCCGGTCGTCGCCGACGTCGAGATGATCTGCGTCGGCCTCTCGGCGCCGCGCCTCAAGCACTTCGGCATGCGCACGCACCAGTACATTTCCGACGCCGATGTCATCGAGCAGGCCAAGGCGGAGAATAGCACCCGCGCCGTGCAGGCGATGCGCAAGGCAATGCGCGAGGGAAAGCTCGACGGCGCCATCGTCGGCATCGGCAATGCGCCGACGGCGCTGATCGAACTGGTGCGCCTGATCTGCGAGGAGGGCGTGCGCCCGGCGCTGGTCGTCGGCATGCCGGTGGGATTCGTGTCGGCTGCCGAGTCGAAGGAACTGCTGATGACGCTGAGCGACACGCCGTGGATCTCGATACGCGGCCGCAAGGGTGGTTCGACGCTGGTCGTCGCCGCAATTCATGCCCTGCTGGCCTTGGCGGAGGCCGAGCAGAAACGTGGATGAATCCGACGATTCCGCCGACGTGCCCAAGATTCGCAAGGGCGACGCCAAGCGCAACCGCGGCAACCGCACTGGCTTCACCACCGGCGCCTGCTCGGCGGCGGCGGCGCGCGCGGCGACACTGGGGCTCGTCTCCGGCGAGGTGCCGCAGAGCGTGGTGTGCCGGCTGCCGATGGGCAAGGACGTCACCTTCGCCGTGATTGATGGACACATCGAAGGCGAAGGCGCGACACGTATTGCCCATGCCGTCATCGTCAAGGACGCGGGTGATGATCCCGACGCGACTCATGGTGCGCATATGACCGCCGACGTGCGCCTGTTGCCGCATCGTGCCGGCGAGATCGCGCTGCTCGGTGGAATCGGCGTCGGCACGGTGACCAAGCCTGGCCTCGGCCTAGAAGTAGGCAGCCCGGCGATCAACCCCGTGCCCAGCCGCAACATCCGCGAGAACGTGCGCGTGGCGGCCGGCGAGCTGCTCGGGCACGACGGCCTCGAAGTCACCCTTTCGGTGCCGGGCGGCGAGGAGATGGCGAAAAAGACGCTCAATGCCCGGCTCGGCATCCTCGGCGGTATCTCCATCCTGGGTACCACCGGCATCGTGCGGCCCTATTCCACAGCGGCCTTCCGCGCCAGCGTAGTGCAGGCGATCGATGTCGCCGCGAACCAGGGCCAGACCCGCGTGGTCCTCACCACCGGCGGGCGCACCGAAAAATTTGCCATGCGCCAGTTACCCGAACTCGACGAGTCCTGCTTTGTGCAGATGGGCGACTTCGTCAAAGCCGCCTTCCAGTCCGCGATCCGCACGAAAATGCAGGAGATCACCGTCGGCGCCATGGTCGGCAAGCTGACCAAGATGAGCCAGGGTCTGGCCGTCACCCACGCCTGGAAGGCCGAGGTCGATCGCGACATCCTCGCCGAGTCAGCGCGGGAAGTCGGCGCCCCACCCGATCTGGTCGAGGAAATCCGCGCGGCCGAGACGGCGCGCTTTGCTGCAGAACGTCTCGCCCTGCTGGGCCTGACAGTCGACTACCACCGTGCGCTGGCAAAGAAGGCCCTCCGCAGCCTAAAGTCCTGCTATCCCGGCGACTACCGCCTCGCGATCCTCGTCTGCGATTTCGAAGGCGAGTTCATCGTCCGCGTCGAAGAAGATGAAGCCCTCTGAACCATTGAATACCTGCGCCCTGATCGGCATCCTCGACGACGGCTGGGATGGCCTGTCGGACGCCGCGCGCCGCCGTCTCGCCAGCGCCGACTTTGTGGTTGGCGTCGGACGGACGCTGGATCTCGTGCGGCCCCGCCTGTCGGCGACCGTCGTCGTCAAGGACATGGATGGAGCCTTGGGCCAGACGCCTGACTGGATCGCGGCCGCGATGGAGGCAGGCCAGCGCGTTGTCATGGTCGCCACCGGTGACCCGCTGTGTCACGGCATCGCGGGATTTCTCGCCGGCAAGCTCGGCCCCGCGCGCGTCGAGATCCTGCCCGCGCCGACGACATTGCAACTGGCCTTCGCCCGCTTCAAGAAACCCTGGCAGGACGTGAAAATCGTTTCCTGCCACAGCGCCGATGCCGGCGAGTGGGCCGTCGGCGCCCCGCCCGAACACGGCCTCTACAAGATCATGCGCGCCATCGCTCTGCACCCGCAGGTGGCGCTGTTCACCGGCCCCGACAACAACCCCGCGCGGCTGGCGCGCGCGCTGGTTACCGCCGGCTACAGCAGTGATGACGATCGCGTGCGGCTGTCGGTGGCCAGCCGCCTGCTGCTGCCCGACGAAGCCTTGTTCCCCGACCTCACGCCAGCCACGGCCGCGACGATGGAGTTTCCCGATCCCAACGTGGTGCTGGTCGAGCGCGCGCCCGATCCGCGCGAGCCCCGCTTCGGCCTCGAAGACCTCGAATACATCCAGCGCACGCCGGAAAAGGGGCTGATCACCAAGCAGGAAGCGCGCGCGCTGTCGCTGGCCAAGCTGCGCCTGGCGGCGGATGCCATCGTCTGGGACATCGGCGCCGGCTCCGGCTCGGTCGGCCTCGAAGCGGCCTGCCTCGCGCCGCTGGGCCATGTCTGGGCCATCGAAAAGAACGCAGGCGACGCCGCCAACGCGCGCGCCAACGCGGCCCGTTTCCGCGCCACCAACTACACGCTGGTCGAAGGCAAGGCGCCCGCCCAGCTCGACGCCTGGCCGGACCCCGATGCCGTGTTCATTGGTGGCTCCGGCGGCGAACTCGACAAGCTGATCCGCCTGATCCTCGTCCGCCTCAAACCGCAGGGTCGCCTGGTGATGAACTTCGTCACCCTCGAAAACCTCGCCACAGCCACTGTCGCACTCTCCTCCTGCGGTGCGAACTGGGATGTCGTGCAACTGCAAGCCAGCCGCAGCCAGCCCATTCTCGACATGCACCGCCTGGCCGCGCAGAACCCGGTGTGGATCGTCACCGCTCATCTGGAATCATCATGACAATGACCTACGGCAAACTGATCGGCGCCTCGCTCGGCCCCGGCGACCCCGAACTTATCACCCGCCGCGCCTGGGCGGCGCTGCAATCCGGCGCACGCTGGCTCTACCCGGTGAAGAAGGCCGAGGAGGGTTCCTACGCGCTGTCCATCGCCGAGCGTGGCGGCATCGCCGTGCCTCAGGATGCTGAGGAACTGGTATTCCCGATGACGCGCGACGCCGAAATTCTGACCAAGGCCTGGGCACGCGCGGCGACGCGCACCGTCGAGCTGCTCGCCGAAGGGCGCGACCTCGTGTTCCTGGTCGAGGGCGATGCCTCGACCTTCGCCACCTTCGGCCACCTCGCCCGCGTCGTGCGCGAACTGGCGCCCGAGGTCGAGGTGGAAACGATACCGGGGGTCAGCTCCTTCGCCGCCGCCGCCGCCGCGAGCGGCATCACGCTGGCCGAGGAGGATGAGACCCTCGCCGTGATTCCTGCCGCCTACGGCGTCGACATCATCGATCAGCTGCTCAACGAGTTCGACACCCTGGTGCTGCTAAAGGTGAAGCCACTGGTCGACGAAGTCATCGAGTTGCTGGAGCACCGGAACTTGCTGGCCACCACCTGCTTCATCGAAAAGGTCGGCGCGCCCGACGAGCGCGTGGTGCGCGACGTGGCCAGTCTCAAGGGCGAGAAGGTCAACTATCTGTCGCTGATGCTGGTGCAGAACCCCAAGCGGGTACGCGGCGAGCTGCGTCGCGGCTGCCGCAAACGCAAGGAAGTCAAGGAACGGGAGCACACACCCGCATGAAAATCGCCGTCGTTTCGATCACCCGCCACGGCATCGCGCTGGCCGGCAAGGTCGTCGCCGCGCTGCCCGGCGCCCAGCTTTTTGCCCCGGACAAATTCAAAGCCGAGGCCGAAATCGCCGCACCCGGGGCTGCCCACACCTATGTCGGCAAGGTCGGCGACCAGGTGCCGGTGCTGTTCGCCGCCTTCGATGGCATCGTCGCCATCGTCTCGCTCGGCGCCGTGGTGCGCCTGATCGCGCCGCATCTGCACAACAAGGAGACCGACCCGGCCGTGGTGGTGGTCGATGAGGCGGGCAAGTTCGCCATTCCCGTGCTCTCCGGCCACCTCGGCGGCGCCAACGCGCTGGCCGGGCATCTCGCCACCGCACTCGGCGCCACGCCGGTGCTGACCACCGCATCGGATGCGCGTCAGACGCTGGCGGTGGACCTGCTCGGCCGCGAACTCGGCTGGACCTTCGAGGCCACGCACGACGAGGTCGTTCGAGCCAGCGCCGCCGTGGTGAACGACGAACCGGTCGCCTTGGTGCAGGAGGCCGGCAACGAAGACTGGTGGGTCAATCACGCCAACGGCCGCAGCGGACCGCTGCCAGCGAACCTGCAACGCTTCTCCCGTCTCGAAGACGTGGTCCCCGAAGAATTCGGCGCCGTGCTGTGGATCAGCGCGCGCGAAATGCCATCCGCGTTCGTCGCGCCGCTCGCCGGCAAACGCATCGTGTATCGTCCGGCAACAAACGCATGAGAATCGCCCTAGGCTTGGGCTGCGATCGCGGCACGCCGACCGAAACCATCGCCCATGCCGTAGACGAAGCGCTGGCCGCCTGCGGCGCCGGCACGGGCGATGTTGCCGCTGTCGCCAGTATTGACCTCAAGGCGGACGAGGCCGGGCTGCTCAGCTTCGCGCAAGTGCGTGGCTGGCAGATCCGCTTCTATCCGGCAGCTGAACTCGCCGCTGTCGAGGTGCACAATCCATCAGAGACCGTGCGCAAGCACACCGGCACGCCCTCGGTGTCCGAGGCCGCCGCGCTGCTTGCCGCCGGCGCTGACAAGACCCAACTCATCATCGAAAAACACAAGAAGCGCGGCCCCGATGGGCGCAACGCCACCGTTTCCATTGCAAGGATCCCCCAATGACCCAACAGAAAACCGGCAAGATCATGCTCGTCGGACTCGGCCCGGGCAGCAACGAACACCTTACCTATCGCGCCCGCGCCGCCATAGCCGAGGCCGACACGGTCATCGGCTATGTCACCTACATCCGTCTTGTCGCCGACCTGGTGGAGGGCAAGGAAGTCATCAAGAAGTCGATGACCGAGGAACTCGACCGGGCCATCGAGGCGCTCGACCGCGCCCGCCAGGGCAAGAAGGTAGCGCTGGTGTCGTCGGGCGATGCCGGTGTCTATGGCATGGCCGGGCCGACCTTCGAAGTGCTGTTCCAGGCCGGCTGGACGCCGGACTCGGACATCGAGGTGGAAATCATTCCCGGCGCCTCGGCGCTCAACACCTGCGCCGCGCTGGTCGGCGCACCACTGACCCATGACTTCTGTGCCATTTCGCTGTCCGACCTGCTGACGCCGTGGCCGGTGATCGCGCGCCGCCTCGATGCGACCGCATCGTCCGACTTCGTCGTCGCCCTCTACAACCCCAAAAGCGGACGGCGCACGCGGCAGATCGTCGAGGCGCAGCACCTGTTCCTGCGCCATCGCCGCCCGGATACGCCGGTGGCCATCGTCAAGTCGGCCTACCGCAAGAAACAGCGCATCGAGTTCACCACGCTGGAAAAAATGAGCGAATGCGACATCGGCATGCTTACCACGGTGCTGATCGGCAACTCCAACACCTTCGTCAAGCATGGCCTCATGGTGACGCCGCGCGGCTATGCCAACAAGTATGACGTCGATGGTGGTACGGGCAGCAACACCAAGACCGGTGAGCAGCCCGGCCGCTCGCTGTCCACCGGCCTCAACGGCTGGATCGCCACGGTGCAGGCCAGCGGCAAGAGCGCTGCGGAACTCGCGCGCGAGTACCGGCTGCCCGAGGACTACATCCAGTCCGTGCTCGACGAGCCGCCGGGCGCGGCAGCAGACGAGGACGAGGTCGAAGAAGCCGGAGCATGAGTGTCCCCGACAACGCACGCGGCGAGCGCCATGCTGTACGCATGCAGCGCAAGAAGGCCGTGGTGGATGGCAAGATAGCCGCCGCCGCGACCGAGCGCGGCGTGTTGCTGGTCAACACCGGCAACGGCAAAGGCAAGTCCTCGGCGGCTTTTGGCGTCGTCGCGCGCGCGTTGGGGCACGGTCTGCGCGTGGCTGTCGTCCAGTTCGTCAAGGCGCGCAAAGACACCGGCGAGGAGGCGGTGCTCGGCCGCCTGCCTGGCATCAACTGGCATGTGATGGGCGAGGGTTTCACCTGGGAGACGCAGGATGCCGCGAAGGACGCCGCCGCCGCCCGCGCCGCATGGGAAGTCGCCGCCGCTTACCTGCGCGATCCCGCCGTCAATCTCGTCGTGCTTGACGAACTCACTTACGCCTTCAAGTACCAGTGGCTGACGCTCGACGAGGTGCTTGCCGCGCTGGCTGCGCGCCCGCCAATGCAGCACGCCATCGTTACCGGCCGCGCGGCACCCACGGCGCTGATCGAGGCGGCCGATACCGTGACTGACATGACCATGGTCAAGCATGCCTTCAAGGCCGGCGTGAAGGCCATGCCGGGGATGGAATGGTGAGTTCATCCAGTTGTCCAGCATTGCTTATAGCCGCGCCGGCCTCGGGCCAAGGCAAGACCACGGTCACCGCCGCGCTGGCGCGGCTGCATGTGCGGCAAGGGCGGCGCGTCCGCGTCTTCAAGTGCGGGCCAGACTTCCTCGACCCGCAGATCCACGCCCTAGCCTCGGGCGCGCCCTGCGAGAACATCGACTTCCGCATGTGCGGCGAGGAGGATGCGCGCTGGCGCTTGAATCGTGCAGCCGCCGAGGCCGACCTGATTCTTGTCGAAGGCGTCATGGGCCTGCACGACGGCGCGCCGACCTCTGCCGAACTCGCGCGCCGCCTCGGCCTGCCCATCCTGCTGGTGATCGACGCCACCGCCATGGCTGGCTCCTTCGGTGCCGTCGCCTGGGGTCTTAAAAATTACGGCGAGGGCGCGAACATCACCCATGTGGTCGCCAACCGCACCGGCAGCAAGCACCATGCGGAACTCGCACAGAAGACCCTGCCGCCCGACATCGTGTGGGCCGGCCACCTGCCGCGCGATACCGCCTGCGCGCTGCCCGAACGCCACCTCGGTCTGCTGCCGGCGGGCGAGATCGACGACCTCGACGCCCGCATCGAGCGCATGGCCGATGCGCTGGCCGATACACTCGCCGCTGAACTGCCGCCCGCCATCGAATTCGCCGTATCGCCAGCGCCGACTTTTGAAGCGAAGCTCGCTGGCAAGACCATCGCCGCCGCTCGCGACGCCGCCTTCTGCTTCCTCTATCCCGCCAATCTTGAATGTCTTGCGGCGTTGGGCGCGCGGCTTATATTCTTCTCGCCGCTGGTCGATACGCGGCTTCCCGCCTGCGATGCCGTCTGGCTGCCCGGCGGCTATCCAGAACTGCATGCCGACGCCATCGCCGCCAACACTGCCATGGCCGCCGCCCTCGCCGCGCATGTCGATGCCGGCAAGCCGCTACTGGCCGAATGCGGTGGCATGATGGCCTGCTTCGAAAATCTGATCACCGTCGACGGCGCGTCGCATGCCGCTTTCGGCATGCTGCCCGGCATCACGCGCATGCAGTCGAAGCTCGCCGGCCTCGGCATGCTTGCTGCCGAACTTCCCGAGGGACGCCTTACCGGCCACACCTTCCATTACTCGACCATCGAAACCGCGCTCGAACCTTTGGCAGAGGCGATCAAGTCCAACGGGCGCGGCGGCGAGCCGGTCTATCGAGACAGACGCCTGACCGCCTCTTACGTGCACTTCTATTTCCCATTCAATCCAGTGGCCACCGCGGCGCTGTTCCTGCCCTGATAAGGTTGCCGAACCAGGACGCTGGTTCTTCTCTGCAAACAGCGTCCCCAGGTCAAGGAATGTGGCGGTTCGGGCCGGAGTCGATACCTTAGCCGGTTACCGGCTGAAGCACGCTGGCGTTTGCCTTCGCCTGCGCGATGGCTTGGTCGCGCATCAAGTGCTCTATCAAAGGCTGCAGCTCGTCGCGGCGACCCCATTGTTCGAAATACACCACGTCTTCGATCGGCAGTCGTGGCAGCCAGCCGGCGGCTTCTAGTTCCGGCTTGGCGTAAAAGTGGCTGACATAGCCGACGCAAAGATAGGCAATCGGCGTAATGCCCTTGGGGATATCCAGCGCTTCCTGCAGGGCGGCTTGGTTGAAAATGCTCACCCAGCCCACGCCCAGGCCTTCGGCACGCGCCGCCAGCCAGAGGTTTTGCACGGCACAAACACTGCTGTAGAGGTCCATCGTCTTCATGTGGGTGCGCCCAACCACCACCGGCCCCGTACGCTCGCGGTCGCAGGTGATGCAGATGCCGACCGGCGATTCGAGTATGCCTTCGAGTTTCAACGTCCTGTAGGTGGCGCGTTTGTCGCCTTCGAACATCTCCGCGGCCTCGGCGTGCGCCGCGGTGAAGGCGGCGTGTACATTGCGCTTGATCTCGTCGGAACGCACAACGAGGAAATTCCATGGTTGCATGAAGCCGACGGATGGAGCGTAGTGGGCAGCGGTGATGATGCGGCTCAGCACTTCGTCCGGCACGGCCTTGGGCAGGAACTGGCCGCGAACGTCGCGGCGAGAAAAGATGGTGCGATAGATGGCGGCGCGCTCTTCGTCTGCGAAAGCGTGCATATTCTGGCTGGTAGGTTCCGGTTTCATGGATATTCCCCTTAAATGAAAAGTTGACGTGCTGCCTGACCATGCAGCACGCGACTTTTTCAGGCCGGTCTTCTGACTCGGATTCGACTGCATGCGGCGCCTTCCCGGTTTTCACCAGTGGCATTTGCCGATGCATCATCCATACAGCGTTGGGCACGTGGCGGCATTTCACCGCCTTCCCGATTCTCCCCATACTTTTCCGTACAGGGCACCTGAAGGAACGGGATAATCCACGAAACGGACGAGATTGTCAAAAACGAACACTCGAAGCCGTTACTGAAGGTTCACCGGAGCGTTATGCTTGATCGCCACGCCTACATACCGCGCTTGGCGCGCACTGTTTCCAGATGGGTACAAAGCTTCTCGGCACCGTCCAAGATGCGTGGTGTGTGGCGCTGTATCAGGTCCGGCGGGATGAAATAGAGGTTGTCGCCGGTCACTGCCGCCAGCGCGCTCCAGCGCCTCCAGTCATCTAGCCATTCCGGTCGTGAATCGCCCATGCCGCTGGCAACTATGGCCTCCGGGTTGGCGGCGATGACGGCTTCGACGGTGACAGTCGGTGCCAGGATCGGCAGCGCTGCAAAGACGTTGCGCCCGCCGCACAGGCGTATCGCATCGCTGATGATCTGCTTGCCATTGACCGTCATCAAGGGCTGTTTCCATATCTGGTAGAAAACATCGACAGACGGTCGCTCGCCGTAGCGGGCGGCCAGTCTTGCATAGCGCTCGCGAAACGCCGTCGCCGCCGCATTGGCGGCGACCTCGGTACCGGCCAGTTTACCAATGCGTTCCAGTTCCCCGGCAATATCCTCCATGCGATTCGGTTGCGACAGGTAGACGCTGAGGCCCATGGTGCGCAGGCGCGCGACGGCTGCAGGCGCGTTGCCGGTCTCCCAGCCGATGACCAGATCGGGCTTGAGCGCGACAATGGCTTCCAGATCGAGCCGGCTGTAACCGCCCACCTTCGGCACGGCGCTCGCCGCCGGCGGATAGTCGCCGTACTCCACGTTCCCCACCACCCGGTCTCCCGCGCCGGCGGCGAACAGCAGCTCGGTAATGTGCGGCGCCAGGCTGATGATGCGCCGCGCCGGCGCGGTGAGTTTGATGCGCGTACCGCCAACATCGGTGACGACGATTTCCGCTGCGGCGGGCAGGCAGACAAACACGCATAGCAGAAACAGACAGATTTGCCTCATCGGCTACTCCATTGATCCAGGGTGGCGGCCAGGCGCTGCCATTCGGTTTCGTTTGCCGGCAAGCCGCAACGCACGGCGGCCGGACGGGCGAAATATCTCAGCAGGATGCCCCGCCGCGCGAAAAATTCATGCAACTCCCGCGCATCGTCACGCGCCAGGTAACGGAACAACGCGGTGCCGCTCGACTCGCCGAGACCTGCGGCGGCGAGCAGGCCATGCAGGCGCGCGCCGTCGCGCTGCAGCCTGACCCGTTGCGCGGCTTGCCAGTCGCGGTCCGCGAGCGCCGCACGCGCTGCGTGGCGCGAGGGATGCGCGACCGCCCACGGGCCTGTCGCCTCGGCCAATGACGCGAGGATGGCGTCGCCGGCAATCGCAAAACCGACGCGGGCGCCAGCCAGGCCGAAGAACTTGCCCAGCGAGCGCAGCACCACGACGTTGCCTGCCGCGGCGCTGCCGGCGACATCGGCCAGCGACTCGCTGTTCTCGTCGGCATCGGCGAAGGCTTCATCGACGATCAGCCAGCCGCCGCGAGCGTCGAGCTGCCGCGCCAGGTCGAGCAAGGTACGGCGCGAAAAACGCTGCCCGGTGGGATTGTTCGGGTTACCGATGACCACGGCATCGGCCTCGACGGCCGCCCTCGGCAGCTCATCGGCGGCACAGCGCCGCACGTCCTGCCTCGCGGCATGCCATGTTGCGGCGTATTCCTCGTAGCTCGGTTCCAGCACTACCACAACACCCGGCGGCCGCAGGCGCGGCAACAACTGGATCGCGGCCTGCGAGCCGGACAGCGCCAGCACCTGTCGCGCGCCGTAGTAGCGACAGGCGATGGCGGCCAGTCCATCCTCGTCTTCGGGCAGGCGCTGCCACACCGCTGGAGGAATCGGCGGCACCGGATAGGCGTGCGGCGCAATCCCGGTCGACAGATCGAGCCAGTCTTCGGGAGCAATGCCGTAGCGCTGCGCGGCGGCAAGCAGGCGACCGCCGTGCTCAAGCATGATGCATGACTACTGCCAACAGACCGGCGCAGGCCAGCCAGAACCACAGACCGCGCCCAACCAGCACCAGTGCGGCACGAATATGAGCGATAGTCGGCGTGTCGCCGGCGCCGACTGTTGGCCTATCTTCCTGGTATCCGTGATATATCGCCGGGCCGCCGAGACGCACCGCCAGCGCCCCGGCACCCGCCGCCAGTACCGGCCCGGCGTTGGGACTGCTCCAGGCGGCGGACTGCTGCCGCCAGCAAGACAGCGCGCTGCGGGTATTACCGAGCACGGCGTAGGTTAGCGCCGTCAGGCGCGCGGGAATCAGGTTCAGCAGATCGTCGATGCGCGCCGCCGCCCAGCCGAAATACAGGCGCCGCTCGTCGCGGTAGCCCCACATCGCATCCAGCGTATTAGCCAGCCGATACAGCACCGCGCCGGCGCCGCCGGCCAGCAGGAACCAGAACAGGGTGCCGAACACGGCGTCATTGCCGTTTTCGAGTATCGATTCGACGGCGGCGCGGGCCACGCCCTCCTCGTCCAGCGCCGAGGTGTCGCGCGACACCAGCCAGCCGACATGGGTGCGCGCCGCCGCCAGATCGCCGGCCGCCAGATCCTGCGCCACCTGCGCGCCATGCTGCTGCAGGCTGCGCGCGCCTAGCGCCAGGTAGAGCAGCGCGACGTCGGCCAACCAGCCCCAGGCCTGGCGTCCGAGCCAGACCGCCGCCAGCACGGCAGGAAGCACCAGCAGCAGCCAGCCGAGCAGGCCGCGCAGGCGATTGAACAGCGCATGGCCCGGCGCGCCGCGGCGCAAGGCGCGCTCGACGCCATCGGCGCAACGGCCGAAACCCACCAGCGGATGCCAACGACGCGGCTCGCCCAGCAGCCGGTCGAGCAAAGTACCCGCCAGCGCGGCAGCAACCAGCAACAGCAGCGACGGGGCCGACAGCACGAGCATGGGATAATTGAACGATGAAAGACTCAGCATTTTAACGATGGCCGGACGCAAATCCCGACCGGCCCGCGCCCTCATGGTGCAGGGCTGCACCTCCGACGCCGGCAAGACCACGCTGGTCGCCGCGCTGTGCCGCATCCTCAGGCGCCGCGGGGTCAACGTGGCGCCCTTCAAGCCGCAGAACATGGCGCTGAATTCGGCCGTCACCGCCGACGGCGGCGAGATCGGCCGCGCCCAGGCGCTGCAGGCGCTGGCGGCAGGCCTCGCGCCGCGCATCGACTTCAATCCGGTGCTGCTCAAACCCAGCACCGACCAGCGTGCCCAGGTGATCATCCACGGCAAGGCGATCGACACGCTGAACGCGCGCGACTATCACGACTACAAGCGCGTCGCGATGGGGGCGGTGATGGAAAGCTGGCAGCGGCTCACGGCGGAATTCGACTGCGTGCTGGTGGAAGGCGCCGGCAGCCCGGCCGAAATCAATCTGCGCGAACGCGACATCGCCAACATGGGCTTTGCCGAGGCCGCCGACATCCCGGTGATCCTGGTCGCCGACATCGACCGCGGCGGCGTCTTCGCGCACCTGACCGGAACGCTGAACCTGCTGTCGGAGAGCGAACAGGCGCGCACCAGGGGCTTCGTCATCAACCGCTTTCGCGGCGACATCGGCCTGCTGCAAAACGGCCTCGACTGGCTGGAACAGCGCACCGGCAAGCCGGTACTCGGCGTGCTGCCCTACCTGCACGGCCTGATGCTCGACGCCGAGGACGCCGTCGCCACCGAAGTCATCGCCAAGACCGCGACCCGGCTCAAGGCGGTGGCCGTGGTCTATCCGCGCTGCTCCAACCACAACGACCTCGATCCGCTGCGCCTGCATCCCGAGGTCGATTTCGACTGGGTCGGTCCCGGGCAGGCGGTCCCGCCCTGCGACCTGCTGGTGCTGCCCGGTTCCAAGGCGGTGCAGGCCGACCTGCACTGGCTGCGCGAGCAAGGGCATGAGGCCGCGATCAACCACCACCTGCGCTACGGCGGCAAGCTGATCGGCATCTGCGGCGGCTACCAGATGCTCGGCCGCCTGCTGCACGACCCGCTCGGACTCGAAGGCGCACCCGGCAGCCAGCCCGGCCTTGGCCTGCTCGATTGCGAAACCACGCTCGAGCCGGAAAAGCAGTTGCGCAACGTCACCGGCAGCCTGCTGCTGCCCGGCGCGCCGGCCATGGCCGGTTATGAAATCCACATGGGCATCACCCACGGCGCCGCGCTCGACCATGCCGCGCTGCGCTTCGCCGACGGCCGCGCCGACGGCGCGCAGTCAGCCGACGGCCAGATCATCGGCAGCTACTGCCACGGACTGTTCGACCATCCCGAGGCCCTGCGCGGACTGCTGGCCTGGGCCGGCATGACTGCGCCGGTACATGCGGATTTCGCGCAGCGCCGCGAAGCCGACATCGAACGCCTGGCCGATGCGACGGAAGCAGCGCTGGACTGGACGGTGCTGGACCCACTGCTGGGCAACACGGCGTGAGCAAGAAGACCCATCTCCAGCCCACCGACGTGCGCGGCGTCAGCCGCCTGGTGGTCGACGCCACGCTCGGCCTGACGCGCCTGGTCGAAACCATGCATCACAACATCGCGCGCACTCCCGGCCCGCTCGGCCAGTTCACCGAGGAGCCGACGCGCGGCATCACCGGCTTCGTCTATCGCAGCATCCAGGGCACGACGCGGCTGGTCGGCCGCGGCATCGATGTCCTGCTGGAACAACTGATGCCGCTGCTCGACCAGCAGGCGGCGGAATCCTCCGCCGCGCGCGAAGCAGTACTCGCCGCGCTCAACGGCGTGCTCGGCGACCACCTTGCGGCCAGCGGCAATCCGCTGGCGATCACCATGCAATTGCGC
The DNA here is from genome assembly GCA_022842325.1 of Sulfuritalea sp. Taxonomy (GTDB): domain Bacteria; phylum Pseudomonadota; class Gammaproteobacteria; order Burkholderiales; family Rhodocyclaceae; genus Sulfuritalea. Next base: position 8,342 of record JALHPU010000057.1, on the reverse strand, counting down.
CGCGACGGCCAGCCGCTGCCGCTGACCAAAGCGGAGCTGGCCGCCGCGCTGCCGCAAGCCGGCGGCAGGATCCTGCTGCTGGTGCACGGGCTGTGCATGAACGACCGGCAATGGCGGCGCAACGGCCACGACCACGGCGCCGCGCTGGCCGCCGCGGCCGGCTTCACCCCGCTCTACCTGCACTACAACAGCGGCCGGCACGTGTCGAGCAACGGCCGCGACCTGGCCGAGCTGCTGGTAAGACTGATAAAGGCGTGGCCGGTGCCGGTCGAACAACTGATCATCATCGGTCACAGCATGGGCGGCCTGGTTGCGCGCAGCGCCTGCCACTATGGCCAACGCGGTGGCCAACGCGGCGGCCAACCCGATGCCAAACGCGGCGGGCAAGAATGGCTGCGGCATCTGCGCCAGATGGTGTTCCTCGGCACGCCGCACCATGGCGCGCCGCTCGAACGCGGCGGCAACTGGGTCAATGTGATACTCGAATTCAGCCCCTACACGGCGGCGCTGGCGCGGCTGGCCAAGATCCGCAGCGCCGGCATCACCGATCTGCGCCACGGCAGCGTGCTCGACGACGACTGGCTGCACGGCGACCGCTTCGCGCGCGACCGCAAGAAGAATTTCGTGCCGCTGCCGGACGGCGTGCGCTGCGATGCGCTGGCCGTTACGCGGGGCAAGCCGTCGAGCGCGCCTGTCGGCAAGCTTCCCGGCGACGGCCTGGTGCCGGTGCACAGCGCGCTCGGCCAGGCCGACGACCTGGCGCTCTGCCTGGATTTTCCGGCCGCGCAGCGCTGGATCGGCTACGGCATGAACCACCTCGACCTGCTCGACCATCCCGAGGTGTACGCACAGCTGCGGCAAAGGCTGGGCGTGCCCCCGGACTAACGCCGCCGCCCTGCCGGGCATGAATCCCGATGTGATTACAATAGGTGAAATTTCAGGAGGAGTTCAACATGGAAAAGATCTGGATCAAGCATTACCCGGCCGGCGTACCGGCAGAGATCGATGTGAACGAATTCCGCTCGATCGGCGACCTGTTCGCCAAGAGCGTCAAGCTGTACGGGCCGCGCAAGGCCTACATCAACATGGGCAAGGCGATCACCTACGCCGAGCTGGACAAGGCCTCGGCCGCCTTCGGCTCCTATTGCCAGTCGGCGCTGAAGTTGCCGCGAGGCGCCCGCATCGCGCTGATGATGCCAAACCTGCTGCAGTACCCGATCTGCCTCTACGGCGCGCTGCGCGCCGGCTACACGGTGGTGAACTGCAACCCGCTGTACACCGAACGCGAACTCGAGCACCAGCTCAAGGATTCCGGCGCCGAGGCGATCGTCATCGTCGAGAACTTCGCCGGCGTGCTGGAAAAGGTCGTGGCGCGCACCCCGATCAAGCATGTGCTGGTGACGCAACTGGGCGACCTGCTGGATTTCCCCAAGCGCATGATCGTCAATATCGTGGTCAAGCACGTCAAGAAGATGGTGCCGGCATGGCACATCGCCAATGCCATCGAACTGCGCGACGCGCTGATCGAAGGCGGCCGCCATCCGCTGCAGCCGGTCGAGGTCGGCCACGACGACCTGGCCTTCCTGCAATACACCGGCGGCACCACCGGCGTCTCGAAGGGCGCGATGCTGACCCATCGCAACATCATCGCCAACCTGCAGCAGGCGCACGCCTGGATCGGGCCCTTCCTGCGCGACCATGAAATCATCATCACCGCGCTGCCGCTGTATCACATCTTCGCCCTGACGGCGAACTGCCTGACCTTCTTCAAGATCGGCGCCACCAACGTGCTGATCACCAACCCGCGCGACATTCCCGGCTTCATCAAGGAGATCGGCAAGTACCCGTTCACCACCATCACCGGCGTCAACACGCTGTTCAACGCCATGGTGAACAACCCCGACTTCGCCAAGATCGACCTCAGCCAGCTGCGCCTGACGCTGGGCGGCGGCATGGCGGTGCAGCGCGCGGTGGCCGAGCGCTGGAAGCAGATTACCGGCGTCACCCTGCTGGAAGCCTATGGCCTGACCGAGACCTCGCCGGCGGCGACCATCAACCCGGTCGACCTCGAGGAATACAACGGCAGCATCGGCCTGCCGATTTCCTCGACCGAAGTCGTGATTCGCGACGACGACGGCAAGGATGTGCCGCTGGGTCAACCCGGCGAACTGTGCATCCGCGGCCCGCAGGTGATGAAGGGCTACTGGAACCGCCCCGAGGAAACCGCCAAGGTGATCATGGCCGACGGTTTCCTGCGCACCGGCGACGTCGCCGTGATGGAGGCAAACGGCTACGTCAAGATCGTCGATCGCAAGAAGGACATGATCCTGGTCTCCGGCTTCAACGTCTATCCGAACGAAATCGAGGATGTGCTGGCCATGCATCCGGGCGTACTCGAATCGGCCGCGGTCGGCGTGCCCGATCCGAAGACCGGCGAAGCGGTCAAGATCTACGTCGTCAAGAAAGACCCGGAGCTGACCGAAGCTTCGCTGCTGGAACACTGCCGGGCCAACCTGACCGGCTACAAGGTGCCGCGCCAGATTGCCTTCCGCAACGAATTGCCGAAGACCAATGTCGGCAAGATCCTGCGCCGCGAACTGCGCGACGAAAAGGCCTGAGCGGAAAGGCCCAGCCATGAGCGAAATCCGCGTCAGCCGTGCGCACCACACCACGCTGAAGAAGGCCCGCAAGGGCGCCGAGCACATTGCCGAGGAACTGGGCGAGGAGTTCGGCCTCGACCACGAGTGGGACGGCAACACCCTGCGCTTCCAGCGCATGGGCGTCTCGGGCCACATCGAAGTGAACAAGAAGGAAGTCGAAATCTACGTCAAGCTCGGCTTCCTGCTGATGGCCCTGGGCCCACGCATCGAGCACGAAATCAACCGCTTCTGCGACGAGAACTTCGGCCCGACGGGTTAAGGGCACGAGACAAGTCTGCGGTTCGGTACGCGGAAAGTCGGCGCTGGCGCGACGGCGGTTATTCGGCCATGGCTGACGTCCAGATGTCAGGACGTTAACGTCGGCAATATTCAACTTGAAGAACGAATGACGCAGCACTAACTCAAAACCCGTTTACATATAATTCCGGACAGCCTCCGGTTTTCACGAAGAATCGCTATCCAACTGCCTTGCGTTGGACGTACAGCGAATACCGGTGCACCAAAATCATAGTGCTGACGAAGATTGCACGAGCATTCCCAAGTTCAAACTCAATTGAGAGAAAAATGGATCGCATCCTTACGACGGTAAATATATCGCTCAATGGCGAAGACCGGCCGTTCCTCTTTAGAAAAGACAGCGTTGGTGACTGCAGCGTTATCCAGCAAATCTTCCAGGATGGGGATTACGATTTGGCGCCATTTGCTCAAAACAGCAACGTCAATCCATTCTACGTTTCGTTGCTCGCTTCCGGCAAAGCACCCCTAATCGTGGATGCCGGCGCCAATATTGGGGCAAGCGTAGTGTATTTCTCCGGCATGTTCCCGGGAAGCCGAATACTCGCAATCGAGCCGGAGGCGAACAATTGCGTTTTGTTAAGAAAGAATTGCGAAGGACTGAACTTCGTGTTGCTGGAAGGTGGGATCGGCAACAAGAATGGAAACCTGTTCCTGAGCGATCCGGGACAAAGCGACTGGGGGTTCAGAGTTCAGGACCAAGGTGAGTATCCAGTCAGGGTTTTCGGAGCAGAAGAGGCGATCGATGCGCAAATGTCCCTGGGGTATGTCCCTTTTATTTTCAAGATCGACATCGAGGGTGGGGAGTCAGAGTTATTCAGGGAAAACACTTCGTGGCTGACAAGGTTCCCATTGGTAATTATTGAACTGCACGATTGGCTGCTTCCCGGGAAAGCAACCTCCCGGAGCTTCCTGCAGGCTATTTCTGCGTTGAACTTTGATTTTGTATATCGGGGCGAAAACGTTTTCTGCTTCAACAATGATCTGCTTCTGCCTGGAACAGAAGGCCCACACATCGGCACTTGATCCGATGCGGTCTGTAGGTAACGCGTGTTCGCATCCACCGCAGCCCGTAGATCAGGGCATCTGTTTCCGTGTGTCCGGTGAGTTGGACGCAGGTAGTGGTCATGTGCAGTTACCTAGGGAAACAACAGATGAATCGTGCCTTACGCAAACGGCAGGCCAATGTCATGCCGATTGGCTGCTTGCAATTCAACTCCGGTCCTTCCACGGGCATGCTAATGCACGAAAGCTCGCGGCCCAGCTTTTGAATGGCCCTTGCCGGACGGCAGCAGCCTGCCAACGACACAGGGCACTGCGTAGGATATAGTTGCCGCTCCGAAAATTCGCGAGCCAGAACCATGGTGATTGCGCTTGTAGCCATCGCCCTGCTGATTGCCTCTGTCGCTGCCATCTATTTCATTTTGAAGAGCATGGGGGAGGAAGGCGTGGAAATCGCGGCCCCCGGCAGTTGCAGGAGCGGAAGCTGCGGCGTTCGCAAGATCGCAGGCGCGGAAGCGGGATGCCATCAGGAAGAAGCCCGGTCTGATGAAACCGGCGCAATCTACGAGGTGGCCGCCCTGGGGCAAGAGGATGCGGCTGCGGAACAGCCGGGCAAGCGCCCGGGCTGAGCCCGGTTTTTGCGCCCGGTGAAGATTCCATGCCGGCCGGCGCAGGCGCGAAGCAGTGCTTCGCGACGTCTCCTGCGCCGTACCGCCAGCGCCGACTTTGCTCCTGCCTGGATTCGACGCCGGAATCGCGCGCCCATCCCGCACTGATGCAGGACGGATGCGGATGGCGTTTGAATCAGTCTTTCAGGGATTCGATCAGGTCGACGTAGCGCTGCATGGCGTCGTCGGTGCCGGTGCCCTTGATGGCGGCCCAGGCGTCATACTTGGCGCGCCCGATCATGTCGGTGAAGCCCGGACGCTTGCCTTCGACGTCGCCGTCGGTGGCCTGCTTGTAGAGTGCATAGAGTTGCAACAACACGTCGTTCGAGGGCCGTTCCGGAAGCTTCTTGGAATTGGCTACCGCGGCTTCGAATTGGTTCTTGAGTTCGCTCATCGTTGCCTCTCGTCGCAATAACTGTGGTCGCCAGGATTTGGCTTCGACTATTATATGTCTCCGTGCCAAACCGGGACGGTATCCCGGTGATATGTCTTCATCTTTGAGGAAGAACGCTATGCCAAGACGCGAAAAAATGTCCGCTGTCGATACGGCGTGGCTGCGCATGGATCGCCCGACCAATCTGATGATGATTGTCGGCGTCATGATCTTCAATCAGCGCATGGATTTCGACCGGCTGCGCAACACGGTTGCTGCGCGGCTGGTCGGCCGCTATCGGCGCTTTCGCCAATGTGCGGTGGAGGAAGTCGCCGGCGCCTGGTGGCAGGACGATCCCGATTTCGACATCGATGCCCACTTGCGCCGCCGCGCCCTGCCGGCCGGCGCCGGCAAGCAGGAACTCGAGACGCTGGCCAGCGAGCTGGCGGTGCAGCCCCTGAATCCCGGCAAGCCGTTGTGGCGCTTCGACCTGATCGAGGATTACGCCGGCGGTTCGGCCATCGTGGTGCGCATCCATCACAGCATCGCCGACGGCATTGCCCTGGTAGGCGTGGTGCTGTCGCTGACCGACCTTTCGGCGCATGCCGAGCCGCAGGCGGCGTATGCCGCGGAAGATGACGAAGACGACGGCGACGAAGTTTCCGCTGGCCTGCTCGACACCCTTTCCGACGCGCTCGGCTCGGCGCTCAGCATGGGCACCGCACTGGGCGGCAAGGCGCTGACTCTTGCTTCGGACCCGGACCGCATGTCGACCTATGGCCGCCACGGTATCGGCCTGCTGACCGAACTGGCCAAGCTGCTGGCCATGCCGGCCGACTCGCCTACCAGCCTCAAGGGCAAGACCAGTACCGTCAAGCGCGTCGCCTGGGCCGAGCCGATTCCGCTCGGCGAAGTCAAGGCGCTGGGCAAGGCGCTGGGCTGCTCGGTCAATGACATCCTGCTGTCCGCCGTCGCCGGTGCACTGCGTGCCTATTTCCTGCAGAAGGGCGAATCGGTGCGCGACGTCGAGGTGCGCGCGATGATCCCGGTCAACCTGCGCACGGCCAAGCACGAGGGCACGCTGGGCAACCGCTTCGGCCTCGGCACGCTGTCGCTGCCGGTGCACGAAGCCAATCCCTTCGCCCGCCTGTTCACGGTGCGCAGCCGCATGAACGACCTGAAAGGCTCCTACCAGCCGCCGCTGACGCTGGCCATCCTCGCTGCCGTCGGCATCGCGCCGAAGATGGTGCAGCAGCAGTTCCTCGACATCCTCGCGGCCAAGGCCAGCACCGTGATGACCAATGTGCCGGGGCCGAAGCAGCCGCTCTACCTGGCCGGATCAAGGCTCGAACAATGCATGTTCTGGGTGCCGCAGTCGGGCGACATCGGCATCGGCGTCTCGATTCTCAGCTACAACGACAACGTCCAGTTCAGCCTGATCACCGACCGCCATTTCGTGCCCGACCCTGAGACCATCGCGCCGCTGTTCGCCGCCGAATTCGAGAAAATGCTGCTGGCCCTGCTGATGGTCGATTGGGAACAGCCGCTCGACCCGGCGCTGATCGAACAGATGCTGTTCGGCAAGCAGATGCCGCTGCCGCTCAGCGGCGCCGCGCCGGAGCCAAAGGCAGTGCGGCTGCGTAGCAGGAAGCCGAAAGCCGTTGAAGTGCCAGCGGCCGAGCCTCCGCAGCGGGTGCCCAAGCGTTTCCGTAAGCTGGCGTAGCACCGGACTTCGGGCGGACTGTAGGGCGGACTTCAGTCCGCCATCGTTGTCCGGCCGACTGAAGTCGGCCCTACAGGCCCCGCCAATCAGGCAGCCGACCTCAGTCCTCGAGTTCCGACTTCGCCAGTTCGACGTCGAGCCGCTCCATGGCATCGACCGGGGTCGCCGCCGCGGCCTTTTCGTAGAGCTTGACGGCTTCGTCCATCTTCTTGTCGCCGAACAGCATGACCAGCGCATTGGCATACTCGATGTGGGCGATGGCGGAATCGGGGGCGAGCTTGAGCGCCGTGTCGAAGTGCTTGACCGCGATGTCCTTGCTCGCGCCGTAGGTCAGCTTGCCGACCATGGCGCCGACCTTGTCCACCACTTCGGCATGGTAGGCACCCAGCGCACTGTGCGCGTCGGCATGTTTCGGGTCGAGCTTGAGCGCGGTTTCCAGCGCATTCTTGATCTTGCCGCCGAGTCCCTGGGTCAGGGCCTTGAGCACCGAGATGCCCTGGCTGTAGCGACCCAGCGCATAGGCCTGGATGTACCAGGCATTGAGGTTCTTCGGCTGCGCCTGCTGCAGTTCGTCGCAGCGCTCGGATACCTCCTGGAACAGCGTCAGCTTGCGCTTGTCATCGGTCTCGAGGTAGTTGGCGTAAATCATCGTCGCCTTGTTGGCCACGTTGTAGCCGTCCAGGCCGGCCGCCAGGCCGGCCTCGCAGGCCTTCTGGAATTCGCCCTGATGGTAGAGGCGCCAGGCTTCCTGCACCGCCGCAGCGGCCGGCCAGGGTTCACGATCGCCGCGATGCAGGCGGTCCCAGTTCTTCTTCAGTGCCGCGCCCGTGAACGCGTACGCCTTGTCCGCATGCGGGAATTTTTTCCAGGCCGCCTTTGCCATGCTGGGTCTCCTCAGGTCAAGCAGTTAAGTAGTGCTTCGAGAGTTCATCGAACAACTCGCGCGAGCGCCCCGCCAGATAGGGCGCAGCCAGCGCCATGACCTGGAAGGCGCCGCGCGCCAGGCTCTTGTCGTCGATTTTTTTGCGCGGGTCGCTGACGAACTCGAACGACAGCCAGTAGGTCGCCACCACCGTCATGTTGATCGCCAGCGCCTGGATTTCCGCGGGGCTGGCGCGCATGTCGCCGGTGGCTACCAGGCCGCGGCAGATCGCCGCGGCGGTGCCCACCTTGTGCGCAACGATGCGCTTGAAATGGGTTTCGAGCAATCGGTTGCGCGACAGCAGCTCGTTGATGTCGCGGTAGAGAAAGCGGAACTTCCAGATGCCCTCGAACAGCAAATGCAGGAACAGCCAGATGTCCTCGACGTTGGGCGCCCGGCGCACCGGCGCGGCCAGGGTTTCCTCGATGCCGCGCTCGAAGTCGGCGAACAGGGACTCGATGATTTCGTCCTTGTTGTGGAAATGGTAGTAGAGGTTGCCCGGGCTGATGCCCATCTCGTCGGAAATCAGCTGCGTCGTGACATTCGGCTCGCCGAATTCGTTGAACAGCGTCAGTGCGGTTTCCAGGATGCGCTCGCGGGTGCGGCGCTTGGGCTTTCTTTCGCTCATCGATGACCAGTCGCGGACAGTCCGGCGAGGATAGCAGAAAGACGCGCCGCGCCTCACGCCGGCAACCCGGAC
>JALHPU010000056.1 GCA_022842325.1 Sulfuritalea sp. | reverse complement strand
TGTCTTCCGATCTTTCCACCACTTCACCGAGAAATAAATGATGGGAATGTTGACCACCCCCACCAGCGCCAGGATCGCCCCGGCCTTGTCGGCGCGGCGCGGATCGTCGATGGCCGCCTGCAGCGCCATGAAGCCCAGGTAGAGGAAGAACAGGATCAGTTCCGAGGTCAGGCGCGCGTCCCATACCCACCACGCGCCCCACATCGGCTTGCCCCACAGGGCACCGGTCCACAGCGACAAGGCCGCCATCAGGGCCCCGGTGGGCGCCAGCGCCTGCGCCATCATGGCCGACACCCGGGTGTTGAGCGCCAGACCGAGGCCGGCCCAGAAGGCCATCACCAGATAGATGAACATCGACATCCACGAGGCCGGCACATGGACGAAGATGATGCGGTAGCCCTCGCCCTGCTGCGCGTCGGTCGGCGCGACGAAGAAGGATATCCACAGGCCGGCGATGCCGAAGATGGCCGCTGCCGCCCAGAACCACGGAATCATGCGCCCGGCGAGCGGATAGAAGCTCTGCGGGCTGGCGAACCTGAACCACTGAATAATCGACTGTCTCACTCCAATGCAATCCTCAATGCCGCCGTAGTCGCCCACGGCGCAAAAAAAGCGGCCAAGACCAGCATCGCTGCCAGCAAGGACAGGTGTCCGCCGGCGTCAAGCCCGGCCGTATGGGCTTCCACCGCCCCGGCACCGAAAATCAGCGCCGGAATGTAAAGCGGCAATACCAGCAGTGCCAGCAACACGCCACCGCCACGCACGCCCAGCGTCAGCGCCGCCCCGATCGCACCGATCAGCGACAGCAAGGGCGTACCGAGCAGCAGCGCCAGCGTGAGGATGCCCAGTGCCGGCGCATCGAGGTCAAACTGCAGACCCAGTACCGGCGCCAGCAACACCAGCGGCAAACCACACAACAGCCAATGCGCCAGTATTTTACCGGCAACCAGCAATCCCAAGGGTGACGGCGACAAGGCCATCTGCTCCAGCGTGCCATCCACGTGATCGGCCGCAAACAGGCGCGGCAAGCCGAGCAGGGTCGCCAGCAGCGCAGCGACCCACAATATCCCCGGAGCGATCTTCTTCAGCAACACCGGTTCCGGCCCGATCCCCAGCGGGAACAGGCTGGTGACGATGACGAAAAAGAACACCGCGGTCAGCACTTCGCTCTTGCGGCGCAGGGCCAGAAGCAGGTCGCGCCGCACGGTGGCGAGAAAGGCATTCATAGCACGAGTGCCTTGCCGCCAGGTACGGGCAGGGGCTGATGGCTGGTCAATACGGCCATGCCGCCGCCTGCCAGGTGTTCGGCAATCAGGTCGCCGAGCAGCCTCACCGCCGCCACATCCAGGGCGTTGAAGGCCTCGTCGAGCACCCACAACACGGCCGGCCGCGTCAGCAACCGGGCCAGCAGCACGCGCCGCTTCTGTCCGGCGGAAAGCACGCGTACCGGCAAATCCTCGCGCCCGCGCAGACCCAGGCGGATCAGGGCAGCGAGCAAGGAGCGCTCGTCGAGCGAGATGCCATCGAGCGCCGCGGCCAGGCGCAGATTCTCCAGCGGCGTGAGGTCTTCCTTGACCGCGGCATGGTGCCCGAGATAGATCAGGTCGCGACGAAACTCGACCGAGGGTGTCGGCTCGTTGCACCAGCGAATTTCCCCGGCGTCAGCCGGCGAGAGTCCTACCAGCAGGCGCATCAGGCTGGTCTTGCCGGCACCGTTCTCACCCTGGACATGGAGCCACTCCCCTGCGGCGAGCGAGAAGCCGACGTCGGTAAACAGGCGGCGTTCACCGCGCGAACAGGCAAGACCTGAAACATTGAGCATGCTGCAATTGTGCCCGAAACCGGCGCGCAGCGACTTGCGGCACGTCATGCAGCCTGTCGCGCGGGCAGCAGAACCGTCGCGATCGCCGCCAGAACCAGCGCCAATGCAGCAAAGTCCTGCCAGCGTGGAACCTCGTTGAGAATCAGCATTCCGCTGAACACACCGACCACGGGAACGATCAGCGCGCCCAGCGAGGACACGGCGGCAGGCACCATCTGTACCAGCTTGTTCCAGGCCCAGTAGCAGAACAGCAGCGCGATGAAAACGTTGTACCAGAAGCCGAACATGGGCCAGAAACTGACGCGGCCCCATTCCACGGTTTCCAGCGCATGGCCCGACAACGCAACGGGAATGCCGCCGAGCAGCGCCTGCCAGGCCGTCAGCGAGCTGATGGGCATGGGCAGCGGGTTGCGTTTGTAGATCACCAGCCCGCCGGCCCAGAAGATCGCCGCCAGCAACATCAGGATTACCCCGGTCGGCGCACTGCGCAGTTTCTCGAGTTCGGTGCCGATCAGCAGCGCCATGCCGCCCATGCCCAGCGCCAGGCCGATCAGCCGGCGCCGCGTCAATGGTTCGTTGAGGAACCAGACCGAGAGCAGCGCGCTCCAGATTGGCATGGTATAGCCGAGGATCGCCGCGCGCCCCGAAGGCAGCAGGCTCACGCCATAGATCGCGAACATGTTCCAGCCGACGATATTGCATGACGCCATGCCCATCAGTTGCGGCCAGCGTCCGCGCGGTACTTTCAGGGACTGCCCGGAAAACCAGGCGATGGCAAACAGGCCGAGCGAAGCCAGCAGTATGCTGTCGCCGCGAAATATCCAGCGCGGCACCTCGGTGACGACGACCTTCATGATCGGCCAGTTCAGGCCCCAGCCAAGAGACAGCAGCCCGAGCAGAACCAGTCCGGAGCGTGGAATGTGGGGAGATGGCATGGGGCGCGAGTGTCGCATGCGACAGTGGCCATTACAATCCGGCAATGCCCGCCTTCACCCTGTTACCCCTGCTCGCCGTCTCGGCCCTGCTCGCGCTGGCGACGGCAGCCGTCATGCTGATCGCCGGACAGGCCGTGCCGCAGCTGGCCGCTCATATCGCGTTCGGACTGGGCGTATTGCCGCTAATCCTTGGCGCGATGAGTTATTTCATCCCGGTACTTACACGCAGTGCCGGCCCCGGCTGGGCAGCATCGGCGCCGCCCTTGCTGGCATGGAGCGGCGGGTTACTGGCAGTCCTTGCGTTCGCCACGGATTTTTCGGCGGACACACTGGCGCTGGGGGCTGCATTGGGCGGCCTTGGCGCTCTGAGTCTGATGATCTGGACGCTGGCTCGCGCCCGACGCATGTTCGGTCCGCGCCATCGAGGGCTGGACTGGTACCTCGCCGCCCTCGGCTTTTTGTTGCTGGCGCTCCTCGCCGTATTGGCGATGCCCATGTTTCCCGCCCAGCGCGGGGGTCTGCGCCTGTTTCATCTGCATGCCAATTTGCTCGGCTTTGTCGGGCTGACCGCGCTGGGCACCCTGCAGGTCCTGCTGCCCACCTGTCTCGGTCAACCCGACCCCGATGCCGCATTGCGTTTGCGGCAGGACGTCAAATGGGCCGCGCTGGGCGTCCTGCTGATTTCGGTCGGCGCCTCATCGCTGCTGCCGGGGTCTCCCAGCGTGACGGGCGCGCCCCTGGCCTTGCTCGGCGCCCTGCTCTATGCCATCGTCTTGCTGCGCATGCTGCGCGCCTGGCGATCGCGCTTCGGCAGGGCCCTGTTGCAGATACACGGCGCTGCAGCGTCCCTCGTAGCGGCCGCAGCCGGTTTGCTTGGACTGCTTTTGCTGGGCGCGCTGCACGGATTCGGCACGATGCCGGCACGCCCCGCGATCGCCGGCTTTGTTATTGCGTTTCTGTTGCCGCTGGTGAGCGGAGCTGTCGCCCAGTTGCTGCCGGTATGGCTGTGGCCGGGGGTCCAGGGCGAACAGCATCGTGTCCTGCGTTCCCGACTCGGCCGCTGGGGTGGAGTGCGCGGCGTGATTCTGCTGCTGCTGGGATTGATCGTCACCATTCCTTGACGATCGATCGGACCGGGTTACGTCCGGAGTCGGATTCCGGTAGGAACGCTGCTTCTTGTCACAATCCGGCCGGTCAGGTTACGCCAGGTGTCTTCACTACGGCGCGCCGGAAAAGAAACGGCCCCCATCGCTGGAGGCCGCATGAATACTGGTGGGTTGTGAGTGGCTCGAACACTCGACCTACGGATTAAGAGTCCGCTGCTCTACCAACTGAGCTAACAACCCGAACTGCAAATTATATATTACGGTGGTGGGTCGGGCGAGATTCGAACTCGCGACCAACGGATTAAAAGTCCGCTGCTCTACCGACTGAGCTACCGACCCAGCCTAGAAGGGCGCGAATCGTACAGAGCTTCATCGACCCTGTCAAACCCGAGGCGGAATCAGGGCAATTCGACGGCACCATTGAAAAAATACGCAAAAAAAACGCAACCCAAGCGGGGCTGCGTTGAATCCACTCCGAAGGAGGTGGATGGAGGAGACATGGGCCACACATCAACTGCGGTAAAGCTTTTGAGGCATCAGTCAATGCGACGTCAAATAAATTCTCACACAGCCTTTGCTGCATTGCAAGATTTTTTTGTGCATCGCGCAAACAAGCTTCCCCACACAAGCACAGAAAATCATGATGCTATTGATTTTATTTGGTATTTATTTGATCAAACGAATATTCCAGTGCAGAAATATTGCTGATGTGGCCGCCGCCGAATCTGGAAATAGACTTGTCGACCACTTTTTGCCGCAATGCCACATCGGCGTTTAGGTACCGCGGCTAGAATGCCGGCTTGGGCATCGAGGAGCGCGCAGCATGGAATGCACAGTACGCTGGCATGACGGAATGAGTTTCGTTGCGGAGACCGGTAGCGGCCATCTGGTATGCATGGACGGTGCGCCCGATGCGGGCGGACGCAACCTGGCGCCGCGCCCCATGGAACTGCTGTTGGCCGGGACCGGGGGCTGTACGGCCTTCGATATCGTGCTGATCCTCAAACGCGGCCGCCACGCGGTAAGCGGTTGCGAAGTCAGGCTTCAGGCCGAGCGCGCGGAGCTTGACCCCAAGGTCTTCACCAGCATCAACATGCATTTTGTGGTGGCCGGGAAGAACCTGAAACGCGAAGTCGTCGAACGTGCCGTCACGCTCTCTGCGGAAAAATACTGCTCGGCATCGATCATGCTCGGCAAGACCGCCGCGATCACTCACAGCTTCGAAGTGGTCGAATCCTGAACGCGATTCAGGCGATGTAGGAAAGCCGAGTCATCAGCTTCGAAGACAGCTTCATTGCCAGTGTGACGGGAAGCGGCAGTTTTCGGGCGCCATGGTAGCTCGCGGTTTCCGCATGGCGCATCTCGTCGGCCTTCATCTGCTCGAGCACCTCCCATGACTTGCGGTCCTGAGCCGGCAGGCGGGCCTTGTGGCCTTCGAGGTGCCCTTCGACCTGGCGCTCCGTTTCGGCCAGAAAACCCAGGCTCCAGGCGTCGCCACACTTTCCCGCGAACGCACCGATCGCCAGCGAACCCGCATACCAGACCGGATTGAACAGGCTCTTGCGGCCACCCAGCTCGCCGATGCGCCGTTCAGTCCAGTTGAGGTGTTCCGTCTCTTCCCAGGCGGCCTGTTCCAGCTCCCGCCTCACCTGCGGATCGTGCGAACCCCATGCCTGACCCTGATACAAGGCCTGGGCGCATATCTCGCCGCAGTGATTGACCCGCATCAACGCGGCGACGTGGCGTTTCTCCCGCTCGCTCATCTCGGCCTCTGGCAGATCGGCGCCCGGCATTGGGCGACGGGTCGGCGCCGAGGTGAATACGGCGCGCAGCGCCTTGTCGAATTCGGTGATGAGTGCATCGATCAAGGCAGTTCCCCGTTATCAATCCGCAGTCGGATGCTTGCCCAGGCGCAGGGCATTGCGTCCCTCGTCGGCGGTGTAGATGGCAATACCGCCCGGGCAGAAGTAATCCCGGCTCAATGCCGCATGGTGTCGATTGACCGGCTTGTTTTCGATGGGCCGCCACTCGTCGCGATTGGCGCGCGGCCTGGTCCAGGTGCCGTCGCTGCGACCGGCGGCGTAATGCTTCCAGCTGCGCTCCTTGCAGCGGATACCCTCGAAACTGACGTTGGTGGCGCCACCCGCGGTCTTCACCACGAGTACATAGCGCACCACACCGTCGCTGCCCACGGCCAGCGTGCCGGCATCGATGAAGTACTTGTTGGTGGTCGCGGCGCCGACGTAGAACTCGCGCAGATCTTCCGGCTTGGGGAACGCCGGAAGTTCGACCGCCTGGTGCTCCTGCCAGGGCGCCTCTTCCTCGTAGCCGGTGTTGCGCTCCTTGACGCCATACGGGCCGGGCATCTGCGCGAACGCAGTGGCCGCAGCTCCCAGCAGAAGGAACGCCAGAAGCGGCTTCATTTCGAATGGTCCGCCATGTCCGACTCCGATTCCCAACGCGGAATTCGCTCTTCGGGATGCGCGAAAAGCAGGCGCGCCAGCTCAAGCAAGGCTGACTCGTACACGCCGCGCTTGAACTCGATCACGTTGCCCAACGGGATCCAGTAGCTGTTCCAGCGCCAGGCATCGAACTCCGGATGTTCGCTGGCGCGCAGGCAGACGTCGCTGTCGCGGCCGACGAGACGCAGCAGAAACCAGATCTGTTTCTGTCCCCGGTAGGTACTGCGCCATTCGCGGCGAATCCAGTGCTTCGGCACCTCATAGCGCAACCAGTCGCGGGTGCGGCCGATGATCCGCACGTGTTCGGGCTTGAGGCCGGTTTCCTCTTCCAGTTCACGCAGCATCGCCTGTTCGGGGGTCTCGCCCTTTTTGATACCCCCCTGCGGGAACTGCCAGGAATGTTCGCGGATGCGCTTGCCCCAAAAGACCTCGTTGCGACTGTTGACCAGAACGATGCCGACGTTTGGGCGAAAGCCTTCACGATCGAGCATGATGCATATTCCAATGATTGATTGGCGACCATTCTTTCACAATCGCGCGCTGCTGGATAGCCGCTTCTGGCCCATCGGCAATTTCCCGGCCGCAGGTAAAATGCGCCTTTTCAGCCTTTCCGCCTACAGCCATGCGCGCCAGCCAGTTTTTCATCGCCACCCTCAAGGAAGCTCCTTCCGACGCCGAAATCGTCAGCCATCAGTTGATGCTGCGTGCCGGCCTGATCCGCCGCCTGGCCGGCGGCATCTATACCTGGCTGCCGATGGGGCTGCGCGTACTGCGCAAGGTCGAGCACATCGTGCGCCGGGAAATGGATCGCGCCGGCGCCATCGAAATGCTCATGCCGGCGGTGCAGCCATTTGAATTGTGGGAAGAATCCGGGCGCGGCCCGAAATATGGCCCGGAACTGCTGCGCTTCAAGGATCGCCATCAGCGCGATTTCGTGATCGGCCCGACCCACGAAGAGGTCATCACCGACGTGGTGCGCCGCGAGGTGAAGAGCTATCGCCAGCTGCCGCGCCACTTCTACCAGATCCAGACCAAATTCCGCGACGAGATCCGGCCGCGCTTCGGCGTCATGCGCGGGCGCGAGTTCCTGATGAAGGACGGCTATTCCTTCCACACCACGTACGCCGACCTGGAACGCGAATACCGCAACATGTTCGACACCTACAGCCGCATCTTTACCCGCCTGGGACTGAAATTCCGCGCCGTAGCGGCCGATACCGGCGCCATCGGCGGCACCGGTTCGCACGAATTCCATGTCCTGGCAGATTCCGGCGAGGATGCGATTGCCTTCTGCCCCGCATCGGATTACGCGGCGAACGTCGAACTGGCCGAGGCCATTGCTCCCGCAAGAGTCGGCGCTGGTGGCACGGCGGCCATGGAGAAGAAGGCCACGCCGAACAAGACCAAGTGCGAGGATGTAGCGGCTTTCCTCGGCCTGCCGCTGACGCAGACGGTCAAGGCCATCGCCGTCATGGCCGAAAAGGAAGGCGGCAGCGAGTTTGTCCTGCTGCTGCTGCGCGGCGATCACGACCTGAACGAGATAAAGGCGCAGAAAGTAGTCGGTGAATTCCGCTTCGCCCGCGATGAGGAAATCGTCGAAGCGCTCGGCTGCAAGGCTGGCTACATCGGTGCGGTCGGATTTTCGGGCCGGGTGGTGGCCGACCGCAGCGTCGCGGTGATGAGCGACTGCGTATGCGGCGCCAACGAAGAGGGCTTTCACCTCACCGGCGTCAACTTCGGCCGCGACCTGCCGCAACCCGCAACCGTCGCCGACATCCGCAACGTGGTCGAGGGCGACCCGTCGCCCGACGGCAAGGGCACGCTCGAGTTGTGTCGCGGCATCGAAGTCGGCCACATCTTCCAGTTGCGCACCAAGTACGCCGAGGCCCTCAAATGCACTTTCCTCGACGAGCAGGGCAAGGACCAGGTCATGGAAATGGGCTGCTATGGCATCGGTGTCTCGCGCATCGTCGGCGCCGCCATCGAGCAGGGCCACGACGAGCGCGGCATAATCTTCCCTGCCGGCATCGCCCCGTTCGCCGTGGCGATCGTGCCGATGAACTACGCCAAGTCGGAGACCGTCCGTACGGCTGCCGCGGCGCTCCACGCGGAACTGCTCGCCGCGGGCATCGACGCGATACTGGATGACCGCGACGAGCGCCCCGGTTCCATGTTCGCCGACTGGGAACTGATCGGCATCCCGCATCGCGTGGTGGTCGGTGAGCGCGGCCTCAAGGAAGGCAAGCTCGAATACAAGGGCCGCAGCGATGCCGAGGCCACGATGATTGCCGTCAGCGAAATGGCGCCCTTCCTCAAACAGAAGTTGTGCGACGCTTAGCGCTGGTACTGTATTTTTCCGCTGCGCTCCTGCCGGCAGCGGCCTATGCCGGAGCGCAGCAGTACGAACCGCTGGCGGCCAGCGTGCAGGCCGCCTTGCACGCCGCGATTGCCGACCGCGCTGCACCCGATCCGCAGTTCCCCTCGATCCAGGAAAAGGTCAACTGGCTGACCGAGATGTCGTCGCGACTGAGTCGTCGCATGCCCGACCGGGAAGCCCGACTGGACTTCCTCAAGACCGTGTACTACGAAGCCAAGCGTGCCGGCCTCGACCCGCAAATGGTGCTCGGTCTGATCCAGGTCGAGAGCGGCTTCAAGAAATATTCGGTATCGTCCGCCGGCGCCCGCGGCTACATGCAGGTGATGCCCTTCTGGGTGAAACTGATCGGCGCCAAGGACAGCAACCTGTTCCACATGCGCACCAACCTGCGCTTCGGTTGCACCATCCTGCGCCACTACCTCGACATCGAAAACGGAAATCTGTACCGGGCGCTGGGGCGCTACAACGGCAGCCTGGGCAAGCCGGAGTATCCGAACATGGTGCGCGGGGCGTGGGAAAAGCAGTGGCACTGGGGGCCGCGGGTGATCGAACCGCGCTGATCAGCAACGGCTTCAAGAGTCGGCGCTGGCGCTACGGCAAAGAACTTACCGCATGCCCGGCAGCATTCCCTTCATGCCGCGCATCATCTTCGCCATGCCGCCCTTGGAGAACTGCTTCATCATCTTCTGCGTCTGCTCGAACTGGTTCAGCAGGCGATTGACTTCCTGCACCGACACACCGGCGCCGGTGGCGATGCGACGCTTGCGATTGGCCTTGATGATTTCCGGCTTGCTGCGTTCGGTCGGCGTCATCGAGTTGATGATGCCTTCGAGGCGCCGCACCGTCTTGTCTTCCATGCCGCCACCGGCCTTTTGCGCCATGGCACTGAACTGCGCCGGCAGCTTTTCGAGCATGGCGGCCATGCCGCCCATGTTTTTCATCTGGCCGATCTGGTCCTTGAAGTCGTTGAGGTCGAAACCCTTGCCCGACTTCATCTTCTTGACGAATTCCTGCGCCTTGTCCTGGTCGACGCCGCGCTGGGCATCCTCGACCAGGCCAAGAATGTCGCCCATGCCGAGGATGCGCGAGGCCATGCGCTCGGGATGGAATTCCTCGAGGCCGGTCAGCTTTTCGCCGACGCCGGCGAACTTGATCGGCTTGCCGGTGACATGCCTCACGGACAGCGCGGCGCCACCGCGCGAATCGCCATCGAGCTTGGTCAGGATCACGCCGGTCAGCGGCAGCGCTTCGTTGAAGGCCTTCGCCGTATTCACCGCGTCCTGGCCGAGCATCGCATCGACCACGAACAGGGTCTCGATCGGCTTCAAGAGCGCATGCAGATCCTTGATTTCGGCCATCATCGCTTCGTCGATGGCCAGGCGCCCGGCGGTGTCGACGAAGATCACGTCGTAGTAGTGCCGCTTGGCGTAATCCAGCGCGGCAGCCGCAATATCGGCAGGCCTTTGCTCGGCCGAGGACGGGAAAAAGTCGATCCCGGCCTGGGCCGAAACGGCTTTCAGCTGCTCGATGGCGGCGGGACGATAGACGTCGCAGCTGACCGTCAGCACCTTCTTCTTCTGCCGCTCCTTGAGCCACTTGCCCAGCTTGGCCGTGGTGGTGGTCTTGCCGGCGCCTTGCAGGCCCGACATCAGGATCACGGCCGGTGGCTGGGTGGCGAGATTCAGGCCGACGCTGGCGCCGCCCATCAGTTCGGTCAATTCGCGATGCACCACGCCGACCAGGGCCTGGCCGGGAGTCAGCGAACCGATCACTTCCTGGCCGAGCGCCTTTTCCTTGACCCGGGCAATGAAGTCCTTGACTACCGGCAGCGCGACGTCGGCCTCCAGCAAGGCCATGCGCACTTCGCGCAGCATGTCGGAAATATTGTCGTCGGTCAGTCGGGCCTGGCCGCGCAGGTTCTTTACGACTCGGCCAAGCCGCTGGGTAAGGTTATCTAGCATGGATGGATGAGGGCAGATGCATTAGGAGATGGAAGGCTTGGTGTAGACTTCGCCGATGCCTGCAATCTTAATGCATCTGCTGGCCGCGGCCATCTATGGCGGCCTGGCGGTACATCTTTGGCGCACCCGCTGGCGCGGACCCGCGCTCGACCAACCGGCGGGCGGACTCAAGCTTGGGGAGCGGGGCCTCCTGCTGGTGGCACTGCTGGCCCATGCCGTGAGTTTGCGCATGGCCATATTCGATGGCGATAGCATGCGCTTCGGCTTCGCGATTGCCCTGTCCGTGATGCTTTGGGCCGCGATTGCACTTTACTGGATAGAGAGCTTCTACGCCCGCATGGAGGGCCTGCAGGTTCTCGGCCTGCCGGCCGCCGCGGTGGCGGCGATGTTGCCGGCGGTATTTGCCGAGGCGCATGTGCTGACCAATGCAGGCTCGATGGCCTTTCGCCTGCACTTTCTGATGGCGATGCTGGCTTACAGCCTGTTCACCCTGGCAGCCCTGCACGCCCTGCTCATGGCGACTGCCGAAAAAAACCTGCATCGCGGTCGCATCTCGCCCCTGCTGGCCGGCCTGCCGCCGCTGCTGACCATGGAGTCGCTGTTGTTCCGGCTGATCCATGTCGCTTTTGTCCTGCTTACGCTGACGCTGATTTCCGGAATCTTCTTCTCGGAATCGCTGTTCGGCAAGGCGCTGACCTTCAACCACAAGACCCTGTTCGCCATTCTCTCCTGGCTGATTTTTGCGGCGCTGCTGGTGGGCCGCCACCTGCGCGGTTGGCGCGGCCGCGTGGCGCTGCGCTGGACCCTGACGGGATTCGCCACCCTGCTGCTGGCCTACGTCGGCAGCCGCTTCGTGCTTGAGGTAATTCTCGGCCGCTGATGGACGAAATTCCGCTTTCTGCGCAATTCACTGCGCTGGCCGTGCTGCTGGTCTGCTCGGCGTTCTTTTCCATGTCGGAAACCGCGATGATGGCGTCCAACCGGATCCGGCTGCGCCACATGGCCCAGGAGGGGCATCGCGGCGCCCGGCTGGCGGTGGCCCTGCTCGGGAAGACCGATCAACTGCTGGGCGTAATCCTGCTGGGCAATACGCTGGTCAATTCGATTGCCGCCATGCTGACGGGCAATATCGCCCTGCAGATCTTCGGCCAGGAAAAATGGACGCTCGAGATAGGCGCACTGTTCGTCACCTTCTGCCTGCTGGTGTTTTCCGAAATCACACCGAAGGTGGCGGGCGCCACTTACCCGGATTGGCTGGCACTGCGCATAGGCTACGTGCTGACACCGCTGTTGCGCGTGACCTACCCGATGGTCTGGCTGGTCAATCTGTTCGTTCAGCCGCTACTGAGCCTGCTCCACCTGCAACCCAAGCCGGGGCACGAATCGTCACGCCTCTCACCGGAAGAACTGCGGTCGGTGGTGCTTGAGTCGGGTCGCTTCATCCCGCAGCAACACCGCTCGATATTGCTTAACCTGTTTGAACTGGAGCAACTTACGGTTGCCGACATCATGACCCCGCGCGGCGAAATCGAGGCCATCGACATTGCTGCGCCGATCGAGAGCATCAAGACACAACTGGCAACCAGTTTTCACACCCGTGTCGCGGTATTCGAGAACGATCCGGCCAATATCGTCGGCGTACTGCATCAACGACGTCTGCTGGCCGAGGCCTTCGCCGGAGAAGTCGGCCATGCCACCCTGCGCGAACGCATGTCGGAACCCTATTTCATTCCCGCCGCGACCCCGATCTACACCCAGTTGCAGTTCTTTCGTGAAAACCGGCAGCGCATGGGTCTGGTGGTGGACGAATACGGTGAAATCGAAGGGCTGGTAACGCTGGAAGACATCATCGAAGAACTGGTCGGCAAATTCACGACGCGGCAGTCGGACGTTGGCAACTCGATTTCGTGGAACGATGCGGGCATGGTGCTGGTGGACGGCTCGGTCACCTTGCGGGAGCTCAATCGCATGCTGCAGCTCGAGTTTCCCCTCGATGGCCCGCGCACCCTGAACGGGCTGATCGTGGAACACCTGCAGGATATCCCCGAAGTCGGCGTGGGCGTTCGGGTGGCCGGCGTGGCAATGGAGATCGTGCAAACACAGGACCGAAAGATCAAGATGGTGCGACTTCACCGGCCTGCCGGAGAGTGATACTCTCGGCATAGTCAGGGCGTAGAATGTTCGTCCAAAGGATTAAGTGGAGGCTGTCGCCGGTCGTTCCGGCGCCAAAAGCAGCGGCCGAAACGAAAATTAATGCGGGAGAAGCCGATGGCCACAGCAGGCAAGGAAGAGAAAAAGGACGGCCCGAAGGAACTCAACTTTTCCTGGGAAGGCAAGAACAAGCAGGGCAAAGTCGTTCGCGGCGAGCTGAAGGCAGCCACCGAGGCCGTGGCCAATGCAGCGCTGCGGCGGCAAGGTATCACCGTCACCAAGCTCAAGAAGCAGAAAACCGGTGGTAGCGGCTCGGTCTCGGACAAGGACATCACGCTGTTCTCGCGCCAACTCGCCACGATGGTCAAGTCCGGGGTGCCGCTGTTGCAGTCCTTCGATATCGTCGGCAAGGGCACCAGCAACCCGGCCCTCGCAAGGTTGCTTTACTCGATCAAGTCCGAGGTCGAAACCGGTTCCAATCTGGCCAATGCATTTCGCAAGTATCCCCAGTATTTTGACGCCCTGTTCTGCAACCTGGTCGAGGCGGGTGAGCAGGCCGGCATTCTCGACACCCTGCTGGACCGCCTGGCAACCTACAAAGAAAAAATTCAGGCGATCAAGTCCAAGATCAAGAGCGCCCTGACCTATCCGATCGCCATTCTTATCATCGCCTTCATCATTACTGCGGTCATCATGATTTTCGTGGTGCCCGCCTTCAAAGGCGTGTTTGCCAGTTTCGGCGGCGAACTGCCCGCCCCGACTCAAATCGTGATCGCCATCTCCGACTATTTCACAGCGAACTGGTATTTCATTTTCGGCGGCATTTATGCGGTCTTTTTCGGGATTTCCCAGGCTTTCAAGCGCTCAAGGGCCTTGCAGATTGCCGCGGACAAGTACTTTCTGAAGCTTCCGGTTTTTGGTGACCTGCTAAGAAAGTCATCCATTGCGCGCTGGACGAGAACACTGTCCACCATGTTTGCGGCCGGTGTGCCGCTGGTCGATGCACTTGATTCGGTCGGCGGCGCGGCGGGCAACTATGTCTACACCCTCGCCACCAAGAAGATTCAGAACGAAGTTTCTACCGGTTCCAGCCTGACGGCGGCCATGGAAAACTCCGGCGTATTCCCGCCGATGGTCACCCAGATGGTCGCCATCGGCGAGGAATCCGGTCAGCTCGATTCAATGCTGGGCAAGACTGCCGACTTCTTTGAAGCCGAGGTGGACGAAGCCGTCGAAGCGCTGGCGAGCTTGATGGAGCCAATGATCATGGTATTCCTTGGCGGCCTTATTGGCGGACTGGTAGTCGCCATGTACCTGCCGATCTTTAAACTTGGTTCGGTTGTCGGCTAAGTCCGCAACCATACGCGGAGAATGATCGCCCAGTTCGCCGATCCGGCGATATTTGCTCTTGCCTCAGGGTTGCTCGGCCTGATGATCGGCAGCTTTCTGAATGTCGTCATCCATCGCCTGCCCATCATGATGGAACGCGATTGGGCTGCGCAGTGCGCTGACCTCAGGGGTGAAACTCCACCGACTTGCGAACCGCTTTCGCTGGCCCGGCCTCGTTCGCGTTGCCCGCAATGCGGCCATTCGATTACCGTGTTGGAAAACATTCCCGTTATCAGTTGGCTTCTGTTGCGCGGGCGCTGCAAAGGCTGTGCCGCGCCGATTTCCTTGCGTTATCCGCTGATCGAGGCACTGACCGGACTGCTGTTTGCGTTTGCCGCATGGCATTTCGGCTTCACTGCCGCGGGCATGGGTGCCCTGATATTGATTGCGGCGTTGATTGCCCTGACCGCCATCGATTTCGATACCCAGCTGCTGCCCGACGACATCACCTTGCCGTTGCTCTGGGTGGGATTGGCGCTGAATGCATTCAGTATCTACACGGACTTGAAGAGCGCAGTGATAGGGGCCATGGCCGGTTATTTGTCGCTATGGAGCGTTTATTGGTTGTTCAAGCTGACAACCGGCAAGGAAGGCATGGGTTACGGTGATTTCAAATTGCTGGCTGCCCTCGGCGCCTGGCTTGGCTGGCAGATGCTGCCCTTGACCATATTGCTGTCTTCGCTCGTCGGTGCCGTGGTCGGAATCGCCCTGATGGTGTTTACCCGCCACGGGCGCAACGTGCCGATCCCATTCGGCCCCTATCTCGCAGTCGCAGGCGGCATTGCCTTGATCTGGGGTGCGCCGCTGACCCGAGCCTATCTCGGTGTCAAACTCTAGCCGACCACCAACCTGGGGCTCCACCCCTTGAAAACGCCAGTGGCGGGCCCCACGTCGTAAGGCCAGGGTCGATACGGCTTTGGCTAGTACGCCAAAGCCTTCGGCTATAATCTCACCCCTTTGCCAGAATGCCGGAGAATGCCATGCCGATCTACGCTTATCGCTGCACCGAGTGCGGCTTTGAGAAAGATGTCATGCGGAAAGTCAGCGATCCGCTGTTGACCACCTGCCCCGAATGCAAGACCGAGCACTTTGCCAAGCAGCTGACGGCTCCCGGATTTCAGCTCAAGGGTAACGGCTGGTACGCCACCGACTTCAAGGGAGGCGGCTGCAAGGCGCCGGAGGCCAGCAAGAGCGACAACCCGCCGCCCTGCCAGGGTGGCACGGGTAGCTGCGCCGCAAACAGTTGACTGCAGCCGCCTTGAAAAAGTACTTCATCACCGGGCTACTGATCTGGGTCCCGCTGGCGATCACCGCATGGGTGTTGTCCCTGATCGTCCGTTCCATGGATCAGTCCCTGCTGTTGCTGCCGCAGGCCATCCACCCGGAGCATCTGCTCGGGATGTACATCCCCGGCCTCGGCGCGCTGCTCACGCTGCTGGTGGTATTCGTCACCGGTCTGGTGACGACCAACATCGTCGGCCAGAAGCTGGTGCGGTTCTGGGAAGGGGTGCTGGCGCGCATTCCGGTGGTGAAGTCGATCTATTACAGCGTCAAGCAGGTCAGCGACACGCTGTTCTCGGGCAGCGGCGTCGCCTTCCGCAAGGTCCTGCTGGTACGTTATCCACACCCCGAGTCTTGGGCGGTGGCGTTTCAGACAGGACATCCGGCCCGCGACGTCGCCGACATGCTGCCGGAGGAACACGTCGGCGTCTTCATCCCGACCACGCCCAGCCCGGTCAACGGCTTCTTCTTCTTCGTCAGGCGCAAGGACGTCATCGAGCTCGACATGAACGTCGACGAAGCCCTGAAATACATCGTATCCATGGGCGTCGTCGCCCCGCCCATGAGAAATCCCCTCGGGCGCGCCCAGAATCAGTAAAGCCTCTCGCGGGGCAATGCCAACAGCCGGAAATCCTATGCGTACTCACTACTGCGGCGAGGTGAATGCCTCCCATGTCGACCAGATCGTCACTCTTTGCGGCTGGAGCCACCGCCGCCGCGACCACGGCGGCGTGATCTTCATCGACTTGCGCGACCGCGAGGGCTTGGCGCAGATCGTCTGCGACCCGGATCGTCCGGAGATGTTCAAGGTCGCCGAGGACGTGCGCAACGAATTCGTGCTGAAGGTCACCGGCAAAGTGCGCCGCCGCCCCGCCGGCACGGAGAACCCCAACCTGGCCTCCGGCGAAATCGAAATCCTGTGCCATGAACTGGAAGTGCTCAACGCGGCCGTAACGCCGCCATTCCAGCTCGACGAGGAAAACCTCTCCGAGAACGTGCGCCTGACCCATCGCGTGATCGACCTGCGCCGCCCGCAGATGCAGAAGAACCTGATGCTGCGCTACAAGGTGGCCATGGCTTTCCGCCGCTTCCTCGACGAGAAGGGCTTCATCGACATCGAAACGCCGATGTTGACCAAGTCGACGCCCGAAGGCGCACGCGACTACCTGGTGCCGTCGCGCGTGCATCCGGGTCAGTTCTTCGCCCTGCCGCAGTCGCCGCAGTTGTTCAAGCAGCTGCTGATGGTGGCCGGCTTCGACCGCTACTACCAGATCACCAAGTGCTTCCGCGATGAGGACCTGCGCGCCGACCGCCAGCCGGAATTCACCCAGGTCGATATCGAGACATCCTTCCTGACCGAAGAACAGATCACGGCCCTCATGGAAGAGATGATCCGCAGCGTGTTCAAGACGGCGCTGGCAGTCGACCTGCCCAATCCCTTCCCGCGCATAACCTATGCCGAAGCCATGGGCCGTTACGGCTCGGACAAGCCCGACCTGCGCGTGACGCTGGAACTCACCGACGTCACCGACGCCGTGGCCGACGTCGCCTTCAAGGTGTTCAGCGGTCCGGCCACCTCCGGCGGCCGTGTCGCGGCACTGCGCGTGCCGGGCGGCGCGCTCGGGGCAACTGCGCTGACCCGCGGCGAGATCGATGGCTATACCGAATTCGTCAAGATCTACGGCGCGCGCGGCCTGGCCTACATCAAGGTCAATGACGCGACCAAGCTCAACGAGGAAGGCCTGCAGTCGCCGATCGTCAAGAACCTCCACGCGGCGGCCTTGAAGACCATCGTCGAACGCACGGGGGCCCAGTCCGGCGACCTGATTTTCTTCGGCGCCGACAAGACCAAAGTCGTCAATGACGCGCTCGGCGCCCTGCGCACCAAGCTCGGCCACGAGAAGGGCTACGTCGATGGTTCGGCCTGGCGCCCGCTTTGGGTGGTCGATTTCCCGATGTTCGAATACGACGAAGAGAACCAGCGCTGGTCGGCCTGCCACCACCCCTTCACCAGTCCCAAGGACGGCCACGAAGCTTTGATGGCCACCAATCCCGGGGCCTGCCTGGCCAAGGCCTACGACCTGGCCCTGAACGGCTGGGAAATGGGCGGCGGCTCGGTGCGTATCCATCGCGCCGACGTGCAGGGAAGAGTGTTCCAGGCGCTGGGCATCGGCCCCGAGGAGCAGCAGGCCAAGTTCGGCTTCCTGCTCGATGCCCTCAAGTACGGCGCGCCGCCACATGGCGGCCTGGCCTTCGGCCTCGACCGCATCGTCACCATGATGGCCGGTGCCGAGTCGATCCGCGACGTGATCGCCTTCCCCAAGACCCAGCGCGCCCAGTGCCTGCTGACCGATGCACCGTCTGATGTAGACGAAAAGCAGTTGCGCGAGTTGCACATCCGCCTGCGGCAAAAGGTCGAGACCCAGGTCGAGGTCGGCAAGTCCTGACCATGCGCCGGCTGCTCTGCGCGCTGATCGGAGTCGCGCTGTTCGGCACCGCGCTGGCACGCGACAACCGGGTCGGCACCATCCCGGCGGCGGCTTTGCCGGAAGAAGCGCGTGTCACGCTCAAGCTGATCGATGCCGGCGGTCCGTTTCCCTACCGGCGCGACGGCATTACCTTCCAGAATCGCGAACGCCGGCTGCCCGACCAGGCGAAAGGCTACTATCGCGAGTACACCGTGCAGACGCCGGGCAGCCACGATCGCGGTGCGCGGCGCATCGTTACCGGTGACAGACCGCCCGCAGTGTTCTACTACACGGCCGATCACTACAAGAGCTTCCACCGGATCCAGCGATGAGTGCCGCACATTACGAAAATCTGTTTGGCGACGCCGCCCGGGCCGGGGTTCATCATTTGCCTCATGGCCCCATCGACAAGCTGCTGGCCGGTGCACAGGCGGCCGGTTGCGTGGTCCTGCACGTCGATCTGGCCGTCGCGCGCAACAAGGATGAAATGCTGGCGGCCATTGCCCACTCCCTGCGCTTTCCGGAGTGGTTCGGCCACAACTGGGACGCCTTGACCGACAGCCTGCTTGACATGGGCTGGCTGCCCGCCACCGGCTACGTGATCATCCTCGAACATTGCGACGGCATTCATGGCCGGGCGGAGGCCGACTTTGTCACCCTGATGCAGATCTTCCAGGATGCTGCGGCGACCTGGCGCGAAGACGGCGTGCCCTTCTGGTGCCTGGTGGACATGCAGGCTGACGGTATCGCCTGGTTGCCGACGGTGGCGCAACCTGGCTGAGACGCGGTGAAGTACAAGAAGCCGGTTTCCGTGCTGGTGGTGATCCACACACCGGCCCTGGAAGTGCTGCTGCTGGAACGCACCAGGCACCCCGGCTTCTGGCAATCAGTCACCGGCAGCCAGGAAGACGACGAGCCGCTGCTGGAAACAGCGCGCCGCGAAGTGCGCGAAGAAACCGGCGTCGACGTCGGTGCCGGCGAATTCATCGACTGGCAAATGACCAACCGCTATGAGATTTTCGCCGAATGGCGGTATCGCTATGCCCCCGGCGTCACGCAGAACACCGAGCATGTTTTCAGCCTGTGCCTGCCGGAACGGTTGGACGTGACCGTTGCTCCCGACGAACACCTGGCCTTTCGCTGGCTGCCCTGGCGCGAGGCGGCGGCGGCCTGCTTTTCGTGGAGCAATCGCGATGCCATTCTGGAATTGCCGCGACGATTTGTCCCGCACGCCGGACCCGGATCAAGCCCGCAGGGAAGCTCTTGAAATTTCTTTCGAGGCACTTATGTAGTGCGCAAGGCCTGTACCGTGAGCGAGGCCATAAACCTGAAAGGAGAATGAAATGAGCAACTTGATCCGCCGCGATCCACTCGATGACTTTTTCCGTGGTTTTTTCGTCCGTCCGGTTGATTTCGGAGGGGAGCCCGACGCGCCCGCGCTGAAAATCGACGTCAAGGAACAGGAAAACAGCTATCTGGTCCACGCCGAAATTCCGGGCGTGAAAAAGGAAGACATTCACGTCGCCGTCGATGGCGCCATCGTGTCCATCAGCGCCGAGCGGCGCGAGGAAAAGGATGTCAGGGAAGGCGAACGGGTGTTGCGTACCGAGCGCTATTTCGGCAAGGTGTCGCGCAGCTTCCAGTTGGCGCAGGAAATCGACGAAGCGCAGGTGAGCGCCAAATACACCGACGGCGTGCTGGAACTGGCACTGCCGAAGAAGGCCGCGACCCAGGCACGCAGAATCACCGTCCAGTAACAGGAGTCGGCGCTGGCGACACGCCGGCCATGTCGCGCAACACACGGGGTGATCCGCTGCAACGTCGGCGGTTTGCCCCGTTTTCATTTGCGCGCCGGTAGAATGGGCGAAGTTACCACTTGCACTCGCCCACACCCATGACTGAAAAGCTCGCTCCCGTCGTCAAGGCCGGCGTTCTGGCCGAGGCCCTGCCCTACATCAAGCGCTTTCACGACAAGACCATCGTCGTCAAGTACGGCGGCAATGCCATGACCGACGAACACCTCAAACAGTGCTTCGCCCGCGACGTGGTGCTGCTCAAGCTGGTCGGCATGAATCCGGTGGTGGTGCATGGCGGCGGCCCGCAGATCGAGAACCTGCTGGCGCGCGTCGGCAAGAAGGGGGAATTCGTCCAGGGCATGCGCGTCACCGACGCCGAAACCATGGATCTGGTCGAAATGGTGCTCGGCGGCCAGGTCAACAAGGAAATCGTCAACCTGATCAACCAGCACGGCGGCAAGGCTGTGGGACTCACCGGCAAGGACGGCAACTTCATCCGTGCCAAGAAGTTGATGATGGAAAACAAGGACGTCCCGGGCGACCTGATCGATATCGGCCAGGTCGGCGACATCGTGTCCATCGATCCCAGCCTGATCGCCCTGCTCGACACCGGCGACTTCATCCCGGTGATCGCGCCGATCGGCGTCGGCAGCGAGGGCGAGACCTACAACATCAATGCCGACGTGGTGGCCGGCAAGATCGCCGAAGTGCTCAAGGCAGAAAAGCTGGTGCTGCTGACCAATACGCCTGGCGTGCTGGATCAGTCCGGCAAGCTGATCACCGGCATCACACCAAAGCAGATCGACGACATGGTGGCCGACGGTACGCTCTCCGGCGGCATGCTGCCCAAGATCAGCTCGGCGCTGGATGCGGCGCGCAGCGGCGTGAAGGGCGTGCACATCATCGATGGCCGCGTCGAACATGCGCTGCTGCTCGAAATCCTGACCGACGAAGGTGTCGGTACGCTGATCAAATCGAAGTGACCCACTCAGGTTGAAGCCGCCATGAACGAAGCCCGCACCGCCAAAGTTGGTGAAAAGAAGCTCCTGATCCTGCAGACCATTGCCGAGATGCTCGAGCGCCCGGCCGTGGAGAAGGTCACCACGGCCCTGCTGGCCAAGCAGTTGCAGGTGTCGGAGGCGGCGCTTTACCGACACTTCGCGAGCAAGGCGCAAATGTATGAGGGCCTGATCGAATTCATCGAGAGCGGGGTTTTTTCGGTCATCACCCAGATCGAAGCCGCCGAGGAATCCGGCCTCAAGCAGGCCGAGGCCATCGTCGCCTCGCTGTTGCGTTTTGCCCAGAAAAACCGCGGCCTGACCCGGGTGCTGGTGGGTGACGCGCTGGTGCATGAGAACCCGCGGTTGCAGGCCCGAATCAACCAGTTGCTGGACCGCATCGAATCCACGCTCAAGCAATCCCTCAAGGTAGCTTCGGCCCAGGGCGCGCTGGCGGCCGAGCACGACTTCGCGGCCCATGCCGACCTGCTGGTCTGCTATGCCGTGGGCCGCTGGCAGCGCTTCGTCAAGAGCGGGTTCAAGGACGATCCGCTGGCGAACTGGTCGGCGCAGTGGCCGATCCTGGCGCGCTGATCACCGTATCGCCAGCGCCGACTCCTGACTACCTCTTAAGCAGCGTCGCTGCTTCCAGCGCAAAGTAGGTCAGTATCCCGTCGCAGCCGGCGCGCTTGAAGCCGAGAAGTGCTTCCATCATCACCGCATCGTGCGCCAGCCAGCCGTTCTGTGCGGCAGCCTTGAGCATCGCGTATTCGCCGCTGACCTGATAAGCATAGGTCGGCACGCCGAACTCGTCCTTGACCCGGCGCACGATGTCCAAATAGGGCATCCCCGGTTTGACCATCACCATGTCGGCGCCTTCGTCGATGTCCAGCGCCACTTCGCGCAGCGCCTCGTCGGTGTTGCCCGGGTCCATCTGGTAAGTGTATTTGTTGCTCTTGCCCAGGTTGCCGGCCGAGCCGACGGCGTCGCGGAAGGGGCCGTAGAACGCCGAGGCGTACTTCGCCGAATAGGCCAGGATGCGGGTGTGGATCAGGTTCTCGGCATCCAGCATGGTACGGATGCGGCCGATGCGGCCGTCCATCATGTCCGAGGGTGCGACCACGTCGGCGCCGGCGCGCGCGTGGCACAGCGCCTGTTTCGCCAGGGCTTCCAGCGTTTCGTCATTCATCACGTAGCCGCGCGGATCGGCCGGGTCGATCAGGCCGTCCTGACCATGGCTGGTATAGGGGTCGAGTGCAACGTCGGTAATGATCCCGAGTTCGGGAAATTCCCGCTTGAGGCGGGCCACCACGGTCGGCACCAGGCCGGCCGGATTCCAGGCCTCTTCGGCACCAGGAGTTTTCTTGCCGATATCGACCACGGGAAACAGGGCCAGGGCCGGCACACCCAGCTTGAGCGCCTTTTCGGCCACGGGCAGGAGTCGGTCCAGCGACATGCGCTCGACGCCGGGCATCGAGGCGACGGCCTCGGTACGCCCCGCGCCCTCGAGGACAAAGACGGGGTAGATCAGGTCGTCAGGAGTGAGTGTGTACTCACGCATCAGGCGCCGCGAGAAATCGTCGCGACGCATCCGCCGCATCCGGGTCCCGGGAAATACACCTTTTGTAATCATTGGCTTAGCCTTGCAAAAATTTCAGAAAATTACTTGAACTTTAACGCAAACGACTTATCATAGTATGCAGATGGTGGCGGACTCAGGTTCGTGCCGTCTCCCGCTTCACCTCCCTGAGCGGGTGCCTTGAATTACTCAAGGTGTTTCGCCCTCGGCCTTCTCCCCTTTGGTCGAGGGCTTTTATTTTGGCACAGCCAAAATAAAAGCCCGTTGGGCTAATTGTATGGGCTATCTCCCCAACCCCCTTTCCCAGAAAGGGGGCGATTAATTTGCTGACTTCGTCAGCCAGTTGTCAAAACCTGCCTGTCACTCTCCAACCAGCTACCCACCACCTTCTCCGTCTCTTCCATCCCGGTCTTCTTCAGGCTGGAAAACATCTGCACCGTAACCTGCTCGCCGAACTTGGCCAGCGCCTCGCGCGTTTCGCGCAGGGTCTTGGTCTGCTCCTGCTTTGTCAGCTTGTCCGACTTGGTCAGCAGGCAATGGATGGGCCGCCCGGTGGAACCGAACCAGCCGATCATCTTCCAGTCGAGTTCGGTCAGCGGGCGGCGCGAATCCATGATCAGCACCAGGCCGACCAGATTGGGCCTACAGGTCAGGTAGTGTTCCAGCAGGCCCTGCCATTGCAGGCGAACGGCCAACGGCACCTGGGCATAGCCATAGCCGGGCAGATCGACCAGGGCCGCGCCGTTTTTCATGCGAAACAGGTTGATCAGCTGCGTCCGGCCGGGGGTCTTGGAGACGAAGGCAAGTCGGGTATGGCCCACCAAGGTATTGATGGCACTGGACTTTCCCGAGTTCGATCGACCGGCGAATGCGATCTCCGCTCCATTGGGAGGTGGCAGGCCGCTGGGCTGGGCGACGGAAATTTCAAAGCTGGCGTGGCGAAATAGGGACATGGGGCGATACGTCGAAGATACGCCGCCATGACAGGCTGACGTGGAGAAATCGGGAGAGCTGGGATAGAATATCAGGTTTACAATTTCCGAATCCCGGAGTTTCCGAGGAGTTTTTTTACATGAAGCGTTCCCTGCTCAGTTACCTGCTTACTCTCTTGTGTGCGATGACCGCATTCGGCGTCCAAGCCGCCGATACGGCCAAAGCCGCTCCCAAAGGCGATGCCGCCCGCGGCCAGCCGATTGCCTCCACCGTCTGCGGCGCCTGCCATGGCCCGGACGGCAACAGCCCGCTGGCGGTCAACCCGAAACTGGCAGGGCAGCATTCCGACTACCTGCTCAAGCAGATGAAGAATTTCAAGCCGGCCGACGGCAAGCAGCCCGAGCGCGTCAATCCGATCATGAACGGCATGATCGCCGCTTTCGACGAAGGCCAGATGCGCGATCTCGCCGCCTATTTTGCGGCGCAGAAGCAAACCGGCGAAACCGCAAAAAATCGCGACACCATCGAACTCGGCCAGAAGCTGTACCGTGGCGGAGATCAGGCCAAGGGTCTGCCGGCCTGCGCCGCGTGTCACGGCCCGGCCGGCGCCGGCATTCCGGCGCAGTATCCGCGCATCGGCGGCCAGCATGCCGAATACACGGAAGCGCAGCTCAAGGGCTTCCGCGAAGGCTCCCGCGCCAACGACCCGAACAAGATGATGCGCATGGTGGCACTGAAGATGACCGACGTAGAAATCAAGGCAGTCTCCGACTACATCGCCGGCCTGCGCTAGAACCCGCTGCTACCAAACAACGGGGGCGGCCGGGGGTTACACCCGCCCCCCCCCGTGTGGGCGGGGGCGGGGGGCGCTGGGGGGGGGCCGGCCCGCGGGGCCCGCGCCGCTGCGCACACGCCGCACCAGCCGGTGCCGAACTCCAGCACCAGCGGGCCCCGCA